>RAYY01000046.1 GCA_003611875.1 bacterium D16-56 | reverse complement strand
TAAAGCAGGATGAGGGACTCTCGGGAGTCCCTTGTAATCATGCCCTATTTCCCCAGGCCGTGAAAAGTAACTCACACGCACCATTTGCCGGGAATCTACCGGGATAACATCTTGAATCATTTGAAAAAGTGTTATATAATTACAAAAATTCCTGCATATTCCAGAAACAGAGTGATACAATCGTTGGGAAAATGTTCAAAAAACAAGAAAGGAGAGCCTGCCGGACATAGCATCACAAAAAGGGGAATGGGACGATGGCACTGCAGGAGTGCTTATCCGTATTCCTGGCGGCAGAAGACCACATGAGTACTCAATTTACGTGGAAAGAAGAGTTTAATATCGGAGTAGACAACATTGACAAAGAGCATCAGCAACTTTTTGAGGGGATCAACAGTCTTTTTCTTCTGACACAGAAAAAAAGCGGCTGGATTGGCGGAAAGAACAGCCGGAAGGCCTGCCGGAAGGGGATTGAGTTATTCAAGCAGCATGCACTGAAACATTTTGCAGATGAAGAGCTCTATATGGCCTCCATTGATTACGGTGGGCTGGAGCAGCACAGCCGTATCCATAAGGGATTTCGGGAGAAGACCCTTCCGGCCCTGGAACGGGAGCTGGATCAGGCAGATTATTCGCTGGAAGCTATTGACCATTTCCTGGGAGTCTGTGCCGGATGGCTGATCGGACATACCACCATGGAGGACCAGGCCATTACCGGCAGGCAGAGCAGTATGTGGGTGGATCTTCTGGAGGAGGGAGAGCTTAACTCTGTGAAGCGGGCCATCACCCAGGTTATGTACCAGATCTTTCTGGTGAAACCGGAGATGATCAGCGACGCTTACAATGGAGAGAAGTTCGGAACCGGGATCTATTATCGTCTGGTCTATGAAACAGTGGAGAACGGGAAGACCCAGGAGATGCTGCTGGCCTTTGAGGAAAAGCTTCTGCTCCGGACCATCGGTGAGGTGATGGGGAACAAGTCCGGCAAGCTGAGCACGGCACTGCTTCATAATGCCAGATATACCATGCAGCGGTTTGCGGGGCGGGTTATTAAAGTCTTCCTGAAAGGGGATAACCCCACGCTAAAAGAGGAGAACCTTCTTTCCTACGATCAGTTCCAGAAGGTATTTGAGGAGCGCAAGCGTGTGGCAAGTCTGCTGTTTGATACTGGGGAGGGATATTTTGCCTGCTGTATTCTGACACCGGACCAGATCAGCGAGTCCCCGGGGATCCCCATCAGCCCGGAGAATGCCCTGGATGAAGTGGCCCATTATCTCAAGGAGCGACAGGAGCTGGAGGCCCAGCCTCCGAAGAAGAAAGTTCTGGTGGTAGATGATTCTGCCACCATGCGGCAGGGGCTTAAGAATCTGCTGGGCTGGGATTATGAGGTTTCCACGGTTGACAACGGTCTGGCTGCAATCCGCACCGTCACCCTCAACCGGCCGGACCTGATCCTGCTGGATTATGATATGCCTATCTGCAACGGGAAGCAAACCCTGGAACTGCTTCGTTCGGAAACTCATTCGGAGGATATTCCGGTTATTTTTCTGACTGCCAGGGACGATGCGGACAGTGTCAAAGGGGTGTTGTCCTTAAAGCCGTCGGGATATCTGTTAAAGACCCTGGGCCATGCGGAAATCAAGGCCAGGGTGGATGGATTTTTTGAAAAGAATCCGTAGAAAATTTAAATTTGGAGTTGCGGTTCATGGGGCGGGGAAAGCTGACTATCGGTCTTTTTCCTCTCCTTCCTATGATGGATGCGAAATTCATCCATATGGAGCACGCCGCTTCGGAACTGCTTTTTCCATGGGCTTTAAATGTATCTACGTAATCACCCATGGCATGTGTTCAGCAGCTCGCAGAACTGACACCATGGAGTGAAAAACTTCAATCTATCAAAAATCGCATGTGAATTATAGTGAATTACCCCAACTCGCAAAGGGCTGGGGTAATTTTGTATCCTACCGCAGTATTGTTTCATTATATATTCTATCTGTTCTACAAGTTTTGGCAGATAGTCCGTCACAAGATATTTTTCAAGATACGGGAACACATCCTGAAGGAACAGCAGATGCTAATCTTGTGTGTGTTAAAATGTTTTCTGTAATGCTGATAAGTGAAGCAATCACATTCTGCGGTCTTTTAGTAGCCGCTTAAAGCCATCAGGCAGACACTTCCAAAAGGATGGGAATATTCCGGGCTGGGGAAGCCTACAGGCAGGTTTTGAAACAGAAATCAATATGCAGATTATTGAAAAGATTGGGTAAATGCAGAATCAAAACAGAAAACAGAACACCGGACTGAAAGCGGTAAGCTGCTGATGCGAAAGCACTGGTGGCTTATTTTTGGCGCGAGAAATCAGGAAAGTGGATACCATTCCTGCATGGACAGATACTTAACGAATGCCACGGCAAACCAGGGATTTATTTCTGGTTGTACTTAAGGGAGGTAGTGCCATTGGACTGGATGGAGAAGTGACAATGCAGCAGACAATCATTGACAAATTATGAAAAGGAGATTTTGACTATGGCAAAGAACAGAAGCATTAAAGTTATCAGCCAAAGCGGCAGCAGCTATAAAGCAACACCGACATTAACACTGAAAGGTCAGTGGCTTAAGGTACTTGGTGTTGAAGGCCTAAGAGTGGTGCTGGATGGATTGCATTGTCGCATTGTAAACCTCCATGCGCCCAGCGGGGAACGCGCCACCAATAAATGAAAGATTGGTGGGCGCATTTGGCATCCCTGATTTTAATCGCCTGCGGCGATGGAGCTTTCAAAGTAAACCCCCATATCAGCCTTGCAGATACCACCATGAATGAAAGAGGTTTTACTTTAAGCCACCGGCGGAATTGGCGCCCCATGCCCTATGGGTCCTTTTGCCCACTCTTTTATACTGTCAGGGCAGCAATGTTACACGACCGCCTCAACCAGTATCCTGCCTCCCATTACAATCTCCCTGACACCTGTTTCTTTCTTTTTATTGAAATTGAAACTGAGCATATATCCGGTCTTCAGACGATACGCATCCAGATACTCCAGGAGCTGTTCCTCGCCGCGTCTGTGGTACGCTTCACCCCGCCACAGCTTCATCTCAATCACGAATTGCTCCCCGCCGTAATCCACCACTACATCCGTCCGCTCCAGATTCCGGGTGCGTGCCTCGATGTAATAATTTCCCGCTCCATTGATAATGGGCCTCAGATACAAGAGGAAATATCTCCGGCCATCCTCTTCATAAAATCTCTGCCCCTGATCTCCATACAAATCCGAAAAATATTCCACAAACTTCTCCAGAACCAGCTTCATATTCAACCGCCCCTTCTGGACAAACATGGGTTTATTCCGAAATGCTTCCTCTGCCATATCACTGTAAACTGCCTCCTCGCTGAGGAACATATTGTAAAGAACCATTTCAAAAATACGATTTGCAATCACACACATTCCATTTTCATTTTTAAAAAAACCATACATTTCTGCTATTTCCACAGGCAGGCTTACGGGACTATAAATCAGCGTCTTTCCCTGGAAAATAACTCCATGCAGCACATTCCGCAAATCCTGGTCATTCTGAATCTTGCCCACCAGAGAATCAAACAGCGTATTCCGCTCGCCCATCAAAAGCCTGATGGCCTCCAGAAAACCTGCCTTTGTCCAGACCTGGCACTTCCTGGGATATTCTCCACCTCCGTCTACCCGTTCATCCATCAGTTTGCATAACCGGGATACCAGATATGGGTAACCGGAAGTATAGTCATAGATTCTTTGAGCCATAGCCATTATGTCCATCCCTGTACCATGGTCCTGCTCGTATTCTTCCAGCATTCCGGCGATATCCTCTGCTGAGAAGCTCATGTCCACCAGAAAGTCAGCAGCGATATTCCATGGACTATTTACCTTGTGCTCCTCCTCGGTACGAAGCTTCCGCCGGATATTTTTCACATCATGTACTCCTGCCAGAATCACCGACTGAAATGTGGCCGTCTCATCCCGGTCAATATAGTATCCCCGCAGCTGGGCCAGGAAATCCAGGAAGACCTGACTGTTGGCAGCACTGTCCACCTCGTCGATCATCAGTACGAGCGGTTTCGAAGAAGTGCTGCAGACTACGCTCAAATACCGAAATAATTCTACCAGATCCATTTCGCCCCGGCCATTGTGCATTTCCTTTTTCAATTCTTCGACAGCCACTCCAAAGGCTCCGTCAATATGCTCACTGCTATTTTCTATTTTCAATAAAAATGCCTTTGCAAATGCAAGGGAAAACGTGTTCTCATCACTGAATTTAGCCGCGCTCATTTCTTTCTGAAAATCCAGGCTTACAACAAGATAATCCTTTTCCAGATAACGCCCCAGCGCCCGTATGGTAGTGGTCTTCCCATACTGTCTGGCCCGGTTAATGGTAAAATACTGCCCCGCATCCACCATGGCCCGGATCTGCCTGAGCCGGGCTGTGATATCTACCATATAATGAAGTTCCGGCTTGCATGCAGCACTTACATTAAAATATTTTCCCACTACACAAAACTCCTTTTTCTAAATTTCACCGCTATGCCATTCGTTCCCGCAGCACCTCTACCTTGCATGTATGCCGTTTGCCAGGGTCTTTCCGGTTGTACGCAATCCCTACAGCAAGGATTCTTCCGGTACATTTGGGTTCTTCACCCAGCTTTCCATGGAAGCTCTGCGCGTACCTGCGGTCTTTGATCTGCTGAATTGCGCTGTCCACTGTGCCATCAACTTTCAGCTCAACAATTCATATCTGGTTAAATGACAGTGCCCCCACCACAAAATGGGTATTATACAAGCGCCTGCCAGATGCGGTCTGATAGCCGTCATACCAGAGTTCCCGCCCCGCCCGGGTTACCTTCGGCTCTGTCTGACATTCAATATATTTCTGGTGAAGCACGTCCACTTCTTCGTCCGTAAAGTCAAAGTATTCGCTGTACTTTGCCATAGTTGCCATGGAAAACTCAAAAAACATATTGAATTCCGAACCGCTGGAATACCTTGTAATCGGAAGAATCCCGGTCATATAAGCCATCTCCACATAAGCCTTATCCTTTAAAAGATTGCTGAGGAATTTTGTAAAGGCTTGTTTCTCCTTATCGGATGCAAAGTCCTGATGATATATAAAATCCCATTCATCAAAAATGAAAATAAACCGTTCTCTGTCGCAATACTCATATATCTTCCTTAAAGCATCCCATACAGCCTCATCCTCCCGGAGCCGCACATGTGGATACATCATCTGTAAATCATCCATCAGAAGACTCTGTATCCGGCTCAAATACGAATCATAGAATTTGCAGTTCTGCGGCATCTCGTTGAACATAATATGAATCACATTGTGCTGGTTCAAATGCTTCCGGTACCACGGATATCCGGACACCTTCAGCGTATTAAACTCCCTGCTTCTGTCCACTCCCTTTCCAAAATAAGAAGCGACCATATTGGCCATTACTGTCTTTCCAAAATGGTGGGGCCTGGTAATGCACACATACTTGGGAGATTTCCCCTGACTGGTTCCAGACTTCTCTGCCACATCCTGGTTCTACTCCACAAGCGGTACAAGATCACACAGAATCTCCCTCTTGTCCACAAAACAGGTGAGGGAACATGTCTCACGAAAGAGGCCGTAGGCACTTGTGGCGTTCAGGTAAAATCCCATTGGAGCATCCCCTTTCCTTTTCTTGGATTATACGTCCATGGCCCCTATGATGTCAATATATTAGACGTGATCACCTTTTACCGTTCTGTTATACAGTTGTTTTTCCGGGAAATAGAAGGAACTGCTTGACATTTTTCAATCTTCTATTTAAAATATCAATAGTTCCTGATATCTGCGCGGCGGGTGTACCTTCCGCAAAGAATAGGAGAAAAAGTAAAGCATGCGCTGACACGAGGAGATTTCCGGGGAGAAAGGCTGTGAAATAAAGATAGGATTATGTCTGTAAGTGCATCTTTTTTTGAGATGCACTTATTTTTTTAAGAGGGGAGTGTTATTATGGCATTGAATCAGACGCCGGCCGGAGAGAGGGTTCATATCGGTTTTTTCGGGCGGAGAAATGCAGGTAAGTCCAGCTTGATGAACGCGGTTACCGGACAGGAGCTGGCAGTAGTCTCAGAGGTAAAGGGAACCACCACGGATCCGGTCAGCAAAACCATGGAGCTGCTTCCATTGGGACCGGTTATGGTGATCGATACCCCTGGCATTGACGATGAGGGGGAGCTGGGGGATCTGCGGGTGAGAAAGAGCCGCCAGGTACTGAATAAGACGGATATTGCCGTGCTGGTGGTGGACGGGACTGTGGGAGAGACAAAGGAAGACATGGAGCTGCTTGCCTTGTTTCATGAGAAACAGGTTCCTTATCTGGTGGTATATCACAAGGCGGATCTTTTGCCGGAGGCAGGGGCAGGAAAGAGCGGTGAGCGAAACAAGGAGAAATCAGAACAGGCTCTGGCGGGCAAGGTTTTAGAGGAAAAATCAGAAAACAGCCATCCGGTTTTGTATGTGAGCTCCAAGACAGGGCTTGGGATAGAGGATTTGAAAAACCGTCTTGCTGCCATGAAGCCGTTTAAGGAGGAAAAGGATTTGCTTGAGGGGCTGGTAAGGCCGGGAGATCTGGTGGTTTTGGTGACTCCCATTGACAAGGCGGCGCCTAAGGGGCGTTTGATTCTGCCCCAGCAGCAGACAATCCGGGCTCTTTTGGATCATGGCTGTGTTTCCATGGCAGTCAGGGAGACAGAGCTTGAGCATATGTTAAAAAAGATAGGACAGAAGCCGGCTCTTGTCATTACGGACAGCCAGGCATTTTCCATGGTATCGTCGATTGTGCCGAAAGATATACCCCTTACCTCTTTTTCCATTCTTTTTGCCCGCTACAAGGGAGATCTGAGGCAGGCAGTGGCAGGGGTAAAGGCTTTGGAGAGGATTCAGGATGGAGATAAGATTCTGATATCCGAGGGGTGTACCCACCACAGGCAATGCAATGATATCGGTACGGTAAAACTGCCGGGCTGGATACGAAGCTACACAGGCAGAGAGCCGGAATTTGTCTATACCTCGGGAACCGGATTTCAGGAGGACTTAAAGGCATTTCGGGTGATTGTCCACTGCGGGGCCTGTATGCTCAACGAGAGGGAGATGAAGTATCGTCTGGCCTGTGCCAGAGATCAAGGGGTGGACATAACCAATTATGGAATCGTGATTGCTCATATTCATGGGATTCTGAAACGCAGCCTGGGACCTTTTCCTGATATTGAGGCTTTGCTGGAGGACTAAAAGATTATGGAGGAAAGGGAGAAAAACAGCAGTATTCCCAGAATCCTAAAAACAGCTATGGGTGTTCTGATACTTTTAGCAGCATGGCAGATGGCTGCCAGCTCCGGAATTTGGAGCGCCTATGTTTTGCCGCCGCCCATGAAGGTGGCAGGGGCTTTGGGGAAAATGGCGGAAAGCGGCATTTTGTTCCGCCATATATTAGTCAGCGGCAGGCGGGTTTTGACAGGTTTTGCCTTTGCCTTTGTCCTGGCTATGGCGGGAGGGATTTTGGCCAGCCAGGTTCGCTCGGCAGAGGAGTATTATGATGGTTTCCTGGAATTTATGAGAAATGTTCCGCCTATCAGCCTGATTGCTCTCTTGATTCTCTGGTTTGGAATCGGGGAGACATCAAAAATCATCATTATTGTTCTGGCCTCCTTTTTTCCCATGTACTTAAATATCCGTAAGGGCTTTCTCTCGGCCAGCAAGATGCTTTTGGAGGTAGGATGTGTGTTTCGTCTGACAAGATGGCAGAAGTTTTACCGGATTGTCCTTCCTTGGGCAGTGCCGGATATTCTGGTGGGCATGCGTATTGGACTGGGGTATAGCTGGCGGGCCATTATTGGGGCGGAGATGATCGCGGCTTCCAGCGGGCTGGGATATCTGATTCTGGATGCCCAGCAGATGTCCCGGTCAGACAAGGTGATTGCCGGGATTCTGACTATCGGGGTGGTGGGGATTCTGTGTGATAAGCTGTTTTCCCTGGTGATTAGCAGGGTGACGGGGGCAAGAGGGGCAGGTGGCGCAAAGTGAGAATCAGAGGATTGAGGAAAAGCTATCAGGTATCCGGGCGCTGTCTGGAGGTGCTGAAGGGACTGGATCTGGATGTGGCAGAGGAGGGAATCACAGTTGTCCTGGGGAGAAGCGGATGTGGGAAAACTACCCTTTTGCGTCTGATCGCCGGGCTTGAGACGGCTGATTCGGGGGAGAAAATAACATTTTCTTCAAAGGAGAGAGAAAAGGAGGATAACGGGAAAGAGAAAATCGGCGTTATCTTTCAGGAGCCGCGGCTTATGCCCTGGCTGACTGTGGAAAAAAACATTTTGTTTGGCGTAAAAAGAAAGCAGCAGGACAGGAAAAAGCTTTCCGGGCTTTTAGAGCTTACCGGGCTTACCGGGTTTGAGAAGGCTCGTCCTTCCCAGCTTTCCGGCGGAATGCAGCAGCGGGTGGCGCTTGCCAGGGCGCTGGCCTATGAGCCGGATTTTCTTCTGATGGATGAGCCCTTTGCAGCCCTGGATTATTTTACCAGGGGCCAGATGCAGCAGGAGCTTTTACGAATTTTTCAGACTGAGAAAAAGGGGATTTTGTTTGTGACCCACAGCATTGAGGAGGCTTTGACTGTGGGAACCCGGATTGTGATTTTGGAAAACGGAATTTGTAAAAAGAGCTATGATTTGGGATCTTTGCCATTTCCCAGGGATTTGATGTCCGGGGAAATGCTGAAGATAAAGCGGGAACTGATTGAGCAAATTGAGGAGGAAAGATGATGAAAAAAAGAGTGATCTCATGGATGATGGCAGCAGCAGTGGCTTTTACTTTTTTGACAGGATGCCAAAGCCAGGGCAAAGGGACAGGGGATGTAAGCGCCGGGAAGGAGGCGTCTGAATCTGCAGAGGTTTTGGATGAAAAGGCAGAGGCTAAGGAAGAAAGCGCTTCGCAAAAAAGCGATGCAGCCGAGGACAAAGGGACGATTTCTGTGACCTATGTGAAATCTCCTTTGAATGTGCCGTCTATTGTGGAGAAGGATCAGGAGATTTTTGCAGAGAAGTTTGGGGAGCTGGGGTATGGCGTGTCTTATTCGGATCTGACTACCGGGCCGGAGCAGACACAGGCGTTGGCATCCGGGGATATCCAGTTTCTCTATGCAGTGGGAGCTACATCGGTTATATTGGCGGCTTCCAATGAAGCGGATATTAAGATTATCAGCTCCTACAGCCGTTCTCCCAAGGCTTTTAAGCTTTTTGGAAAAGATGATTCCATCCAGTCACCGGAGGATTTAAGGGGAAAGAAGGTGGCAGGGCCAAAGGGGACGATTCTTCATGAGCTGCTGGTTGCCTATCTGGCAGGCGGGGGTATGACGGAGGAAGATATTGAGTTTGTGTCCATGGGCATTCCGGATGCGCAGGCTGCCTTGGCAGGGGGAAGTGTGGATGCCGCCTTGTTGGCAGGCCCTACTGCGTATAATATGGAGAAGGACGGGTTTTCGGTGATTACAGACGGCACAGGTCTGACAGATGCAACCATTGTGGTGGCTGCCGGCGGCGCTTATATTGACAGCCATCCAGATGAGGTGAAGGCATTTTTGGAGGCTCAGAAGCAGGTTTTGGACAGGATTGAGGCGGATGAGGCGCAAGCCATGGAGATCACGGCACAGGAGACAGGGCTGACCGTGGAGGCGGTGAAGGAAATGGTTCCTATGTATGACTTTGATATGACCATTCGGGACTCAGACATTGAAGCCATGAAAAAGACGGTGGTCTTTATGAAGGATAATGGGATGATTGAAAATGATGTGGATATAGAAGCTTTGATCTGGAAGGCAGAATAAGGATTTTTATAGGGAGACAGCCGGTTTGGGCTGTCTTTCTGTTTGTGTGCCGGAAACATTTGGATGAATTTATAGTAGGAAGATAGGATGTTTAGTGGTATAATCGGAGAATCGGAAAGATGGGAGGCATATCGGCGGATGGAGAAGAAAAAGGCGATTTTAGTAATTAGCTTTGGCACCAGCTACAGGGAAACCAGGGAAAAGACTTTAGATGTGATTGAGAGGGATCTGCAGGAGGCATTTGAAGATTATGAGTTCAGGCGGGCTTATACCAGCCCTACGATTGTGAGGATTTTGCGGGAGCGTGACAACATACAGGTGGACAGTGTGGAGGAAGCGCTGATACGGCTTAAAAACGATGGATTTCGGATTGTGCTGGCGCAGACTACCCATGTGATCCACGGCTTTGAATATGACCGGATGAAGGATACGCTTAACAGGTATCAGGATCTGTTTGACTGCCTGACCTGGGGGGAGCCGCTTTTGACATCACAGGAGGACTATGAGGAGGCGGCCAGGATCTTGGGTCAGGGACTGGGGTGTAAAAGACGTGCGGACACGGATCTGATTTTCATGGGACATGGCACGGAGCATGCGGCCAACAGCTCTTATGCACGGCTGCAGGAGGCATTTTTCCGGCAGGGCTTTTCTGACTGTCTGGTGGGAACCGTGGAGGCATCGCCAACTTTAGAAAATATGACAGCATTAGTGGAAGGACGCAGATCCGGGCGGGTGGTTTTGACCCCTTTTCTGGTGGTGGCGGGAGATCATGCCTGCAGGGATATGGCAGGGGAGGATGAACATTCATGGAAATCCCGTTTTCTGCAGAAGGGATATCAGGTTGAATGTCTGATGAAGGGGCTTGGAGAGTATAAGGAGATCCGTCAGATGTATGTGCGTCACGCAAAGGAGGCAGAGAATGAAGCAGGTTTATGTAGTGGGAATGGGGCCGGGGGGAGAAGAACAGATGACTTTGCAGGCCAGGAAGGTGCTGGAGCAGTGTGAGGTGATCATCGGGTACACGGTCTATGTGGAACTGCTTAAAAAGATACTGCCGGATAAAGAGTACCAGACTACGCCCATGCGGCAGGAGGAGGAGCGCTGCCGCATGGCTTTTGAGGAGGCCAGAAAGGGAAAACAGACGGCTATGGTGTGCAGCGGGGATGCAGGAGTGTACGGTATGTCAGGATTGATGCTTGAGATCCAGGCAGAATATCCGGATGTCTCGGTCAAGCCAGTGCCGGGGGTGACGGCAGCTTTGGCCGGAAGCGCTCTTTTGGGAGCTCCTCTTGTCCATGATTTTGCCGTGATCAGCTTAAGCGATCTCTTAACTCCCTGGGAAACCATCGAAAAAAGACTTCGCTGTGCGGCAATGGCGGATCTGGCAATCTGCATTTACAATCCGTCCAGCAAAAAGCGTGCAGATTATCTGAAAAGGGCCTGTGGGATCCTTTTGGAGATAATGGAGCCGGAAAGGGTGTGCGGGCTTGCGTTTTCTATAGGAAGGGAAGGGGAGCGGTGTGAGACGCTGACACTAGGAAAGCTGAAAGACAGGCCTGTGGACATGTTCACTACAGTGTTTATCGGAAATTCCCAGACAAAGGAGATTCATGGGCAGATGGTGACTCCCAGAGGATACCAGGTAGAGAGGGCAAGGCCGCGGAAATTATAATGGCAGCTATAACGGCAGTCAAAGCTTTGACGGTTTTAGGAAAACAGACGGAATTTTTGAGGGAAAGGGAATAACAGTTTAAGCGGTCTTAACTGTTATGACAGGGAAGGAAAAAATGGAAGATTATTATGACCAGCAGTTAAAGTGCTTGTGCAGAAATGTGCGCCCCATAGATGAGGATAAGAAAAAAGCCAGCCGTGACCGTTGGGACGGAATAGCAAAGCCCATTGGGGGCCTGGGGCTTTTGGAGGAAATGATAACAAAGATAGCAGGAATCACCAGACAGGAAGATGTATGCCTGGAGAGAAAAGGCGTGGTAGTATTTTGTGCGGACAATGGGGTGGTGGCTGAGGGTGTTACCCAGACAGACAGCAGTGTGACGGCAGTGGTGACGGAGAACTTTGCAAAGGGTACGGCCAGTGTTAACCGGATGGCGTCTGTGGCCGGGGCTGATGTGATTCCCGTGGATATGGGAGTATGCGGTGACGTGTCAGAGCCAGGAGTGCGGAACTGTAAGATTGCCGGCGGCACAGCCAATCTTTACAAGGAACCGGCTATGACCAGGGAGCAGGCGCTGGACGGGATTCATGAAGGTATTCGTCTTGCGGCGGAAATGAAAGATATGGGATATCATATCCTGGCAGTAGGGGAAATGGGAATCGGAAATACGACTACAGGAAGTGCAGTGGCAAGTGTGATGCTAAAGGAAGAACCAGAGACAGTGACCGGAAGGGGAGCAGGTCTTTCTGAGAAAGGGCTTGAGAGAAAGCTGCAGGTTATTAAAGAAGCCATTGCGCTTCATCACCCGGACAAGGAGGATCCTCTTGCAGTGCTTGCGGCTCTGGGGGGTTTTGATATAGCGGGTATGTGTGGGTTAATGCTGGGAGGAGCCATTTATCATATTCCGATAGTGCTGGACGGAATGATCTCTGTGTCAGCGGCCCTGCTGGCCCAAAAGCTTTGTCCGCTGGTCACAGACTATCTTCTGGCTTCTCATGTGGGCAGGGAGCCGGCCTGTGAGCTGGGATTAAAGAGGCTGGGCCTGGAACCCTTAATTCATGGAAGGCTGGCTTTGGGGGAGGGGACAGGGGCAGTGCTTTTGTTTCCCCTTTTGGATATGGCAGAGGCAGTGTACCGTCAGAATAAGACTTTTGAGGATATACGGATTAAGGCGTATGAGCGGTATTGAGGGGGAATCAGAGCAGGGGGAAAGCTATGGTCACTATAATTGATTTGCCCTTGCTTTTTTCATAAATATTGATAAACTATATAAATCAGTGAGTTTTTGAAAATATCATAGAGGAGATAAGACAAATGAAAGGAAGACTATAGTTGGGGGGAAGTGGATTTGTATGGTGAGAGAGCAGCATTTGAAGCTGTTTATGCAGCTTACGCAGAACCGTACCCCCGGCTGAATTTTGTGGAAAACACCCCGGAAAATCGGCAGAAATACCTCCTTGGCGGCGAGGAGACCGGGTGGGCTTCCCAATAAGGGGCATAGAAGTCATTGCAGGAGACAGGAGAAAGGACAGGATATGGTATATTTTATCGGGGCCGGGCCAGGGGATCCGGATCTGATCACCGTAAAAGGAAAACGGGTAATAGAGGAAGCAGACAGGATTATTTATGCCGGCTCTTTGGTAAATCCTCAGATACTGGAAGGAGCAAAGCCGGAAGCCAGGATTTATAACAGCGCTTCCATGACATTGCCCCAGGTGATTTCTGTGATGGAGCAGGGGGAGCAGGAAGGGAAAATAACGGCACGGGTCCACACAGGAGATCCGTCTTTATACGGTGCGGTTCGGGAGCAGATGACAGAGCTTGAGAAGCGGGGAATCCAATATGAGGTGATTCCGGGGGTCAGTTCTTTCCTGGCCGCAGGGGCAGCCCTGAAAAGGGAATATACGCTGCCTGGGGTGAGTCAAAGCGTGATCCTGACCAGAATGGAGGGACGGACGCCTGTGCCTGAGAAGGAGAGCCTGGAAGAATTGGCAAAGCATGGCTCAACCATGGTGATCTTTCTCAGCGTGGGTCAGATTAGGGAGCTTTGCCGGCGTTTAAAAAAGGGAGGATATGGATCCGACACACCGGCTGCGGTGGTCTATAAGGCATCCTGGGAGGACGAAATAGTGATTCAGGGAACCTTGCGTGATCTGGCAGAAAAGGTGGAAGCGGCAGGAATCAGAAAGACCGCGTTAGTGGTGGTGGGAGAGTTTTTAGGTGATTCTTTTGAAATTTCTAAATTGTATGACCCTTGTTTTAGCCATGAATATCGGAAAGGGGCAGACGGCAGCTTGGGGAGTGGGAAAACGGACGGGGCAGATGAATAGTAAAAGGAGACTTTTGCCATGTCAGCAAAAAGAATTATGATTCAGGGAACCATGTCTAACTGCGGCAAGAGCTTTCTGACAGCCGCCCTTTGCCGGATCTTTTGGCAGGACGGATACAGGACAGCTCCCTTTAAATCTCAGAATATGGCGTTAAATTCTTTTATTACAAGGGACGGACTGGAGATCGGGCGGGCACAGGCCATGCAGGCGGAGGCAGCAAAGGCAGAGCCTTCCGTGGATATGAATCCGATATTGTTAAAACCTGTCAGCCATATGGGAAGCCAGGTCATTGTGCGGGGACAAGTGGCAGGCAACTGGAAGGCCATGGACTATTACCGCAGAAAGACAGAGTTTATTCCGGTTATCCGGCAGGCGTTTGACAGGCTTTCAGAGAAGTATGAGGTGGTGGTGTTAGAGGGGGCAGGCAGCCCGGCGGAGATCAATCTGCAGGAAAATGACATTGTGAATATGGGAATGGCAAGAATTGCGGATGCTCCGGTGCTTCTGGTGGGAGATATTGACCGGGGAGGGGTGTTTGCCTCTTTTTATGGTACAGTCATGCTTTTGGAGCCAGAGGAGCGGGCGCGGATTAAGGGGCTGGTGATCAATAAGTTTCGGGGGGACAAAGGGCTTTTGGAGCCAGGGCTTCGAATGATCGAAAAGCGGCTGAATATCCCTGTGGTGGGGGTGATTCCCATGGAGGAAATTGACTTGGAGGATGAGGACAGCCTGTCAGAAAGGCTCATACGGACGGAAGGTGCAGACGGCAAGGAGCTTTTAGACATTGCGGTGGTCCGCCTTCCCCATATCTCTAATTTTACGGATTTTAATGTGCTTGAAAGATGGCCGGGAGTCAGGCTGCGCTATGTGGCCCGGGCGTCTTTGCTGCAAAAACCGGATTTGATTATTCTTCCCGGCACAAAAAATACCATGGCAGATTTGGCATGGCTGCGGGAGAGCGGTATGGAAGAAGAAATCCTTTGTCTGGCAAAGGAGGAGAAAACCCGTGTTATCGGAATATGCGGCGGATATCAGATGCTGGGGCAATGGCTTCAGGATCCGGATGGTGTGGAGGGGGATGCCGGGCAGTGTATGAAGGGAATGGGGCTGCTGCCCGGCGAGACAATATTTTCCGGCAAGAAGACGCGGACCCAAATTAGAGGGGCGCTGGTAAGGCCGAGCGGGATGCTTGGAGGGGACTTGGGACAAGGAATTACAGGGTATGAGATCCATATGGGAGATACCCGGATGGCGGATAACTGCAAAGGAGATGACGGCGCTTTTGTCATTGCCCTGACGGACGGACGGGCGGATGGAATGGAGCGCATGGACGGGCGGGTGTTGGGAAGCTATCTTCATGGCCTGTTTGACAACCACAGTCTGACAGAAGCGCTGCTCCAAAAGCTGGCCAGAGAAAGAGGAACGGATTTTGCCGGTGAGTGGATGGGCAGATGGAAGAAAGAGGAAAGATCTGTAAAGGCATATAAGGAGGAGCAGTATGAGAAGCTGGCCCGTCTGGTGAGAGGGGCTTTGGATATGGAGAAGGTTTATAAAATAATGGAGGGACAGGATGGCTGAGATCAGGGAGTGGATTCGCCCGGAGGAAATTGAGAGGCGGAGTATGGAGATTATAGAGCGGGAAATGCCGGCGGGCCAGTGGACCTTAGGGGAGCTGGCAGTGGTAAAAAGATGTATTCATACTTCCGCGGATTTTGATTATGCGTCCAATTTGTATTTTTCCGAAGGAGCGGTCAAAAAGGGGATAGAGGCTCTTAAGGATGGAGCGGTGATTGTCACGGATACTGCCATGGCAGCAGCGGGGATCAACAAGACGGCATCAGAGCGGCTGTTATGCAGGGTACACTGCTTTATGGGGGAGGAGGATGTGGCCCGTGAGGCAAAGGAACGGGGAGTTACCCGTGCCCTTGTCAGTATGGAACGGGCGGCTGCGGTTAAGGGCCCGGTGATCTTTGCCATTGGAAATGCGCCTACAGCGCTGATTCGTCTGTGTGAGCTGATACAGGAAAAGGCTGTCTGTCCGGCCCTTGTGATTGGGGCGCCGGTAGGATTCGTAAATGTTGAGGAGTCCAAAGAACTGGTGTGTAAGGCCGGGGTGCCCTGCATTGTAGCCAGGGGGAGGAAGGGGGGGAGCGCCATTGCGGCGGCTATATGCAATGCGCTGATGTATCAGATTGTGAGATAGACGGGAAGTGTAAAGAGGCAGAATTAACAGAATAGTTTTTACTAGAAAGGAAAAGCATACAGATGACAGAAAGAAAACTCTCTCATTTCAGCCTTGGACAGATATGCCGGTCCGGGCAATGCTTTCGGATGGGGCCTCTTATGCCGGGGCAGCCCCCAAATCCTGCCTCTGCAGAATCAGCAGAGGAAGAACAGCCATGGAGCCGTTACCGCATCATTGCAGGAAGCCGGTACTTAGAGGCAGAGCAGCAGGGCGAAAACTGTGTTTTTTATTGTGAGGAATCAGAATTTGATGATTTTTGGAAAGGGTATTTTCATCTGGACAAAGATTACGGGGAGTATATCCGGCAGATTTGTCCGGAGGATTCTTACTTGGTTCAGGCTGCCGCTGCTGGTTATGGGATCCGGATTCTGCATCAGGATCTGTGGGAGATGATCGTGTCATTTCTCATTTCCCAGCAGAACAATATTGTACGTATCCGCCGGTGCATTGAAAACTTATGTGAGCGTTACGGGGAAACCAGGTGCACAGATACCGGCGTTATTTATCATGCATTTCCAGTTCCAGAGGCTCTTGCCGGCTTAAAGGAGGATGCCCTGATGGCATGTAACTTAGGATATCGGAGCAAGTATGTAGTCCGGGCGGCAAGAAATGTGGCTGAGGGAATATTTGATCTTTCCGGAGTCTGCAGTCTTTCCTATGAGGATGCCAGACAAGAGCTTATGAAGCTTTATGGCGTGGGGGAAAAGGTGGCAGACTGTATCTGTCTTTTTGCACTCCGGCATTTTCAGGCATTTCCGGTTGATACCCATATCCGTCAGGCTTTGCTTAAGCATTATCCGGACGGTTTTCCAGGGCGTTACCGGAATATCCAGGGGGTGCTGCAGCAATATATATTTTATGACACGCTGTGGAATGGATGCTGAGAGTTTCCTGTATAATAAGCAAAAGTCAAAAGCTACTTTTCAAAATTCCATGAATGTGATATGATAGTAACAATTCAGTCAGGTCTATGCATGGATCGCAGTGACCGCAGTACGAAGCATGACAGGAGAATGTATACTATGAGTAAAAGACGTGTGTTTTTAAAGCTGAGCGGAGAGGCTCTGGCAGGGCCTAAGAAGACCGGCTTTGATGAAGATACGGTAAAAGAGGTGGCCAGGCAGGTCAGGCTTTCCGTGGACGCAGGAGTCCAGGTGGGGATTGTCATCGGCGGGGGGAATTTCTGGCGGGGCCGTACCAGCGAGGCCATTGACCGTACCAAGGCAGACCAGATCGGGATGCTGGCCACTGTGATGAACTGTATTTATGTGTCGGAGATTTTTCGGAATACAGGTATGATGACCCAGATTTTAACGCCCTTTGAGTGCGGGACTATGACAAAGGTCTTTTCCAAGGACAGGGCCAACAAGTATTTTGAGAAGGGAATGGTGGTCTTTTTCGCAGGAGGGACAGGACACCCGTATTTCTCTACGGATACAGGGATTACCCTGCGGGCGGTGGAGATGGATGCAGACTGTATTTTGCTGGCTAAGTCCATTGACGGAGTGTATGACAGTGACCCGGCCGAGAATCCGGATGCTAAGCGCTATGACAGGATCTCCATTCAGGAAGTGATTGACAAAAAGCTGGCTGTGGTAGATCTGACGGCTTCCATCATGTGCTTAGAGCACAGGATGCCCATGGCTGTATTTGATTTAAACGAAAAGGACAGCATTGCCAGTGCAATGCAGGGAAAAATAAACGGTACGATTGTGACCGTTGAATAACAGGAGGGGAATATGCAGGAACAATTAAAAATGTATGAGGACAAGATGAACAAGTCTTTGGAGGTGCTTTTAAGCGAATACACCACCATTCGTGCCGGACGTGCCAACCCCCATGTGTTGGACAAGATCAAGGTAGATTATTATGGAACGCCTACGCCGATTCAGCAGGTCGGCAACATTAACATTCCGGAGGCCCGCATGATTGTGATCCAGCCTTGGGAGAAAAGTCTCTTAAAAGCCATTGAGAAGGCCATCAATATGTCGGATTTAGGGATTCATCCTACCAATGACGGCAATGTGATCCGCCTTGTGTTTCCGGAGCTGACAGAGGAACGCAGAAAAGATCTGGCCAAGGATGTGAAGAAAAAAGGTGAGAATACGAAAGTAGCCGTCCGCAATATCCGCCGGGACGCCAATGAGACCTTTAAGAAGATGGAAAAAGCAGGGGAGATGTCAGAGGATGATTTAAAGCTGGGCACAGAGAAGATTCAGAAGATCACGGACAAGATGATCGAGAAGATTGACGCGGCTGTGGAGAATAAGACGAAGGAGATTATGACGGTATAGCAGGGTCATAAGAGATGCGGTTATCGTTTCGATGGGTGGAATGGCTTATATTTTGACTGTTAAAAAATAATATGAGGAAGATAGGGGGACAGGGGATTTTCCTGTCCTTTTGTCTTAAAATACAGCTATAAATACAGGGAGGTGCAGAATGGGGCAAAAATTGGACGGAATGGTGATTCCTAAACATGTGGCGCTGATCTTAGACGGAAATGGAAGATGGGCAAAGAAGCGGGGGCTTCCCCGGACCATGGGACATAAGCAGGGCTGTGTGACAGTGGAGAAGACAGTGGAGATCGCGGCCAGAATGGGAATTGAATATTTGACTGTGTATGGATTTTCTACAGAGAACTGGAAGCGTTCTTCAGAGGAAGTAGGAGCTCTCATGCAGCTTTTTCGGTATTATATGGTCAGGCTTTTAAAGATTGCCACAGCCAACAATGTCAGGGTGCAGATGATCGGGGACCGGAGACGGTTTGATAAGGACATTATTGAGGGAATCAACAGGCTGGTAAGGGAGACAAAGGAAAACACCGGACTGACCTTTGTGATTGCAGTTAATTATGGGGGCAGGGATGAGCTGACCCGGGCAGCCAGACGGATGGCACAGGACTGTGTATCCGGTATTTTGAAGGCGGATGAGATTACACAGGAAACAATGGAATCCTATCTGGATACGGCAGGAATGCCGGATCCGGATCTTTTGATCCGCACCAGCGGGGAGATTCGCCTGTCCAATTATTTGCTGTGGCAGCTTGCCTATACGGAAATTTTTGTGACAGACTGTCTTTGGCCGGATTTTGATCAGGAGGAATTGGAAAAGGCAATTCTTGCGTATAATAAACGAGAGCGGAGATTCGGCGGGGTAAAGTAGGGAGTGTGGCCAGACAGCAAAAAGGAGGGGTCCAAAATGTTTGGAAAACGTCTGATAAGCGGCATTATTTTGGTTGTTCTTGCAGTTTTGATTGTGGGGAGAGGCGGGGTGCTTCTCTATGTGACCGCAGGGATGATCTCTCTGGTGGGGCTGTTTGAGCTGTACCGGGTGATGAAAATCGAGAAAAATCCTCTTGGAATGGTGGGCTATCTGACAGCAGCGGCATATTATGGATTGGTGTGGTATGAGGGGCAGCAGTACGTGATTTTAATGGCCATTGCAGCGCTGATGGTGCTGATGGGAATTTATGTGTTTACGTTTCCCAAGTATCGGACAGAGGAAGTGACAGTAGCCTTTTTCGGTGTGTTTTATGCAGCAGTGATGCTTTCCTATCTGTATCAGGTCCGGGCCATGGCAGACGGGATCTATTTGGTGTGGCTGATCTTTTTCAGCTCCTGGGGATGCGACACCTGTGCTTACTGTGTGGGAATGCTTTTGGGAAAGCACAAGCTGGTGCCGGTTTTAAGTCCGAAAAAGACCATTGAGGGGGCAGTGGGAGGCGTGGCAGGGGCAGCTCTTTTGGGATATCTGTTTGCCTGTGTCTATGGAAGCAGAATGCTGGAGGTGGGGAATCCCCGGGTAGCCTGCGGGATTGCCTGTGCTATTGCTGCCGTGATTTCCCAGGTAGGGGATCTGGCGGCTTCAGCCATTAAAAGAAATCATGATATTAAGGATTACGGACATTTGATTCCAGGGCACGGAGGGATTTTGGACCGGTTTGACAGTATGCTGTTTACAGCGCCGGCCATTTACTTTGCTGTGACGTTTTTACGATGAGCAGGGATTGCCGGCACCGGGCCAAAGGCACAGGGAGACTTTTGAGAGTACATTAACGGCTAAGGAGGAAATACTTGTGAAGAAAATAGCGATATTAGGGTCAACAGGCTCCATAGGAACCCAGACTCTGGAGGTTGTGGAGCAGAATCGGGATCTGCAGGTGACAGCCCTGGCAGCAGGGTCAAATGTGCGTTTGATGGAGCAGCAGATCCGAAGGTTTTCTCCTGCTCTGGCCTGTATGGGGGATGAGGAGAAGGCAAGAGAGCTGCGGACTTTGACAAAGGATTTAAACGTGCGGATTACATCCGGAATGGAGGGACTTTTGGAGGTGGCCGCAGAGCCTCAGTCGGAAATCCTGGTGACAGCCATTGTGGGAATGATTGGAATACGGCCTACCATAGCAGCCATAGAGGCGGGAAAGGATATTGCCCTGGCCAATAAGGAGACCTTGGTGACGGCAGGTCATCTGATAATGCCGCTTGCAAAGGAAAAGAATGTGAAGATTCTGCCGGTGGACAGCGAACACAGCGCTATTTTCCAATGTATGAACGGGGAGGATAAAAGAGCTGTCCACAAGATCCTTCTTACAGCCTCCGGCGGGCCGTTTCGTGGGTGGAGCAAAGAGCAGCTTTCCAATGTACAGCCGGAGGACGCCTTAAAGCATCCGAACTGGAGTATGGGAAAGAAGATAACCATTGATTCTTCCACTATGGTCAACAAAGGATTGGAGGTCATGGAGGCCAAGTGGCTGTTTGGGGTGGATCTGGATCAGATTCAGGTGGTGGTGCAGCCTCAGAGCGTGATTCATTCCATGGTGGAATTTGAGGACGGGGCAGTGATGGCACAGCTTGGGACACCAGATATGAAGCTTCCCATTCAATATGCCCTTTATTATCCGGAGAGAAGATTTTTGCCGGGAGAGCGGCTGGATTTTGCAAAATTGGGCAAGATTTCTTTTGAGGAGCCGGATCTTTTGGTGTTTCGGGGACTGTCCCTGGCTTACCAGGCAGGCAGAGAAGGCGGCTCTATACCAACGGTGTATAATGCTGCCAATGAATATGCGGTGGCAAAGTTTTTGGGCAGGAAGATCTCTTATCCTGCCATAATTGAGATGATTGAGAGCGCTATGGAGTCCCATCATCGGATCATGCAGCCAAAGGTAGAGGAGATTCTGGCGGCAGAACAAGAAACCTATGAATTTTTAGAAAGCAGGTGGTAATTTGTTGTATATTCTGGCAGGGGTACTGCTGTTTGGTGTGATTGTGCTGATACACGAGTTCGGACATTTTTTATTTGCCAAATTAGGAGGGATCGGTGTGGTGGAATTTTCCATCGGCATGGGTCCCCGTTTGTGCAGCTTTGTGCGTGGGGAAACCAGGTATTCCATCAAATGCCTGCCTTTTGGCGGATCCTGTATGATGGTGGGGGAGGATGCAGACAATCCGGATCCGGCTACTTTTAACAATAAATCCGTATGGACACGGATCTCAGTGATTGCGGCAGGGCCTGTATTTAACCTGCTTCTTGCCTTTTTGTGTGCAATGGTGATTGTGGCTCAGGTAGGGCGGGATATGCCGGTTCTCTATGAGGTGACAGAAGGATCACCGGCAGAAGCAGCAGGGCTTAAGTCAGGAGATCTGCTGACCGGAATCAACAACCGGAAGATCTTTTCCAGAAGGGATGTGTCTTTGTATCTGATGTCCCATCCGGGAGAGAGCCTGACTGTCCGCTATGAAAGAACAGCAGACGGAGAGACAAAGGAATATGTGACAAAGCTTACGCCGGAGTTTCATGAGGAGTACCAGGCATTTATGATGGGAGTCAGTTTTTTGGGGAATTATAAAAAAGCGGAGAACCTGATTGAGTTTCTGGATTATAGCTTTTATGAGGTGAAATATTGTATTGTCACTACATTTGACGGTCTGAGGATGTTATTCCAGGGACAGATGAAGGTGCAGGATTCCGTGACAGGGCCAGTAGGCATTGTGAGTATGGTGGGGGAAACCATTGAGGAGGGCCAAAGAGGCGGCGCGGCGGTGCTTTTAAATGTGATCGCAACCTGGGGACTGCTGCTCAGCGCCACTCTTGGCATCATGAATCTCCTTCCCATTCCGGCGCTGGACGGAGGAAGGCTTTTGTTTCTCCTGGTGGAGCTTTTGCGGGGAAAGCCAGTGGATCCGGAGAAGGAAGGCATGGTCCATGCGGCGGGAATGGTGTTTTTGATGATGGTGATGGTGCTGGTGTTGTTTAATGATATTCGGAAGCTGATTTAATAAGGTATCATGGAGTATCCGGCAAAATGGATTCTGGAATGTGTTTTGCCGGATTAAGAGGAGTGGAAAGGAATATTTGATGGGGCAAACAGAAACATTATTAGATATTTATCATGAGGTTAGTATTAATCAGGTAAAAGCAGATGTAGCATTTCGAACATTGGTTGAAGGTGTTAATGACCATATGTATGTGATACCAGAGTATCAGCGAAAATTCAGATGGTCTAAGAAAAAAATAGAAAATTTGGCAGTATCTTTGATCAAGGGCCTACCTATCCCACCAATCTATACCTATCGAAACAATGAAAATCAATTAGAAATTTTGGATGGTCAGCAGAGGATTATCAGCTTGTTTTTATATTATTTCGGAATTATAGTGGGAAATGAAAGGAGTCCGTTTTTTGATTATCAGAATCTGGAGCTGGGAGACGAGACTTTTTTAGAAGCACTTGAACGGAAAAAATTAGTGAAGGATTGTAAATATAACATGCGGGTAGATGGTCGTGATTTTGATATCTCATATGGCCAGCTTCCAAAAAGGCTGCAGAGAAAAGTGGATTACATGCCCATTACTATTGTGGAAATAAAAATAGAGTCTCAGGAAAACCGTGATAAAATATTACATAAAATTTTTGCAAATCTAAACCGTGAAGGAGAAAGGCTTTCGGACCAGGAGCTTAGAAATGGAATTTATCCTTGTCCTTTTTATCAGATGCTTTATGATGTGAATAAAAATAATAAAAAATGGCGAAAACTATATGGGAAAATTGACTCCAAAGGAAAAGATGTTGAGATTTTGCTGCGGCTTTGTGCAATGGAGTATTATGTTATCTTTTCAGAAACGAAACAAGAGTTTTTTATGGGAAGATATGAGGAAACCTTGTTGGATGATTTTTCAGAGATGGTCATAGGTTTTGACGAGGATACAACGATGAAATATAAAAAGTGCCTTGAGAAATTTTTAGATCGGTTTGATATCAAAAAAACCCATAAAAAGGTAACCACATTAGACAGCCTGTTTGCCATCCAGGAAAAAGCAGGATTAGATTTTGTAATTACAGATTCCATATGTGAAGAACTTGAGAGAACAGAGGAGTTTAATGCATTGTCCAGGCAGGGAACAATGTCAGATTCCAGAATGAAAAAAAGGTGGAAGGTTGCTTATGAACAATTATCAAAATATGATAAAAACACTTGCTGACAAAATATGGGATGGATTGCTGATACATCTGGATACTATCATAATTGGGGATAATTCGATTGGAAAATCAGATCTGTTACAGGAATTAATAGAGAGAGACAAGGATGGCGGAATTTATTTTTTGGATGTAGTCAATCGGCGTTTTTTAATTGAGCGGGTAGAATTTGAGAAAAAGAAAAAAGATATTGAATATAATAAAAAGATTATAGAAACACGGTCAGATAGGAGATTTTTCAATCAGGAAGACAGCTTTCAAATCTTCGGCACAGCCACAGATGGAATTGAGAGTTTGTATCCTTATTATGCTCATAAAGTCAGAGGGATGTTTAAAGAGTTTACAAACCATGATTTTTTGGTAAAAAGAGATATTGATAATTATGCTTTGATTGATGGGAAAGAGAGGAGATTATCTAACGGATATCAGGCATTGATTCGTATATTTTTCGAATTGGAATATTATCAGGATATGGTAGTGAAGTATGGAAAGAAGAAACAATATTTGTTTATTATAGATGAGATAAATGAATGCCTGACGCCTAACAATGCATGCAGGCTGCTGATGTTTATCAAGAAATATTACAAGGAGATGAATTTTGTTGTTACAACACAGTGTGCAGACGTGATTGTCGGCACTTGCGATTGTAATATCATTGCAATTTTGCCAGACGAGAGGTACGAGATTTTAGATACCAATGATTTTGATAATATTATTGATGCAAATAATCTGTTTATAAAAAGTTTTTCAAATGGAAATCATAAAGAATGGAAGCAGATGATAGATCGGGAATTGGCAAGGCTTTTTAACAATCGGATATCAGGAGAATTGGGAAAGGAAGATCAGGAAACATTAAGACAGATAAAAGAGAAAAAATTGACAAAGGCACAGACCGTGCTGTTGAGACAAATAGAGGAGTGGTGAAATGCCGGATTTATTTGAGCAAATTGAGATGCCTGGTTTTTCTCCGGCATATGATCCGAAGACAAAATATGGGTATACAAACCCTCACTATAAAAGAAACTTAAAGGAATTGTTAAACAAGACCAGTGAGGGATTCTGTATGTATTGTTATGTAACGGTTGCAGCAGACGGAAAGCTGTGGGGGCATTTGGAACATTCTATTGAAAAAACAAACAGCAAATATTTGACAGAATGTATTCCCAATATAGGATGGACTTGCCCGGTCTGTAATGATATTTTTAAAAAGTATAAAGAAAAGGAACGGAAACTTTCTCAAAAGGATATTACAATATTTGAGAGAAAAATAAAATGTTCATCAAATAGATGTACAAAAGCATGTGCCAAATATAAAAATTTGAAAAATAAATATTTGAGGCAGGAGAATGCTCAGATTATATTGCAGCCAAATGGAGTAAAAGGATTTGATACAGGATTTGAGCTGAAAATACAGTATAATGTGCAGAATGGCTGGTTTGAGCCAAGTGCTTTTCAAGGAGAGTACTCGGAGCAGGAAAGGCAGTTTATTGAGAAACATATTAACCGGTTTCATTTGAATGATGAAGCATATCGAACCAATGCATTGATTACTTTTTTTGAGGATGTAATTGAAGGTGAGGGACATATTGTCCGAACACCGGAGAATAATATGGTAGTCAGGGTGTTTAAGAAACGACTGGAAGGATTGGAGAGACAGGATGTGCTGAGGATCTGTAAAAAGTTATATACATATTATATGGTAAAATTGAAAGCATAGCATAATTTTTAATGAAAGTGCAGGTAAAAGTGAACAATATGAACCGAATGAAGACAAAAGAGGTACAGATTGGGGATCGGGTGATCGGCGGAGAAAATCCGATTTTGATTCAGTCTATGTGCAACACGCGCACAGAGGATGTAAAGGCCACAGTGGAGCAGATCCTTCATCTGGAGCAGGCAGGGTGTGAGATAATCCGTGTGGCGGTTCCTACCATGGAGGCTGCGGAAAGTCTGAGACAGATTAAAAAGCAGATTCATATTCCCTTGGTAGCGGACATTCATTTTGACTATCGCCTTGCCATTGCGGCCATGGAATGCGGGGCAGATAAGATTCGGATTAATCCGGGGAATATCGGGGCCGAGGAGCGGGTGCAGGCAGTGGTGAATAAGGCAAAGGAATATAAGATTCCTATCCGGGTGGGGGTCAACAGCGGGTCTTTAGAGAAAAACCTGATTGAAAAGTACGGGGGAGTTACAGCAGAAGGTCTTGTGGAGAGCGCTTTAGATAAGGTCTTGTGGATTGAAAAGATGGGATATGATAATTTGGTGATCAGCATTAAGTCCTCGGACATGATGATGTGTGTCCGTGCTCATGAGCTTATCAGCAGGAAAAGCAGTTATCCCCTTCATGTGGGAATTACGGAGGCAGGAACCGTCACTTCAGGGAATATTAAATCAGCAGTAGGGCTTGGATTGATTCTGAATCAGGGAATCGGAGATACCATACGGGTTTCCCTGACAGGAGATCCGGTGGAGGAGATAAAGTCGGCAAAGCTGATTTTGCGGACATTGGGTCTTAGAAAGGGCGGAATTGAGGTGGTTTCCTGCCCTACCTGCGGGCGGACGAAGATTGATTTGATTGGTCTGGCCGGACAGGTTGAAAATATGGTGACAGAATTTGACCATTTAAGCCTTAAGGTGGCAGTGATGGGATGTGTGGTCAATGGTCCCGGCGAGGCAAAAGAGGCGGATCTGGGCATTGCCGGAGGGATCGGAGAGGGTCTGCTGATTCGCCGCGGACAGGTGGTAAAAAAGCTGCCGGAAGGAGAGCTTTTGCCTGCTTTGCGGGAGGAACTGATAAGGATATCAGAGGAAAAGAGACCTGGCGGTAATGGTTCATAAGTGCATTGGGAAAATAAGGGGAGGGTGAAAGATGAAGGGATTTTTGGAGGTGTTTCCAGGATTACATATGACGGAGCAGATGACAGAGCTTCTGGGGATGGTGGAGGTGGAGAAGGTTTCCATGAACCGGGACAGGACCCTGCTTCGGGTGTTTACAGTCAGCCCCAGGCTGATTCACAGAAAGAATATTATGGATCTGGAGAAGGGGATCCGGGATCAATTGTTTCCAGGTAAGCGGCTGCAGATCAAAATATTTGAAAAGTATCGGCTATCGGGGCAATATACGCCGGAGAAGCTTTTAAAGGCATACCGGGACAGCCTTTTGATGGAGCTGAAGCATTACAGCATCGTGGAGTATACCATGTTTCGGAAGGCGGATTTTTCTTTTCCTCAGCCTGATCTGCTGCGGATGACCATTGAGGATACCATGGTCAATAAAGAAAAGGCAGGAGAGCTGAAAAGAATTTTGGAGAAAGTGTTTCATGAGCGGTGCGGACTGCCGGTGGAGATTCTTTTTGACTATGTAGAGCCGGTGAGGGCAAAGGCGTCCATAGAGCGGGAAATCTATGCACGCCGGGAGGCAGAGCGGATGACAGCCAAGGTGGCGCCGATTCTGGGACTTCGTCTGGCCGGCCAGGGGGAAACCGGTCAGGGCGCAGGCGGGACAGGGCTGGAGGCGCCCTGGGATGATGGGGACAATATGGCAGGCGCATCAGGATCCGGCGGTTCTGGTGATGGGGGAATCAGCGGCTGGTCTGGCGCAGATCCAATGAGTGGAGGCTATGCCGGACAAGGCGGGATGGATTCAGGAGCCAATGGCCGCACAGAGGCTGTCGGAGCCGGGAACGGAATAAACGTTCAGTCAGGAGGAAAGGAAGCCGGAGGCAGAATAAGCAGCCTGTCGGGAGGCACAGGAGCGGGATTGGGCAGTCGGGCCGGGGGAAAGGATGGCTCGGGAAATGCAGCCGGTCCGGACGGAGCGTTGCGGGGCGGAAGAAAGGGCGGCTTTAAAAAGAGTGACTGGAGTACAGGCGGCTACCGGAAAAGGTCGGACAATCCGGATGTACTCTACGGAAGGGATTTTGAGGACAATTTTACTGAGATCGATAAGATCGAGGGAGAGATCGGTGAGATCACCATCCGGGGAAAGATTCTGGACCGGGACAGCCGTCTGCTGCGCAGCGGGAAGACGATTTTTATTTTTCATTTGACGGATTTTACCGACACCATAACCGTAAAAATGTTTGCGGACGAGGCTTCTTTAGAGGATATGGACAAGGCCACGAAGGCAGGAAGCTTTATCCGCCTGCAGGGACTGACTACCATTGATCGTTTTGACGGGGAGCTGTCCATTGGCTCTGTGCGGGGGATAAAAAAATATGAGGATTTTACCAGCAAGCGGGTTGACAACAGTCCGGTAAAGCGGGTGGAGCTACACTGCCACACAAAGATGAGCGATATGGATGGCGTCTCGGAGGTAAAAGATATTGTGAAGCGGGCCAAGTCCTGGGGGATGCCGGCCATTGCAGTGACGGATCATGGCTGTGTCCAGTCATTTCCGGATGCCAGCCATGCATTGGACAAGGGGGATGAGTTTAAGATCCTTTATGGGGTGGAGGGTTATCTTGTGGACGATATGAAGGAGCTGGTGGAGAACTCTAAGGGGCAGACTTTCTCTGATTCCTTTGTGGTGTTTGACATTGAGACCACTGGCTTTAGCCCGGAGAAAAATCAGATTATTGAGATCGGCGCGGTAAAGGTGAAGGACGGAGTGATCACGGACAAGTTCAGTACCTTTGTGAATCCGGATGTGCCGATTCCTTTTGAGATTGAGCAGCTTACAGGAATTAATGACAATATGGTGCTTTCATCCCCTCAGATTGATTTGGTGCTTCCGGAATTTTTGGAATTTTGCCGAGGGTGTGTGCTGGTGGCGCACAATGCTTCGTTTGATGTCAGCTTTATTGCCTATCAGGCCAAGAATCAAGGACTTGCTTTTTCGCCTACCGTGCTGGATACAGTAGCCATGGCCAGGCATCTTCTGCCGAATCTGAACCGTTTTAAGCTGGATACGGTGGCAAAGGCTTTGAATATTTCTCTGGAAAACCATCATCGGGCAGTGGACGACGCAGGGGCCACGGCGGAAATTTTTGTAAAATTTGTGGAAATGCTCCGCGGCCGGGATGTGGAGAATCTGGATCAGCTTAATGAAATGAGCGCCTTAAGCAGTGATATGATAAAGAAGCTGCCCACCTATCATGTGATCATTCTTGCAAAAAATGAAGTAGGGCGGACGAATCTGTACCGTCTGGTGTCCTGGTCCCACATTGATTATTTTGCCAAAAGGCCCAGGATTCCTAAAAGCATCCTGAACCAGTACCGGGAAGGGCTGATCATTGGTTCAGCCTGTGAGGCAGGGGAGCTGTATCAGGCCATGCTGCGGGGGCTTCCGGAGGCAGAATTGATGAAGATTGCCGCATTTTACGATTATCTGGAAATTCAGCCTTTGGGGAATAATGAATTTATGCTGCGGGATGAAAAAAGCACGGTGAAATCACTGGAAGATTTAAAGGAGCTGAACCGGAGAATCATCCGAATGGGGGATGCCTTGGGAAAACCGGTCTGTGCTACATGTGATGTACATTTTCTGAATCCGGAGGACGAGGTGTACAGGCGGATCCTAATGGCAGGGCAGAATTTCAGCGATGCGGACCGGCAGGCGCCTTTATATCTTCGAACCACAGAGGAGATGCTGAAGGAATTTGAATATTTAGGGCCGGACAAGGCAGAGGAAGTGGTTATCACTAATACCAGAAGGATTGCGGATATGTGTGACCGGATTGCACCGGTGCGGCCGGACAAGTGTCCGCCTGTGATTGCAGATTCAGACGAGACGCTGCGGAAAATCTGTTATGACCGTGCTTATGAGATGTATGGAGAAAATCTTCCCGAGGTGGTGGTGGAGCGGCTGGAGCGGGAGCTGAATTCCATTATTTCCAATGGATTTGCAGTGATGTATATCATTGCCCAGAAGCTGGTGTGGAAATCCAATGAGGACGGATATCTGGTGGGCTCACGAGGCTCCGTAGGATCTTCCTTTGTTGCCACCATGTCGGGGATCACGGAGGTAAATCCTTTAAGCCCCCATTATTATTGCCCTCACTGTCACTTTTATGATTTTGATTCTGAGGAGGTACGGAAGTTCAGCGGTATGGCAGGCTGCGACATGCCGGACCGGGAATGTCCTAAGTGCAATGCACCGCTTATGAAGGCAGGGTTTGACATTCCTTTTGAGACCTTTTTGGGCTTTAAGGGGGACAAGGAGCCGGATATTGACCTGAATTTTTCCGGAGAATATCAGAGTAAGGCTCACGATTACACGGAGGTGATCTTTGGGAAGGGACAGACCTTCCGTGCCGGAACAATCGGTACTTTGGCAGATAAAACTGCTTTTGGGTATGTGAAGCGGTATTACGAGGAAAGGGGCATCCACAAGAGAAATTGTGAGATTGACCGGATTGTGCAGGGCTGTGTGGGGGTAAGACGGACCACCGGACAGCACCCGGGAGGAATTGTGGTGCTTCCCATTGGGGAGGAAATCTATTCCTTTACACCGGTGCAGCGGCCTGCCAATGACATGGAGACCAAGACAGTAACCACTCACTTTGACTACCATTCAATAGACCATAATCTGCTCAAGCTTGATATACTGGGACATGATGATCCTACCATGATAAGAATGCTTCAGGATTTGACAGGATTAGACCCGGTTCACGATATTCCCTTAGATTCGCCGGAGGTAATGTCCCTTTTCCAAAACACCTCGGCATTAGGCATTACCCCGGACGATATTGGAGGATGTCAGTTGGGGGCTCTTGGCATACCGGAGTTTGGAACGGATTTTGCCATGCAGATGTTAATTGACGCCCAGCCCAAATATTTTTCCGACTTGGTGCGGATTGCAGGTCTGGCCCATGGGACGGATGTGTGGCTGGGCAATGCCAAGGATCTGATCTTAAGCGGACAGGCCACCATTCAGACGGCTATCTGCTGCCGGGATGATATTATGGTTTACCTGATTCAGCAGGGAATGGAGGAGGGGCTTTCCTTTACCATTATGGAGAGTGTGCGAAAGGGAAAGGGGCTGAAGCCTGACTGGATCCAGGAGATGAAAAAGCATCAGGTGCCTCAGTGGTATATTGATTCCTGCTTAAAGATTAAATACATGTTCCCGAAGGCCCACGCCGCGGCGTATGTGATGATGGCGTGGCGGGTGGCTTATTGTAAGGTGTTCCATCCCCTGGCCTATTATGCGGCGTATTTCAGTATACGTGCCAACGGATTTTCCTATGAGCTGATGTGCCAGGGAAGGGACCGGCTGGAGTATCATCTGGCAGATTACCGAAAGCGGGCGGACAGCCTTTCCAAGAAAGAGCAGGATACCCTGCGCGATATGCGGATTGTGCAGGAAATGTATGCCAGGGGGTATGAGTTTATGCCCATTGATCTTTACCGGGCCCAGGCCCATCATTTTCAGATTATAGACAGGAAGCTGATGCCGTCCTTTGGGAGTATTGACGGAATGGGGGATAAGGCGGCAGAAGGCGTGGTGGAAGCAGCGTCTGAGGGACCGTTTTTGTCACGGGAGGATTTCCGCAACCGGGCAAAGGTCAGCAAGAACCTTACAGATCTTATGGCTGATCTGGGGATCTTGGGAGATCTGCCGGAGAGCAATCAGCTTTCCCTGTTTGATTTTGGGTAAAAGACTGTGGGGATACTTGTTTAAGTGTGCAGGGAAGATAACGGTTTTGCGCTGGCGTAACGTAGGGTTGAAAATTTGAAAAATAGTAGTTGACAAAACCAAGGATCCGTATTATAGTATAGGAGATGTCGAGGCGTGGCTCAGTTTGGTAGAGCGCTGCGTTCGGGACGCAGAGGCCGCAAGTTCGAATCTTGTCGCCTCGATCAGCTTCATCGTCATACATCATGGCCTCATGGTCAAGCGGTCAAGACGACGCCCTCTCACGGCGTAAACCCGGGTTCGATTCCCGGTGAGGTCATAGGATGCTTTGGATGATAAGTCCAAAGCATTTTTATGCATCCATGTGCAAAGGATTGTGTGATGCAGGTTTTGTACAGACGCTTCCGTAGCGCAGTTGGTAGCGCAACGCATTCGTAATGCGTGGGTCGCCGGTTCGAGTCCGGCCGGGAGCTTTGAGAATAAGGGGTTTAAGAAGCGAAAAAGTGCGTAAACATTGGGGTTTACGCACTTTTTATATTATTTCTCCATAAGTATTACGTAATGGCTACGTAAGCTTTATGTAAGCAAAATTGGGGGAAAATGTCCGATTTTGCGGGGGAAAGAAAATGGCATAAGATCCACGAAAAATGAAATGAGGTTTCCATACTTAGAAAAAGGAGGAAATTCTTATGGCTAAAATTGTTGTATATATTTTCTAACTCAAAAATTTTTTATCATTCGGTTTAAGTCCTTTGTCCTATAGTGGTGTCTGTCCAATGGCAGCATAGTCAGCCGGGTCAGCGCATCCAGGGCTTTGCTGCCTTTATATAGCGCTATATAGTCAATATCATTCGAGACGCGTTTCATGAAACGCCTTATATCATTGGGGCCTTTTTTGTTTTCCTCCGGATCCTTCAGAGCCGGAAGTTTCTTTGCCCGCTCTATCTGCCGGTCCCTGGCAGCTCTCTGGTATTCCATCATTTTTGTTATAAAAGAGTTTCATTGTATCACCGCCATAGCAAATAGGAATGTTACCGCAATCATACAACATATACAACAAATGATAAAGCGATAATTGACAAAAAATACCGCATTTCTGCGGTTTGCAGAACTTTTATTCAATCACAAGTGTTGAAAACCCGGTATTGCAGGGTTGTTTCACGAAGAATAATTGAAACTAATAGATACGGCATTTTTACGAGGGATATGGAAGCTATACATATTTTCCATATTCCTCGACTTTTTTGTCTTGTAGAGGTATAATATCTATATAGTATAGGTATATACCACTCATGTGGAAAGGAGGATATTATGCCGGCAACA
>RAYY01000045.1 GCA_003611875.1 bacterium D16-56 | reverse complement strand
ACTTTTGCCGGGGACAGGGATTTATACCTAACCCCGGCAAAATGGCGTTCTATCGCGTAACAAATCCACAATATCTGCCATATCATCAATATTCTTTTCGGTTGGTTTAATCTTTAGAAATTGGGTGAATATGTAAGCAAGTTTCTGTTTGGAAGTGCCTGCAAAGTTTTCAGCTTTTTCAAGAATTTCTTCCCAATGTTCGGTTATGGTCTTAGGAGGGGCAGAATCAATATCGCCTTTATGGGCATTCCTGATGTCTTTGATAATGGCGTGCATATCGTCATCAATCACATGGGAAAAGTATTCATTCAGTTCAAGGTGCTGTGCTTTCAGCGTGTTTAATTGCAGGTTGTATTCATCAGGATTGTGCCGCTTCATCAGTGCCTTTCTGCTTGTGTCCACCACAAAATTAAGTGATTTGATCTGCATATCAGCAAGACCGTCAACATATATCTCCAAGTCAAGCATGAGTTTTCGGAACTGTTCATGAGTGATAAGCTCTGACAGGAGCAGTGTGTTGATTTTGCGGTCTTTGAGAAGTGTCAGGGCAGCGTCACTCAGGTGCAGATTGGACAGGGCAATGTTGTCAAGCTGTCTGTTTTCAGTCATACCAAGCAGATAATCCGTTGATACTTCATAGAATTTTGCTAATTCGATGATGTTCCTATGGGGTATTTCTTTATAATCATCAGATTCATAAGAGCCAAGCGTGGAAGCAGGAATTTTTGTCTGCTGTGACAGTTGTTCTAAAGTCATTCCCTTTTCTACACGCAGGTCTTTCAGGCGTTCCTGTATGCTTAATTGCGTTTTCATAGATAAATCTCTCCTTTACGAAAACAGAATATCACACAAACAGGCGGATTCCTACCGAAAATTTCCAGCATGATAGAAAAAATCTGTTTTTTGGAAGATTTCTGACATGGTGGATATACGGGAAAGCAGGGCGTTTTGTTGGATAATGACAGTACAACTGAATGACTGTCCAAGCTGATATAAACCGCCAAGACCAATTTTAAGAAAATTTGAGCGCCAATATTGGACGACACAGTGCCGACAAGGGTTGCCTGTCAGGAAACAGCAAGGGGAAAACAGCAATGATAGAAAACCGCCCAAGATTGAGTATATTTATTTGGTACCGGAAGGGTACCGTTAAATTGGATTGGTGCCAGTTTCGGTACTGGAGAAAGGAGCATGGAATGAAATTATCAAGATATGAGCAGGAGGTTGTTATCAACTTTAATGCAGATGAAAGCGAAGCAACAATTTACACAGCTAATCTGGCATGGATACGGAAAATGGATAAGCTATGTAAAGAGTTTCCAGAGGTAATAAGGTTAAAGTCATGGACGGAAGTAAGTAAGACCTATGTTTTACCCAAAAATCTTGTCAGGATTGGGAAACCGAGAACATTAAGCGAAGCTCAGCTTAGACATTTACGGGAGTTGCAGAACAGGGGATAAGAATTTCGGATTGAGTGAAATGGGTAAAGTCAATAAAAGCAGTCACGTAACAGAAATCCATAAAATTCCGGAGTGTGGCGGATATTTAATGTATATATTGGTGCTTGTATACACAAATCTTGACGAAAACCTGCTCCCTGTATATAATTATTTCATTATAGATGAATTGAATTAACTGAAAGGCATGATGAAAATGGGCAAGCAAGTATTGTTGATAAATGATCTGGCAGGATATGGAAAGGTGGCATTATCGGTCATGCTTCCATTGATGTCATATATGGGGTACCAAATATATAATCTTCCCACTGCGTTAGTATCAAATACGTTGGATTATGGCAAATTCGATATTCTTGAAACAACAGATTATATGAAGAACACTATTAAAGTATGGGAGGAATTGGGATTCTGCTTTGATGTGATAGCGACAGGCTTTATTGTTTCAGAGGAGCAGGTAAAAATCATAGAAGAATTTTGTCGAAAGGAAAGCATGAAAGGAACCCTGATATTTGTTGATCCAATTATGGGAGATGAAGGAACCCTGTACAATGGAGTTACAGAGCAAACGGTTGCACATATGAAGAAACTGGTAGGAGTAGCCGATTATATTGTACCAAATTATACTGAAGCGGCCAGACTTACAGGAGTGGAGTATCATGAATCTGCAACAATCTCGGAGGTAGATGAAATGATTCAAAGGCTTGGTAATATGGGCGCAAAATCGGTAATCATCACAAGCATTCAGCAGGATGGCAAAGATGTGGTTGCAGGCTTCGATCATAAAACGAAACAAAGATTTACAATTCCTTTTTATAACATTCCGGTCAGGTTTCCGGGTACGGGCGATATTTTTTCTTCCGTTTTATTGGGAAAACTGATGGAGGGAAACAGCCTATATGACAGTACAAAAAAAGCCATGGACACTGTGAGCAGCCTGATTGAAAACAATAGAAACAATACAGATATATATAAGGGAATACCGATTGAGAAGGAGTTGGAGGTGCTTAAAATATGAAAAAACCTGGAATCCAGATCACATTGATTGATCAAAAAGGCACGAAAGGATGTCATAGGGGTCACAAAATAGGTGATAGTTTTGATTTTGATACAGAGCGTGGAAAACTCTGTCCTATGGCTATGCATGTTGCATTTCCATATATTGATATTTTAAGATACGGCGGCGAAATACCCGGACAGGAGAAGGGGACAGCGGTTTTTGCCTGCCCTGATGTGGACACATTAAATGTCTTTAAAATAGAACGGATTGATGTTTTGGATGACGATTCGCCATAAGGTTGGCTTTTAATTGTACGATGTGACTGGTAAGTTTGTGGACTATTGGTTATAGACGATGTATAGATAACAGGAGGAAATGATATGACTGTTTCAGAAATCATGGTTAAAATGGTAAAGTATTCAAAAGGAAATCTTCATGATATCAATCATTTTATGAAAGTGTATGCCTATGCAAAAACGATTGCAGAGTGTGAGAAAGTAGCGGATGATGAACAGAGAATAATAGAAATTGCGGCTATTATACATGATATTGCGTGTCCTTTGTGCCGGGAAAAATACGGAAATACAAATGGAAAACTTCAGGAAAAAGAAGGCGCTGTATTAGCTGAAGAATTCCTGAAGGGTACAGGGCTGTCGAACGAGATGGTGAACCGTATCATCTTTTTGGTCGCACATCATCATACTTTTCAGGAGGTTGACGGGATTGATTACCAGATTTTGCTGGAAGCTGATTATTTGGTTAATGCTGACGAATCCGGATATCAGGAAGCCAATATCAGAAATGTTATAGATTGTGTTTTTAAGACATCATCAGGAAAAATGCTTCTGCAATCCGTTTATGGGATTGCAGAAGGCAACCGCTGATTTGATAACAAATATGTATTTTGTAAACAGGTCAATCTGCTATGTATAGATTGACCTGTTTTAATTTGTGGCATTTGGACTTAATTCAAAATGAGAATGAAAGGTTTTCAGAAGCCCTTCTTTTTGCAGCTTTGATAATTCTACAGACATTGCTGCACGTTCTACACAGAGGAAGTCGGCAAGCTGCTGGCGGTCAAAGGAAATGTCAAAAGAAAGTGATCCTTGTCTGGCTGCTTCAGCAGATAAATAGGAAAGCAGCTTATCACGTGTTTTTCGCTTGCTCATGTGCGTTATCTTCTCGTTAAACAACAGGGTCTTTTGGGCAAAAGCTGTAATCAGGTTTTTGATCAGGCGGTTATGATGGCTGCAGGCAGCGGAACACATGGTAATCAGGCGGTTCATATTTATTTCCACAATTTCACAATTTTCTGTCGCAACAACACTGACGCTGAGAACTGCATCAGGAATGGCGGCAAAGGGTTCGGCAAAGTAGTCGCCCGGCATAAGATTTGTCATAACGTTCCGGTTTCCCCATAAATCTTCCTGAATGACTAAAGCAGTCCCAGACGCAAGCAGGCTGATACAGTCCGTACAATCTCCTGCCTGAAGGATGTATTGATTTTTGGCGTTTTTTCTGACTTTTGCTCCGATACACTTTAGCGAGGTTAAAATCTCGTCATCGGATAATCCTGCAAACAGCGGGCATTTTTTTAATACGTTTAAAAATTTTTCCAAAATCTCACCTCTTTGTTTGAATTCAAACATACTTACTCTGCTTATTTTACTATAATGTAATCACCAAAGCAAGAAAATAAATAAAGGAGGATATCATGATAAAGTACGAGGAATGGAAGGATAAAAAGAAAGACTTCTTCAAAGTGGATGTACGCCATGTGCAGGGAAATTTCTTTCCCGGCTTACAAAGACGTGCCATGACGCTAAAAGCCGGGGAGGGAATTGAGGTCATACAGACTTTTGAACCTTACCCGCTATATAAGGAGATGGATATGCTGGGGTATATACATCATACAGAGAAGCTGGCAGAAAATGAGTTTCATGTCTGGTTTTACCGGACAGAGGAAAAAGAGCCGGAAGGCTCTGCACCATACCGTCCGCTTGCATTGCTGAATTATCCTATGATTGATGAGGACTTAGGGCGTATCGCGGCGGATTTTTGGCAGGCAACATGGCAGAGTGAGAAGCGCACTCTCCCCTATGAAATGCGTCTGCTCCTTTCCCTGACAAATGCAGTTGGCGCAGGAAGAATGAGGCAGGCTGTGCGGGAACTGGTAAAGGCATATATCTATGGTCTTGAATCCGCAGCGCTGGATGATGTGTTTGAACTTTTGGCATGGAATCAGGGGATCGGATTTTTCAGCTCGGAAATTGGACCTTCACCGCTTTTTCAAGCGTATAAGATGATTAAGACGCAGGAACAAAGAGGCATAAGCAGGGAAGAAATCTGCACCGAGATAAAAGAAAAGTTTGGCGAAAAAAATCAGGAAGTGCAAGTGTTGTAACAGGAAAGAAAGATAGGGAGGAAAATAATATGGCAATCACAAAGGAAATGTTACTTGGAGAAATTTTAAGAACCAAACCGGAGGCGGCAGAGGTGTTGATGCAGATGGGGATGCACTGTTTAGGGTGCCCGTCCTCACAGATGGAGAGCCTTGCGGATGCCTGCATGGTGCATGGGCTGGATGCCAATGAACTCTTGAAAAAGCTGAATTCATAGGAGGAGTGCAATGAGCGCATTTTTAGGTTCGATTCATCACTGGCTATACGGAAAAATAGAGTTCCAAAACGGGCTAGTTGAAAGATTATCAGATATGATAAGCAAAAACGGGTATGATGATGGCATTCTTTCCGAAATGGAACAAAAGTATGGGGCGGTGGAGAAAGGCAGTCTTGAAAATATGATTGATAACAGTAATATACATGGCTGGTTACAGGATAAAATCGCTGCCGCTGAAAACCGCCTTGCTTTTCTGGTCATCTCAACGATGGATGCCCATTCTGAATGTATGCCGGATATTGCGAATGCTGCATATGAGTATGGACGGAGCAGGAAACTGTCGGGGAAAACAAGCGCAGAAGAAGTTTATAGGCATTTAGATAATCTGCTATTGAACGGAATGCCTTGTGACAGGGTTAATACTGTGGTTTCCATAAGTCAGGAGGCAGTAGTATGGAAACAGACTGTGGATATACATTTGCCATATTGGGAAGCATTACAAGGAGATGTCAGTCATTATTATGACCTGAAGGAGAGGCTGATCGCAGGTATTTTGGAGGGCAGCGGTTTTTCCTACAAATATTTAGGAAATCAGACATTCACATTGATTAAGGAGGGATAAATAATGTATGGAATTGATTTACTGATGAAAGAACATGAGAATATCGTAGCACTGACTAAGCATTTAAGGAGAACCTGCTGTGCTGTGATTGAGGGGGCAGACATTGATGTTCAGGAGTTCCTGGAGTGTATTGATTTTGCAAGAACTTATGCAGACAAGCATCATCATGGAAAGGAAGAACAGATATTGTTTCGGTTTATGCTTAATAATTCCGATCCTGTTGCAGAAAAACTGGTGCGCAATGGAATGCTGGTGGAACATGACTTCGGAAGATTCCATATCGGGGAATTGGAGTACGCAGTTAAGCAGTATGCCAGTGTTCCGACTACAGAAGGAAAGCTGGATATCGTCACCCATGCATCGGGTTATGTGGATTTATTGCAGCGTCACATTGAGAAAGAAGATACCGTCTGCTACACTTATGCATTACGAACACTGTCAGAGGAATGCAAAGCGCAGATTGATGAACAGACAAGAGCGTTTGAGAAAAAAGCGGAACAGGACGGCATACAGGAGAAATATATTACATGGTTAGAAAAAAGGAGATAGGCGAATGGGTAAAGTTGTTGATTTCACAAAAACAGTTTCAGAGCTGGTAAGTGAAAATCCTGAAATAAAAGAGGTATTGGCAGAAGCAGGGTTTAAGGAAATTATAAAGCCTATGTCTTTAGCTGTAATGGGTAAGTAATGAAGATACCAAATGGAGCTGCCATAAAAAATATTCCTATGGACAAAGTTTTTGAAACTTTTGAGAAACATGGGTTTGAGGTGAAAACAGAAACATCTTGAACGGGTGGTTAAAAATCAGGCTGAGGGAAGGAGCAAACGAACAGTATGGAAAAAATAAAAAATATAGACAAGGCAGAAATTTTAGTTTTAAAAGAACAGGTTGCTTACCAAAGCAATCAGGTTGTAAGCAGGACTTTAGCACAAAATAATGCGCTGAGTGTCACATTGTTTTCTTTTGACAAGGGAGAAGAAATCAGCAGCCATGAGTCCAGTGGTGATGCCTTTGTGATTTGTTTGGATGGCGTTGGCGAGATTACGATTGATGACAAAAAGTATGAACTGCATGAGGGAGAATCTATCGTAATGCCCGCAAAACACCCTCATGCGGTCTTGGGTAAAGAGCAGTTTAAAATGTTGCTGGTTGTTGTATTTTAGCGAAAGGGGGATGCGGCATGAGGGTGAATGTAGATCAGAATGCTTGTATTGGATGCGGGCTGTGTGTTGGGATGGCACCTGATGTATTCCGTATGAATGACGATGATAAGGCGGAGGGGTATCAGGACTCTGCACCGGAAAACGAAAGCATGGTACAGGATGCCGTTCGTTCCTGTTCTGTTTCCGCTATTGAATGGGAGGAATAGAGATGATAAAAACAATTAACCCAAGAAAAGCAGCAGTCATCGGCTGTGGATTTGTAGGCGCTGCAACAGCATTTACACTGATGCAGAGCAGGCTGTTCACTGAAATGGTGCTTCTTGATGCAAATTATGATAAAGCAGACGGAGAAGCAAAGGACATTTCGCATGGCGTTCCGTTTGCCGGACAGATGAAGATTTATGCAGGAGGCTATGATGACCTGATGGATGCTTCTATTGTCATTGTGACTGCCGGGGCAAACCAGAAGCCGAATGAAACAAGGCTCGATTTAGTACATAAAAATGTTGCTATCTACAAAAGCATCATTCCTGAAATTGCAAAGCGCAATTTTAAAGGAATATTGCTGATTGTATCAAATCCGGTTGATATTCTTACTTATGCTGCTGTAAAGCTGAGCGGGTTTCCTGAAAAAAGAGTAATTGGTTCCGGAACGGTTCTTGATACCGCAAGGCTAAAATATGCGCTTAGTAAACATTTAGGGGTAGACAGCCGTAGCATTCATTCCTTTATCATTGGCGAACATGGGGATAGTGAGATTGCAGCATGGAGCAGCACGAATATATCTGGTATTCCATTGAATGATTTTTGTGAGATGCGTGGACATTTCAACCATGAGGAAGCAATGCGGGAGATTGCGGAAGATGTAAAAAACAGCGCTTATGATATTATTTCTAAAAAGCAGGCTACTTATTATGGAATTGCTATGTCGGTTAAGCGTATCTGTGAATGCGTTGTAAGGGATGAAAAATCTATTCTTCCGGTATCTTCTATCATGCATGGAAATTATGGGATTAAAGAAATTGCCCTTAGTATGCCCGCTATTATAGGGGCAGACGGAATCGAAACCCATGTTCCTATTTCTTTGAATGAAAAGGAAATGGAGAAACTTCACAATTCGGCAAAAACTATAAGAAAAATTGCAGAAGAGCTTGATTTGGAAGTTGTCCCAAATTAGGAAAAAGGAATATTTACACTGAAACTTAGGCGGGAAAGCGTTTGTTGGAAGAAAACCAATGAGCGCTTTTCTGTTTCTAAAAGCAACAATACACTGCCGTTCCCCGCCAGTCCTAATTCCGTTTCAGATAAATCAATTTTTCAGAAATAGAGGACAGGACATTGATAAACAAAGATAAAAAAGACAGGGTGGTGCGCCAGTTTGTGACATACTGCCGCATGGCATTGAGATACGAAAAAATTAACTATTACAACGAACGCAAGCGCATGGCGGAACGGGAATCGCACATGGAGATGTTTTCCGAAAAGCAGTTGGAAACGGTTGATAAAATCTTTGATACATACCACGCTGACTATTTTTATGTCATGGGTTATGAAATCGGCATAGTGGACGGTGATTTGGCACAGGCATTAAGGGAACTGTCGGACAGACAGTTACAGATTGTGCTGATGTATTACTTCATCGGATGGACGGACAGGGAGATTGGGGGAATCCTCGGTCTGGCAAAAAGCACTGTCTGCAAATGGAGGAATGATACGGTAAAAACACTCCGGTGGCTGGTGGAGGGAATGTGTCATGGAGAATAAATTTAAAGACAGGGACATTTCCTTTGCGGTAGGCTTCATAGAGGGGCTTTGTCTTTTGGTAGGTAGTGACATTCTTAATGAGCAACGCCATATCCGAAAGACGCTTTTCCGCTTCCTTTAGGCTGTCCCCCGCCTGTTCGCTTGCCGTGGCGATTTCCTTTATCCGGGTAAGCAGATCGGCGTACTGTTCAATCTTGTTTTCGGTAAGGAAGTTCATAGTCTTTGCCGCCTGTTTCAGATTGTGGATTTTCGCCCACTGTTCATAGCCCCGGCTCTGCTGCGCCTTGATACTGTTCTCAATGTCAATGAGAAGATTAACGCCCCTACGCTCTGCCTTTGGAGCTTTGGCGGCGCGGGTGCGCTTGCCCGCTATCCGTTCCCTTATGGCTTCTTCTGTATAGTCTGCGCCGAGGGTTTTTAGGCGGGTAAAGCGTTCCTGCCCCGGTGCGCGGCATGACACATATTTTCCCGGCTTGATCTCATAGCCCGCCGCCTGTAACCGCTGCAATAGTTCCTCAAAGCTGGAAACTTGGGGAATGAGCGCGTCCATGGCGATTTTCAGCTTGCCTTTCCAGCTTGTCCCGGTTTTCTCCGCTTGGTATTCCGCATAGCTCTTTCCCTTGCTTCCCTTGCCGGGGACGACCACAGAAAGCCCGTTGTCCCGGCACAGCTTGTCGCTCATGTTCCGTATGCCGTAATACGTCCGCTTGTTGGAAACATACTTGTGATGATCTACGAAGTTGACCGCGCAGAAAATAATGTGATTGTGTATATGCCCCTTGTCAATGTGTGTCGTGAGTACATATTCATGCTGCCCCTTTGTTACCGCGTCGGCAAGCTGCCGCCCGATCTCATGGGCTTTCTGATAGTCCACTTCTCCCGGAGCAAAGGACTGTATCAAGTGAAAGGCTAAGTTGTTGCCCTTATCCCGCGCTTGCGAGAGGGTATAGCCAAACTCAATATCTGCCGTTTCATAGCTGCACCCGAAAGAGGATATGAGCATTTTTTCGTCCGTCTTGTCCGGGTTTTCGATATAGTCAAGGGCTTTGCTTAGAGTGCTTTTAACAGGCTTAATCTTTGTAACCGCCATATTTCCGCAAGCACCCCCTTGATTTCCTCTATATCCTCTTTGTAGGCGTTTCCCGTCGCGTTTACGCGACGTGCGATCTGATTGACATTGACCCCGATCTTCTGTATCTCCGCTGTCATTGCTTTTATGTCCGTGTGGTCTACTTGGATAATGTACCCGTCAATGGCGATCTTGCGCAGATACGCCGCCATGTTGCTTGTGGGGACGAGCTTCATTTTTTCCTCAATCAGTTTCCTTTCTTCCTCTGTCACATAGAATTTGACCTGTATTGTCCTTTTGCGTCCGTTCATGGTTTTTCGCTCCTTTCCGTTCTCATAGAGGGTTTGGGACACTTCCCAACAAGCAATTTCTGACCGACCGGGCGGGCAGAAATACGGAAAAGGGTACTCTTTTCCTAAGATATGCTTGCTACGAAAGTTCTTCCTACTACCTACAACACCGGGAATGTCTGATTTGGCGGATTTCCGCAAAAGAAAAACGCTGCAACTGAAAAAATTGCAACGCTTCTTAGTTCCTATTCAATTTTAGCCGGACAGCGGTTATTCTCTCACACCCTCAATCTCTGCAATCTCCCGCGCCGTGGCGGTGACTATCCGTATTCCCGTATCGCTCATATCGTCCAGCAAAGCGTCAAGCTACCGCCGCTGGGTATTCTTCCCGGCGGGCTGCTCCAAAAGGAATTGGTCTACCGAGATATTGTAACGCAGCATAAGCTCAAAGAATATCTGTAAACTGGGGTGCTGCCCCTTATTCTCAATATTCGCAAGGTAGCGCGGGGATATATACATTTCGTCGCATACCTTTTTCCGGCTTTCCTTGCGCCCTTTCCGGGCTGTCTTAATTGCTTCCCCAAAAGCCTTAAAGTCGTATCGTGGTACTGGTCTTTTTGCCATATTCATTCACCCTATTACATTTTACTGTTCACCTTTCTTTTTGGATATGTCTACATAGTACCTATCAATAGCTTAAATAATTCCTATTTCTGCATAGAAACTTTACATCAATTTTACAATGCCGCGATATTGGATTTGATTTTTGTCCTGTATGATATAGCTGTAAACTTCAAGAAAAACAAAAAGCAAAGGAGATTCAAAAAATGAAAACATCAAAAAAATACTTGGCATTTGCCCTTATGAGTGTTCTAATGCTGTCTGCATTAACGGGGTGCAGTAATAAGAACGAGGGCGATTCAGCCAAATTTGACACGGCAAGAGAGATCAATGTACTTACCCGCGAAGATGGTTCGGGGACACGCGGCGCGTTCATAGAGCTGTTTGGAATCGAGCAGAAAAATGAAGCGGGAGAAAAAATTGACTATACAACAGACACCGCCGCCGTTACAAATTCTACGTCTGTTATGATGACAACGGTTGCCGGGGATTTATACTCTATCGGATATATTTCTCTTGGCTCCATGAATGATACTGTAAAAGCGATTCAGATCGACGGCTGCGAAGCAACGATTGAAAATATTAAAAACGGTACTTATGAGATTGCACGTCCCTTTAACATTGCAACAAAAGACGGTTTGAGCGACACGGCGCAGGATTTTATCGACTTCATTATGAGTGCGGACGGTCAAGCGGTGATTGAAGAAAATGGATATATTTCTGTATCTGACGCGGGAAGTTACAGCGGGGAAATGGATTCGGGCAAAATTATTGTAGCGGGTTCCAGCTCTGTCACCCCGGTTATGGAAAAGCTCAAAGAAGCCTATCTTGAGAGAAATCCGGGCGTTACGATTGAGATACAGCAAAGTGATTCTTCTACTGGTATGTCTGACACAATAGACGGAACCTGCGATATAGGCATGGCTTCCCGTGAGCTGAAAGATTCCGAAATGGAAAAAGGACTGACCGCTACCGTAATTGCAATGGACGGTATTACAGTGATTGTTAATAATGACTGTCCCATAAATAACCTTACAAGTGAACAGGTAAAAGATATTTTTATGGGTAATGCGGTTCGTTGGAGTGAAATATCACAGTAGGATTTTAAGGGGCTGCGGTAAGAAAGCCGCCGCCCCTTTTCAATAAGGAGCATGATTATGAAGAATATAAAAGAAAAAGTGATGAAACTGCTTTTTTTCTTGACAGCCCTTGTTTCCATAGCAGCGGTAATTCTAATCTGCATATTCCTGTTTGCAAGCGGTATCCCTGCAATAAAAGAAATAGGCGTTTTCAAATTTTTGCTGGGTACAAGCTGGAAACCCGCAAATAATCTCTATGGGATTCTCCCTATGATCGTCGGCTCTTTCTATGTAACTGCTGGAGCATTGATTATTGGCGTACCGATTGGAATATTGACAGCGGTATTCATGGCAAGATTTGCTCCGAGAAGTATCTATGCGCCTTTGAAAGCTGCTGTTAATCTAATGGCGGGGATTCCGTCGGTTGTGTACGGTTTTTTTGGATTGGTAGTCTTAGTGCCTTTTATTCGGGAAGCCTTTGGCGGGCGCGGTATGAGTGTACTTACTGCTTCTGTCCTGCTGGGGCTGATGATTTTACCTACCATTATCAGCGTTTCGGAAACTTCAATCCGGGCTGTCCCGGAAAGTTACTATGAGGGAGGGCTTGCTCTTGGAGCTTCCCATGAAAGAAGTGTATTTTTTACGGTTCTTCCCGCAGCAAAGAGCGGTATTTTTGCAGGGGTTGTATTAGGGATTGGGCGGGCAGTCGGTGAAACAATGGCGGTTATGATGGTTGCCGGAAATCAAGCGGTTATCCCGGACAGTATGCTTTCCGGCGTTCGGACACTGACCACAAACATTGTATTGGAAATGGGATATTCTACGGATTTACACCGTGAAGCGTTAATTGGTACGGCTGTTGTCCTGTTTGTTTTCATTCTCATTATCAATCTGTCCCTCTCCCTGTTCAAAAGGAGGGTGAAATAAATGGTTGGAAAATTGAAACGGAAATGGTGCGCATACAGACGCGACCCTAAATCTTTTGTTCTCTTTCTTTCTGTATGCCTTGCAGCATTGATTACAATGCTTGCGCTTATTTTTATTATTGCATACATATTGATAAAAGGGATTCCAAATTTAACGCTGGATTTATTTGACAGCAAATATACAACAGAAAATGTGTCCCTGCTTCCAGCACTTATCAATACACTGTTCATTATGCTGCTTTCCCTGCTGTTTGCGGTTCCCGTAGGAATTGGTGCTGCAATTTATCTGACAGAATACGCAAGACGGGGAAATAAGCTGGTTCATATCGTAGGTATTACCGCTGAAACATTGTCCGGGATTCCGTCAATCGTTTATGGGCTGTTCGGTTCCCTTTTCTTCGTGAAATATCTTGGGCTGGGGTTGTCTTTGCTGTCCGGGGCTTTGACATTAAGCATTATGATTTTGCCGCTTATTATGCGGACAACAGAAGAAGCCTTGCGAAGCGTTCCCGACAGTTACCGCGAGGGCAGCTTCGGGCTTGGAGCCGGAAAGCTACGAACCGTATTCTCTATTGTCCTGCCCTGCGCCGTTCCGGGTATCTTGTCCGGCGTTATTCTTGGAATCGGGCGTATCGTCGGGGAATCGGCGGCACTGATCTTTACTTCCGGAACCGTTGCAGAAATAGCAACAAGTATTTTTTCGTCGGCAAGAACTTTATCCGTCCATATGTATTCTATTTCGGGTGAGGGACTGTATATCAAGCAGACTTACGCAACTGCGGTTGTATTATTGGTTGTTGTCATTCTGATAAATGCACTTTCTGGGTTTGTGGCAAAAAAGATAGGAGGTAAAAACACAGATGGATAAAATCGTGGTTGAGGATTTGGATTTATTCTACGGAAACTTTCAAGCCTTGAAAAAAATAAATGTGGCGTTTAAGGAACACGAAATTACCGCGCTGATCGGACCGTCGGGCTGCGGTAAATCGACATTATTAAAAACATTGAACCGAATGAATGACTTGGTGGAGGGCTGCCACATCAAAGGGACTATCCGTTTAGACGGTGAAGATATTTATGGAAATATGGATATTAACCTACTGCGTAAACGTGTGGGAATGGTATTTCAAAAACCGAATCCGTTCCCTATGAGCATTTATGACAATGTTGCCTTTGGAGCAAGGACGCATGGTATCCGTTCTAAAGCTGCGCTGGACGAAATTGTAGAGCGTTCCTTAAAAGGGGCGGCAATTTGGGACGAGGTAAAAGACAGGCTGAAAAAATCTGCGCTTGGTATGTCGGGCGGTCAACAGCAGCGTCTTTGCATTGCCCGCGCTTTGGCAGTGGAGCCGGAAGTTTTGTTGATGGACGAACCGACCAGCGCACTTGACCCTATTTCTACGGCAAAGGTAGAGGAACTTGCCGCAGAATTAAAAAAGGACTATACCATTGTCATTGTGACACATAATATGCAGCAAGCACTCCGAATTTCCGACAGGACAGCGTTTTTCCTGCTTGGGGAAATGGTGGAGTTTGGAGAAACAGAAAAATTATTCTCCATGCCGCAGGACAAGCGGACAGAGGATTATATTACGGGGAGGTTTGGATAATGCGCCTAAAATTTGATGAACAGTTAGATTTATTAAATAAAGAGTTGATTACAATGGGGGCTTTTTGTGAAAATGCGATTGCTATGTCCGCAAAAGCTCTGACAGAGGGGAATCCCGCGCTTGCAAAGGCTGTTCCCGATCTCTCTGTTCAGATAGACCACAAGGAGCGCGAAATTGAAACTATGTGTCTAAAGCTGCTCTTACAGCAGCAGCCCGTGGCAAAAGATTTGAGGGTTGTATCGTCCGCGCTGAAAATGGTGACAGATATGGCAAGAATCGGAGATCAATCCGCAGACATAGCGGAAATTATCACATTAGCCAATATCCACGCCACCGACGACACACAAGTTATCCATGATATGTCGGTTGCTGTCATTAAAATGGTAACAGACAGTATTGACGCTTTTGTGAAAAAGGATATGCAGATGGCGAAAGCCGTGATAGATTATGATGATGTGGTGGATTCCTTTTTCGATAAGGTGAAGAAAATGCTGATTGAACTTTTCAGCAAGCCCGAAACAGACGGTGAGTATGCCATAGACCTGTTAATGATTGCAAAATATTTTGAACGTATCGGAGATCATGCGGTCAATATTGCAAAATGGGTTCTGTTCTCAATCACAGGGAACAAAGAGGGGTGAACATACCGCCATTGATGAAATATAGGTAATATGGTATGATTGATTTCGGAATATTGCCACAGGAAAGAAAGGAGCAGATTTACATGATTTATTGTGTTGAGGACGACAGCTCTATCCGTGATCTGATGATATACACATTAAATTCTGCCGGATTTGAAGCAAAAGGTTTTGACTGCGCGGACACCCTTTTTGACGCTTTGCAGACAGAAAAACCCCAGCTTATTATGCTTGATATAATGCTTCCCGGCGAAGATGGCATTTCCATATTGAAAAAGCTGCGTATGCAGGGGACGACAGAGGATATTCCTGTTATTATGGCGACAGCCAAAGGAACCGAATACGACAAAGTAACCGGGCTTGATTTGGGAGCTGATGATTACCTTGCAAAGCCGTTTGGCATGATGGAAATGATTTCCCGTGTGAAAGCGGTATTGCGCCGTACAAGTCCGAAAGAAGAAACTAAAAAGCTAAAAATTGGTAATTTAGAATTGAATTTGGAAACATATATTGTACTTGTAAACAACGAACGGGTTCAGTTGACACTGAAAGAACATAAGCTGCTCCATACTTTTATGGAAAACCCCGGACGGGTGTTTACACGCGATCAGCTTCTTGAAATGATATGGGGCATTGACTACATAGGAGAAACCCGAACCGTAGATGTTCACATTGGAACACTCCGAACAAAATTAGGCGAATGTGGGAGCTATATTGAAACGGTACGGGGAGTTGGGTATCGAATGGAGGGGGAAGTATGACGAAACGAATTTTTCGTTCAATCTGCCTTGTCGCATTGACTGTTTTTCTTGCGTCTGTTGTCCTGTTCATGGGTGTTCTGTATGAATACTTTTCAAATGTTGAACAGACACAGCTAAAAATGCAGACAACCCTTGCCGCACAGGGCGTTACAAATGAGGGCATTGATTATTTCCATGATTTGAAAGTGAAAAATTATCGTATATCATGGATTGATACAGAGGGAAATGTTATTTTTGATAGTGCGTCTGATACTGCGGAAATGGAAAATCATTTAGAGCGGGAAGAAGTGCGGGAAGCCCTTTCTTCGGGCTATGGTGAAAGTAAACGGTATTCTGCTACTTTGATGGAGCGTTCGTTTTATTCCGCGCAGAAACTTGATGATGGCACTGTATTACGGCTTTCCATATCTCAAAATTCTATTTTGACGCTCCTTTTAGGTATGACACAGCCGATTTGCATTATATTTGTGATCGCGCTGATTCTTTCCATTGTTTTAGCTATTCAAGTTTCAAAAAAAATAGTAAAGCCATTAAATGAAATTGATCTTGATAATCCGTTGTCAAATGAGGGCTATGATGAGCTTTCCCCTTTTTTACGGCGTATTGACAGCCAGCAAAGACAGCTACGGGGGCAGAAAGCCGAGCTTCTCCAAAAAGAGAATGAATTAAATACGATTATCGGCAGCATGAATGAGGGCATGATTCTCCTAAATCAAAAAGGGAAAATTATCAGTATAAACCCTGCGGCAAGAAAACTGTTGGACGCTGGCACAGACTGTATCGGTTCTGATATGCTGTCCTTATGCCGTAATCTTGAATTGCAGGAAATCCTTACGAAAGCCTTGCACGGAGAACGGGGCGAAAACATTATCCGGCTGCATGGAGAAAGCTATCAAATTGACGCTGACCCGATCACTTCTGAAAACATTGTGAAAGGAGCCGCGCTTTTCTTTTTCAATGTGACAGAAAAAGAAAAAGCGGAACAGATACGGCGCGAATTTACCGCTAATGTGTCCCATGAATTAAAAACCCCGCTTCACTCCATTTCCGGGTATGCGGAGCTTTTGAAAAACGATATGGTAAAGGAGAATGATAAAATACCCTTTGCCGGAAAGATTTATGATGAAGCCGGACGAATGATACGGCTTGTGGAGGACATTATCAGTCTTTCGCACCTTGACGAAGGTGCGGACGATATGCAGAGAGAAAATATCGACCTATACACATTGGCAGAAAAGGCGGTACAGAGCTTAGAGCCAGAGGCAGATACCGTATGTGTTGCATTGGAGCTTTCCGGCGTTCCGGCTCCCCTTAACGGCATACCACAGCTTTTATACAGTGTGATTTATAATCTTTGTGACAATGCGATTAAGTATAACCATGAAAACGGAAAAGTAATGGTGAACATACAGAATGAAAACGGCATGGTAGTTTTATCAGTGGAGGACACGGGGATAGGAATTGCACCCGAACATCAAGAGCGGATTTTTGAGCGTTTCTATCGTGTTGATAAGAGCCATTCTAAGGCAGTAGGGGGAACCGGGCTTGGGCTTTCTATTGTGAAACACGCCGCTAAAATCCATAATGCTAAAGTTGATGTAAAAAGTCATGTCGGAAAAGGCACGACGGTTATTGTAACATTTCCAAAATGAAACATTAAATTGTATAACCATTTTTCAAAAAAGCTGCATACGGCAGCTTTTTTGTTTTACATGGATTTTACAATTTCAAGATATTGGATTTGATGTTGACTTGATAATATCTAAATAAAACAAAAGAAATGGAAATACCTGCCAATGCGGGAAAAGACAAAAACCGCTGACAGGTAGGATTTTTGCGTTCATTTTCAAGAATCAACATAATCGGTGGTTTTGAAAAATCAAAGCCGCCGTTTCTTTTTTATCTTCTCAAGGAATGACGCGGTTTCACTGTTAAAAGCGGCGGCTAAAGGAGGTAGCCGCCATGAAGCACATACCGTATCGACAAAATCCGACGGTCATTGACATATCAAAAAAAGCCCGTCCACCGCCGGGGGAAATTCTACCCACGAATATGAACTGTCTAATCAACTGAATACTGCTTACAATTCCTCTGCGCCCGTCTGCAACTTTGTAGACGGGCGTTTTGTGTTCCCCCGGCAAAATTTTTTCAAAAAGTTTGCAAAATCACCGCCTATTCGGGGGTGCGCGGTTTTGAGGGTTTATGAAAGGGGACATCAGAAAAAATCACCCGCTTTCGCGGCTGCGAAAGGAGGTGAGAACATGAATGAACCGAACCGTACCCAATGGCAAATCCGTTGTGCTTTTAATGGCTTTTGCAAACAGGCATTGAAGCGCGAAGCAATGAACGCCCACAGGGACACAAAGCGGCAGCAATCAAGGGAAGTAACATTCTCCGATCTGTCACCACTGGAAGAAAGCCAGCTTGTTACCTACGACAGATATTTTGCAGATGATGAAGCTGAACAGTCTTTCATTATTGCGGGAAAAGAGATAACCGCAAAGCTGCTTGCCGAAGCCCTGCGGAGCTTGCCGGAAGAAAAGCGCGAAACTATCCTGCTGTATTATTTCTTCGATATGAGCGAAACCGAGATTTCAAGGCTCTGCAACATTCCGAGGACAACAGTGAAGTATCGCCGCAACAGCTCTTTTGAGCTACTAAAACGCTATTTGGAGGAACGCGCCTATGACTGCACAGACTGGTAACAATGAAAATGCCGAACGCGGCTTGTTACCCTACCCGGTAATCATAGCCGCAACAAAGGGCGACCCGGAAGCTATGGCGATTGTCGTCAAGCACTACGAAAGCTACATAACGTCCCTGTCTATGCGCAAGCTCTACGACGAGCGGGGAAATGTATATTGGGGCATAGACGAGGACATACGCGACCGTTTACGGTCACGGCTTATGCGGGCTGTCCTTTCATTCGAGGTTTAAGCTGATTTAGGACAGGCAGCGTCCCTCTTTCCGCTGCCCCCAGCAGAACCTTTCCAGCACCTTGACAAAGAAAGCGGCGCAAGATAACGGCGGCGCAGCATAGGGCAGATCGGATACGTCCCTTTTGCGCCGAGCCATACGGCGGGTGCGCCATGACACTATCCCGGCGGGGTTTTCTTTTCCCTGCCGGGACAGCCGAGCGACCAACACCGAGCCGGGGAGCAAGTTTAGCAGCTTGCGGGCGACGAAAGCGCAGAATATATAATGATACTCCCTTACCGCCACAGTCCGAGCGTTCAAAGCGTCGCAGGCAATGGGTAGGGCTGCATGAGAACCATGCAGGGGTGAAACTCCCGTGAGGTTACGCTATTAACCGTCCGATCACAGCCCCTTTTTCACCATTAACCATTTACCCATTTTTGAAAGGGGGATTTATAGAATGAGCAATGCTGATGTGCCTATTTGGGAAAAGTACACGCTTACCATTGAAGAAGCGTCAAAATATTTCCGCATTGGGGAAAACAAGCTGCGGAAACTTGCAGAGGAAAACCCTACGGCGGGCTGGGTAATCTTGAACGGCAACCGTATTCAGATCAAGAGGAAACAGTTTGAAAAAATCATTGACACACTGGACGCAATTTAGCGAAAAAGATAGTGAAAAAGAGCCTTGAATATGCTATAATAGATGTAGGCATATCAAGGCTCTTTCCGACACGGAAAGGAGCAACACAATGTCGGAGAAAAGACGTGATAATAAAAACCGCATTTTGCGTTCGGGAGAGAGCCAGAGAAAAGACGGGAGATATGCTTACAAATATACCGATACTTTTGGTAAAGTGCAATTTGTCTATGCGTGGAAGTTAGTGCCTACGGACAAGACCCCTGCCGGGAAGCGTGACGACATATCCCTTAGAGAAAAGGAAAAAGAGATACAGAAAGACCTTGACGACGGGATAGACACGATTGGAAAGAAAATGACTGTCTGCGAGCTTTACGCAAAGCAGAACCGCCACCGGGGGAATGTTCGGTACAACACCACACAGGGGCGCAAGCGGCTGATGAAGCTGCTGGAAGCGGATAAACTTGGTTCCTGCCCCATTGATAGTGTAAAACTGTCCGACGCGAAAGAATGGGCGTTGCGCATGAAAGAAAAGGGAATATCCTACAAGACCATAAGCAATGATAAGCGTTCTCTGAAAGCTGCCTTTTACACAGCGATACAGGACGACTGTATAAGGAAAAATCCCTTTGACTTCCAGCTAAACACCGTGATCGAGGACGACACGGAGCCGAAAGTACCCCTCACAGCAGAACAGGAAGAAAGCCTTTTATCCTTTATGCAAAGTGATAGCGTCTATCAGAAATACCGTGACGAGGTTATCATACTGCTGGGGACGGGGCTTAGGATTTCCGAACTCTGCGGGCTGACTGAAACCGACCTTGACTTTGAAAATCGGGTAATCAATGTAGACCACCAGCTTTTACGGAGCGCGGAAACAGGCTACTACATAGAGAAGCCCAAAACGCAAAGCGGTATCAGACAAATTCCAATGAGTGAAAAAGTGTATGAAGCGTTGGGGCGCGTGTTGGAGAACCGCAAAGGAACGAAGCAGATCACCGTTGACGGTTACAGCAATTTCCTTTTCCTCAACCGGGACGGCTGCCCGAAAACGAATGTGAACTATGCTACCATGTTCCGGGGGCTTGCGAAAAAGTACAACAAATGCCATGAAGAAGCCTTACCCAAAGTAATGACACCCCACACCCTGCGCCATACATTCTGCACCAACTTAGCCAATGCGGGCATGAACCCGAAAGCGTTACAGTATATCATGGGACATTCCAACATTACCATGACGCTGAACTATTACGCACACGCAACATTCGCTTCCGCAAGGGCTGAAATGGAAAGGCTGATCGCAGCATAGCCGCAGACGGATTTACTACTTCTTTTACTACCACCCAGAGGGAAAACCTAAGAAGTTTTGAGGGTATATAAGAACTTCTCCCCATATCTAAAATGCCGGAAAAGCCCGAAAATACGGGCTATACCGACATATAAGAACTTCTAAAGAGATAATCTAAATTCACCATAATTTTTATCAAAATATTTATTTTTTAACCATTCTAATTTCTTTTGATCATATTCAAAATTTATCCCTTTATATAATTTCTCTCCCATAACTATTCCTTTCATCTTTTCCAATTAATCGGCAAATTCCTTCCCAATATTTAGTCTGTACTCTTTTATAAATTAATATGATTAATCACATCATAGATATCTTATCAGAAAATGTTGATTGTTGCAAGATAACCCAACTTTTCCACTTATAGGATGCATCTGGATCTGCAATATCAAAACAACATTACATTCACCTTTTTCATAACAAAATATATTACCACAGTTCTCCCCTATTTACTATCTGAAAAACGTACAACAACAATTAGCTAGTCACAACTTCTAATCCATAGCTTCTCTATTTATTTTTCCTTCTCAAAATACTCCAATAAAGAAAAATACAATTCTTCTGGACTCTCTAGCAGATAACCATCGTAACAGGAAATATCTTGCACAATTTAATTACTATATTTCACCCACATCTGCAAAAACAGTGTTCACTCCGGTTCCGTCGGCAAAATCTCCTCTTTTTTCTCCAGATCATCCGCATAAATATCTTTATCAAGATTTAGGCACTATCTGGCAAAATAGCAAATCCCCCATATTTCAACTGCATTTTTCTACAAACAGGCGAAACTTCAAACAAACACGGAAACCCTTATACTTTCATGCAAAACTCGGATACTATCACGGAAACCCCCGACTTTTGCGTGAAAGTATACTTTTGCCTGATAGTACGATTTTTTCCCGTATCGCCATCCTATCAGCGGCATCCAAAAACAAAAAAATTGGGGTCCACCACCCACCGTGATGAACCCCACCAAGCCTTAAAACCCTTGATTTTAAGCCATTCTTCCATACTTTCGCCTGCGAGTACCAAAAATCCTATGGCATTATTTTTGAATAGCCGCCTGTGCCGCTGTTAGATTCTGATGACTTTTACCCCTCTTTACCCCATTTACCCCACCCAATTCGACATTCGACAAACAGGATTCGCCAAAATCCCCTTGCTTTTGTGCGGAATCCGGCATAAAATGATTTCAGTGGAACGCTCCGCAGCGTTTGACAATTCCACATAAATCTGCTAAGATATATTTACATAAAGGTACTGCCGATAGACGGCTAGTCCAAATTATTAGTTGCAAAAATAGCCGCTAAGTTTTCCAGACTGGGGCGGCTATTTTTGTGGTTTATTATTATCCTTGCTTCCGATGGCGTATCCGAGACCGAAGCAGGTCAGGCATAAGCCAAGCACTGAAATCAATCCTTCAATCGTCAACATCCACTTAGCCCTCCTTTCCTAGATTCCTGCAAGCAGGTTTCTATGTAATCGGAGGGTCACAGTCCCTCCGTAGAAGAACTAGCCGCCTACCGTTATGGCAGTACCCGTATGAATATTTTATCAGAAAATGTCGGACGCTACAAGATGGTTTTCCGGCTTTTTTCTTTTTCCACTTGCTATCCCGCCAAAACAGAGGTAAGCTACGACACCACGAGGAGGGGATTGGATTGGAAAAAGATTCTGCATTGTACCAGCTCATGGACACTCGCATGAACGGTGTCATGAACGGCATTGTGAGCAGTGACGGGGAATACCAGGCGATTCTCCGAAAATCTGACGTATACTCCGGCGAACTGGACAGGATGGATTTATCAAAAGAAATCCGGCTGCTGATTGACCGCTACGTCAGCGAGCAGAACGCGCTGGGCTCCCGGTTTGGGATGCTCGCCTACCTGCTGGGATTTTCCGACTGCAAGGCCATGTTTTTGGGGAAATGCCTGCCGACAGACGCAAAAGAAATGAATACAGAATTGTAACCGCAAAGTGCCGGACAGGACGGAAAGGCTGCGCCACAGCCCTTCCGCCCTGTCCCTCTTTCGTTTAGATGAAAATCCACACCTCCAGCTCCGCGTACCTGTTGGATTTTGACCACTGTGGGTGCTTCTTGAACCACGCCCGCTCGTCATCCGGCGTGACTGTTATCTTCTTAAAATAAACGGGGGAACCGGCATCATCCAGTCCCCCTCCCGCATCGGGGCTTAAGTTTAGGAGCCACTCAAAGCGGTCTTCGTAAACCCTCACCCCTGACACATATTTATTCCAAATATGTCAGAAATCCGTCTATAGGCTCAATTCCTTTTTCAATCCATGTAAAGCCCAAATAAAACTGATACTTCCCATAAGTATAAAAAGCATGAACACAAATACCGTGCTATTTGTGTTGACAGTTCCATAAAGTATCAGATCACGCAATACGTTAATCATATGGGTGAATGGATTGATGTTAATTGCAATCTTTAATATGCCGCTGATACCGTCTGCCGGAAATAATGCTGTACTAAGAAAAAATACAGGTAATACAATCGCGTTCATTACTGTTTCATATATTATCTCGTTTGGCAGAATTAGACTTATTCCATAAGCAAGTCCCGCCATAAAAAATGCTGTCAGAAACACCAGTATCAAAATCAGAAAAATTCCTGTTATACCACTGGCAAGCCTTACATGAAAAAGCAGACTAATACACCCCATTATTCCCACTTCAAGGAAAGTACATAATACCGCTTCAAGAAGTTGTCCTAAAACAATAGAGCTTCGTTTAATAGGTGCAATCAATACCCTATAAAAGCTACCGTCCGACTTCATCATATAATTCATAATTCCGCTGCTGCTGCAAGTAGAAAAACTAACTAAAACCACTAATCCGGGAAGAATAAATGCGGTATAGTTTTCTATTCCTGTATTTTTCATAGTCTGCCCAGCAACAGCACTGTAAAGCACAAGCCACAAGATAGGCTGTAAAATTGTAATTACAATGGTAAATGAGTTATGAAAACGCCATTTTACATTTCGGTACAAAATTGTGAATACACTCATATACATTCCCCTTGTCTGCTCTGTGTCAGACGTAAAAAAACATCTTCTAAAGTTGGCTGTGCAATTTCTATTCCTTGAAAGGGAATATGACGTTCTGCCAAAAACGATATTATATACTCCATATTTGATTGCGCATTAGGTGAATGGATGATGACTGTCGAATTTTGCACAATCATATTTTCTTGCTGGAAAAAGTTCTTTAATATCTCCATGTATTCTTTTGCGTCCTCAATATTATGGAATTGTAGCCGTATCGTGTTTTCCCGAAGTAAAGAGCGTAATTCAGTTGGTGTCCCCTGCTTTACAGCTTTTCCATCCTTCATAATACAGACGTTATTACTTAAACTATCTGCTTCTTCAAGATAGTGTGTTGTGAGAAAAATAGTGGTTTCAAAATCACTACAAATTTGTTTCATCATTTCCCACATAGAAATACGGGATTGAATATCCATGCCAACAGTTGGCTCGTCCAAAAAGAGGATTTTAGAATTTGACATCATGTTAAGGGCAATATCAAGGCGGCGTTTTACGCCCCCGGAATAAGATGATACAGGATATTTCCGATACCGTTCCAATCCAAAATCCGTAATGAGTTTTTCCGTTCTCTTTTTGGCTTCTGCTTTCGGGATTTTATATAAGCGGCTTTGGAACAGCATATTTTCTTCTAATGACAAATGGGTGTCGATTGATGTTTGCTGTGCAACACAAGCGATCTGTGAACGTACCCACGCAGCGTCCGTATAAATGTTTCTTCCCAGCATAGTTACTTTGCCGGAAGTAGAACGTATATAAATTGTCAATATGCGGATTAAGGTGGATTTCCCCGCTCCATTCTCCCCTAATAGTGAAAAAATTTCCCCGGCTTTAACCGAAAGGGATAAGCCCGAAAGTGCCTGTACGCCATTTTTATACTGCTTTATAATATTTTCTGTTTCAATAGCATACATGATCTATTCCCCCTTAATCGGGAATTGAATTTCTGTGATATATTTGTCCGGGTTTCCTTTCAGAAACATTCCGGGAGCCTTTATAAATACTTCCCGAAATGGCGGTGTCAGTATCAGTCCGTTATCTGCTGCATACTTATCAATGGCAGCATACGTCAAGGGAAGTGTTTCATAGGAGCCAATATGAGTAACGCATACCGCTTTTATGCGGGGCATTTCTTTTACTTCAATGCCGTTTCCGGCAGGATTTTCCACGGTGGGTACGCACAATTCCATTTCTCCCTGTTTTGTTTCCGAGTTCATTGCTAAATAGCTGAAAAATGGCGCACCATTCACTTTTCCGCGAATTGATTTGAAAACATTGGGAAATATCTTGTTTGCTTCGGCAGCAATGCCTTTATACTTCATGTAAGCAACACGAACAGGCGGGGTTTCCCGTATCTCAATTTGATATTGCATAATTATTTCTCCTTTTCTTTTTTATTGCTATCCACACTTCGGAATGTCCGTAAATCGGTTTCTCATGGATAATAGGGTACACTTCAATGTCCGGCAGTCCGGCATATTCATAGCCGGAAAATGGAAGCCATTCTGTATAAAACCGCTTGAAAACATCCTGCACATTTTCTTTGAAATGCCCGTCATTTTCAAAAACTACCCATGTTGAAGCTGGAATTTCATACTGATACATTCCTGTGGGAGTTTCTTTGCTTGTGGCAGCGGCTATATAATAGAAAATGTTGTCCGGGTCATGGTAGACACTTATGCCTAAAATTCCTTTGGGATTTTCATTTGATAACAGGCATATATCTGAAAACTGTTCTCTTTCAAGGGTCTTTCCAAAAATCCGGGACTATACGCTGATTTTCTTCCATATCCTCGGTCAGAGATGTACGAATACCAACAATTCTAATAGCTTCTGTTTCTGCAATGCGATAGGGCATAGCACTTCCTCCTGTGACTTTTACGGAAAATTTAATTGGTAGATAAGCATTTAAGGTACTTCCTTTGCTTTTTGCAGCAGCAGGCGTTATCCCATGAACACTTTGAAATGCTCTGTTAAAAGATGTTGGAGAAGTATAGCCATATTTGAGGGCAACGTCTAACACCTTTTTGTCTGTCCGCTGTAATTCAAAAGCAGCCTGTGACATTCTGCGTTTGCGTATGTACTCTGAAAGAGAAACACCAGCCACATAGGAAAACAAACGCTGAAAGTAATAGGTTGAACAACACGCAATGCGGGCTGCTTCCTCATAAGATATTTCTTTGTCAAGATTATCTTCTATGTACTCTATGGCGTTGCTTAGATTTTTCAACCATTCCATTTTTTTACCTCCTGCAAATCAGTCTAAATCAAAAAACAATTATATTCCTCGCTTTTCATGCGCTCTTTTGTAAACTTTACCTTATTAAAAATTTTGATGCAATCTCCTTTTTAGCTATTTGACGCTAAAATAAAAAAAGGGCATTGAACAGCCCTTTTTCATAATTGTCATTTATCCATTAAGTTTTTACCGCTTTACTCATATACAAACACGGAAACTCTGTATATTATCACGGAAACCCCCATATTATCACGAAAACTCCCAGCAAGTTTCCGTGATAATAGCCGACTTTTGCCTACGAGTATATACTATCAGGCAAAACAACCCCAGAACAGAAGTTCGCACCCTCGTTAATGTAAAAATGCCTCTAAAAGCACACGGAAATAATGCAACTTTGAAAGCTATGTAGTGCCGAAAGTGCCGTGTTTACGGGCTTTCCCGGCTTTCCGTGTCTGTATCTTCCGGGGAAGGAGACACCTCTATGTGTTAATGACATGTTACTATAAAACCCACACAAACTTCCTTTTTGCAAAATCATCTTCTGTCCATCTAATCCGCTCATTAAATTATACAAGTCACCCTCTACTAAATCTGAAATTAAACTTCATTCTATGCTCAAATATTTGGAAATCACATGGAATCGAAGTTTTATCCAAAATGAACATACTGCCTCATATTAATAAACTTGAATTTCCAAGTTTAAGTGGTTCTACATATTATATTTTCTCTCCAAACATTTCATGATTTTGTTAGATGTAAAACCACTTTTTAGCGGCAACTCAAGATTAATTTTTATCCTTTCTGCTATTTGAGTAATGTATCAAATACTTTTTCAAAAAGAGTAATATCTTTATATCTACGATACTTAGAAAATTTATGCAATGATTTCTTCATTTCATTCAAAATTCGTTTATCATCCACAAAATTTATGTACCATAGCAAATCATCGATTTATTCAATTGTCAATCGTGAAAACTCTATTGCTTTTCATTGGTCACCAGCACCCTGCTTAAGTTCTCCCTGTCCTTTGAATACTTGATGAACAGCATGACCTCCCGCAGGCTAGACTGGAATTTCATAATCTCCTCGTCCGTCATCTGCGCCGGTGCAATCAACTGCACATGATAATTGTCCATGCAGGCAAGCACATCCGGATCTGACACATCCATCATCTCAAACAGGCTTAACGGTCCATCCCACTCTTCCGAGCCGAAAAATATGGTCACCGTAATGGAAGGTATCAATCTGTCCTCCACCCAGAAACCACTTAAGATTTCTTTGCTTTGGCTAATCTCGTCTTTATGGAATGGTCACGCTCGGTCAGTTTCCGTCTTTTGGTGGCGGCGGTCAGTTCCGCACACATTTTTTCTGAGAGGGCATTTAATTTCTTCAATGTGCCGCTTACTATCTGCTTTGTGTTGCTGTCCTTTATCTGCGGAAAGATAGCGGACGGACTGGCGCACGTTTCCGCTTTGCCCTGATCCCCAAACTGATAGATTAAGTTGATTTCACCAACATTAAAAGGTATCTGAAAATCTGCGTCCTCACATAAACACTCCACGCCCACGCACTTAGGGAGATTTCCTGTCAGTTCATAATTATCCCTCGCTGTGATTGTTCCATGATTATCGGTCTGCCTTACCTCGACTTCGCATTTCATACGGTAATATACCGCAAATTTTGTTCAAAAATTGGAAAAAGACTATAACCGTTACTGTCATAGACTTTTAAGGATTGAGGAAGTCCCTTTCTTATTTGTATTTGTTTGTCGCCCCTTTGCACTATCCAACATCTGCTGCGCATACCACGGAATCCACCCGTTTGTCCTTCATCAGCCGGCACAGGAAATCAAGCTGTTTCTTCTTATCTTTTGGAGCCTCATATTTCCATGTTTCCGGCAGGATCAGCAGATCATCGTAACGCCATCTGGCATACTGTTCCCCATAAGCCTCCGACTGCGCCAGTTCTAAAAGGTGCCCCACGCACCAGCTCACCGGATAACCGCCGCCAAATTCTCGCCATTTGCGAACTGCCCGATGTTGCTTTCCGTACCAGTTAAAACGTCAGCCCTCTGGATTATAACATTTCGAGACTCAATCGCATTGCATCCCTACTTGCTCGTTGTCTACGCTTAGCAGCTGCCATTACTGACACCCACCCAAGACTCACTACTGCTGGTTGGCTAGACCTTTGCAGACAGGATTTGCACCTGTAAGGTTAATTTCCCTTTGCTGGGCGCACAACTGGAACTGCCTTTATTTTAAATCATCTTTAGAAATTGCTATTGAAGGATAATGAGAAAGTTCCGTCAAATCAACATTTAGTGGCACACTATAAACCATGTAATAATTATTAGGATTGATGGCAATCAATTCATTCATTTTTTGTTCTGCTAAGTCCTTATCATTTGTAGCATATATAACTGATACAACACCTACTTTATCATTTTCCGTCCTCTGTATATTTCCACATAATATTAATTTTAATGGGGCGTTCCCATTCAATCCTTGCTTAATATAGTCCTTATATTCCATAGTTTGCCCTCCATCAATTCCGGTTTTTCGCTGGCTCTATTATACAGCTTTAACTTGCTAAATGAAATAGGCTTTCTGAAAGATTTTCGGGCGGCAGGTCCACAAAGGAGCAGCTGGCAAAACTGTGGGAAAGTACGCCGCCCAGCCAGCAGGAAATCGCCGTTGCCATGATTCGGGCAGTATTGGAGCGTAATGAAAGTTAGAGAGACCAGCCGGGTAGTCGGCTGGCCTTTCCATGTCCAATCAAATATAAATCCGTTCGCTGTTTATGATTTCCTCTGCCCGGTTGCGAATATTGTTCATCCGGCCACCCATTCAAGCTGGTTTTGGGCTTTCAGCTCCTCCGTCACTCCCTCGGCGGCTTTCATCTGCTCAATGATTAAGTCCAGCCGTTCCTCCGCCTGCCAGCTTTTCGCAGATTCGTGCCAGCGTGTCCATGCTGATGTGTTTCTCTTCTTTGCCGCTGCTTATCCGTTTGGCAGCGTTGCTGGTACATGACGCTGCCGCAGTCGGCACAAAAGAGTATGCCGGAGAACAAGCCATCTTCATCATAGCGGTTGGGGCGTTTGCGCTGCTTGCGCAGCTCCTGCACACGCTCCCATGTTTCATGGTCAATGATTGGGGCGTGGTGGTTCTCAAACACCGCCTGTTTCTCCACGGTGTTCTCTTTGCTCTGCTTCACCTTGTAGGACTCTTTCTCGGTCTTGAATTTCACAAGGCAGCCCGTGTATTCCCGGTTTTCAAGGATATGCGCCACGGTGTTTGTCGCCCATTTGCACTCATAGCCGGGGTGGCAGCGGCAGGTGCTTCCTGTCCGGCGGTATTCCAGAGTTCCCGGCGTGGGGATTTGCTGCTCCACAAGCATACGGGCTATCTTGGTCGGACCGTTCCCCGCAAGGCAAAGGCTGTATATCCGCTTCCCTACGGGGGCGGCTTCTTCGTCAATGATGAAATTTTCGTCCTCGTCCATAAGATAGCCGTACACGGGCTTGCTTGTGACAGGCTTCCCATTCATGTCTTCTGAGCGTTTTACCGCCCGGATTTTCTTGCTCATATCTCTCACCAGCCTGTTAATTGCTATATATCGCAGCTATATCGTATATTTTTTGCTTCATCTTTGCGCGGATATGTAGAGGCTCAAGGCACTCGCACTTATCTCCAAAGCTGAGGAGAACATCATAGTAATATTCGTTATCAATGAACGGAAAATTTACGATATAATGCTCGTCACCATCTGGAAAAAAGCAGTCATAGGTGCAAAATTCAAGCACTCTATCCAGCACAGATTTATGGATGCGTATTTTAATTTCTGTTTGCATCGTTTTTATAATTTCCTCAAAATTCAAAATCGGTTTTTGATAATTCCGTGGGGCAAAAGTTTCCTGCTTTATCTGCAAGTTCGACATTCTGGATAGTCTGAATAGGCGATAGTCGCTCCTGCTATAGCAATACCCATAAAAATACCAGTGGCCGCTTTTCAATACAAGCTGGTATGGTTCAACTGTTCGCACACCTCTATTTCCATGATGTGCGATGTATTCAAAGGAAAGCTGTTTGTAATCCTCTAAAGCTGCTTTAATCATTTGCAAGTATGGTTGGATATTTTTGTTGCCTGACCATGGACTTAAATCTACACAAATTTGATTTATCTTTATTTCAATATCATTCGCTTTGTCGGCAGGGATGAAACTCTTGACTTTTGCCAGAGCGTTTACAAGTTCACCGCCTCGTACCATGTTGGAAAGATTGGAAAGCCCCATCAAGATTGCGGAAAGATCGGCAGTCGAAAAAACATTTTTATCAATCTTATACTCTGGCATAATTTCAAAGCCGCCGCCAACTCCCGAAATTGAGCGGATGGGAACACCCGCCATATTGATTGCATCTATGTCACGATAGATTGTGCGGGGCGAAACTTCAAACATATCTGCCAGTTCCTGTGCTCCTATACGCTTTTTATCAAGGAGCGTCATAATAATGCTAACAAGCCTGTCAACTTTCATTTCATGACCGCCTTTCCAAAATCCTCTTTCATTATAGATTGTTGCCATACTGCTGTCAACGATTGATTGGTACAATGAAAAAGCTAACAGCAAATAGAAAATGAAAACGGAGGAAAGGCATGATTACAGTCTATGTTTATACCCTTGATACCCTGGCAGATTGGGAACTGGGGTATGCCACCGCAGAACTAAATTCTAAACGCTTTTTCAAAAAAGATGCGCCGAATATATCGATCAAATCAGTCGGTATCTCAAAAGAACCTGCCAAGACAATGGGCGGCTTTACTATCATTCCTGACTGCTCCATCAGCGATATTGCGGTAAACGAAAAAAGTGTATTACTGCTGCCAGGAGCAAACACCTGGAACGATCCGAAGCATGGTGCTATTATTGAAAAAACAGGAGAACTCCTTTCAGCAGGTTCTACGGTATGTGCCATCTGCGGTGCCACTGTGGCATTGGCAAATGCTGGCCTGCTGGATCACCGCCCGCACACCAGCAATGGAATGGGATACCTTGAAATGTGTTGTCCCCATTACAAAGGACAGCACTTCTATGTTGATAACCCCTCTGTTGCAGACCACAACTTGATTACCGCAAGTTCCACCGGGGCTTTGTTATGGGCAAGACAAATCATTGAGCGTTTGGAAGTCTTTCATCCTGGTACGCTGGAAGCGTGGTATAACTATTTCAGCAGTGGCAAGGAGCAAGATTTCTTTACTCTCATGCAAACCTTATCAACCAGCAAATGACCCAATGTCATTAAGAAAAGGAAAATCACGATAGAATAGGGCATTTTTTACTTAACAGATTTAGACAGTTTTAGTTTGTTAACACCAGTTTACAACTTTTTGATTTTTGAAAAATAAAAATACAAACTCAATCTCTTTGCGGTATAATTTAAGCGACTAAACAAAAATCCACACGAAAAGAGATGAGTTTGTATCTACCGCTTATTATACCTTAAAGATTTCATTTTTAATAGACTGTTTTTATATCTTCAGGATTATTTTGCCGCTGCTTCCAGACCTACCGCCAGAAACCTGTTCCTGTTGGTTATCTCCATTTTGACTCCGGACTTTTCCGCTCCGTGCGCTTTGCTCACAGCCATATGATTTCCAGACTGTCCGATACCTCGCTTAACGCGTTTTACTATACACTCAAAACAGATGCCTATGATCACTCCGCCTGGAATGACGTTACTGTATCGAAAGCTGTTCAGACTGTTCCCGGCACTTTGACAGATCAGCCAATTTTTCTTACTATTGATGATACCATGATCGAAAAATACGGTAAGCATTTTGAACTTTTACTGCACTCAAAAACGGAAAAGGGAGCCGGAAGGAATCGAACGGCTGGTAAATCGGATCAGTCTGTCCTATAGTGCCATGACCCTGCTTCCTTACAGTGATGAAAGCTTTTCCGGATATCCGTCCGCCAGTGCCCAGTCAACCCGGTACGAAATTGGCCAGCAAATCCAAGCGGACATATAAAAACTTCTAAAGAGATAATCTTAATTCACTAATAATTTTATTCCAAAATCCTTTTAATAAGGTATTTCCGTCAAGATTTCCGATAAAAATAATTTTCCGATAACCTACGTTATAAGAACATATTGCGCCCTACGCTCTCTTTAGTCAACCACGCTTCCCCTGCCCTGTACAAAAGATACCGTGGGTCAATATTTACCCGTTCTGTCAACACCTTGATCGTAAAGCCCAGTGCTGCCCGTGCATCTTCACCAAAGGTTTCAAAACCGGGACAATCTTTCACATCTTCCATATTATTTCACCCTATATCAGTATATCGTTCACAGTGTTTCTGTGGAATAATAGGATATGCAGTTACCTGCGGTTTATAATGCATCATTTCTTTCTTGATTTTCAACTGCTGTTTCCTTATAATAAATATTCATTGATAGGAATTAACAACTGTAACATTTTGCTGATATTTCTTTGTTATACTGCTCTCAGTACACAGGGGAGAACACACCATGAAATAGAAACGGCAGACTGCTTCTGCGATTTTTCAATGTTTACTATGAAAGTTCATTGCCGTCAGGCGATCTGAATTCAGGTATGCCAAGTGCGCCCACCATAACTTTCATTCGTGGTGGCGCGTCCGTTACCGGGCGCATGATTGTTTACTATATAAGTCTCATGCCTATGCACATGTCACAAGCTGTCACAGAAATATAATTTGTAAAGTATTAGCAAACTTCAGCTGACTTATATTTATGGTGGTGCCAAGTGTGTGGGCATAAGGGTTTAGTAAGGAAGTGAGAATATAAAACTTTTGGTAGTTGAGGATGACCGTCTTTTGAACAATACGCTTTGCTACAATCTTTCGATGGCAGGTTACACTGTGGACACTGCCTTGACAATATCATCGGCGGTCAATTTCTGCGAGGCGCAGGACTATGATCTGATTGTGCTGGATGTCAATTTGCCTGACGGAAATGGGTTTGATCTATGCGGGAAAATCAAGGAGCGCCGACCTGATACCGCCGTAATTTTCCTAACGGCAAACGATATGGAGAGCGATATGCTGAAGGGTTTTGAGTTGGGTGCAGACGATTATGCAACAAAATCGTTTCCTGTCAGCGTATTCCGCAAAAAGGTTTCGGCGCTGCTGGCCCGCATCCAGAAGCAAACAGGCGGCGATTGCTATACGGACGGTATGCTGTCCATCAATTTTTCGGAACTGACCGCTGCAATTAGCCGCATCCGGGGAAAAATCGAGATAAACGGCCTGCAATATATCAAGACCGTCTACGGCATGGGCTATATGTGGATTGGGGGGATAAAGAAGTGAATGGGAGCAGACTTTCCGTCAACCGCACCTGTGCGGTAGGGGCAGCTTTTTTAGGTTTGCTCTCCACTGCGGCCGTTACTGCGGCTTTTCTCTTTACCAGAAATCCGGCAATTGTGTGGCTGGGTCTGCTGTTTACCTTGCTGGTGTTCACCTGTGCTGCTCTTTTCATGCTCTTTCTGCGCCGGAAGCTGGTGTTGTTTTCAGACAGGCTGTGCGAAACAATAGACAATATGCTGGACGGAGCACCAACCCCACCGCAGGTCTATGAGGAAGAAAACCTGTTTTATAAAATCAACCACCGGCTTGTCCGCCTATATGAAGTTATGCGGGAAAACAGGGAGAGTGCAGCGAAAGAGCGGGCCGACCTGCAGGAATTGATCTCTGACATATCCCATCAGGTGAAAACGCCGATCAGCAACCTTAAAATGGTCAATGCCACGCTGCTGGAACAGCCCTTGCCCGAAGAAAAGCGGCGGGAGCTTTTTCAGGCTTCCAGCGGCCTGTGACATTTCTGTGACAATTGGCTGTTATGATAGTGACCACGCAGACAAGTTCATATTCGATAAGGAGAGGAGACCCAAATGCCAGAATTATGCAACATTCCGCTCACATATATAGAAGGTGTGCACTGCGCTGTTGATTTTAGTAAGGACATCAACGGAGACGACGTGATCTCCTTTGACAATGACGCACAGTATCAATTGCTTACCTATAACATTCCTGTTGGGAAGGACAGGCGTGAGATGACGCTGTACAGTGTGCCAGAGGGGGAACTTGTTCGGACGCTGCGTACCTTCTATGGCAGGGGCGGAATGCTTCAGAAGATTACGGCTATGCTTAAGGGCCGCGAAACGCTTTTGTACATCCGCTATGAAAACGAGGAAGATGCTAAGGAGAAAATTCGAAGATTTGCTATCCGAAATGCAAATGCCATGATTGAGCAGATCCAGCAATGTACGGATGTTATGGCAAGGCTTTTTATCGACTACTACCGTGACGGCGATAACATGGATTACCATGCAGTGATCGGCACTGCAAAGCAGATGGAGGCAGTAAGACGGAAATACCGCGGCGAAGATGCCTGCGATAACTCCGGCAACTACCCGTCTGAATCTATCGAAGGTGACAACCGGATGCTGATCACAATGGTATGCTGCGCCGAGGGCCATCCGTCAGAGAATTTCCGGTATGCCGCAGAAATCATGTCAAATCATATCGAGAAACACGCTTTGGCAGCATTGCGCAAGACTGAGGATTTCAAATATATCTGTGCGGAATATGATTAAGAAAAATAAGTGCAAATTGCAGAAAGGAAAGTGTCATAATGAGTGAAAAACGGTATCAGATTTCCCCCGTAGAGCTGGTTCAGTGTGCAGAACCGCTGTTCGGCTTTGGAGAGGGAAAAGCAACAGGGTTTTCCGAGAAGACAGTCGCCTCCTATGAGGCGGCGGCAGGGATACGCCTTCCCGCTGCCCTGCGGGACTACTATCTCGCCTGCGGCAAAGCCAGCCTGAACTGCGCACTGCATGAGATATTCGTCCCTGACAAAAAGGCCAAACTCTTTGAGAAGCGCCTGACCTTCTCTTACGATCATATTGACGAGGACTTAGAATTTTTCAGCAAACCGGGAGAAGATGATTATGAAGAGTTGGCGAAGCTGCGTGCCCTGCCGCGCGAGCGGTGGGGCGAGGTTATCGGCAACTACCTGCTGTTCTGGTGCGAAAATCAGGGCTGTTGGTACGCAGGAATCAAAGCAGAGGATTTGACCCACCCCAACCCGGCGGTGTACTACAATGATCAGGACGATATGTACAGCTGGGCTCCATTTTCCGATTCCGTCCAGTCTTTCCTCCTGAACATCATGCTTGTAAATCTGGAGGAAGAGGCCAACCCGGACGAGATAGAGAACCCCGCCGAAATACAAAAGATCCTATCCGAGGGCAGTGTAGACTTCCAGCGGCTGTGTGAGCCATATCCTTTCCCCGGCGGGCGCTTCTGCCACACCTGTCTGGATACCGAGACCAATACGCTGTATGTCTATGGTGAGGAAGCAGAGGGCCGTCCCGCCTATTTGAAGGTATTCAAGCCGGACGAGGAAGAATAGACAACTTTCATTTGTAGATTACGGTGGAAAACAGTATAGGATTATTTTCAAAAAAGCCAAAGGAACCTGAGTATGATGCAGTGGACTGTGAGAGAAAGAAAAAAAATTTGAAAGAGGTTTCATATTTGATTGGAATACCACTACGTTTTTCTGCTACATCGTTGGATTCAGGCGAAGCGATTTTAGCTTAGTCCTTGTGTAGATAGATGCAGACTTAGAGAAACATTCAGACCCGTTTTATGTTGATATAGACAACATAGGCAATGTATCTTATGACCCCAAGGCCCATCAATTATGTTTTGGGTATAAAAACCTGCTAACAAAAGTCAAGACTTTTTAGCAGGTTTTTTATAAATTTTTAATATGAATTTTTTCCACGACGATTAGACCGGTGGAAAA
>RAYY01000044.1 GCA_003611875.1 bacterium D16-56 | reverse complement strand
TATGAGTCGAAAAAAAACCATAAAACACATTTCAATCCTGTTGTTGATTCTCTGCGAATTTACAAAATTTTTATGAGATTTTTTGTGGGATATTTTATATCTTCCTTGTCATCGAGCGTTGTGGATTTAGCTTTATTTATTGGATTTTGTTCTTTAATAAAAAAGTGGGATACAACTTTTTATGTGGGTTTTGCAGTAATATTCGCCAGAATAATATCTGCGGCGTATAATTATATAATTAATTGCAAATTGGTATTTAGCAGTAAAAAGAGTATGAAGGAATCTGGTATAAAATATGTCATATTGGCGGTTTGTCAGATGCTGATCAGTGCGTTACTTACAATGGCTGGAGTGAGATGGTGTATATTCATTTCAGAAGTATGGGTTAAAATCATTGTAGATACTGTGTTGTTTTTTGTCAGCTATAAGATTCAGCAACAATATGTTTTTTAAAGTATTATAGTAGGATTTTATGAAGATATTATTTGTGGAGAAGTTGGAGAATTCTTTTAATAGGACGGTAGAATAAGATTGTAGAGCGCCAAGGAGGTCTGTTATGAGAGTGAAAGAGATAATGAGAAGTGAGTTCCCTGGTATGTGGAAAAATGTACGGTTGATACGAAATGCTATTAACAGGATTCGAAAACCAGTTGTTTTTGGAGAACTATCGAATCATGCCTTGAGTGAAAGAATGGGGTTAGACAGAGGGCAGGCAATTGATCGATGGTATATAGAGCGATTTCTTGAGACTCATAAAAAATATGTAAAAGGAGATTTGCTTGAGATAGCTGATTCGCAATATAGTAAAAAATATGCCCATGGGGAAAGCAGATATCATATCCTGACTTTTGATAAGGAGGCATATAATAAGGACGGAAAGGTGATTTATGGGGATTTGACAGATAAAAGTACATTAATTCCAGAGGTTGCTGATTGTTTTATATGTACACAAACATTAAATTTTATATTTGATGTCAAAAAAGCTGTTCATGGAGTTAGATATTTACTTAAAAATGGCGGAGTTGCTTTGGTAACTGTGGCAGGAATAAGTCAGATAAGTCCTTTTGATTACGAGAGATGGGGGGACTTTTGGCGTTTTACGGATCAATCTATAAGACGGCTTTTTGAAGATGAATTTGGAAAAGATAATATAAAGGTTCAGATATACGGAAATTTAGTTTCTTGTATGGCATATTTACAAGGGTTATGTGTGGAAGATTTACCAGATATCAGAATGCTTGAGAAAAAGAATAATTACTATCAGTGTATTATCGGCATCATGGCAAGAAAAATAGAATAATCAAGTGCAGATTTGTAGAGGACGGTAAATGAAAAAGGAAGTAATTGCAAAGTTTTGTGATCAGGCAGGAATAAATGATTGGATGCTTCATCGTTTGAATAGAAAAACTTACAATAATTATATACGGGTTATTAATTATCATGAAATATATTTAAAAGACAAAAGGCAATTTGAAAGTCATTTGAGATTTTATTCGGAAAATTTTAGCAATTGTAATTATAAAACTTTCGAGGCTTTTTTAAGAGCAGAGTATAGTTTTATGTATAAACCAGGTATTATGCTTACATTTGATGATGGTTTCAAAGATAATTACGAAAACGCAGCGCCCTTACTTGAAAAATATGGATTTACTGGATATTTTATGGTATCCAGCGGCCTGATAGGAAAGAAAAAATATATGTCTGTTGATGAATTAATGGATTTAAAGAAGAAAGGACATGTTATAGGATGTCACACACACAGCCATCATAGAATGAGTAATACGGACAGTCAGGACATACTAAATAAGGAGATTACAAAATCGAAGGAAATACTGCAGGGAATGATCCATGATGAGGTAAACATATTTTGCTGGTGTTTTGGTGATAAAGGCTCTTATGTGAATTCTGCATATAAAACAATTGTTAAAAGCGGATACAAATACGCTTTTATGACAGATTCATACCCTATATATCAGAGATGTAATCCGATGCATATTCAGAGAACAAATATTCAGACATATTGGGATATGAGCACTGTTAAATTTCAACTCTGTGGGTTTATGGATTGGTGGTTTATGAAGAAACGAAAAACGGATGAGGCTATAACAACCTAAGAAGATAAAGGAGACTGCTATGGGACTGGAAAATGTAAATAGAATAGCGCGGGGGATCAAATGTTTTACAACATTTGGTATGTTTCCAACAGCCAAACTAATTGCAGTTGAGCCTGAAGCATCCAATTTCGCATTGTTAAAGAAAAATACAAGAAACATAGATATTAAATGCATTCAATCAGGTATATGGTGGAGAAATGCAAAACTTACGATATCCAAAGAAAATATTCGGGGGGCGCGATGGATGGATTTCAATGTGCAGAAGCTGACAGCGATACTTTAGATATATTTGATGGAATCGATTTAGATACTCTGTTTGAGCGTTATCATATTGATGGTTCAATATTAGTAAAAATGGATATAGAAGGAGCTGAAAGAGAGATATTTAAGAAAATTGAACATGCAAAATGGATTACAAAGATTAAAGTTTTAGCAATTGAAATCCATGATCAAAGGTGTAACGATACCAATTTATCACAAAGTATTGTGCAAACCTGCAAAAAATATGGATTAAATGGTAAAAAAATAGGAGATATCTATGTGTTTAATAAAAGATGACGTAAAATGAAAGTATTAATGATTAATGTAGTCTGCGGCATTGGAAGTACTGGACGGATATGTACAGATTTGGCAGAAGAATTAAATAGACAGGGTCATGTAGTGAAAATTGCCTATGGACGGGAAAAGACTCCAGAAAAATTTGGAAAATATGCAATCAAAATAGGAAATAATTTAGATGTATATATGCATGTATTAAAAGCCAGGCTGTTGGATGCATCAGGATTTGGGAGTAAAAGAGCTACAAAACGATTTATTAATTGGGTCCAGGAATTTGATCCAGATATAATCCATCTTCATAATATACATGGTTATTATATTAATATTAAAGTTTTGTTTGATTATTTAAAAGCAAATGATAAAAAAATTATATGGACTTTTCATGATTGCTGGGCTTTTACAGGACACACGGCGTATTGTGATGCGATATCTTGTAAGAGATGGATAAATGGGTGTAAAAAGTGTCCGCAAAAACATCAATATCCAAAAACCTTTATTGATAATTCTAAAAGGAATTGGCTGCGAAAAAAAGAACTGTTATGTGGACTCAATGATTTGACAATTATAACACCATCTGATTGGATGAATCAGATGGTTCGGCAGTCATTTTTATCAAAATATGATTCTTATGTTATCCATAATGGTATAGATTTGGCTGTATTTAACGGACAGAAGACAAACAATAGAATAAAAATGAATTTGGCTGATAAGATTATTCTTTTAGGAGTAGCAGCAACATGGGATGATATGAAAGGATTAACAGATTTTAAGAAATTATCAATTCTTTTAGACAGGAAATATCAAATTATCATGATTGGTCTTAATAAAACACAATTACGAGAGATGCCAAAGGAGATTATCGGTATTGGCAGAACAAACGGCAGAGAAGAATTAGTAATGTATTATCAGACTGCAGATATATTTCTGAATCTTACCTATTGTGATAATTATCCAACCGTTAATTTAGAGGCAGTAGCCTGCGGCACAAAAGTCATTAGCTATGATGTTGGAGGATGTAAAGAAACAATACGAAAAGGCATTGATCAGGTTGTTCCAAGGGGAGATCTAAATGCAGTTATTAAAGCAATACATAAAGTAATCGAAACAGATGAGACAGAAAAAATAGAGGATATTGCCTGGTTGGATCAAAAGGAGACATATAAACAATATTTGGAAGAATATGAGCGTATATATTACAAAATAGATAGGGGTAATCAAAAAGATAAGTATGATCATATATTTTGCAGTTCCGCTTGTTGCTCTATTAGAAGGTGGGATATTAGGAAATAGTAAAATTAGTATAAAGGGAAGAAATATAAATATAAAATTGTTTCTATTTATGGCTTTTATACTGCCTATTGTGATATTTGGATTCAGAGATGATTCAATTGGAATAGATACAAATGTATATGTAAAAGAGTTTCAGCAGATAGATCAAATTTCTTTTTTTGATATTTTAAACATGAACTATAGCGGAAACATAATAGACGATGTTGAAGTCGGTTTTTCAATGATGAATTGGATAATAGCTAAAATATCAAAGTCGCCTAAAGTTTTTTTATTGGTTACAAGCTTATTGATCAATATACTATATGCAAGAGCAATATATTATTTATCTCCTATGCCGCTGACGAGTACATTGGCTTATTTTTTTCTGTCGAATTTTCTGTACAATTTAAACGTAATGCGTCAGGGAATTGCAGCCGGAATAATTTTAAATGCCATGATTTATTTGACTAAAAAGAATTATATTAGGTATTTTGCATTGGTGTTAATTGCAGCAATGTTTCATACTTTTTCTGTAGTGTTTTTCTTTATGATATTTCCAGTTATAAATATAAAGAGCTGGAAGAGTCTGGCAATAAGTCTTGCCGGCGTTTTTTTTGCTGTTTTATATTCTTTAGATTTTGTACATATTTTAGTGTTAAGGTATTTTCCGCATTTTGATTATTATTTTCGGAATAACTATCATTCAGATCAAAGGTTCGGGGTTACATCCTGCGCATATGTTTGCTTGGATATTATAATAGTTTTTCTATTATTGTTAGAGTTTAAGAGGAGTGAAGCACGAAAAAATATAATCATTATCTGCACTATAGCACTAACAATCGGGGCTGCCAGTCTCCTAATGATGCCGGTTTTTGGAATATATGAAAGAATTTCCAAGTTCTTTCATACATTTCTTTTGATTTCTGTTGCATGCGGATTAAGCGGAATAAAAAGTATTCAACTAAGACAGGTTTTAAATCTAGGGTTCATTGTTTTTTCATTTATATATTATACATATATTTTATATATAGATGCTTATCATATTGTTCCGTTTTTGGTTAATAAATAGGTAAAGGAAATGAATGATATTGACATTGTTGTGAGATGGATAGATCATAATGATAGAAACTGGCTGGCAGAAAAGCAGAAATATGAAAAACTAGAAAAGAATAAAGTTGACGTCAGCATAGAAAGATATCGGGATTGGGATTTATTAAGATATTGGTTTCGAGGAATACAGCAATATGCACCTTGGGTCCGAAAGGTATTTTTTATTACATATGGGCATAGACCACAGTGGTTAAATATTAGTTATCCGAAATTACGATTTGTAACGCATAAAGATTTTATACCAGATCGATGGCTTCCTACATTTTCATCAAGAACAATCGATTTTAACATATTTAGAATTCGTGATTTATCAAACAAGTTTGTATTTTTTGATGACGATATGTTTATGTTAAAAATGTCTAGTGAAAAAGATTTTTTTGTTGACAATAAACCATGTGACAGTATGGTCTATAATACTATAACAGCATTATTCAGTGACTACATAGGGCAAAATATTTTTAATAACATGACTATTATTAACAAAAATTTTTCTAAAGATAAATTAAATATGAAAGAAATATTGAAGGTATTTTCATTCAAATATGGAACATATTTATATAAAAATCTTGTGCTCTTTCCTTGGAAACATTATCTTGGATTTCAAGATTTTCATTTGCCAGAGTCTTTGCTAAAATCTACAATTGCAGAAATATGGAAGGTGGAACCTGAGATACTAGAAAAGACTTGCAGTCACAAATTTAGGCAAAAGGATGATGTGAACCAATGGTTGATCCGGTATTGGCAATTGGCTGATTTCAATTTTTATCCTAGAAGGACAAATATTGGAAAGTATTTTGAATTAACAGATGATAACCGGGAAATCATAAATATTATAAAGAGACAAAAGTACAAAATGATATGTCTTAATGAAGGAAAATCAGGAAGTGTTACAGATTTTCATAAGCAAAAGAAACAGTTACAGAGGGCTTTTCAAGAGATATTTCCGTATAAATCGGAATTTGAAATAGAGGGATCGTAATTTGGTCTTAATATTATTAATCCTTGAGGTGAATATTATGAAACTGGAAAGAAGAAGAAATTCATTAAAAGGAACTGCATGGGGAGTCATAAAAACAACTTCTAATATTATTGGTCCTTTTATTATAAGGACATTAATTATTTATAAGTTATCAGCAGAATATGCCGGACTTAATAGTTTGTTTACATCTATTCTATCTATATTAAGTCTAACTGAATTAGGATTCAGTCAGGCGATTGTTTATAGTATGTACAAACCAATTGCAGAAGATAATATATCACAGGTTTGCGCTTTGCTTAGATTATACAGATTTGTATATAAAATTATCGGAAGTATAATTTTGTTGGCAGGTATTTTAGTTGCCCCGTTTTTGAAAGTGATTATAAAAGACGATATGCCAAATGATATAAATTTATATATTTTATACTTTATATTTTTATTTAATACAGTCATTAGTTATTTTTCTTTCGCCTACAAAACAAGCATTTTGTCTGCATATCAGCGAGAGGACATTGTTTGTAGAAACTATACTCTTGTTAATCTAATTTTATATATTTTTCAGGGAATAGTGATTTCTATATGTTCTAATTATTATTATTATGTTCTCTTGATTCCTGTCTCAACAATTGCATTAAATATTATAAATGCATATGCTGTTGATAAGTATTATCCAGAACTGATCTGTCAAGGGACTATTGGACAAGATACGATTTTTGAGTTAAAAAAACAAGTATGCGGATTAATGATTTGGAAGATAGGAAGCGCAACAAGAAATACATTGGACAATATTATTATCTCTATATATTTCGGACTAACATCCGTAACAATTTATAATAACTATTATATCATTATGTCTGGAGTTATAGGTATGTTGGGGGTTGTTACCAGCTCTATAAGAGCTGGTATTGGAAATAAGATTGCTATAAGTTCAGTGGAGGAAAATTATTGCGATTTTAACAAATTTCAATTTATGTATTGTTGGATAGCGGGAATGTGTACTATATGTTTAGCTTGTCTGTATCAGCCATTTATGAGCATCTGGATGGGAAGGAAATTGATGTTGGATAATGGGACAATGTTTCTAATTTGCTTGTATTTTTTTATACTAAAAATAGGTGATATTAATTCAACCTATTATCAGGCAGCCGGATTGTGGTGGCATGGCAGATATCGATCTATTGTGGAATCTTTATTAAATATAATTCTCAATTTGACTTTGGGATATTATTTTGGTGTTACAGGAATTGTTGCAGCAACCATTATTTCCATAGTCTTAGTATGGTTTTACGGTTCAGGAATTATATTTTGGAATTATTTTACGAAACATAGTGTTAAAGAATATTATCTCCAATGTGGATTATACTTAACGGTTACTTTTACTTCCTGCTGCATTATTTATATGGTTTGTGAATGCTTGATCAATGATTTATATTTTAAAAAATGGGAAGTCTTTTTAATTAGATTATTTGTATGTCTTATGTTATCAAATTTGTTTTTTTGGATTGTATATCATAAAACTGATAACTATAAGAAAGCGCGAAATTTTGCTAGAGCCACAGTTAAGATATTTGGAGGAAAGATATGAGTAAACAACGATTATTGAATATTCTTATTCCTACATATAATAGAGATAAAGAACTGATTTTAAATCTCAGTAGAATAAAAAGATATATTAGAGTTCTGGGAATAGAGAATGATGTTAACATATTAATATCTGATAATGGAAGTTCTCAAAATAGCATAAGTATATTAAGAAATTATTTGGAAAGTTGTGGAACAGATAATTTTAAATTATTTATTCAGCAAAAAAATCTAGGGATAGAGGATAATTCTCTTTTTCTATTGGATCATTGCGACAGTATATATGCAATGTTTTTAGGCGATGATGATTATTTTGATTGTGATTTATTGGAAAGAATTATTTGTTATCTAAAAAAAGGGACAGTTTATGCGATTTTAGCAAATTATTATCAGATTGATAAAGAGGGAAATGTAATCGGGAAATTGAGAGATCCTATCCAGCCAGATAAGATTTATAAGAAAGGTGATTTTATTTTGGCAGAGAAGGCACATCAATTGTCCTGTGTAACTTTTCGTGTAGAAGGTGTTTTAAATGCGTATAGGAAAGCGTCCATTTCAACTTTGTATCCATTTGTGTTTTTTGTCGGGTACAACTTATCAAAAGGGATTGGCATTCATATTACGGAGTTTCCGTATAGAAATACTATGATTGAAAAGAAAAACTTTAATTACGAGTTTGATTCTTTGATGTCAGATTTATCGGAAAGTTTTGATTCTATTCCTTTTCTCAGTGAAAGGAATAAAAAGATTGCGGAATGGAATTTTGTCAAGAGAAATGCAAGAAGAATTATAAATGCAGAGACAATCAGCCATCCAATAAAATTTTTGTGTAAAGTAAGGAATAGATATAAAATCAATCAGAATTTTAAGAGGATAATCATGTTTCACTATGTCTTCTCAATTATATTACATCCAATTGTAGTGTTGAAAATTGTTGTGCCAAAAGAAATAAAAGAGATTATAAAAAAGACAATGAGAAAAGGGGATTTAAGATAAGTATATGAAAGTAGTCATATTAGCTGGAGGATATGGAACACGTATATCAGAGGAATCTCATCTCAAGCCAAAGCCAATGATTGAAATAGGAGGAAAACCTATTTTATGGCATATTATGAAAGAATACAGTTTTTGCGGCTTTAACGATTTTATAATATGTGCAGGATATAAACAACACGTGATCAAAGAATGGTTTGCAGATTATTTCCTCCATAATTCGGATATTACTTTTAATTTTAAAAATGGTGAGGATGAGATGATTGTTCATAACCAGCATTGTGAACCTTGGGAAGTTACTGTGGTGGATACAGGGTTGGATACCATGACTGGCGGGAGGATAAAACGTGTACAGAAGTTTATTGGTGAGCATACATTTATGCTTACTTATGGTGATGGTGTCTGTGATATAAATATAAATAAGTTATTATCATTTCACAAGAAAATGAATAAAACAGTAACCATTACAGCAGTAACATTAGGACAATCAAAAGGGATTTTAGATATAGGATTGGATAACGAGATAAAATCATTCCGGGAAAAAAGTGAAGATGATGATTCTCGAATCAATGGCGGGTATATGGTACTAGAGCCTGCCATTTTTGATTATCTTGAAGATGATAAAACTATATTTGAACGGGCCCCATTAAATATTCTTGCAAAAGAAGGGCAGCTTTGTGCTTACAACCATGATGGTTTTTGGCAATGTATGGATACAAAACGCGAGATGGAAAAATTAGAAGAATTGTGGATGTCAGGACAGGCACCATGGAAAAAATGGAATGATAATTGACAAAAGAAATGAGGCAGAATCATGTTGTGTTGGAGTAATGAAGACGAGGCAAGGGTTTACATAAAAGAGCTTGTAGCAAAATTTTATCACGACTTTAAAGAAAAAAGAGAACCATATCAGTCAGGAGATACGATTTCCTATGCATCAAGGGTATTTGATGAAAAGGAAATGCAAAGTCTTACAGACGCTATGTTAGATTTCTGGCTGACAGCAGGGCAGTTTTGCAGCAGGTTTGAAAGGGATTTTGCCGAATGGATCGGAATAAAATATGTGCATTTGGTTAATTCGGGTTCTTCAGCAAATCTTATTGCGTTTTCCGTATTAACTTCTCCTGAGTTGGGGGACAGACAGATCAAACGTGGAGATGAAGTGATAACGGTTGCCTGTGGATTTCCTACTACTGTTGCGCCTATATTACAGTATGGGGCAGTCCCTGTGTTTGTGGATATAACAATTCCACAATATAATATTGATGTGAGTCAGTTGGAAGATGCATTTAGCTCTAGGACAAAAGCAGTTATGATTGCACATACTTTGGGAAATCCATTTAACATTAAAGCAGTTAAACAATTCTGTGAAAGACACAATCTATGGTTGGTTGAAGATAATTGTGATGCACTTGGAACACAGTATACGATTAATGGAAATACAAAATATACAGGAACATGGGGTGATATTGGCACTAGTTCCTTTTACCCGCCGCATCATATCACAATGGGGGAGGGAGGGTGTGTGTATACAGATAATCCCCTATTACACAGATTGATTTTGTCATATAGAGATTGGGGGCGCGATTGTATATGTCCGTCAGGATATGATGGAATATGCGGAAATCGTTTCAGCAGAAAGCTTGGAGAGCTTCCATTTGGATATGATCATAAATATACATATAGCCATTTCGGATATAATCTTAAGGCCACAGATTTACAGGCTTCTATAGGAATAGAACAGATTAAAAAGATACCAGAGTTTATTAAAAAACGCAGGAACAATTGGGACAGACTAAGATGCATTTTAGAGTCTATTAATCAAAAAATTATTTTACCTGAGTCGGAAGATAATAGCTTGCCTTCATGGTTTGGATTTTTGATTTCAATAAAAGAAGGAAGTGGGATAGACAGAAACAGGATCACTCAATATCTGGAAAAACACCAGATACAGACAAGGCTTTTATTTGCTGGAAATCTTATTAGACATCCGGCGTTTGATAGTATTAGGAATACAGATGCTTATAGGGTTGTGGGGGATTTAAAGATAACGGATTATGTGATGAACAATTCTTTCTGGGTGGGAGTGTATCCTGGAATGACCGAGGATATGATTGATTATATGGCAGAAATAATTAAGAAGGCTATGGAAGTATAAGGACTGGAAAGGAACAGAAGTATGAAATTGTTGGTTGTGGGAGGATGTGGGTTTTTGGGATCAAATCTTGCATCACATGGAATTAAAGAAGGTTATGATATAACGGTTTTTGATAATTTATCGAGATATGGAGCGGCATCAAATCTTGATTGGTTAAGATTATGTGGGAAGTTTCATTTTATCCATGGAGATACTAGAGATCGTAATGATGTTGATAGAGTGATTCGAGAGGGGAAATTTGATGCAATATTTCATTTGGCAGGACAGGTGGCAATGACTACATCCATTGACGATCCCTATAAGGATTTTCAAACAAACACAATGGGGACAATTCATGTTTTGGATGCAGTAAGAAGGTACAGTCCTGATACGATTATTGTATTTTCCTCAACTAATAAAGTATATGGAGATTTAGAGCAGTACATATATAAAGAAACGGACACTAGGTTTGTGTGTGAAGACTGGCCAAAAGGGTTTGATGAAACGGTTCCTTTAGATTTTCATTCACCATATGGCTGTTCTAAAGGAGCAGCGGATCAGTACATGCTGGATTATGCTAGAATATTCGGAGTAAGAACAGTTGTATTTAGACATTCCTCTATGTATGGAGGAAGGCAGTTTGCTACTTATGATCAAGGGTGGGTTGGATGGTTTTGTGAAAAGGCGCTCGAAAAAAGAAATAATTCAAAGACGGATCCCTTTACAATTTCTGGGAATGGAAAACAGGTTCGAGATATTCTTCATGCTGAAGATATGGTGAATTTGTACTATGAGGCAGTTATTCACGCAGATGTAATTGCAGGCCAGGCGTTTAATATTGGTGGAGGAATAGACCAGTCATTATCATTACTTGAACTTTTTGATCTGCTTAACGGGATGCTTGGTATAGAGTTGGAGTATACACAATTGCCTCCAAGGGTTAGTGATCAAAAAGTTTTTGTAGCTGATATTACAAAGATACAGAATGCTATTAACTGGAAACCACAAGTAACAGCCCAGGAAGGAATACAACGTATGATACAATGGGCGGAGGAACTCGACAGATGAAAATTATGCTTTTAGGAGCAACCGGTTATCTTGGAGGAAATATTGCAAGGTTTTTATCTGAGGAAGGGAATGAAGTAATCTGTGTTGTTCGCAGAACTTCTGATATCAGTAGATTAAAAGGATTAGAAAATATTCGTTTGATTTCAAAAGATCCTGGACAGATAGAGCTTACACTGGGGCAGGATTGTGTAGACTGGGTTATAAATGGAGTATGTACTTATATGCCTAACGCCTCACTTTATGGAGATATGTTGGAATCAAATGTTATTTTTCCGTTAAGTGTATTGAATCTGGCAATCAAATACCAGGTGAAAAATTTCATTACAATGGGGACTGGGCTTCCGGAAAATTTTAATGTATATAGTTTTACAAAAAGTAAATTTTCTGATTTTGGAAGATTTTTAAGTGAAAAGGATGGAATTAATTTTGGAGACTTCCGATTGGAGATGTTTTATGGCGGGCTATATGAACCAGAAGCAAGATTTTTAAACTCATGTAGAAAAAAATTAGCAGAAAATCAGAGTATTTTGTTGACTTATGGAAGACAAAAAAGGGATATCATCCATGTTGAGGATATTCTTGGCATAATTTCCGCATTAATTCACTCAGAATATTTGCGGGGATACAGGGTTTTGCCTGTTGGAAGTGGAGAACAGCATTCAATACGAGAGATTACAACTTATATGAAGCGGGTAATGGGCTCAAGCTCCTTATTGCAATTTGGTGCGGTTCCTGAACGTGGCGGAGAGCCAGATACACTGGCAGATATATCATGGTATAAGGAGATCGATTATCAGATGAAGTATTCTTTTTTTGAAGGGTTAGAAAAGGTTTGTACGAAATTGAATAATTGAGAAATAAATATTAAGACGAAATTGAAGTATGTTCGATTGATATCTATATCGTTTTCACAAGGAATGCTTCCAATTAGAAAAGGATAGTTAATGTATTTGAGAGGTGTATTGTATGTTAATTCATGAAGAAGCTATGAACGATCAAAAATACCAACAGAATAGATCAATAGATAACCATCAGTCATTTACCAACGCAACCCTTCTCATCACCGGCGGCACCGGCTCCTTCGGCCACACTGTATTAAAACATTTTTTAACCACCGATATCGGCCAGATTCGTATTTTCAGCCGAGATGAAAAAAAGCAGGACGATATGCGCCATGAGCTTCAGGTCCAATACCCGGAGGCAGCCTCCAAGGTAAAGTTTTACATAGGGGATGTACGAAATTTCCAAGCAGTCAGGGATGTGATGGATGGTGTGGATTATATCTTTCATGCAGCCGCCTTAAAGCAGGTTCCGTCCTGTGAGTTTTTTCCTATGGAGGCAGTAAGAACGAATGTGGAGGGTACGGACAATGTGCTCCATGCGGCCATGGATGCCAAGGTAAAACGGGTGGTATGCCTGAGTACGGACAAGGCAGCTTATCCCATTAATGCCATGGGAATCAGCAAGGCCATGATGGAGCGGGTGATCTATGCCAACGCCAGGGTGGCGGCAGAGAAGGGAAGCACGGTGATCTGTTGTACCAGATATGGAAATGTGATGTGCAGCCGAGGATCAGTGATCCCTTTGTTTATTGAGCAGATTCGGGCCGGTCGGCCGATTACCATTACCAATCCGGAGATGACTCGTTTTCTCATGAATCTGGATGAAGCTGTAAGCCTTGTGCAGTTTGCTTTTGAGCATGCCAGGCCGGGGGATCTGTTTATTCAGAAGGCGGATGCAAGTACCATTGGAGATTTGGCAAAGGCAGTACAGCAGCTTTTTGGAGATACGGGGATTCAGGTAATCGGTACGCGCCATGGGGAAAAATTATATGAGACGCTGATGACGAAAGAGGAGCGTCTGCGGTGTGAGGATATGGGGAATTATTACCGGGTAGCGGCGGATACCAGAGGGTTGAATTATGATAAGTATTTTGTTCAGGGGCAGGTTCGTACTGAGTCGGATGAGGCGTATACCAGCCATAATACAAGAAGATTGGATGTGCAGGGAACGGCAGAGAAGATTATGACGGCAGAATATGTACAGGAGCAGTTGAAAAAGATAGTGCGTTGACCAAGGAACTGTTCACAAGCTATAAATAGTTCCTAAATTCTGGCAATATTGTATTAGAATAACAGTTTTGGGAGGGTCTGAATGGCTGGTATGAAAATATTGGTGACTGGCGCCAATGGGTTTGTAGGACGAAATCTGGTGGAATATCTGAAGACAATTCAGGAAGGAAAAAACAAGACAAGGCCAAATCTGGACATAATGGATATTTTTGAATTTGACAGGAATACGGATCCTGCATGTCTTGACCGATTTTGCAGGGATGCAGATTTTGTGTTCCATCTTGCCGGGGTGAACAGGCCAAAGGAATCGTCTGAGTTTATGGAAGGAAATCTTGGGATGGCAGCAGAGCTTTTAGGGCTGTTGAAAAAGCATCAGAATGTTTGCCCGGTTATGTTAAGTTCTTCGATTCAGGCGGCATTGACGGGCAGGTACAGGGGATCGGAATATGGGAAAAGTAAGCTGGCAGGCGAGAAGCTGTTTTTTAAATATGCCCAGGAAACGGGAGCTAAAGTATTAGTCTATCGGTTTCCCAATCTTTTTGGAAAGTGGTGCCGGCCTAATTACAATTCGGCTGTGGCCACTTTTTGCAATGCTATAGCAAACGATCTGGACTATGTGGTTAATGATCGGAATACGGAATTGGAGTTATTGTATATTGATGACCTTGTTCATGAGATGCTGGATGCGCTGGAAGGCCGGGAGCACAGGTGTGATTATGATGAAGCAGAACTGTTGAAAAAGGAGAACGGGTCTTATTGCTTTGTGCCGGTTACGGAGAAGAAAACATTAGGGGAAATCGTGGATTTGCTGATGGAATTTCGATCAATGCCAATGACTTTGGAGATACCGGAGCTTCCTGTGGATTCGTTTCTGAAAAAATTGTATTCTGCTTACCTTTCTTATCTGCCGGAGAGAAGAGTATCTTATCCTTTAAAGAGGAATGAGGACGGCAGAGGGGTATTTGCGGAGCTGATTAGGACGAAGAACTGCGGCCAGGTCTCGGTTAATATTGTAAAGCCGGGGCAGGTGCGCGGGCGGCACTGGCACAACAGCAAATGGGAGATTTTTATTGTGGTCTCTGGTTATGGAAGGATTCAGGAGCAAAGGATCGGGGCGGATGAGGACGGGAAGCCTTACCCGGTGATGGAATTTGAGGTGACGGGAGAAGAAATGAGGGCTGTGCAGATGCTTCCCGGGTATACGCATAAGGTTCAAAATCTTAGTTCTGTACAAGATTTGGTTATGGTGATTTGGGCGAATGAACCCTATGATCCGTCTTATCCGGATACTTATTTTCAGGATGTGAATGAAGAAAGGCATGGGGAAGATGGTTTGAACAGTTGTGAATTTTAAATATGGTATGGTTTAAAGGTGCGGTAATTCCATGGGAAAGACCGCACCTTTTTTGGTTCCATGAAAAAGCAGGAAAAGTCAAGAATCAAACAAACCGGCAGGAAATTACTTGACGCTGATTCCAATATGGCTTAAAATGGGGGATTATATGCCTGACCATTTAACGCAGGACTGTGGTGAAGCAAAGGGGTTTGCGGTTATGGAATGGAATACCGGGCTGTCAGGAGGAAACAGACGTGTCTATGGGAATTATTAAGGCGTCCAAGCTGATTTATGAATATATCCGCAGAGATGAGGAGGATCAGGTGGAGGAGGTAAACCGGGCTATTGATGGGCTGGATCTGGATATTCAGGAAGGGGATTTTGTGGCGATTTTAGGGCATAATGGGTCAGGCAAGTCTACATTTGCAAAGCAGCTTAACGGGATTTTGATGCCAACGGAGGGAACCGTATGGATTTCCGGAATGAGGACGGATGACGACAGCCATATTTGGGATATCAGAAAGACGGCAGGGATGGTGTTTCAGAATCCGGATAATCAGATTATCGGAAATGTGGTGGAGGAGGATGTGGGATTCGGACCGGAGAATCTGGGGGTCCCTACAGATGAGATATGGCGGCGGGTGGATGAGAGCCTGGCGGCGGTGGGTATGACAGCCTATCGGATGAAGTCTCCGAATAAGCTTTCGGGAGGGCAGAAGCAGCGGGTGGCCATTGCCGGGGTGATGGCCATGAAGCCCAAGTGCATTATTTTGGATGAGCCTACAGCCATGCTGGATCCTAATGGGCGCAGGGAGGTGATCCGGACGGTTCATGAGCTGAATAAAAAGGAAGGGATCACCGTGCTTTTGATCACCCATTATATGGAGGAGGTGATTGAGGCGGATCGGGTTATTGTTATGGACAGCGGGCGTCTGGTAATGGATGGGACGCCCAAGGAGATCTTTTCTCGGGTCAGGGAGCTGAAGGGATACCGTCTCGATGTGCCCCAGGTGACGGAGCTGGCGTATGAGCTGAGGCAGCAGGGGGCAGATCTGCCGGAAGGGGTGCTGACGATTGAGGAGCTGATGGAGTATTTGGTGCCGATGCTGCAGGCATGTAAGGATCAGGAGGGCTGAAACGTGTTTTTGGTTCGTGAGTTTGGATGGATGCGCAGAAAACAGGTGAGGAGCATGGGATACTGCAGGAGGATGAAATAAGGATGGCAATAAGGGCAGAGCATATTAATTATCTGTATGGGGAGGGGACGGCTTTCGAGCAGTATGCCTTGAGGGATGTGAGCTTTGAAATCGGGGACGGGGAATTTGTGGGACTCATCGGACACACCGGGTCAGGCAAATCTACGCTGATTCAGCACTTGAACGGATTGATTCAGGCCAGCAGCGGAAAGATTTATTATAATGGAGAGGATATTTACCAAGATGGGTATGACAAAAGGGGGCTGCGCAGTAAGGTAGGACTGGTATTCCAGTATCCGGAGCATCAGCTCTTTGAGGTGGATGTGTTTTCGGATGTGTGTTTTGGACCAAGGAACCAGGGGCTTTCCAAGGAGGAAACAGAGATTCGGGCTAAAGAGGCCCTTACGCTGGTAGGCTTGGAGGAAAGATTTTGGTTCCAGTCTCCTTTTGAGCTTTCCGGAGGGCAGAAGCGCCGGGCTGCCATTGCCGGCGTACTTGCCATGAGACCGGAGGTGCTGATTTTGGATGAACCTACGGCAGGGCTGGACCCGCAGGGGAGGGATGAGATATTAGATGAGATTTCAGCGCTGCACCGGGAAAAAGGCATGACCATTGTGCTGGTGTCACACAGCATGGAGGATATTGCCCGATATGCGGATCGGATCCTGGTAATGAATCATGGAGAGAAGATGTTTGACGGGACGCCGAAGGAGGTGTTCCGTCATTATAAAGAGCTGGAGAGGATGGGGCTGGCGGCGCCGCAGATTACGTATGTGGTGCGGCAGCTTCAGGAGCATGGGATTCCCATAGAGGGGGATATTACCACAGTGGAGGAGGCCAGGGATGAGATATTAAAGCTGTTGGAAAAGAACAGCGGAAAGGCAGGAGACAGGCCATGATGCGGGAGATTACGTTAGGACAATATTATCCGGTAGATTCGGTGCTTCATAGGATGGATCCGCGGACAAAGCTGTTCGGCACAATGGTATTTATTGTTTCCCTGTTTTTTGCCAATAGTCTGGCGGCTTACGGAGCAGCTACCGTTTTTCTGATTTTGGTGATCCGGCTTTCCAAGGTTCCTTTTGGGTTTATGGTCAGGGGATTAAGGGCTGTGATGTTTTTGCTTTTGATCAGTGTGAGCTTTAATCTGTTTTTGACTCCCGGGACGGAAATTTTTCGAATCGGTTTTTTGAAAATGACCTGGGAGGGACTGCGGCTGGCCGGATTTATGGCGCTGCGGCTTGTTTATCTGGTGATCGGGTCTTCCGTGATGACGCTGACAACCACGCCGAATCAGCTTACAGACGGACTGGAGAAGGGGCTGGGATTTTTAAAGCGGGTAGGGGCGCCGATTCACGAGGTGTCCATGATGATGTCCATTGCACTGCGCTTTATTCCGATTTTGGTGGAGGAGACAGATAAGATCATGAAGGCTCAGATGGCAAGGGGAGCGGATTTTGAGAGCGGGAATCTGGTTCAGAAGGCAAAGAGCATGGTTCCTCTTTTGGTTCCTCTTTTCATCTCAGCGTTCAGGCGGGCCACGGATTTGGCTATGGCAATGGAGGCGCGGTGTTATCATGGCGGTGAGGGAAGGACCAAGATGAAGCCTTTGCATTATGCAAGGCGGGATTATATCGGGTATCTGGTATATGTGGTGTATTTTTCGGCAGTGATTCTGTTAGGAATTGTCCCGAAATAGCCGGGGAAAGCTGTGCAGGGAAAAAGATATACGAAAAAGGTATACAAAGTAAGGGTACATGTGATGTTGAACATAGGCAAAAACAGCCGTTGAAATAGGAGGAGGAGACAATGAGTTGTTGGACATTTTTAGGAATAGAACCTACCGAGGATGAGGGAGAGATCAAGCGGGTATATCTGGAAATGCTTCCATTCCATCACCCGGAGGAAGACCCGGATGGGTTCCGGCAGCTTAGAATGGCCATGGAGGAGGCGCTGAAGGAGGCGCAAAGGCGGAAGCGAGAGCGGGAGGCGGAGGAAAATTCTGAATTTTGCGAAAGTGAAATGATGGGAAGGGGAGAAATCCAGGATTTTCTGAAAAGGGCAGAGGAAATATATTCGGATTATGAACGCCGGATATGTCCGCAGGAGTGGGAAGGGATTCTTTCCATGCCGGTTTGTCAGGATTTAGAGAGCCAGAGAGAGGCAGGCTGGGCGTTTCTTGGGTTTTTGATGAATCATTTTCATCTGCCTCATTCCTGTTATCAGGCGTTTAATAAGACCTTCGGCTGGCTGGAGGATGAGGATGAGCTGTACGCCCATTTCCCGGAGGGTTTTGTGGCGTATCTGTATGACCGGATACAGGTAGAGGACACGTTTCGCTACGATATTTTAAAGGCGCCGGAGGGGACGGATTGTGATGAGTTTTGCGAGATGTTTTTTACTCTTCGGAGAGCCATTGGGGAGAAGGACCGGGAAACGGTGGAGGAGACCCTAAAAAGGATGGATGAGTTTGGGATAGAGCATCCGGATCTGCAGGTACTTCGGATCCGCCATGAGGCTATGCAGCGGGGGCATGAGCAGACTGCCTGGGAAATGGCCAGGGAGCTTTTTGCCCGGGATGGGGATAATTCTGCCACCTGCTATTGGTATGTTCGTACCTCCATGGATTATGAGGACTCTGATATAGAGGCAGAGGTATTGGAGAAAATTATCAGGACGCTTTTGGAAAGGGATCCGGAGTGTGCCGGTTACTGGCAGATTTTGGGAGATTTTATGAGGCGTCAGGGGGATTTGTCCCAGGCTCTGGCATGCTATCAAAGGTCAAGGGATTATGTAGAGGAGCCCTGGGAATATATGGAGAAGCAGATTGCAGATATTGCCAGGGAATTGTCTGTTCAGATGGAGGAGGATCCGGATTTTGACGACTGGTGGCAGCTTGCTCACGTATGCTGGATGGGTGAACGGTATGAGCGGGTGCGGGAAATTTTAAAAGAGGCAGAGCCAAAGGAGGAACAGCGGCAGCCTTGGCTGATTATGATGGCGGGAAGCTGTCACATGCTGGAGGATTATGAGGCGGCAGTAAAGTATCGCCAGCAGATCTGGGATCATTATGAGGAAAAATCACGTCCTCTCAAGCTTTACCTGGATTTGGCAGAGGATTATAGTCTTTTCGGAGATACACAGAGGGCGTTGGAAATCTATCATGATGCAGAGGCAGTATTTCCGGATGAACCGGAGATTTGCTACAGGCAGGCGCAGATTATGTCCAATACAGGCCGGCCGGAGGAGGGACTTTCATTTTGTAATAAAGCGCTGGAGCAGGGATTTCACACGGATTCCTTTCATTTAAAAATGGAGATCCTGCTGGATTTGGAACGTTTTCAGGAAGTGCGGGAGCTGGCGGAGGATGTGCAGAAGCAAGGATATGAGGGCGCTCAGATTCGTTATTATTATGCCAGGGCTCTGCGGGGGCTGGAGGAAAATGAGCAGGCAGAAAGGATATTAAAGGAGCTGGCAGAGCAGACCGGAGAAGCAGGGGTAGTGTGTCAGGAGTATGCAGGGCTTTGCTATGATATGGACCGGACAGAGGAAGCCCTGGAGTGGATTGAAAAGGCACTGAAACAGCAGGACACACCTGTGCGCAGCTATATGAAGGGCAGGTATCTCCATGATCTGAAACGGTATCAGGAGGAAGAAGCCCTGTACAGGGAAATGATGGAAAAGGGGCTGGACGGATATTATATCTATTACCGCATGGCCAGGGCTTTGGAATCCATGCATCGATATGAAGCTGCGGAAGCTGCTTTTCAATGTGCGGTAGAGCGGGATTCTACGAGCGGCATGGCATGGGACGGTCTGGGCGATGTGCTGCAGGAGCAGGGAAAATGGGAGAAGGCGGCACATGCCTATGAGGAGGGCTGGAAAAACGGGAATTTTCAGGCCATTCGGGATCTGTGCCGGCTGATGAAGCGCACCAACCAGAATGAAAAAGCCATCCGGTATTTGGAGGAAGGACTGAAAAAGCAGCCGGATGACGGGAGTCTGCTGTGGATTTATGCCTGTGTGCTGCGGAGACAGAAAAAGTATGAGGAGGCAGTAAGGCTTTTGGGGCGTTATATGGAGGTGAAGCCGTCTCAGATGAGCTCTGCATACCGGGAGATCGCCCTTTGCTGGGAAAAGGCCAAGGATTTTGAGAGGGCCAGGGAGAATTACCAGAAGGCGATTGACCATGAACCGGAAAATGCAAGAAACTGGCGCGTGTTTGGAAAATATTATGCAGAAGAGGAGAAGGATCTGAACAAAGCCCTTCCTTTGCTGGAAAAAGCAGTCAGCCTGGATGAGGACAGTACCTACGGCTGGATGAAGCTGGGGGAGGTTTATGAGGAGCTTGGGAAAAATCAGAAGGCCCAGGAATGCTATGAAAAATCACTGCGGAATTATCAGCAAGAGCTGGAGGATGACCCGGAGGATTGCTGTACCTATGAAGGCATTGCAGATGTGCTGATTCATATGGGACGTCTTGAGGAGGCGGAGGAGATGGCGAAAAAGGCCATGTCCCTTCAGTTTTCCGTGTTCACCTGCAATGGCCCGGCCTGCTACGAGAGCATGGAGGATATGGCAAAGATTGAGGAGAGAAGGGGTAATCTGGAGGGAGCTTTGGAATGGATGGAGAAGGCAGGGGAACATTCTGTGACCGATTATTATCCTAAGGAGATTGCACGGCTGAGGGAGGCCATTGGGACGATAGCTGAGGCGGGAAATGACCTGCAGTGTTGAAGCAGTACAAGCAAGAAGTCCATTGGCTTTAGACAGTGGGGAGTTCACATGGAGCAGAAAGACAGATGAGGTCAAGGTGTGAAAAAAAGGATCAAGCTGGTAGTGGCCTATGATGGGACAAATTACTGCGGATGGCAGCTTCAGAAAAACGGAGTGACTATAGAGGAGATTTTAAACCGGGAGCTGACTGCGCTTTTGAAGGAGCCGATTACGGTGATTGGGGCCAGCCGCACAGACGCAGGGGTTCATGCCCTGGGAAATGTGGCGGTATTTGACACAGAGAACCGGATGGCAGCAGATAAAATCTGCCTGGCAGCGAATCAGAGTCTGCCGGAGGATATCCGGATACAGAGCTCAGAGGAGGTGTCCCCGGATTGGCATCCCAGAAAGGCCAACTGTACCAAAACCTATGAGTATCAAATCGTAAACCGCAGGATTTCTCTGCCGACAGAGCGGCTGTATGCGTATTTTTGCTATTATCCCTTGGATGTGGAAAAAATGCGCCAGGCGGCGGCTTTTCTGGTAGGGGAGCATGATTTTAAAAGCTTCTGCACAGCAAAGAGCAATGTGGAGGACACGGTAAGAACCATTTATTGCCTGGATATTAAAAGGGATGGGGATAAGATCGTACTTCGAGTCAGCGGAAGCGGTTTTTTGTATAATATGGTGCGAATCCTTGCAGGAACCCTGATCCGCGTGGGAACAGGAGCTTATCCTCCGGAAGACGCAGCAAGGATTCTTGCGGCAAGAGACCGGCGTCTGGCAGGCCCTACAGCGCCTGCCAAGGGTCTTACCCTGGTGGGAATGGAATATGAGAAAGAGCTTCCTTCCTGGCGGCACAGCGAAAATGAAATGTGGAGCTATTACATTCTTCAGTCCCACATCATAAAAGAAGGCACAGCGTATTTTATGGTGGTCCGATGTGAGGATGATGAGTGGGAGCGGCTGCTTCTGCGCCATATTCATCATGGCTTTCAAAACGGCGCACAGCGGGTGTTTGTAATCGATTTGGAGAAGGGGCGGCTGAAGGATAGGAAGCAGATCGGCTATTATCGAATCCATAAGCCAAAATCGGGGATGTTTAGGGAGATTGGGGAGCTTTTGGATGAGGAGGAAGGAAAAAGAGTCAGGGAGATCTGCTTTGGTACAGGAGGGGAATCCGGGAAGCAGGCGGAGTGGTATTGTGCGGTGGATGCAGCAGCCGATGCTGTTTGTCCTGAATAGGCAAACAAGAGGATGCCTTGTCTGAGCGGCTGCAAATTTGGCGGAGGAAAAGACAAAGAATATGGTAGGTTATTGTGAGACAGTTCCTAAACCGGCTGACCAACACAAAACTGGTGCTTTCGTGTAATAGTTCAAGGGGTATCTGAACGATTACGCTTCCGCCTGCAAAATGAGAAAAAATGGTTGACACCTGTGCATTCCTGTAATATAATTAATAACTGCGATGTTGAAGGAAATGCTGAAGCCAAAGCCCCGGAATAGGCATTTTGCCATCGACTGTTAAGAAATTTGAAAATAAGATTATATTTTGTCTGCAGCGTTTTGCTGCGGGATAAGACTGGTAATTTAACAGGAGGTTGACCAATGAAGAGTTTTATGGCTAGTCCGGCGACGATTGAGAGAAAATGGTATGTTGTAGATGCTGCCGGCTGTACTTTAGGACGTTTGGCTTCAGAAGTGGCAAAGGTATTAAGAGGAAAGAATAAACCAACTTTTACCCCTCACATGGACTGCGGTGATTATGTGATTGTGGTAAATGCGGATAAGATTAAAGTGACCGGCAAAAAGCTGGATCAGAAGATTTACTATAGCCATTCCGCATATGTAGGCGGTATGAGGGAAACCACCCTGAAAGAGATGATGGCGAAAAAACCTGAGAGGGTTGTGGAGCTTGCCGTGAAAGGGATGCTTCCGAAGGGACCTTTAGGTAGAAGCATGATAACCAAGCTTCATGTATATGCAGGCCCGGATCATGAGCAGGCTGCACAGAAGCCGGAAGCCCTGGAAATCAAATTTTAATCGAAAGGTACTGAAAGGAGGAAGTTAAGTTATCATGGCAGACAAGTATTATGGAACAGGCAGAAGAAAAAAATCCATTGCGAGAGTATATCTGATTCCGGGAACCGGTAAGATTACCATTAATAAGAGAAATATTGACGAGTATCTGGGTCTGGAGACTTTGAAGGTGATTGTGCGTCAGCCGCTGGTTGCCACAGAGACCACAGACAAGTATGATGTGCAGGTGAATGTACGAGGCGGCGGTTTCAGCGGACAGGCAGGCGCTATCCGTCACGGGATTTCCAGAGCCCTGCTGCAGGTGGACGGAGATTTTCGTCCGATTCTGAAAAAGGCAGGTTTCCTGACCAGAGATCCGCGTATGAAAGAGAGAAAGAAGTACGGCCTCAAAGCGGCCCGTCGCGCTCCGCAGTTCAGCAAGAGATAATTTTACTACAATTTCAAAAAGCTTTAAAAACTCCCGGAAGTCCAGTATTTTCGGGGGTTTTCTTTATTTTCTAAGTGTTCAATAATTTTTATAAAACGTCATAAATTTTGCCATATAGCACCACTACAACACCAGTACAGCACCATTTATATATAGTTTCTGTGTTGTGTCTTGCGTAAGACTTTGCTAAAATGCTTAAAAGCCAGTAAACAAGGGAATTTGCAGTTAAATCTGTTTTGATATGTTTCTTATTATGCAGGTTCTCAAAAAAATCATAGATAGCAAAGGGGCGAAGCTATGACACGAACATCATATAAAAATCAGCATATTAAAGAGCATTATGACAGAATAAACTTTGTTATTCCCAAAGGCGAAAAGGACAGAATAAAGAAAATATGTTCTGAAATAGGGGCAAGTGTCAATGAATACCTTTATATGCTTGTGTGTAATGACCTTGCGGACGGCACAAGCAGAATGGCAGAGAAGAAGCAGGGCTTTAATGCAGAACAGGAACGGATGCTTGAAAAGTGGCAAGTACCAAGAAAATATTATGAAATGATAGAGGATTTGTCCTATACCAAAGACGAGGGATATTTTATCTATCTGAAAAAGGGCTATATAAATGACGTGACGGGCAGCAGGAACATACATTGCATGAAAACATCAGAAGTAAGGCAGATTATTGGGAAAACGCATAAAAAGTAAAAAGGGCATCTGCATTTTACAGACACCCTTTAATACGGTTCTATGTAACGGTTATTGCTTATGCTTATAATATTGTGCCGGACAATAAGGAATAATCCTTTAAATGCTCTAAAATGATATTCTGGACATATTCAAGAATGGCAGCAGTATCATAAGAGAAATTGTGTTCGTCCAGTACATCATTATTCAATAAATCTTCGGCTATTGCTCTTGCTATGTCAGTTCTATTCATCAGTGCCACCGCCTTTCTCTGCCGATAACATACCCATGATAAAGCTGTATATGCTTTCGATAGTATCAAGGCTTTCAATATCGTATACCATTCTTGCGATATTGCAGCGGTATTCTCTGGCTTGCTTTGCTTCGGCGTCGGTCATATTCTTAATCTTCTTCATCGTAAAATCTTCCTTTTTTTTGGTTGGGAAGTATGCTACAATGAACATACTCCCTCTAATTTGCGTAGTGGCTTATTACTGGGTAGCGGCTCTATGGTATTTGCGGTACTGTAGAGCCTTTTTAATTGCTACAATCAATCTGTATCAACTCCTTTCCTAAATTTTGTTTATGGCTTCTATCAGCAAATCTATTTCAAGATGCGTATAGACGGTTTCTGTAACGGTTTTTCCTGCATGACCTACAATTTTTCTGATAATTTTATCATCAACCTCATTTGCCGTTAAAAGAGAAATGCAGGTGTGCCGGGTATCATGTGGCTTATGTTCAAAATTCAGTAAATCCATTGTAGGCTGCCAATAACTATCACGAAAATTCCTGTCTTTAAACTGACCGCCCTGTCTGTTAGTAAAAACATATTCAGTATGTTTGGATAGCCAATGTTCAAAGAATGGAGTAATCTTTTCAGCAATCGGTACAGTTCGGACACCGGCATCAGTTTTTGACTTAGTTACTTCAAAATATCTGTCTGCTAAATGTACATCTTCTGTTCTTAAGTTCCATAATTCTCCGACACGCAAACCAGTGTAGATAAGTACAAGTGGAATTTGCATATATTCATCATGGTTTACGACATTCCATAGCTTTTTAATTTCTTCCTTGCTAAAAGTGGTATGTTCGTTTTTGTTAGGGTTACGGTCTTTGTATTTGTTTATGTCAACAAATTCTGAATAATCTTTAGAGCATACGTCATTTTTCATTGCGTAGCCATACATAACATTGAATAAAACTTTTAATTTGCGTAGCGTTGGGTAATTCTTGCCGCAATCGTCAACTATGCCTTGCAAATGGGAAAGCCTTATATCTGCAAATACCATGTATTGTATATCAGTACAGAGTTTATAGGCGGCGTTATATCCATGTATATTACTTTGTGAGATATTAGGAAAATGTTCTGTACTCCATTTCTCAAATATTTCTGCAAATGTAATTTTGCTTGCATCAATGTTATAGGGATTTTGTATGTAGTTGGCAAGTGCTATTTGTGCATCTGCCCTTGTTTCAAAGTACCCTATATTTTTTCTGATCTGCTTTACTCTGCCTTTTTCATTGTCATACTTCCAGCCGACAGTAACCGTTACCCTAAAGGGTTTCCGTAAGTTGCCTTTAACGTGTGTGATAGAGCCTGTACCATTGCCATTTCTGGAGGGTTTACCGTTTCGTATGCGTGATGGTTTTGGACTGGGTGCAGCAGTATCAACGGATTTTTCTTTTAACGGATAAAAGCAATAACCGCATTGAATGGCATATTCTGAAATATCTTTACCGCATTCCGGGCATTTGATTAGAGCCATTTAATCACGTCCTTTCTATAATATGTAGAGCCAGAGTAATTAGATAGTTTTGCCTGAATTTTTCTCTTTTTCTAAATATTCAATAAAATCATTAAATCCCCCTTTACCACTTTTCCTAAATTTTTCAAATTCTTTTGAGGCTTGCTCCATGCTTTTTCTGAAATCATCACTTAATATGACATGTCGTAAGATTTCCATATCATGTTCATATTTGTTGTATTTTTTAATATCTTCATCGTTAGCCAATTTGTTTATGAGAGTATCTGAAAAATGTTTCGTTGCTCTGTATTCTGCAAACTCCATCTTTTCTTTATCTTGCAGTTTTACATTTTCGGTACTATCATCTTGTATTTGAAATTCTTTATAGTATGTCTGCATATATGAGTAAATTGCATAACAAATATCCCCAAAATATTCTTTTTTTAATATGGTATCAAGTATTAGTTGCTCGTATTCGGTTGCGTTCTGTATATATAAGATAGCATCGCAAGAAAGATTAGTTTCTTTTGAAATAAATTCTATGTCATGAGTAGGTGCAGGCATATTTGTAAAAAAATAATCTAAATCACAGTCCAGAGCATTGCATAAGGCTAAAACATCGGAAATTCTTTTAGGATAGTTGTTTCCCTTTAGCCAATTACTGATATTGCGTGTTTTATCTGTAACGGACTGTCTGTCAGTTCTGCAATCATCTTCTGTTATAGCATCTGTAGGACATAGAAGATTGTACAAAGCGATTTTGTCGGGGTTTCCTTTTTTATCTATCATATCCTTTTGCATTAACAAGGAAGATAGTTTTTGTGAAAATAAATGAGTATCAATTTCATATTTCAATACAAAGCACCTCCATTAATGAAATAAAAATGTAATGCAATTTCATTTTGCTGTTGCTATTATTATAATCATAAGACGACCGGAAGTCAATAGAAACTATTGATATTGTTATTTTTTTGGAGGTAAAAACGTGAAAAATATTGATGTAAGAAATTATGCAAAAGAACACAAAGTAAATCTTTGGGAAGTATCGGAGCGTTTAGGATATGCCCATGAAACAGCATTTTCCAGAGTTTTAAGGCACGAGTTAGCAGAAGATAGAAAAATAGAGATTAAGAAAATCATTGACGAATTAGCGGCAGAATAGGTGGTGGCATTATGAAAGATACTTCTGTTTTAACTGTCGCACAAGTGGCGGTAGCTTTACACCGGGATGCTCAAACAATTCGTTATCTTTTGGACAATAAACTTGTTTCATGGGGAATGAGTTTCCGAAAAAGAGGTAGCAAACGAAAAACATATATCATTTATGCAGATAAATTCATGCAGGAAACAGGCATAAAGATTGTAGAAAGCGAGGTATCTAAATGAATATTCTGAAAAGATACCGATTGAAAAAGCAGCAAAAGGCGTTGAGGCGTAAGTATGCGATATATGAACAGTTGCAGACAGAACACAGTGATGATGAATATTTTTACAGATGCACACAGAAAGAAATGGATGCCATCGACGAGGAAGCAGAGCAGATACGCCATGTGTTAGAAATGGGGTGCTGTGAATGAGAATGACAGGGCAAGAAGAATTAACCGCATTAGAGCAATACATAAGGTCACGCAGTAGTAAGGTAAAAAGGAGTGGTAACGGTATTATTTTTAACTGTTTCTATCACAATGATAATTTACCAAGTGCCTCTATGAAAATTGGAAGAAATGGGATGCCTATGTGTTATTGCTCTGTGTGTGGAAGTATTTATCATCAACTAAAGAAAGATGCTGGATTGTGGCAGGATAAATCCGATAGCGGAGGGTTTACACCATTTGAAAAGTTTCTTTATTACAATACAGAAGATGAATATAAAATGTACGATTTTGTGACAGAAAAATATTTATGTTCACATTTTCGCATGAAAGACAAAGAAAAACAGGGTTTTCCAAGAGGTATAAGAGATGGCGAACACGTTACAAAGGGAACAGATGGAGTTGATACAACTTATGCGGTTTTCTGTAACGGACATTTAAAGGAAGTGAAGAACGCCATTGAGAAGAAAAGTCTTGTTTGCTATACGGAGGGAGAAAAAGATACTAAATGCTTATGGAATAATGATTGTATCAGTTTCACTTGTGGAGGTACAAATACTTTTAAAAAAGAGTTATTGCCATATTTAAAGGGTGGTAGATTTGCAGTATTTGGCGATAACGACAGAGCTGGAATTGCAGATGCGGAGCGTATTACAGCATTACTAAATACGGTAGGAACTGCAACCATGATTATACCGCCAGAAGTGCCAGAAAAGGGTGATATTAGTGATTATATGAAGAAACACACAAAGGAAGATTTGCAAACATTGATTGAAAATGCACTCAATAAGAGTACCGTTAAAGAAACCGTAATGGAGGGAGTAGCGAAACACAACACCCCTATAAAGGCACAGGGGCAGCAGGACAGCCGCTTAGAACAGGTGTTAAAGAATTTACATGCTGAAAGGTATGAAACATCAGATAAGGGCTTCGGGCGACTATTTGCGGATGTTTTTAAGGACAAGCACAGATATAACCCGTCACGAAAAGATTTTATGCGGTATGACGGTAAACGGTGGATTGATGATATTGAGGGTTTGTCTGCGAGAGCGTCAGCAAAGATTCTGTCAGATGTACTTATCAGATATGCGGTAGGCATTGATACAGAGGGTAAATACCTCAAAGCAGTAGCGGCATTGTGTAACATCAGAAACCGAAACAATATGTTACAGGACAGCAAAGATGTATATTTTTTTAGCAATGAGCAGTTAGATGTGAATGATTATCTTTTGAATGTGCAGAACGGCACACTGGATTTATCCGGGAATGAGCCTGTATTTTTGAGCCACAGCCCCGATATGCTTCTTTCAAAAATATGCAATGCTGAATATGATCCTGCTGCCGATTGCAGAGAATGGAAGAAATTTCTATTGGAAATCATGCAGGACGATAAGGAGAAAATATCGTATCTACAAAAGATAGCAGGGCTTTCATTGACAGGGAACACAGAGCAGGAAACTTGTTTTATCCTTTATGGAAGTACCACACGAAACGGAAAATCTACTTTTTGCGAAACACTTATACATCTGTTGGGCGATTATGCGGTAACAATGAAGCCGGAGAGCCTGGCAGTAAGACAAAATCTTGATAGCCGACAAGCAAGCGGAGATATAGCACGATTGGCAGGGTGTAGGTTCTGTAATGCCAGTGAGCCGCCAAAGCGAATGTTATTTGACACAGCTTTATTAAAATCACTGTTAGGCAGGGATAGCATTACAGCAAGGCATCTGTATCAGAGAGAAACAACATTTATTCCAAAATTTAAACTTGTGGTAAATACGAATTTTTTGCCAACGATTACAGATGATACGGTTTTCAGTTCCGGCAGAATCAATGTTATCAGTTTTGACCGACATTTTGAGCTGCAGGAGCAAGACAAAGACCTAAAGAACCGATTGAGGGACAAACAGGAACTATCCGGCATCTTGAATTGGTGCATTGAGGGCTTGCAGTTATACCGTAGAGATGGATTGAAGCCCCCGGCAGCAGTACAGACCGCTACGGACACTTACAGGACGGACAGCGACAAGGTAGGCAATTTCATCAATGAATGTCTGGCTAAAACTGGCAGGAACAGCAAGGCAAAAGATGTTTATGAAGCCTATACGAAATGGTGTGATGATAACGGTTTTGGGTGTGAAAACAAATCGAATTTTTTTGCAGAACTGAAAACTAAGGGCGTATTTGCGAATAGCGGAACGGTGGAGGGCAAGACCGTTAAAAATATCGTAAAGGGCTATACGGTGGAAACAGATTTTGTTGAGTACGAGGGGCAAGAGCCGCTACCTTTTGACTAAAGAAAAACTGGAAATGTGCAATTTGTTCAAAGCAAACGTAAACCCTCTATAAGGACTTAACTTTAGGAGGTCTCGGATGAAATGAATATTTTGCACAAATCCAGTAAAATCAACGGTTTCAAGCACTTTAGTGAATTGAAGTGTGCAAAATAAATGTAAGCAATTTTACGGTTTTTGTAACGGAATTTCAGAAAGAGAGGAAAACATATTATGGGTATTATTCAGTTGGCAGATGTTCCAAAGTGTAGTTGTGAAGTGGCGATGTTTTATCACAGATACAGAGAGCCAATTTCAAGAATCAGGACGATAGAGCAGAGAAATCATATGCTTTCTGTCATGCAGGAAGATTTTGAAAGACACATCAGAGCATATCCGCAGGAACGGAACGAATATTCAGAAACGTATCAACTATTGAAAAGAAAATGCATGGAGGTTTTGTGATGGTGAGTGATGAAGAATTAAGACGTATTTATAACTTATTTACGGATTGCTGGCGTTACTTTAAGAAATATGTGGATGTGAGTGACGAGGATATTTATTGGGAAAATGTCGTTGGTGAATCCGGCGAACTATCAAAGAAATATAACAATGATAAGTTTGCGATTGCTTTGATTTTGGCAGTTGTTAATGAATTTGAGCGGAAAGCAAAGGAGTTGAGGAAAAATGCGGAAACACAGTAAGGAATATAGCAGCTACATGAAGTCGGACGCATGGTCGGCAAAGAGGGAAGAACGCCTACAGCTTGACGGTAACCGTTGTGTCATGTGCGGTAGGCCAAACGGATTGCAGAAAGACAGTGTAACGCCTGTTTTGCAGGTTCACCATATCTGTTATTCCAATCTTGGAAACGAACCTATGAGTGATCTCGTTTCAATCTGTCCCGGATGTCACAAAAAAATCCATAAATATTATCGGAGACTTCGTTCATGGGAGGATAAAGAAGTAGTTGCAAGGGCGTAAAAATTCAAGTACATCACATGTGTACAAATTATAAAAAGGTAAATATGTAGAAAGTAGGGATAGTATGAGTGATATTGAAGAAAAGAAGCGTTTTATGGTGCGGCAATGGGAAGATTTGAAGAAATCTGGCGGTGTGACATTCAGCTTAAACCAGATGGAGCAGATTTTACAGGGAGGTGATGGAACTGTGTTGACGCGAGAAGAAGTAATGAGAAAGGTTATAGACTATTTTAATAGCTGTGTAAAAGTGGTTCTTGATGAAGATACGCAGGAAAAGGTTACTACATGGGTGCGTAATCCTACAAAATCCGGCCTTGCATTATGTTTGGGAATTGATAAACAGACATTGCTTGATTATGTTAAGGGCGTTAATTCAGATGGGAAAGCCTATAGCCGAACAAATCCAGATTATAAACGGATTGTTGCTACAGAGGATTTTGATATTTTACAAAGGGCTTACAGTCTGATAGAAACATTTTATGAAGAAAAACTTGGTGAAAACAGAAATAATGCCGGAACCATCTACTGGCTTAACAATGCTAATAATACAAAATGGAGCAATGAGCAGGAATTTAAGTTCGGAACGATAGACCAGCCGGAACGCAGGGTATTAACTGCTGCCGAACTGCCAAAACTGGGAGAACCTGCAACTCTACAGAGCGAGGATTTACCAAAATTGGGAATGAAACTGGATTATGGGGAGGGAGAAGATGAGTTTTAAAGTATATGTTGAAGAAATCCTGCGAAATGAGGTTTTAAGCGTGGTTAGGCAGCAGGGATATGTTCTTGAAACTGAAATCTGCACTATGGTATGTGAAAAATACAATCTCCACTTATACATAGTGCGTGCAACGCTTAGAAGAATTTATCCCGAAATGTCATTATTGAAAAGGCGTATGTCAGACGATTTGAAGCGGTTTTACGGATTGGAAGCGAAAGGCTATCCGATTGCATATCTGCCGGATAAGTGATTTTAAGGTAACAATAAAAATTATCATAAAGAAAGAATGAGGTATCAATATGAACGCACGAATAGCAAGGCTGCACAGCAAAGTATTTAGCACGCCGCAAGGAAGCCGAGAACGGGAACAAGCCATAAATTCATTAAGCGATTCAGAAAGGACGGCGGTATTCAATCTTGAAAAAGATTATATGCTCGGACGAATCACAAGACAGGATATTATGGATATGGAACGGGTGGAAAGCGGAACTATGACCTATTCACAATACAAGAAAATAATGAACAATGATTGCAAAGGACAGCTTCAGGAGTTGTCGCAATTTGCTAAAGAGAACCGGGAATTGTACAGGCAGTATAGAGATAGATATAGAAAAGAAAGAGAAGCAGAACGAAAATCACGATTTACTGAAAACACATTCAAAAATAAACCATATAGCTTTAGGTAGGAGGGAAAATTTATATGAATCAAGCAGAATATGAGCGCATGGTAAAAATATACAATTATGTGTATTCCGCACCGCCAAACACGAAAGAAAGGGAGAAGCGGCTTGCAGAAATAGGGGAAGAAACTTCAAGTAAGCTATGGGATTTTTATTGTGGAATTTGTTCTGGACGAATAAAACAGCCTGAACACACAAACAGCGAGGTAGATACAATGGGCGAAAAGAAGATTACAAGCTATGAGGATTTTATAAAAGCGTTAAGATGTGGGGAAAATAGTAAACTTTTTAAATTCAGGCGAAACAATCCTGAAAGATATGCCTATTATGCTGAACAGATGGGAGCGGGTTTTGGACGTAAAAATCCAGCGAAAAAGCAAGATATTAAGCGGTTAGAAGAAGAAAAGAAAAAACGCAGTGAAATTTTGGCAATTCCAGACATAAGGGCAAGGCATAAGGCGATAGCTGAAAATATGGCTCTGTTTGGACGATAAAGAGAAAACGAGGTAGATCACATTATGGATAAGGACACACTTATAAACAATCTGCTTGCGAATTATGGCAAATATGGCGTTACCAGAGCAGAATTAGAACCGATTATAGATGATGGCATACAGAACTATGATTTGTCATTAGAAGCTATCTACAGCGGTTTGAGGATGAGCCTTGCATCCGCATTTAATGAGCATGAGTATTTCTCTTTAGATGATGTGATGGCGATAACCGGTGAGAGCCGGGAAGAACTTTTACAGCGGATAGAGCAATGCAGAAAGGAATTGATAGAAGCCGGAGAAAACCCGGACGAGTATTTCAAGTCTGTAGAGCCACAGAGGGCAGCAGTTTATTACTTCCCTAACGGTTTGCATTAACGGAATTTTTTCTTGAATTTATCCGGGGAGTATGCTATATTATAGATACAAAAGAGGAAACAACCGCCCACAAAGTGGTTGACCTCCAGATGACTATATAAGCCTACCTGTACCGCCAAGTAACAAGGTAGGCTTATTTATTTTCGCTTGTTCCTCTTATCGAGAAAGGCAAGCAACGCTATAACAAAACTACCAAAGGCAATCAGCAGAGCCAATATACCTATGAAAATCGAAATGATTTCAAAAGCTGTCATTTGCGCCACCTCCCCTCTTATGTACTCCGGCAAACCGGGTGTGAAGTTTAGGGAGGTTACCACCTTGCAACACGATTGTTCCTCTCTGATATTCTATCATATTCTTTCTTTTATGACAATTCCCAGATTCCCCACATGTATTATTTTTCTTTTTTGAATAGTCTAAAAATATTATTAATTAAATTATACCATTTTCTGTTGACAATAACAGCAACAACAAGTATAATTTTAGTATAAATTTATTTATAATTATTTTTGAACTGTTTTAGGGAATGAGAGGGAACGGCTTATGTGTAAAATATACGGTTATGTAAGAGTTTCTACAATCCAACAGAAAGTAGAAAGGCAGATAAACAATATTATAGGATTCAATGGGGATGCAATCATTATATCCGAAAAGCAATCTGGCAAAGACATAGATAACAGGGCAGAGTTTAAAAAGCTGCTGAATAAGGTAAAGCCGGGAGATACAATAATATTTGATGAAGTCAGTAGAATGTCAAGAAATGCTGATGAAGGCTTTTCTCTGTATATGGAACTTTTAAGCAAGGGTATTTCCCTTGTGTTTCTGAAAGAGCGGCATATAGATACAGACGAATATAAACGCCGGACACAAAAGCATATAGAGAAAGTATCATCCAGTAATAAGAAAATGGATAATCTCATAAACGGAATACTGGAACTTGTGGCAGAGTTTGAGCAGGAGAACTTGAAAGACAATATCCGGCTTGCATTTGAACAGGCAGAGCATGAGAGACAGTTTCTTATTAAACGAGTGACAGAGGGTAAGGCTACTTCAAGTAAGAGGCAGGGCAGGCCAGAGGGAAGTTGCAATATAAAGACAGATAAAGCAGATCATATAAAGCAAACTATAAGGGATTTATCAAAGGATTTTGACGGTAAATATTCCGATGCTAAGATATTGAGGGAATATTTGCATAACACATCAAAAGGAACATACTACAAATACAAGAAAGAATTGAAAGAAGAAATAGCATAATAACACATAAACCTATTGAGGGTATCGGCTACATAGATACCCTTTTGTTTTGCATAAAATATCATGCGGTGGGGGTTTATAGGGAAACGCCGCATAGGGGTAGTTAGTGCCTTTTTCTGCCGGACATTTTCAAAAAGGCTTCCTCCTGCTGCCATTCTGAAATATTTTAAAATATGCAAAAAGGCGGTTTTGTGATAAAATAAAAGAGAAGTCGTTGCTTTTGTGGGCTGACTTCTCTTTATATCCTGCATCTACTCAAATTATAGCAAAGGGGTAGGTGCATTGCAATGACGAATGAGCAAATTGTTTTTGAGATTAGGAACGGTTATTCTATAACGGATTATATGCAATTACTGTATGAAAGCAATCTGCCATTGATTAAGAAATTCATAAAACCATATGCCGCCTATGAGCCTATGGAGGACTTAGTGCAGGAATCCTATTTTGGATTGTGGGAAGCGGTACAGCATTATGAAACGTCTGCAAATGTGCGGTTTATGACTTATGCGGAATATTGGATAAGGCAGTCAGTACAACGCTATCTTGAAAAATGCGGCTCTACGGTACGAATACCAAGTCACACAAGGCAGAAAATAGCACGTTACAAGAAAGCCGTACAGAAGTTGGAGCAGGAATCAGGCAGAGCGCCGACAGACAATGAAATAGCTGATAAAATGCGTGTACCTGTAGGACTGCTGCAGGAATTGAAAATACAGATGCAGGGGGTAGCCAGTTTAGACATCCCTTTAGCAGATGATAACAGTTTGACACTTGCCGATACCATACAAGCCGATTTTAGCCTTGAAGATGAAACAATAGATAAAATGTATGCCGAACACTCTAAAAGTCAATTATGGTGCATTGTGGAGCGTTATACAAGCGACAGAGAGAACAGCATAATAAAAGAGATATTCATAAATAATCGGACAATGGCAGCGGTAGCCAGAGAGCAGGGTATAACCATAGAGCGAGTAAGGCAGACAAAGGAAAAAGGACTGCGGCGGTTACGGATAGGCAAGGCAAAGCGTGAATTATTAGAAAAATTTGATATTGTGGAAGCCGGGGCATATAGAAACAGTATGAATAAATTCAATGAGCATGGGTTTACTTCTACGGTGGAGTATATTGCTTTACGCAGGGCAGAATTACAGGCAGAGTATGAAAAGCACAAAAGACAGGTAGAAATTATGCTTGAGCAGAGAAAAAGAAAGTGTCTGTAAATGAAAACCCTAATCCCCCAGCTATGCTGGGGAGAATAGAGTAAGCGGAAGCGGTGAGGACAGCATAAAAAGC
>RAYY01000043.1 GCA_003611875.1 bacterium D16-56 | reverse complement strand
AGGATATTATAGGCAAACTTCCTGACCAGCGCCAGATTGTGCTTTGATTTCTTTGCCGGTGACCTGTCTTCTATAAAAATCCTGCCATTTGGATTTTCTTTGCCACTTCATTCCATTTTCAAGGACAGTAGCCATTGTGTGCCACTGCGCTCGGAAACCAGCTTATTCCCTAAACTCTGCTTTGCTGTTCGGACTGTCCGGGCGGAAATGCCACGCTGGGCTGCCGCTTTGTCGATGTCTGCGCTTAACACCTGTTTTCCGTCTGCCAGCAGGTCAAGTATCAGCTTTTCTGCCTGTTCCGCTTTGGTTTCTGTATGCTCCACACCGGCAAGCAGCTCGTCGGCAGTCATATCATATTCCCCAATCCATTGAAAACCATTGCCGTCTCCCAGAGAGAACGCCAGCGACTTCCCCGGTGGGGCAAGGGAGCTTTTCTCCTGTATCAATACTCTTGTGGTGGGGTCATTCTTGACCTTGCCGATAAACAGCAGGCTTCGGACAACTGCCGTGATGTCAATGGAGCCTAAGCCCCGGTAGGTACTCTGGCTTCCGGAGGCTTTATTCAAATGACCGATCAGGATAATGGCACAGCCTGTTTCCTGTGCGATTTCTCCCAGCCTGCGGAAAATAGGGCGTACTTCGTTTGCCCGGTTCATATCTACATCAGCCCCTAAAAATGCCTGCACCGGGTCGATAATCAAAAGCCTTGCATGGTTCTCCCGGATAGCCCTCTCAATCCTTTTATCAGAAAGTGTCAGCGGCTTATCCCCATCGTCAATGACCATAACCCTGTCAAGATCTGCGCCTGCTTCCAAAAGCCGGGGCTTTACCGTATCGCCCAGTCCGTCCTCGGCAGTCTGGTAGATTACATTGAATGGTTCCAGTGGTTCCATGTTGGGGAGCGGTCGGCGGTTAGTGCAGGCGGCTGCAAGCTGCATGGCAAAATAGGTCTTGCCCTCGCCGGGATTCCCCTGCAAAATCGTCAGTTTTCCAAAAGGCAGATACGGTTCCCACAGCCATTCCACCGCCACCTCCTGCACCTCGCTCATGCGTATCATGGGGACAGGCGGCTCTGCTGCCGGTTCTTTCAGCGTGATTGTTTCCGCTATAAATTTGCGGTTTGGTATTTCTTCCCTGTGCTGCAATACCTCATTCCAGTCTTTCCACGCCGGGAGCAGACGCAGAATGGTAAGCCCCTCCGGCAGTTCGGAAGAAAGGCGGCTGCACCCCTCATTCCCGGCATTATCATTATCCAGACACAGAAATATCCTTCGGATGTCCGGGCGTTCAGAAAGGAAATGCGTCAGCGCTTTTCCCGCAACGCCTCCCAGCGAAAGATAGCTGCACTTTGTCCAGTCTTTGGGATAAAGGCAGATAAAAGACAGCAGATCAATCGGGGCTTCAAAGACAAATAGCTGGGCGCTTTCCCCCTGATAGCTGAAATTACAGGCTTTATCCGAACCGCTTACATCCTGCCGGAATTTATCCGCTGTTCCCCGGCAATGGGCGTATCTTGGAATACCGGGTACTCTCTGTGTTCCGCAGTCCCGCCCCACAAACACTACATTATGGCGGGTGTCCTCGTAAATATCCCCGGCAGCGATAAAGGTATTGACAATACCCCGATCAAGTTTGCGTTCCTCTGTCAGATATTTTATCATTTTTGTATTGGTGGGATTATGCAGCGGGAGCCGGAAGTCAGGCGATGGGGCGGGGCAAGCGTCCGGCTTGCCTGCGCCTGCTTCGCCGGTCAGCATTTGTACCGCTTCCGGGAATGACTTGCCGTAAAATTCCATTACGAAGTCCACCGGGTAGCCGCCCCTGCTCTGGCTGTGCCAGAACCATTTATTTCCCCGCACCGTCAGGCTGTCGTGGCATTTCCAGCGGTATTCTTTTCCGCTGCGTATGAGAGTTTCCCCCTGTGACCGCAAGAAATCTTCCATGTTGGTCTGATTTGCCCGGTCTATCTGTTCCTGCGAATAATGCAAAATTGTCTCACCTCCAAAATCATAAATCCATCTCATGTTTCTTTCTCTGTACTTCCTGCGGCTGCTCCCTCCGGCGCAGCGCAGTATCTACGGCGTTCTGCACCTGCCGCAGCCGTATGACTTCCTCTCGGAGCGGCTTGTGCTACGGGGACAGTTCTGCATACTCTGTTTTTAACTGTGCATATTCCTGTTTCCATGCTTTCAGGGCAATGGGGTTTTCGTCCAGTTTTTCTTTCAGAATACGGCGGGCGGTATAAAACAGCCGCAAATCTGCGCCGTAGGCTTCTTCAAATTTCTCCCTCTGCTTCTTCCATTTGATACCGTTCAGTGTATGCCGCCATCAAAAACGGCAAAAAACGGCATTGAAAATGGCAAATTCATTCTTTTTGAAAAAAATATTTTCCAAAACATTTTTTGTAAAAACTCCATCCTTAAATAAACACAGTTTTTTAATATTTTAATCCCATTTAAAAATTCATTTAACGTTTAACTAACCAGATAACTTTTTTGCTGTATCTGGTTAGCCCTATATTATAATGTGGTTGTTCCTCTTCAAAAAATATAAAACGTAAATAATCATCTAACACAATCCCGACCAGGGACACCAGCAGCCAAAGCAAAAAGAATTGCGGACATATTTGCCCTAGAAGGTTGCCTGACATCTGGCTATAGTCCCAGACTGCCCATCCCAACCATAGGTTCACAATGCAGCCAGTAACAAATTCTAGGCCAGTGATGATTCCAGCGCCAGCCACTACCTGCTGCCATAAGGGTACTGTCCATGGCAATATCTCGTTTATTAGCCCCAGGAGGATAAAGCATAATCCACCCAAAATGAACATTGTCCAGTGAGTCCATCCTCTGAATGTAATTTCTATGACATTATACAACATGCCTCCAGATGTAAATAAAAGCAAATACTTAATGTACTGATTCATCTGTATTTCCTCCAGCCATATCCGCTATTTGTAAAAGATATGCATTAAGTACCTCTGATCTGTACTCCTCTGGAACATCAGCCCCATAATAAATTCTCATTACTCCTTCTGATTCCTGACATCCAGCAATCCACATATTGAGTGCATTGCAATAAGTGGTATGGTAGGACACATGGAACATTGCTGCCTGGATGATAGATTGTATATCTGCAGCGGAATAGTACCGGCACGGCTGGCCATCTGCATGATACTCTAACCGTTCTGCCCCTGCTGCCAACTGAGTCTGTTTGCCAAACAAATTAAGTTGATCATGCTCTGTCAAAGAAAAATGCTCCGTGTTGCCATCCTTTAAGGTAACATTCACACCTTTGTAAATAGCCCTCTCACAATCTGCGGAAACTTCACTTTTTTTGCTGGCTTGTAACTCCTCTAAGGTAGGTAAATACGGCTCAAGCGGCAACTGCTCCCCCGGCCCCTCCGGTGGCTGGTAAATACTACCATCATCAGATAAATATACCACCTTACCCTCATCTCGGAATACCGTGCTGTATCCGGGCAGATTTGCACATTGGTAGCCTCCAGTTGTGTAAATTTGGATATCTCCGTAAGTTTTGGGAACTGCATTTACAAATACAATCTGGAGCACATGTATTGATACTGGCTGGATACTTTCGATTTCATACAGTTGTTTTTCTTGGTTAATACTGATTTTTTCCATGGTTTTACCCCTTTCCTTAGATTTTCTATGTAAAAAGAGCCCTTTTAAGCCATAAATTTTAAAAATTTATTTGATTTTTAATACTCCACTCAGTAATATAGTGATTTGCTAAAAACAAAAATATCTGTATATAGCATAACAACAGAGACTCTGGAGAATAATGCAAGCAGTTTTTCCAATTATGGAGCTGAAATTGATTTATCAACGAAAGTTGATTTTCCGGAAGGTTATATAACTGCTATTTGTATGGGAGTAACCTATAAAACAAGTTCATTACGTATGGGTATTGCGTCTGTTATAGGGTGTCATGTTCGGGTTAACACTAACAGACCAGCTGATTATAATATATGGATTCTATATATGTATAAAGAATCATTTATGCAGCTAAATACCAAAAATTAGCATAAAGTTGCGTTTGTTCCGATGTATCAAAATATACAGCCGCTCTAACCGTTCCATCATTTCTTACCTCTCCATATGCTGTATCGTTTGGCCGATAAGATGCAACTGGAAATTGAGTAGTATATTTAGGGAGTGATATCCCATCAGGAATACGGTCAATAATTACCCATGTGTTTTTATCGATGGATTGTACTAAATCAATGCGGAAAAAAACATGAACTATTTTACAAACCTGAGAAAAATAAGTCCCAGAAGATGTTTTTTTGGTTATTGGAATTATATCAATACTGTTAGCATAAGGCTGATACCAATCTCTCCAGCCTCTACTGTCACCATACCGAAAATAAGTTACAGCACCTACTGTTCCAGCAGACATCCTATATGCTTGTTGAAAATAAGGATCACTTTTTTTGCAAAACACACGCCAAAAATGTCCATCAGCACCCAATGGAGAGTGTGCTTTTTCTGGCAAAGCTGTCCAAATCCCATCTGGTATATCATTCCAATCGCCAGTATAGATGTTGCTTCGCAAATCACTATTACTGAGCCCTATCAATCTTCCCTGACCACTTTCCCCCACTAAAAAAGAGTAACCTTAATAAAGCAGCCGATTTTTTCCTTTCGCCTGCCTTTGGTAATGCCTCCTCCTGCCCTATGCGTACTTTCTGTGGGACGCCTGAACGTTTTCCTCCTTAATGGTACAGTAGATCATTGTTGTATCCAACTTTTCGTGTCCCAAAAACTCCTTAACCTCCTCGATCTTCATTCCTCTGGCCAATAAATCTGTTGCTATCGTCCTTCGGAATCGGTGAGGATGGGTATTTTTTACCCCCGCCTTCTTTCCTAACTGCCGGAGCATATATTGTACTCCAGCCACTGTCAAACGATCATGCGGTTTATCCAATGTTACAAATAACGGCTGTTCTTCCAAGCCCTCTTGCCTTCTCTCCTGCAAGTACCGACGCAAATAAAATTTTGCGCTGTCGGTCAGATACGTCTTCCGCTCTTTGCTTCCCTTTCCATATACAATCAACTCCTGGCGCCCCATCTCAATATCTCCTACGTTCAAGGCTACCAGCTCAGATACCCGGACACCGGTACTATATAAAAACTCCACTATGGCCCGATCTCGAAGATTGCTGCAATTCACCCGCAATGCTTCCAGTTCCTCTGCCGAAAAAGGTTTTTTGATTACTTTTTCCAGCTTCAGTAATCCTACCTTTTTAACTGGGTTGCTATGGACCAGTTCCTCTGTTATCAAAAAATCCCAAAAACTGCTAAGATAATGCAGCCTCGTCTGCATGGTGGACATTTTTATTCCTCGCTGTTCCCGCATTACTCCATAATAATACCGCAAATCCATACCGGTGATATCCTCGACCCTCTTTCCTAGAAAATCCAGCATGTTCAGGATTTCCCGGCTATACTGTTTCAAGGTGTTATCCTGACGGTTCACCGCTTTCTTGCTGGCAATAAACATCCGAATTTTTGCCTCATCTCCGCTTTCTCCTCTTGGCACCAGATCCGTACACTGCTCGTAGATTTCCTTTCCGTGAAAATTAATGTACAGGACATTCTTCAGATGCTCCAATTGATGATCCTCCAAGTGTGGCACCATCTCATTGACTACTTTCTCCAATATCTTCTCAATCATAAAAAATAAGCCCTCCTTCCGCATTCATTGTAGAATAGGACAGCTATTTTTGCACCCAAATATAAAAACCATCTTGAAACTCATTTCTAGATATGGTATATTGATAACAGAAGGGAAAGCCAGAGAAGCGGCCTACCTCCAAATAGCAAATACTTAACCTCTTGCGAGGTCAGCCGTCACTATTGTGAGTAGTGGCGGCTATTTCTTTTCCTTGAAGATCATGTAACATAATCCCACAAGGGTGCAAATGAATATTCCAACTTGGATTAACTCCCCGTATGTAACATACATTGGCAATCCCTCCTTTCTTTCGTCCGGAGGGTTAGCCCCTCCGTTAAGAGGGTAAGCCGCCTTTTGCTCTCTGACTTTCCGTATTCAAATTGTATCACATCTTCCATAATCCGACAATAACTATCTTCGCTTAATTCCACCCCACTCAGTAATATAGTGATTTGTCAGCTAACCTGTATGCAAGTGACTGGAACGCTATGCCGGATGGGATTTGGACAGTTAAACCTGGTATGCCAAATTCTCCAGTTGGAAATGATGGATATGGTTGGCGTGTTTATTGCTTCAGCGTATCACCTAACAGCAGATTTCAGCAGGCATATCGCATATCCAGAGATACGACCGGAGCATTAACATGTTATCGATATCTCGACGAAAATGGGTGGGATAGCTGGTATCAGCCATATGCTAACAGCAAAAACACTTTCGGAACTGCTTCCGGAAACATCAAGCATGGCATGAACGGAATCTATGTTGGGCGCTTTGATAATGCTATGGTTGGAGGTGGGAAATACTGTATATACCTTATTGCCACACGCTCAAATACAACTATGGCATACGCATTTCCGATAACCAGTTATAGCGATCATAAAATTTATTTAAACCGAATGAGCGCAGAGGGCGTATGGGATTTTCCTGAATGGCCGGAAATCTCCTAATTATATTCCTAATCTCCTTTTCACAGATGTTACATTGCATAAATATTTCTTTATATATAAAAATACAATATTCGAACATAATATTCTCCAGGAGAGTTAGTATTTATAAAAACGGTTTTGTCAACAACGCCACCAATGCCTAATCGAGCACCGCTTGTCCTGTAAAAAACGCCCATGCATAAGGCACTAACAAAACCATCTGGAAAATCCGATTGTTCCGATAAAACAATTTTTTCTCCATAGTTAGAAAAACTAGATCCGGCTGAAGACATTTCTGTTGTAGTTACATTATAAGAACAAACTTTTGTTTTTACCATATTGGCATCTGTAACAATTTTTCGCCAAGGCCGATCAATCCAAGAAACGGGATTTCCATTTCGGAAATGTATTATGCTATCCTCATAGGGAAATACAAACGCGGATGCAGTATCCGTGTTAATATTCCGTGTAATTAGTACATTTGCGTATTGAATCCCTGATGCAGGTGGATTTAATATATAATTTTTGTTCCCTAATCTGTACATGCCTGGTTCATGTTTAAAATCATCAAAATCAAATATTTTTGTGCTGTAATCATATGATTTCAAATTATTGGGGTTATTAAAATCACTATTTAATTTAGTATACAAATCCATCAACACCTTCCCCTGTGCCGCCGACAAAGGAAGATTTGACGCATTGGATGTACAGTTATTCACGATATGTCCAATCAGGCATACTCCTGTATACCAATCCCGAAAATCCTCCACAAACTTTTTTATCTTTCCCCATAAGGTTTTCTGGGTATCCCCTTCCTGAGGCTCTGGAAATACATCTTCTCTGGTTTCAAATTCAGAAACCTTTGTATCGGAAATATTCCCTCCGCTGGCATCTACTTTCTTCCCATCCAGTTCTTCCATTTCCCCTTTCGTGGCAAAATAGGATCCTTTCACAACCACGTTCGCTTCATAGGTATTTTCTGTATGAATCATTAAATCATATTCATACTCCACCTGTTTCTCGTTGGATGCCGGCACCCGTTCCCCAGTTTTATCCTGGCCGATGATATACAGAATTTCCTCGGATTCTTCTGTTTGTTTCGCATAGATCCCTATCTGCCGGAGCATATATCCTTCTGTTAGTCCTACATTATGTAGAACAAATTTCAAATGGCTGGCCCCATCAATCACCGCGATCTCTTGAATTTCCAAATCCTGTTTTTTATTTTGTACAGATAACAATGCCCCTTCATTGGAGCTGTAAGCATCGCTGGCTTCTATTTTTGTGATAATTGGTTTGGATCCTGCCAGGAGTTGGGCTTCCATCCATTTTCCAAGATCTGTCAGTTTGAACTTCACCGATTTACCTCCATTTTGATTTTCTTATGCTCTACAAGTGCCGGGGTAAAATATTTTTTCATATGATAGGACCGGGGAATCTGGTTGATAAATAAAAAACCAAAATGTGCCACCCGGACTTTTCGGAAATATTCTTCTGCAATGGTCAGGTTATCGATCAGGGTCATAGATTCCACAAATACGGTAAAGGTACAGTTTCCTTCCACAATCGATACCTGGCTGGCTCCCAACATACTCCTGATTGCATCTTCTATGCTTTCCCTTTTCGGAATCTTCCTCTGCATTTTCTTTGCAAAAACCCTGACCCTGCGTTGTTCTATGGTCAGTTCCGTGTTATGGTCCAGATGGTAATCATTTTCCCACAGTTCGATGGTATTCAATGCTGTCATGATATGTAACTCCCGGATCCATCCTGCTACTGCCTGTTCCATAGCATCAATTTCCGGCTGTTCCACTAAGAATAGCTCCCGAATCTGTTCCGTCTTTGCAAATAATGGGGTAATGTTATCCTGCAGCATATGGTTCCTCCTTCACAATAAGGATCGGTTCGGATGCAGCTGGAAAGCTTCTTTTTTCCAAAACCAGAGAGCCCTCCTTCCCATTAACCAGAAGGTCTTCCACATCGACCACTCCCTGACATCCCATCAGAATATCTACAATCTTTGCGTGAGATACCCTGGCATTCGCTGCAGCATCCCGGAAATCCAGATTTTCCAGATAGTTGTTTAAACTTTTCGCAAATTCTGCTTTTACGGAACTGATGGAAGTTTCCAGATTCAGATACACACTAGCGGAAACCTGGATTTCCAATGCGCTGCCGGATTGAACCAATACATCGGCCCCCGGAACACGTTCTGTCTCTATATGTTCTTTTACCCTTTGAATTAAAAGACTGGACGCTTCCGTATTCCCTTTTGCAATAATCACCACATCCACAGTTCCTAATCCCCTTGGAATATCAAATACTTTCGCCTGTGCCACCCCGGTCACTTCTAACGCTGCTGCCCGATACCAGGCAATATTCCCATATCCTTTGATCCCGCTTTCTTCATCCTCTATCCGTTTTTTAAACTCCTCGTCGCTTTCTTCATCATATCCGCCGCTGGACGGCTGCTCATTCCATACTTCATTCAGGCCGCTGTAATCATTAAGAAATTCCCATTCTGCCCCAGCAGGGACACCATATCCGAATCCGGATTCCACACACCGGGCAGAAATCTGGACTTGTCCGGATTCCCCTACCATGGAAGTTCCTGCTGCCATATAAATCAGTTCCCCGGATCGAAAACCCATAGCCTCCGTAATCAGGGTCCCCGGCTCTCCGGAAATAATCAGGTTCACTTCTTCGGCCGTTGCCGGATTCCGAACCATGCCATGATTTTCTTTTGCTGCAATATCCAGGTCTTCCCCTTGTGCTGTTTTTACATGTGCCCTCATAAGCAGGCGCTCATACTCCATATTGTAGATCCTGGCAATCTCGTTTGCTACGGCAAGAAGGTTATCCGCAGTAAAGCTTCCTGCCATTTTGCTGGCCGGGTTTTTCAGTTCTCCCGCCATTCTGTCATAGATTTCTACAGATGTATTACCCATAATTAAAATTCATCTCCTCCTCCAGACCGCCATAAATGGTATCCACCTGAAATTTTATATACAGGTCACTTCCATGGTGTTCAAACTCAAAATCATCCACACCAGTAATGTATGGGTTGACCAACAGCGCCTCTTGGATCAGCCGCTCCGCCTCGCTTTCCCGAATCTCCCGACTGCTGCTCATCCCCACAATCTCATCCAGCTCCTGCCCATATTCCCGGGGATATGCCTGATAACGGTACCTGGCTGTTTTCATTGCCTTGTAAATCCATATCTCTATTGCTTCATTTTTTTCTACCAAATAATACTTCCCATTCCTAGTCATAAAACAATTCTTTTTAAAATCGTAGGCCCATTCTCTATAAATCGGCAAATTCTGACTGGTGTTGGACGCGATCCCCACGGTAAGCTCCGGAAACAGGTTCATACATCCACCACCTTACATAAAACAAAAAACCGGTTCCCAACCCGCTGGATTAAAACCTTATCCCCTGCATGGATTTGAAATGCACCATAAAAATTCGTTAAACACTGTTTTAATGCCGTTTCCGATGTTGGCACTGCGGCCGGATTCATCCCTAACATAAGGGCTGGGTGACAGCACAGATTCACGGATATTTCCACTTCCCCTATCTTGATCGCCAAAGGGGACACTTTTGTTACAACTGCCACTTCCATTTCATACCCATTCCTTGCCGCCCCTCTTTCTTCCATGATTTCCGCCATCCTGCTGTACGGGTTCATTCTACCATCACCGCCTCCACTCCCAATTTCATCTTATGGATCCCGTCAGAAAAAGTATGGGTATCATCGGTAATAATATATTTTCCCAGCATCCCATTGCTGGCATCCAGGATATATACCGCTTTTCCTGATACACAATCCCAATTTCCCAGGCATTCCAAAGAGCATGTATTTTCACAACGCTTCAGCTTCCCTTTTGCCTCTCTGTCTGCATCCTTATCCTTTTCTTTTTTATAAGTATCCTGAAGCAGTCCATATACCAGATCATCCTCGTTTTGCACATTGCCGGTTATATTTCCGTTATCATCCAGGATCAGGATCCGGTTGACCATGTTTTCCATGCTGCTGGTATATTTCGCATCCAGCAGGTTTCCTTCACCGGATATCACGGCCACCACTTCACTCCCCTCTGTCCCTACTGATACTGCAGCTCCATCCGCATAAATATAATATCCATCTCCATATGCTTCTGAGATTACCTGATGGATGGTTTTTTCCCCAGTACTGATGACAGTCCTTTCTTCAGGGATAACGGGAAATACTCCAACCGCAATATTAAATTCCCCACATACAGCCTTCAGAATCGCATCTGCAGTCCCTTTATATACCTTTGCCACCTTATTGCGTCCCAGATACCACAAAATATCAATGGCATTTATCTGTACGGACACACCAGAAAGACTGCTTTCCACCCGGATCACCACCCCGACAAATTTCTGGTTGTTTTCTTCATCATATAAAGCAATGGCATCTCCTTCATGTACCTCAACTTCTGGAATCCCGCTGCCTTTTTTATAAAGATAAGAAGCAGAAAGGCTTCGCGCCCTCTGCCTCTTGTCTCCCGACCACTGCACACTCTGGTATAGCTGTGACAAATCCTTATCTTTTACAATTAACTTCATGGTATTGTCAAAACCATTCCTTCCTTCAGCTTTTTGGGGTCAATATTCCCGTTTGCTGCTGATATTTTTGTCCACTGGCTGCCATCCCCATAGTATTTTACAGCCAAGGACCATAAGGTTGTTTTGGAAGTTACCGTCTCCGTCCTTCCTGTCTCCGGCGCCGATTCTTCTTCGCGTGGAAGCAGAACCGGATCAGTAACCTGGATCAGTCCCTGGATGGATTCCACAGTTGGAACAGACAGTGGTTTATATTCTGTAAATTTCCAACTGACATACACATCCTTTTGTCCTTCCTTCAAGGTCACGGAATCAGAATCAATCATTGCCTTAAAATTAATTTTCGGATCGGAAATGATAATCCTTAGTTTGGTTGCCTTCTTTTTCCACCGTTCAATCAGCTTTAGTGCACCTTTGATTGTCTCCCCGTCATAAAATGGGGAACTTCGGTCCGGAAGGAACGTGGATATCGCAACCTCCTTTAGCCCTCGTTTCCCGGGAAGGCTCACCTGTCCCATCTGGTCAACGTTTTCCCGGATATGCTCCACCGGATCCGTTATCGTACATTCAGCCGGGTTGATAGTCAATTCAATCTTTTTCCGTCCACTCTCCTTGATCAGTATTGTCCTTGTTTTTGCCATGGATCCTTCACTCCTATCTGTCTACCTTTTCCAGTTCTTCCACAATCGCCTCCGCAATCTTCTGAATATCAGCCTCCTCCCGCACAGTAACGTTCTGGATTGCAATATTCACCTCCCGTCCCCGGTTTAAAATATTGTTAGTCTGGGAGTTGGAGTATACCTTGGAGCCGGTGGGTAAATCTACTAATTCCGGCCCATGCTCCGCAATGGTTGTATATCCTCCCCGCCAATAGCTGGTACCATTAGCATTTGCCCCCACGCTTTTTGCCCCGGATGCTTTTCCCGTTGCAGAAGACGCCGCCACCTTGGAAGCGCTGGAGCCTACATCTGACGCACTGACGCCAATGGCTGCCGCTGCCTTCCTAAACACCCCGGCTACTGCCTCGATTCCTGCACCAATGGCTGAAATCACTGGTTCAATAGCTCTCCATACAGAAGATATCACCCCCTGGATATAAGGGAATGCATACCCGACCACAGATGCCATCAGGTTAAAACCTTCTATTGCCAGATCCAACACCGGGCCACATATAGCCCAGGCTGCTGAGAGTGCTCCGCTGATTGCCGGGCCTGCTGCCTCTATGATTGTCTGAAATGTGCCAGTATGGCTTCCTACCACCTCAAACGCACGGGAAGCTTTTTCTGACATGCTTTCTACAATTCCGCCTATCACAGGAAGAACTGCCTGAGCTACAGAACCCAAAGAAGAAAAGATTCCGGATACCACTGGCAACGCTGTTTGAATTGTTCCAGATACGTTCTCAATGGTATTGCTTACTACCGGCCCCAGGCTGTCCAGTGCTGGCTTCCAGTTATCCCATAGAACAGTTACCGCAGATCCTGCTGCAGAAAAAAAAGGTTCCACAGCATTTAATGCTCCAGATACAGCCTGTTCAAACTGCGGCATATAGTTGGAAACCTTTTTCAATCCAGCTTCCAGGTAAGGGAGCGCCTTTTCCCCCATAGACATCAGGATCACAAGGCCCTGGTTCTTAATCCTGGCAGCCATTTCTTTTACGGAAGATGTCTGCCGCTTAAATGCCTCATCCGCTGCCCCAGTCGCAGATTTCATGGCTTCCGTTTTTTCTGCAAAATTATCCGCCTGTGTTCCGGCCAAGGCCAGCACTGCATTTTTGGCCTCAACACTGGAAAACATGGAGGCAAACGCCACCTCATCCCCGTTTACAGATTCCTTCAGCTTATTGAGGATACTGCCCAGGCTTTCACTTTCCAGTGCTGCCGCTCCGGAGGAATAGCCCATTTTTTCAAGGGCGGATGTCATTTCCTTGGACGGTGACATAAACCCCTGCATGACAGCCTTTAACTGGGTGGTAACTTCTGCCGTCCCACCCGTAACACCGGTCAGGGTTGCCATGGCACCAAACAGTTCTTCCTGGCTCACCTTCATGGTAGCTGCCAAAGGCACCACTTGTCCCATGCTGGATGCCAGTTCCGGGAACGAGGTCTGTCCCAATTTCACTGTCACAAATGCCAGATCAGATGCCTTTTGAACCGCTACAGCAGAGGTGTCCCCGTAGCCTTTGGTAATAGCCGCCAGCATTTTCACGGAATCAGCGGTCTCTGCATTTCCCGCTTTGGCCGCCTTCGCTGCAATCTCCAGTTGTTTGGCGGAATCTGCAGATTCTCCAAACGCAGACACTACTTCGTATAATCCGGAAGAAAGGTTGTGGACCGAAATCCCGGTATCTGCGGAAACCTTTTTTACTTCTGAACCCATGGAAGCAATCTTCGCGTTTACATCCCCATCTAACAGGGTTGCTACGTTCGCCATTTCCGACTGGAAATTGACTGCCTCAGTGACAGCAGCCGCACCGGCGGCAGCTGCACCCGTAAATGCGGCAACCGTCCCGACCAAAGCTGCCTTTCCGGCCGCCTTGGCCACCCCGGCTGCCCCTTTTGCCACAAAATTTATAACCTTGTTTTCCTTGACTGCAGCCAAGGCATCCTTCACCTTCCGGATCTTTGCCATAGCCAGTTCTTCCCGGGCCTTCAGCTGCACTACCTTATCCCTTAACGGCTTCAGCCTTTTCTTAACCCCTTCAATTGCTTGATAAGCCTGGGAATTTTTAATCCGAATCTCTTTTTCTTTCAGCTTCTGCTTTTCCAAAGCTGCTAAGCTGCTTTTTGCTTTCTTTACCTCCGCTGCAAAGGATTTGGACGATGCCGCCGCCTGCTTTAACACGCTGGAAACATTATCCTGGAGTCGGATGGCCCCACCAAACACTTCGGTAGCCGCCACGTCCTCACCTCCCAAAATGGCTGTAAAACTCAGCAAGAGCTTCTAAAAACGCCTGCTTCATGGTTTCTATCCGTTTTTCCTCATTCAGCTGCGCCAGTGCCAGATAGACCAGCATTTCTTCCCGATTCAGCTGATCTAGCTCCTCCGGACGGTATCCGCGATCCAAAAAGTACCCATAGAGATAGCCTCTACGGGTACTTTTTATTACTTTTTTACCTCATCCAGCTCCTTTACCGTGCTTTCTCCCAATGCCCCGGATAATGCCAGAATTTCATGAACAATCTTATTTCGGTCCACCTTACTGATGCTGTCACACACATCCAGATGGTTCTGGATCATTCCTTCCTGCTTCATATACTTGGCCAGCTCCTGCAGAGTGGGGGAGGCGTAATACATGGTATATTTGTCGTTGGTGTAATCATCCTCACTATATTCAAAGCAATCACTCATCTCCTGGTCAGTAAGAGCACGAATCTCAATGGTTTCTTCCAGATCACCGATATAAAGAGACTTCCGCCTCATTTTCTTCTTTGCTTCAATCTTTTCCACTGCCTTCTTGGCAAACGACTGAAAATTGATTACTTTTTCTCTTTCCATTTTTTCTCCTTGTATTGTTTATTGTTTGATTTCATCCAGGTTAATCATATCCGTCGGGGTAAATCCGAAGGGGATCTCACTTTTTACTGTAGCGCCTTTTTCATATTCCAGGGGAAACTCATTCAGTGCCACATTGCCGATCTGGTACCGTTCTAACTGCCCGCCTGCTGCATCTTTGTCCTCCAGCTTTGTAACGATTGTCCCTCTTGGGTCCTTACCTGCCACAATCGCTTTGCGGACATCTTCAAAAGCGCTGTAGCAGCGTGTTACGGAAATCGTCCCTTCCCCTTTCAGCCCGACAATCTTGGTGTCCACATCCGGCCCGGTCTGGATTTCCTCCCGGTTTACCGTAATTTTAATGCTGATTTTTGTACACCCTAAAATCTTAAGCCCGTTATAATAAACTTCTGCTGCTGATCCGGATAAATACCGGTTACCTGGTACATCTCCCATTTGTTTCCCCTCCTTTACATACTGACATTCATATGGAAATCCTCCATGGCATCTAAAAATTTCCATTTCCCCGCAATCGCAAAATAGGAGCCAGTATTAGATTTATGGATTTCCAAATCCGTCATTTCTGAAGTATCCTTTCCCCGGCCTTCTAGATATGCCTTTGTTGCCGCTGTATCCAGGCTGACTTCGTAGCCCTCATCCTTGTCGATCAATATGTCCTCCAAGGTTTTTAAGTACACCGTCACTGCGCCAATAAACGCCTGCTTGTTATCATATGTGTTATTTCTTTTTCCCTGGTAATCCTTGCGGAATGTTGTGAGGATATCCGTCCGTACAATATCCGCAGCTTCCTGGATTTTTATTTTTCTGAAATCCTCCGGCATCTCCTCTGATACGGTGGTCAGACTGGTTACTCCACGCCCGATCTTAAATTTTTCCCCATCATACACCAGGATCAGCTTTCCGGAATCAATCTCCTCATCCGGATCTTCATACTGGGTGATATCCACCACTTCATCCAAAATGTAAGAAGTGCTGGACTGGGTGAGGGATATCCCGGCCAGAATCCCGGCGATCCGTGCCGTATACCCGGCTGTGGTAACCTCCTCCACTCCGGAATCAGAATCCCACACAATAGATATCCCGGAGGCGGCAAAATTTACTACGGCTGCCGAATCCGCAGCTGTGTTAGGAAGTACCGCTTTCCACTTCCGGTATTTTGTTTTCTTTTCCTGATCAAAAAAGCTTCCCAGGGCCGCAGCATCTTCTGCTGTGCATTCCGGAAAAGCAAACCAGTCAAATTCCAGGCAGGAAAACAGCTTTTTTGAGGCAGATACATCCACTGCCCCTCCGGCTTCCATTTCAATCCCACGAACCGCCAGCACCTTGGATGGCTTTCCCTTAAACACATATTTTAAATATTTATAATTCTCTCCAGTCCAGTCTCCCGGATCCACGTCCAGCAGGCTGGTGTATAACGTCACCGCCTGCTCCTTGGTTGCATCATGAAGCAGCAGCACCACCACACCCCTGGCGCTCCGTTCGATCACGGTTGACGCCTTCTGGGTAAAATCCATTACAAGATCCGGTAATCCGATCTTCATTTTATCCTCCTTTTACATCCTGACTTCCAACTCTCCAAACAAATCAAAGGTTTCTCCTGCCTGGGGAATCCCGTCATTAAAAGCAACCGAAAAAGTAACATGCAGCAGATCATCCGCTATGTTTCCATGAATTGATTCCACATGCAGATACCGGTCCCCACAGAAGAAACCTCCCCCAATGGCCAATTCCAGCCGCTCCTGGACTTCATACAAGGTCTGATTTCTGGATCTGGATTCCTCCATATAGGTAATATCAATCAATACCGTTTTGTCCCTTGTATCCGCCCCCATTGCCAGTTCACTGCCCTGCAGGTTAAGCTGTAAGTGGAGCAGGGGAAATGCTTTCCCATCTGCTGCCTCGATCTGTTCAATATCCTCGGTAAATAGATTCGCTTCCGGAAAAGCTTCACTGAGCAGCCTGGTTAACGCCCTTTTAATCCCGTTTAAAACCACCATTAAAAGGACCTCCGAAGCTCACCCAACATGGTATGAATGTCTGACTGCAGCAGGCTGCGTTTATACTGGTACAAACCATTTTCCAACATGTAGACTCCCTTTTTCTTTCCGACTGTCTTTTTTCCTCTCACAATCCGGTGTCCGTAATTCACCGCCGGACCGTAATGGGTATTGTTTACAATCCAGATAATAACGGCGCCTCCTCCCGGATCCACCCGGACTGTCCAGCGCCGCCGCAATGTCCCGGTATCTACCGGTGTCAGTGCTTTCACCTGCCCGGCTGCATTAAACCCGATTTTTTTGGCTTCCTGAATAAAAATCCGGTTTTGCCAAGCATCCAGTCCCTTCTCAAATGCTTTCTCTAAATCCTCCAGGGATTTCATGTTCTGCCTCCCTATACAATTTTATCAACCTTTAACGATGTCTCCCCATGGCTGATAGCTACATAGGTTTTCCCGGTCCGGCCTTCGTAAATTTGGCCGGAAAATGTCCGGATTACCACCAGGTCGTTCTCCTGCATCCGGATTTCCGGGTCTGTAAACAAGGTATAGGTACTGGAGGAATCATCTACTACAGTCCCCCGTTCCGGAGCTTCATTCCCAGACATACTAACCGCACATTTCTGGTTTTTGTAGACCAGGATTTTTTTCTGCCGCGTCTCCCCACTGTCCCCATCCTTTATTAATTGATAACGGTAGACATCCAGCCGGTCATAATAGGTTTTTGCAAGGGTCTTTGCTTCCCTCATCTGGTTTCTTTTCATCTTCCTTCTCAGCCCTCTTTCCTTCCCGGGATGGCCCTTTTCTCAAATTTCGATGCAGATACTGCATCCTTGTTTTTGCATTCATTTCCTTTTCTCCTATTTTAAATTACCTTCACCAGCCGGTAACGACACATGGCATCCCGTTGGCGGGGGGTAAACTGGTCTTTGGTGATCGTATTCTGGTAACTGATTTGTGTATCTCCGCGTTTAATGCTTGCCACAGGATCCTCGTTTTCTAGCCGATAATGGTCCAAAACTATTTCCCGGACTACATAGGCAAGCTCCGGCGGGCAATCCTTCCGATTGCAGTAATCCCGTACCGCAGCCGATGCATCCTCAATCATCAGCTGCAGCACACCATCCTGCTCCTTTGTCTCAATTCCTGCCAATTGTTTTACCGCTTCCAGTATTTCCATCCGTTATATGGTTCCTCCGCCTTCAATCTAATCCTCCTGGTTCCTAATTTCCCAGGCCGGCTGCTTTCCATAATGAGGCAGAATGGCCTTAATCTGGCTGTCTTTTACCCATACATCATGGTACTTCCGGTATCCGATAAACCAGGCATCCGCCTTCTGGTTGGTATCCGGGTCAATGATCTTTCCCTTATCCTGTTTGCAGACGGCAATCGCTGCCGCTACCGGCATGATAATCCAATCTGTCAGCTCGGCTCCTTCTGCCTTTTCAAACCCGCTTTCGGCAGGATTTTCTAAATTTCCCGGCTTAAATATATATTTATGGTACATCCGGTCAGATGGGACGGTCAGGATGGGCACTCCGTTTACCACGCGGACCTTCGTGGTGATCTCTCCCCGTTTAAATTCTGTTACTTCGATGTTTTTATTAAATTCCGTGGAAGCATTTAAAAATCCTTTTGCGGTTCCCGACATACAGCAGATTAACGGGGTGGATTCCCCGACCCTATCCTGCACAGCCGAGATGTCCTTGATCAACAGTTTATAGACATTTGCTTCCGTAACTGCGGCAATGACGGCATTTCCTTTTGCCAGCTCCGCAACCGTGGAATATCGGTAGGCATCCACTTCCGGGATCACCTTTGTCCGCTGAAACTCTCCCAGGACCGTCCCGGCCGTTACCACAAAATTACTCTCATCCACCTCCATAGCATCGATCTGGAAGGATACACCCCGGTCCATTTTCATAATGCGGGTTTCATATTCCAGGGTAATACTGCCGCTGGGATACCCGTCCCCCCGGCTGTAGTCTTTCAGGCCGGTGAGGGACATTTTGGGGATCTTTACCTCAGATCCGCCGTTATAAATCACCTGTCCGGCATTAGCATCCATAAAGCTGGATGTCAATCCTTCCATCATCTGCTTATCCAGCTCTGTCTGAAATACCTGCCGTGTTTCAATCGTGTTTAATGCCATCTTTCTTTCCTCCTATCCTCTTAGTGCAGATGCAAATACATCCGCAGTTGTACGATCCCCTTCGCTTATCTGCCCGGCCGGCTGCGGCGGTGTTTTTCCCACCAGCCGCTCATCCAGCCGTGCCTTCAGCTCTGCGTCTGCAGCAGCCTTGTAGGCTTCAATACACTTCTCGGTTTCCTCCCGGTTTTCCCGGATCAGGTAAGGAAGCATTGCCTCTGAAATTCCTTTTTCCTTAAGGATTGCTTTCGCGTCCAGCTCCAGCTCCCGCCTGGCCAGTCTTTCCTCCCGTTTCTGAAGCTCTGCTTCACGGGATTCCTGGTCCTGCCCATCCGAGAGCTTCTTTCCCGAAGAAGGATTATCTTTTCCTGTCTCCTCCACTGGCTCCTGTTCCTCCTGGAGAACCCTCTTTTCCTGACTTTCAACCGGATTCCCTTCAATGCCCTGCCCTGTATCCAGGGTTTCTGACGCAGCTCCTTGATTGGGCATCTCCTTTTCCTCTCTGGCTGCTTCCGCCACAGCCCCTTGCCCATTCCCATTTACTATGCTTTTTTCCTTAGCTGCGGCCTCCTGGACATTGTTTATATTCTCGTTCACTGGTCTCCTCCTTCCTTTTTTCCAATTAAAAAAGACTGCATCTTCATGCAATCTCTTTTTGTCTGTGTAGTTATCTCTTATTCGATTTCTGTAACACTCTCAATCTTATCTTCCGGAAGCAAACGCATCCTCTCTGATGGCAACTGCCTCACCGCCATGATCTCACTGTCATCATCATCATAAACCAGGCTGTCCGGAATACAGTCAAATTCTTCCCCATTTTTCATTCGCACGTGGGCCCGCTTGTCCAAGCCGCACAGCACATTCAGTTCATAGGTCCAATACATGTCATTTCTCCTTTACCGGGAACACATGGGTTCCTTTTCTTTCATGATATATAATGCAAACCCGGTGGGTTTCTTCATACCGTCCGGTGCCTTGATTGTAACATCTTCCTATCGGTTTTTCAACGGTAATCCATTCCCGCACGGTTCCAGACCCCTGCCGATAGGTAATCAGCCCTTTTCCTGCATACCGGTTCACAAGCTCCTGTGCATTGATTTGCTTATATAGATATGACTGTGGTGTCTGCTTTTTTTCTCTGGGCAATGTTGGATCCCTCTGGCTTTTAAATGCCTGTTTCATCCGGTTTTGAAGGCTTTTTGTTCCTTGGGTATGTTCCAGCTGCTTGGCTTTCTGGATCCGGGTATTCACCTTCCCTTCCGCCAGACGCTGCTTAAACTGGTTAACATAGTTTGTCTCATGGTACTGCTGTTTCAGCCACTCATACCCTTCCGGATCTTCATATTTCTTTGTGACAAACTCACGGAAGCTTCCGGCTGCTTCCCCCAATACCTTTTTATAACGCTTGTGCTGCTCCTGATCGGTTTTTCGATTCCCATCCTTCCGGTTTTGCAGAGCCATCTTTCCTTTTTCCGTCTCCGACAGACCATTATACCATTCCCGATAAGTCATGCTGTCAGGAACAGTATAATACTTTCCAGACGCCGTCCTTGCCGCACGTTTGGTTACCTCCTGCCGATGTGGCACCACTGTGCTCCTGCAGTTGGGATGCATGGGCGGATAGTTCTTCCCTGCCTGGGCTTGTTCTATAGCAAAATCTTTCCCGTCCATCTCCTGGCAGGTTTTACTGGTTCTCCGGTCTAAGGTTGCTAAAAACCGGTACCGGGCGATCCCGCACTCCTTAAATGCATCCAATGTCGCCTTCTCATGGATATAGGCGCTTTCCGTCCGTACCAGGCGCCTTGCATTGCTGGCCGATACCTCTACCCGTCGGGTCAGGCGCTTTGTCATCTCCTTTACACCTTCTCCCCGGATCAGGCCGACCGTTAGACTTTCTTTCAGCTCCTGGCTCAGCTTATCCACCCCGCCCCAGATCCGGTCCGAAAAATGTTCTTTTGCCCAGCTCTGCATTACCGCCTGTTGGACGGCAGCCGGATCCGGGGAAACAAAATCCTTCCCCACCCCTAACCATTGCTGCTGGTTAAAGATCCCTCGGAAATATCCGTCCCGATATTCCTCATCCAAAAGCTGATACAGGTTTATCTGCTGTTCATTGCCCACCTCCAGGACTATCCTCTCGATTTGTGCCTGCATCAGCTCCAGATGGGTAAGATAGCCTCTCCTGGATAACACCTTCAAGTGCTTTTCCTGCTCCTGAAGCTTTTTTTCTATGGCAGCAGCAAGATCATCTGGGAACCTCTCCGTTTTCAGCTTCTTTTGGATTTCTGCCGTTTTCCGGATCATACTGTTAAAATCCACTTCTTTAAAATCCACCTTTGACAGCCGTTTTTTTGCTTCCTGAAGGGTGATTTTTTCCTGATCCGCAAAGGTTTTATATAAATTTTCTATATCTGTTCGGATCTCATCCATTGCTTCCTGATACATTTGCCGGATCTGTCGGTTAATATCCTTTTCCGCCCGGTTGATACTTCTTTTCTTATCCGCCAGGCGGCGCTTTTCCCAGTATCGCTCCTCCTTTTCCCGAGAGGTCATGTTTCATCCTCCTCTTCCAAATCCTCATAGCCAAACTCCTCCTTTCCTTTTTCCTCTTTGATCCTCTCCAACTCCTCCTTTATATCCGGCACCACGCTGGAAGGGAGCATGGAAAGCTGGGTCTCTTTGCTCACCATCCCTTCCGCCTTCCCTGCATTTTCTATTTTCTCCGTATCATTGTCAATGAAATTTCGCTCATAAATCTGCTGCACTAGGGAAGGGTCATAATTTCGGGATTTTTTCAGGTTGATCCAGTCATTCACCAGCTTGATCTTTTTCTGTACAGCCAGACGGAACTTGTTTTCCTTCATAATTGCCAGCTGCTCCAGCCCGATCAGTTTGTAGCGGATGGCAATCCCGGACAGGTCGCCGGAAAAGCTTTCATCCGTCATGGCCGGAACCTGGCTGATAAAAAAGATATCCCGGAAAATCCGGTCCTTATAAGCCTCATCCTGGCTCCCGTCCGTCTGCTTTACCAAAAACTTGGCATCCCCGTTATCGTCAAAAAACATCACCCGGCTGTTCCGCAGGTTCCGTTCCGCCTCGCTCTGGGGGATCTCATTGCCTTCCTCATCCGTAAATCCCCCTCCTGCCCCTTTAATGATCAGATACGCATCCGTAAAATAATCCTTATCATTTGCCGTGTTGGACTGGGCTTTATCATAAGCATCAATCTCCGGGATCACGCATTCATAGTCCCCGGTCTGCTCCTCATTATTCCAATAAACGACCACCGGCACATCAGACAGATAATGGGGAATAACCTCATAAAGCTCGTATAGTGTTGCCTTATTTTTTCTCCTAAAGCTCCAGATATCGGTTTTATCATACACATCTGCCCCATCAAGCAGCAGGTTTCCATTCAGATCACGATTTTCCCAAAGGTGGATGGCACACTCTAAAAACTCATCCGAACGGGGCGAATAAACTGGAAGGATCTCCTGGGCCTCATATTTCCTGCTCCTCAGCTCACTTTTTTCATTGACATACAAAATTTCAAACGCAATCCCCTTTTTACTGGCTGCCTTGCTGATTTCATAGTTGTAATTATAGGTATCCTTTAAATAGCCCTGAATGGCCTCGTGGTATTCCTCATCCTCCACCTGGTAGCGAATGGGCTTGCCCATAAAATAACTGGTGGCCATGTTAGAGATATAACGGGAAAATCCATGGATGATCTTATTGTTTGGTTTCCCGGACTTCATGCTCCGGTTCCGGATCGTATCATTCTTGGAAGAATAATAACGGTCCAGGCGGTCATACTCCGGGATTTCCCGAACCCGGAACTTCTCCACCAGGCGTGTCAGGAATTTTTCGTCCAGTACCTGCTCAATCGAAAACTTATACATCTTTCCACCTGCCTACATCCCCAGCCGGTCCTTTTTCCCCAGCCGGGCTTTCTTCTTACCCTTTACTTCCCCGTTGATCATTTCCACCAGGCCGGTAAGGCAATCTTCCGCATCATCGTGGTCGTTCTTCCCCTTCCTCTGGTATTTCTTTACATGTTGGGCAAACTCTGGCCATTTTTTCTCCCAGCCTTCCGGCATAATAACCTGCTCCATCACATTAGTGGCATTTACAAGAATCCGGGTCCGCTTATTCTTACTTTGGGTAAACCAGGTCACCATGCAGCGGTAACATTTTAACTTTTTTAGAATCCGGATCACATTTCTTGCAAATCCCCGGCCGCCGTTGTTGCTTTCAATCAGCGACTCCCTTACTCCGAAAAGCTGCAGGCGCCTTGCTGTCTCCGGCTCCGTTTCTTCCATAGCCGCATCTGTATAATACACATCCTTCACATAGCCATAGCCTGTAATCACATCTGCTGATATACTGCACAGATAATCCGTCCCTTCATCCGCGGTATCTGTATAGTTAATAACCCTTTCCACCTTATCCGGATCGATGACATCATAGGTTTTAAATATTCCATACAACGCTCCCTTTTTGTCTACAGGCACCTGCTCATAGTTAGCAAGCCAGATGTGCTCATCCAGCATTGCTTTCTTCATCTGCAGATCCTCCGTGGAATACAGATCCTCACAGATGCTGCGCCCCTCCCCGTCTAAAGCGGACAGTTTCAGTTCGTAGCACCGTTCTGGAAACTGGGCCAGGAGGCGTCCCGCCAGGTCATCTGTAGCCCACCGGGTCTGAATCACAATCACTAGGGCTCCTGAAAGCATCCTAGACTGGAAGGTATTTTTATAAAAGTTCCATATCTCCTCTTTCCGGTTATCGTTGACGGCTTCCTTATCATTCTTAATCGGATCATCAATGATTCCGATATGGCCTCTCATACCTGTAATGGAACCGTCAAAGGAGGTTGCCAGATAGCTCATATACGACCCTTCCAGGCTCCACCGTTCCATCGCCCCATCCCCATACTTAATCTTTACTCCGGGAAAAAAGCTCCCCACTGTAAAATAATCCGGATCCCCTTCGATTTCCTTATCGTTGATGGCCTCCCGGATCGTTTTGCTAAAGGTCAGAGAGAGCGTCTGGTTATAGGAAACACTAATTACCTGGGTTTTCGGGTTCTGGCCATATACCCAAGTAATAAAGGTACTGGCCGTGTAGGATTTCCCGAAACCAGGCGGCTCATTTATAATCAGGATGTCATAAGGCTTGCCGGTATTTTTATTGATTAACCGTTTCTCATAAGCGGCCTGCATCGTCCGGCAGATATCGTCCTGATAGATCCGCTCCGGACAGAAAAAATCCGGATTACGCAGGTTGCAGTAGGTACGGAAATTTCTCCTGCCTTCTTCAATCTTCCGCTGTCGGACAGACAGAGGGGAATCATCCTTCCCTTTAAGCCCGGCATCCCGCATCCGGTATTCCCGGGCAAACTCACTGAATCCTCCCATTCCCTCACCGGTACCTTTCCCGAGAAAGCTCCAGAGCTGCCAGATCATGTTCCCGGCGCAGCGTCTCCCCAGTCACGGCCCCTGCCGAAAAGGACCGGTGTTTCCGATCCCATTCCCGCTTGTATGCCGGCCGCAGTGCCGCATGCTCCCGCTTCCTTCTTTCCCGCTCCTCCTGGTATCCGGGGCAGCCCTTTAAAAATCCGGACAGGGTTTTCCGGGAGATTTTAAGCTCCTTTTCCATTTCTACAATACTCTTTCCCTCATTAAAAAAAAGGCCCTCTGCCTTCTTCCTCCATCCGGATCCCATCTTCCTCACCTGCTTCCTGCTTCCCATTTTTGTCGGATCCCGTTTGGGCATGAACACAGGCTGCACACCTTTCCGTGTACCTCCCACTCAATACCGTTTAAAACCTGTTTAACTGGCTTAAATTTCCGTTTAAAACATTCCGGTGCCACTGTCCTTCATTAGACCAGAAAACCACCTTTACGGCCTCGTTATGTAATCTTCTCCATCTCCTGCTCCGTCTGTTCCGCCAACCGGATCAGGACGTCCGCCACATCCGGATGGCTCTGGGCAATCTCCATAAATACCTTGTCTTTTAACAGGTTCATGGCCGTATGGACTGCCCCGGCTTCCCTTCTGGCATCCATCTTCAGTTTCTCATTCTGCACCTGTGCCCGCTGCAAAGTGGCTACCGCATTGGCTGCCTTGCCCATGCCTGCCGCATCCAGCTCATCGTCCATCAATGTCTCCATAATGATCTGATTCAGGATCATGTTATTAGCCTCATGGATCTCCGTGGGCGGACGTTCCACGTTATCCTCCGCCAGCAGCTTGGCAAACTGCTGTGCCACCCGCACAGATTCAAATTTCTTCAGATACCGCCTGCCGTATCTTCCCACACTGCTGGCATGAATATCATAGCCCTGTTCCTTTAAATCTTTGGAAATAGATTCATACGTCTGCCCATCCATCAGCTGCTGTTCCACATCCTCCCGGACCTTTGCCGGTAAACTGTCAATTTTTCCATGAGCCCGGTTCTTATCCATCCCCCACTCCAATCCCAGGTTCCTCCCGGGTCCCTTCCAGAACGTCGATCCCGTCTGAGGTAAGGATATAAACATTCATATCAATTCCCAGGGCCTGATTCTTGCATTCGGCCTTCCAGACCAGCCCTTTTCTCTCCAGATAAAAAATCTGCTCCTGAATCCGTTCCGGTTCTGCCCGGCTCCCGGCCTTTTTCATAGCCATCCGGATCACCTTCTCACTTGCCCCATTGGGGCCTGCCTGACGTAAAAGCTCTAAAAGCTGGTTCCGGATCACCTGGTTTTCCACTGTTTTTATAAAATCAGCCATCAATCACTACCCCCACATCTTCCAGATCCCCTTCTGCCAGGTTCACGCCCCGGGGCGTCAGCCAGATCAGGGAATCCATGTAATTATTTTTATTGATGACGACATGGACAAACTCCTTTTCCCTGCCGCCCAAGTAATAAAGCGCGGATTTGATCCCGGCGTCGGTCAGCAGCCCGGACAGCGGCAGGGATGCCTTCAAAACGGACAGGCTGATATCCTCACCGTAATACCGGTACAAGGTTTCGATGATATTCCCTCGTAACTGCTTCGTCTTAATGATCTCCAATGCCGACCGGCCCATTTCCATCCCTTTATCACCTCAGTTCCAATTTTTCCTCCAAACGCTCCATCCGTCCTAACATCCCCTCAATCGTCCGGTTGATCCCGTCCATGGAACGATTGATCCCGTCCATGGAACGGCTGATTTCCTTCATAGTCTCACTGGTGCTGTTTAACTGGGACATCAAAGCATTTTCCCGCTTCTCGGCTTCCTCCTTTAAAAGCAGCTCCCGTTTGTCCGATTCCCTGCGGATCAGTTCTTCCCTCTTGGCATTCTCTGACATCAGCAAAGCCTCTTTCTCACGGAACTGGGATTTCGCATTCTCCAGCTCCTTGCTGATCTCCTCCTTCTGCTTTTTTGCTTCTTCCCGGTTTTTGCACTTTTCATCCACCAGGGAATCCTCCCTGTCTTTATCCCGCTTTAAAAAATAAGCCACAAACAGAATGAGCAGCGCTGACTGCAGGCCGACACTCTGCATCATTTCCAATATCTCGCTGATCCCCATCCTTTCCTCACCCCTCCCCTTCCTCCAGAGAGATGGCAAGGCTTTCTGCACTTCTTTCCATAATTTCTCCTGTGGATACCCCAATCAGCCGGGACTCTGGAAGCTGCTTGATCCCGATCAGGTATGCCTCGATCTGGTCTGCAATATAGGCATCCAAATCCGCAATGTACCGTTCCAGGGTTTCTGTAATGTCTGGGGTCAGTTGCGCTTTTACGCCATACAGCACATCCTTGGCCAAAATCTTCAGGGCGTCCCTGTCTTCCAAGCCCGCTTTTACCCGTTCCCGGATTTCCTTAGCCTTTGTCTGCTCCATAGCTGCCACCGCGTTATAGGTAATCCCGCTCAGCAGCTGGCTGGCCATTTCAAACATCCGGACTGTAATCTCCTGGTTCTCATTCTCAGCCTCATCCCTCATCTTGTCCAGCCAGTTCCCGGCAGCCACCTGGACATTCCGGCAGAGGATACAAAATCCTACCGTAAATACCGCCATAGCCGTTGTGGCTGCCACATCCGTCAGCATTTCCCTCATCATGTTTTCCACCTTCCTTTTCCAATAAAAAAATTCCCTTCCAGGACCTTTCCTGCCTGTAAGGGAATCTTACCATAAAAGCTCTGTCAAGTACGTTGTCTGTGACACTTTTTTTGACAATCCATAAAATCCTAAAAAAAGCGCTTGACCAGAGGTTAAAGATACTCGGAAAGATTATACTGCCCGGGGATCTGCCGGGAGGCTGCCTTCACAATCTGGTCCCGAACCAGCCGGTAGACCGTGGATTCCGAAACCTGGTATTTCTTCGCTAACTGTTTAATGTTCGTACCGTCAAATTCTTCGGAGATGGCTTTATATTTCCGGTTCTTTAAAAGTTCTTCCGGTTTCGGTATGTAAATCTGGGTTCCTCCGTATGCCTTTGCCAGCTCCAGCAGCCTTTCAATACCTATAATCTCTGCATAACTCCTGTGCTGCTCCTGCAGATCCTCTAGGGAAAGCCCTTCCTGCCCCATATGCCGCCACCTCCTTTCCTGCTTTTAGGCGTTATTCTTCGTCCCAGAATACGGTCAGTGCCCCATCCTCATCCGTCCCCATCAGGGCTCCCTCATCCGCTCCTGGTCCTTCATGCAGGTAATACAGCTTTCCATCCACAGCCTGCAGCCCTTTGAGCATGTATCCAGCCCGGTCAAACAGGTACCAGCGCCCGCCAATCTTCTTCCAGCCATTCCGGGGGTATTTTCCATCTTGGTCTAAATACCACCAGCCTGTCTCGTCGCGCTGCCAGCCCGAAGCAGTCGGTGCCTGGGGAATGCCTTCCTGCACCTTGCGGATCCCAAACCCATCCATAATCCCGTCGGCCACCGCCTGGGCTACCTCCCGTTTGTGGGCGTTATACCAGGACATGTCATCCAGATCATCGATAAACGCCGTCTCTAAAAGGGCATAGTCCACACCGGCCCGATAAGCCACGTTGCAGTTTAACAGGCCGGAGGTATAGAAGATCCCGTCTCCCCACTGCTTAAACCCCAGGGAAACCACGTTTTTCAGAATCCGCTGTTCCACCGATACCCCATGGATGCCGGTATGCAGGTAAAAACCGATCCCGGTAAACTTTCCATCCATCATCCCGTCTCCATGTACCTTGGCATTGAAATGAACTTCAAAAATATAATCATAAGCTTTAAAATCAGGGCCGGTCCCTGCCTTATTCTGCTTATAGCAGTTCTTCGCCTGGTCATACACGGTAATTTCTGCATCTGCCTGGCCAAAGCATCCTGCCAGCAGGTTTACCAGTTCTCTGGTATATAAATACTCCTGATATGATACTCCGTTCATGGTGCTGCAGGCTCCCGGGTCTCCCTGGCCGTGCCCTGCGATAAATAAAATCCTCTTTTTCATGGTATGCTCCTCCGTTTTTTCTATATTTTTGTACTGCTTTTTCTCTTTCCCCTCCCCCTGGTTATGACTGCTTTTCTTCCGCCTTGCACCCCCTTTCCGCCATTGCCTTTAAGGCTTCAATCACCTTGCACGCCTTTGACCGGGTCAGGCCGGTCCAGTACAGGGTATCCTGCTGCTTCCTGCAGAATCCGTTCAGCCGCTCCTCATCCGGGCGCCCTGCCTCATCCACCCAGCCCAGCCGTCTGGCCAGGCTTAAAAGATATCCCCGCTGGGCCTGGGACATGGCATCCGTCCAGGGCCTGATGGACCGCACCTCTTTTCCGGACAGCCCATCGATCACCTGGATGGCTTCCAGAATCGTAAGCTTGGACAAGCTTTCTTTTTTTACCAATGCACAAACATAGGCGTGCAGCAGGTCATTGTCCATGCCGTTCTTTTTAGCCAATGCAAAAATCTTCCGTTTCTGTGCTGCTGATGCCGGGTTCATCATTCCACCTCCCTCATCCGGCCCGGAGGCCGATCTTAACCGTCTCATCCACCAGGATACACCGCTTAATGGATTCCGCCGTTTTCTCAAAGGTAGCCTCTTCGAAAAATGCTAAAATCAGCTTCCAGTTCTGGATCTGATAGATCAGGTACAGTTCCTCGTCAATGTTGATTTCATTTTCCTGCATGTTTAAGGCATCCAGGACGGCTTTTTTATCCTTCTTATAGTCGCCCTTTAACTTTTTTAACAGGGCTGTTTTTTTCTTTGGATCCTCCGCGCACCAGCCGGACTTCTCCACCACCTCCGGGATTGTCATCCCCCGCTCATAGTCATCCAGGATCACTGCCGTTAATGCCCGCTTAAAGGCATCGTCAATGTCATATTTGATTTCGGCAGGCTTTACGCGCACTTTTTCTCCCACCAGCTCCGCGCCTAACAGCTCTTTCAGCTTAAAGTAGTTTAAGATGTCAAATTTCTGTGCCACTGCCACGGATGCCAGCGCTTTCCCGCTTCCCGCCCATTCCGTAAACTTGATATGCCGGTCCTCCTGGAAGGCAACCGCCCGGTTCTGGATCTCCGCGCTGATCACATCCAGCTCCGCTTTGGCAAAATCCACCTTGATCTTCTTGGCCGCTGCCAGGTCCACCAGCTCCTCCACCGGAAGCTCCTTTAAATTCATGGAAGCTACCGGACGGTCCTTCAGTTCCTGCATCTTTTCCATTATGTTTCACCTCGCTCCAATATCAAAAGGGCTTTCCGGCAGCAGTCCCTGCAGATCCGCCTGCCGGACACCGATGCTGTAGGTTCTTCTTCCCCACAAAAACAGCAGCGGGGTACATGCGGCTGCAAAATAATCCTTCCCTGTGGATCCACTTCCAGGTCCATGGCATCCCTTTCCTGGATTCCAAGATCACGCCGGAGCGCTATCGGGATGCTGACCGACCCATGGCTGGTAATCCGTTTCGTATGCTTCATAAGCAGCCCCTCCTTTCTTTTATTTTCCTCCATCTGCATTTCACGGGCTGTGGACCGTCTCTGGCTGCATTAAGGCGGGGATCCGGATCCCCTAATCATAACGGTTTCTGCCATATCCGGATGAAATAATAAAGGTATACACCCGCATGGCCGGCCGCCTCCCGTCCCTCCGGATTTTTTCCCTGCGGATCTCCTTCAGTTTTTCCAAACAGCGTTGTTCCTGGATTTCCAAAGCTTCCCCTTCCTCCCGCTCCTTCACCCATTTCCACATCTGAAATTCTGTGCGGTGTTGAAAATAATCATAAAAATCCGCCGTATCGGCTACCATGCACCGGGCCAGATACAGAATACTGGCAAACATGGCAAAGACCATAAGCACAATCCCGGTTACACCAAATATCTCAAACAATACCTCTTTCATTACCTATCCTCCTCTTTACCCGATATTCATTTCCCGGGCAACTCGGACGATTGCCCCGGAATCCACCTTCCCAAACAAAGCAGCAGCAGCCACATACACATTTACGGCGCCCCGGATCCCGTACCGGGTTTTAGCAATCTTACATAAAAAATCTATGCTTTCTTCATCCAAACCGGCTCCGAAAAAGATTTTCTCTATATCAACTCGTTTTATGCTTCCTAGAAGTACCGGCCTGCGGATGGCAATACGGGAAAAGATCTGGGCAAAGTCTGCCTTCCCACTTCCCTTTAAACGGCTGTAAACCTCCTCATTACCAACAAAGCAGATCCCCACTCCGGTTTCATCGGAAATGCTCCTAAGATGCTCTAAAGTCTTCTTTGTCAGATGCTGGGCCTCGTCAATAATGATTACCCGCCCGGAGCCTTTCAGCCGGTTTACCATCTCAAGGTAGATCCTTCTGGCATTTTTCTCCCGGATGCCGATCTGCTCCGACAAAAGGTCATTTACCCCGCTCATAGTGGCAAACGCTGGGGAGACTGTGATCAGGATTGCCATAGGGTTTCTTTCACAGTACTGGCGGATCCCCATAGTTTTCCCAATCCCCGCGTCCCCATAGATCACCCCGATCTTTCCCTGTAAATGGCAGTATTCAATCGCATCCATCACCTGCCTGCTCACTGTGGTCTCCGCAAAAGGCGGGGTCTTTGGCGCAAGCTTTTGGCTCTCGTTCCGCTGCAGCAGCGCCTCAATCTTAGGGACCACCGTGTGGGGAGCCTTATAGGTCCCACTGATAAATGCAGATAACTGCCCGGAGCTGATTCCTAATTCCTTGGCAATCTCACTCTGGGATTTTCCTGACATGTCCCGGTACTGGATTATAGATTCTCTTGCCTGTTGTTCTTGCATACGCTTGTCCTCCTCTTATTTTTGGATGGCCTTATTGAATGCCCAATCTCCTGCCGGCTGTTGCACACCGGCTTAAATACACTTAATCCCCTTCCTGCCGGTTCTGGAAGGCCCGGATCCGCTGGTTGGCAATGGACCAGTCAATCGTATCCCCGCCTACAGCCTGCTGGATGGTCTGCATGTTTTCCTCAAATTCCGGGGATCGGATGATCCGGATGATATCTGGATCCAGCTCCTCTGGATTATCCCGAAGGTTCTGTTCCGCCAGCCCCATCACCAGCTCCAGCGCATCGGTAGCCTGGATGCCCTTCTGCTTCTTGTAAGACTTGACCACACTTTCTAGGCGCCGCTTCTCGTGCATCTTGGCTGCCACATCCTCCTTGGAGGCAAAATAACTGATCTGGCCATCCTGCGGCACTTCCATCAGGAAACGTTCATCCTGGTCGTAAATCCTGACTCCAGACAGGTCATCTGGGTTGTATCGGACAAATACCGGATCCCCTAAATGACTGTATACTAGTTCATCCGATACAAACCAAATATCCTTTTCATAAAACCGCAGCTTTACCCCGTCCCTCCGCACCTTCTGGAGGCGCGTGCTCCTCAAAAGCATCAGGTTCAGCTCCTCCTCGGGAGCCTTCCGCTGTTCCACCAGGTATTTAGCAAACGCCTGGTCCGGCGTCATCCCCCGCATCCCGAAAGCATTGCTGGGCCGCTTGTTATAATACCCGGCAATCCAGGTATCCACAAACCCGGCAAAATCCTCCAGCACACTCATTTTCCCGGTTTCTTTCATCAGCTTCTTCAGCCGTTCCGGCCGTTCTTGGGTATTGCCTCCGGTGTAGTGGTCAAAGAGTTTGGAAAACTCCTCCTTCACGGTCAGAAATGTCCGCTCAATGATCTTTGCCCTTGCATTACGCACCAGGGCCGTGTGGAAGTCAATTCCTAACCGGGACATTATCGTCTCCGGATCCAGCTCACTGTTCTTTGGCTTTTTCCGAAACCCGCGCCCGCCCAGGTCAAAAGTCAGGAACTCCCGGCCGTTATCAGAGAGGATCCGTTTTGGAATCCCATAATATTCGATCCCCCGCCGCAGCGCATACATGGTCGCGTCTGCAGAAGGATTCAGGGTTACGTGCCAGCCAACCATCTTGCGGCTCCGGATATCTAAAAAACCGGTTAAATAAACCCGCAGCGGCTTTCCGTCCTCCAAAACAAACAGGTCAAAGGTATGGTTATCCGATACCCAGATGTCATTGCTGTACAGGTCATCATAGCTTCTGTGTATGTAGGGAAGGCACTTGTCCCGGCAAGCCTTTTCTCCATAACGGTAATACTGCAGCACGGCCGGCGGGATCGTCGCCTCCGCCCACCGCAGGAAGGTCCGCTCAGAAGGCAGATCCTGCAGCAGCTCCGTGCGCCCGGTCTTTTTCAGCTCCAGCTTTGCCAGCTGGATGCAGAGCGTAGCCGCCTTGCGGCTTTCATCCAGGTAGTAATACTCAAACAGGTCATACACTTCCTTTTTCATCTTTTTGGGATGGCTTCCATGCCGGCCCCGGCTGTCCACCAGGGCGGCCTCCCCGGATTTCCTCCGGGCCTCGTCCCATCGGCGGATGGTACGCAGGCTCATGGGCATGTCCGGATACTGTAGTTGGAGGATCCGGACGTAATTGGCATCCGCCTCTGCCAGGCTTTTGCCCCTGCGCTTTTCCTCATATCGGTAGGCAATCCAGTCATCCAGTATCTTGTTCTTCCGGTTCAGCTCCTGGCGTTCTGCTGCAGAAAGGCGCTCATAGTCCAGTCGAATCGGCGGAGAGCTCTCCGGCTCCGGGGAGAAAGCTGCCTCCTGTCTGCGTTTCTCCTTGTCCAGCTTCCGTAGATAACGCCGGATTTCTTTGTCTGGGAGACCGGACAGGGGAATCCGATAGGAGATGCCTCTGCGGCCACCGCGGGTTTTCTCAGTAACTTCATATTCTATCTTATTTTCAGAACATAATCTCCGAACATATTGAATGGTACACCCACGTAACTGGGCATACTCCTCTACAGTTAGCCGGATATTAGCAATCCCTTCCATAAATCTTTATCACCTCCCTGCTTTTAAGTGTTGGTTAATTCCTCCGCGCCTTCTGACGGCTGCCAGATTTGATACCGGACGGAGAAAAAATGCTTGCATTTCTTTAAAATATAAGGTATTATATTTTTAGACGCTTGTCTGATGCCCTCTGTTTACGTGCCTGTTGCGGAGGGTATCTTTTTTCATTTTTCATCATTTATTAAATCCTCATTGTACAAGAGTTTTTCTCCCCCTCATTAAACCATAGCAACCAGCTTCATAAATTTAATCCCATCCCTGATTCCATACAGGTAAAGATTTTCCCTTTCCTTATCTTCACATTCTGCCAATCCATTTAAAAATTTCTCACATTCCTCATGGTTGCTGGAATAATACTTCCGCACCATCCTTTCTACTGTCTGGCCGTATTCTATTATTCTCTGATCCTGGCCTGTTTCCTGCTTTCTTCTTAATCCAGCATACCGTTCCAATAAAACGGATTCCAATACTGTCCTTAATTCCTGGTCTAATACTGCTCCAAAAACCTTTTCTATGTCCATATATCCTCCATAAAATTTCAGTTTAATTAAATAGCCGGTTAACCGCTTCCTTTCCAAATATACACTTTTCTACTGCAGTAAGCCCCGCATACCCACTACTGTATCCTTTCTTGATGCTCCTGCCATGAATCATCCTCCTCTGCTAATATTCGTTTTCCGTTCCTTGGATATTCCCCCGTCGTTTTTTCCTAAATCTTCATTTCCCTCTACATCATCCATGTCCAGACATTGCCCCCATAGTTCTTCTAGGCTTTTTTTACTTTTCCATGTATGGGCCAACTTGATCTCTGCCTGGATATACGGCCATATCTGCTCTGGGTATCTTTTTATGTTCTCAATCGCATGTTGGTCACTCATAAACATACAGGCCATACAAGAGCATCTCCCTAAGTACTCATAACAGAAATGAGGCTCCAAATATAATTTTCTCCCCATTTCAAACATCTTTCCTTTTTCATAATCTAAACATGGACGAAACCAGTGACAAATGAACTCCCCTTTTCTCTTTGTCCATAGCGTTGTACTGTGGTATTCTATTTCCGGTAATTTTGCACGGCTCCGGCTCTCATCCCGCCGCTCTCCTGATATAAACAAGCATTTCGTACCCAAAATATCTCTATGGGTTCGTATCCAATGGTCTGTTACACCCGTTTTTAAATACGCAGTACACCACCGGTTCTTCATATCCGGCCATTTCATCCTTTCTTCCAGTAGCAGGTCAAGAAATCCCTTGGGATGCTGCAGCAAAATGGGGGTTACTCCTAAAAGAACAGCTGTCTTATAAAACATTCTGGTGTTTTCTGGATATTCAAAGCCTGTGTCACAATACAAAAGAAAGATCTTTTCTTTTGGAAATTCCTTTAAAGCCCAATACAATGCCCCTGTGCTGTCAATTCCGTTCGAATAGCTTACAATAACACTGGTATAATCTGTCTGTACCCCTTCCGCTACAATTTTGTTTGTTTTAGCCATCTAAAAACTTACTCCTCTGTTTCACATGGTGGAAAGGGACAGTGTTTACAATCTGGGACTTCACATTTTCCTCCATTATTATCTTTTAATAATTCATAATACTTTTTCAGTCTGGCCAGAAGTTTCTTCGTTAAAGTTTTTCCCTCCTGGCTTTCCACAATTATGATCTGCTTTTCTGTTGTTTTCCCATTTTTTCTGCTCATTCCATTTCCTCCAATCCTAACTCCTTCATAATTCGTCTTTTCGTTTCCTTTTTCTTGTTCTTCCCACAAATCACTTCCGTAATCGTTGCTCCTGTCACTCCGATCCGGGCAGCTAGTTCTTTTGATGTTATATTCTGCTGCACCAATGCAATCTTGATCTGCATTCCCAGCGGCGTCAGCTCCCGGGTTCTTTTCATCTAATTTCTCCTCCTTTCTCTTGAAGTACGCTTTTAACTGGTATATAATTTACTAAAATCTAATTGATACATAATAAATTATAAGAGTAAATTTACCTTTTGTCAATATTATAAAGGTAAATTTACCTTTTCATTAAAGGAGATGACAATGGGTATTGTAGAAAGAGTTAAAATAAGTGCGGCAGAAAAAGGACTTACTCTTGCAAAAATAGAAAGAACTCTTGGTTTTGGCAATAGCACAATTAGAAAGTGGGATCAAAATTCACCTTCATTAGATAAAGTAATAGCAACGGCAAATTTGCTCGATAAATCTCTGTCTTGGCTCGCTACTGGAAATTACGAAGGTATTCCCTGTGATTTAGAATTTATACATTTATATGAAAAGTTATCCGAACTAGAAAAAGAAAAGATTAAACACTTTATAGAAATATGCCTTATTGATATTCCAACACATACAGAAACTAAAACTATTTATGATTACAATATACCTGAAACAAATCTGCCACTTGTCCAGGAAACTCCAAGCTATTACCAAACTAAACAAGAAGTGATTGCTATTCTTGGTTATGTTGCAGCAGGAGAACCTATTGAAGGAATTAGTATACCTTTAGGTTATATTCCAGCCACGGTTAATGCTGACTATGCATTAATTGCAAAAGGTCATAGTATGGAACCAATCATATTAGATGGTGAATATATTTTCGTTAAAAAATGTGATTCCCTCGAATATGGTGATCTTGGTATCTTCTATATTAACGGTGATGTCACATGCAAGAAATACCAGCCACAGTTTGATTGTTTGGTTTTACAATCTTTAAATCCTGATTTTAAACCATTTAAATATTCTTTAAATGAGCAATATGATTTTAAAATTCAAGGAAAAGTGATACTTACTAGTACTCAAAAAGATAGATTTTCATAAGCGTTTATTTTTTTAATGCATTTATCTAATGTATTAGATTAATACGCTATTTTCTGTGAAATATCTCAAGATTTTTTTGCCACTCTTGATGTCATGTTTTTTCAAAATTTGAGAGTGTCACTTTTGAACGCCTTGTTTTTACTGACTTTCTTGGATTGGGAAACTAATTTGTAACACGTTTACCTTTAGTTTCCCAATCCTCTATTTTCATCCCAATCTCAATTATTACTTGAGAGTTGAAAGTTTTTAATAAAAAAATAACCCTTTCGCATGGATTTGTGGTATCTTTAAGTTCTCACACTTATGAAAGATACAAACCACT
>RAYY01000042.1 GCA_003611875.1 bacterium D16-56 | reverse complement strand
CCAGTCTTCCTGATAATTGCCGCAACAAACTAAAAAAGTAAAACAGGTCTTCCCCCGGTAAGCACTGGGGGCTTTCTTATTTTGTCAAGGTACAGATGATTACCTACTTACGCTTAATTCATTCCCACAACCTTATCCAAGAGTTTAGCGGAATCCCGCTTCGCCTCCCTTGTGGCGTGTGCATAGACATTCATGGTTGTGCTTACGTCCGAATGCCCTAAAAGCTCCTGCACGTCTTTTGGCTGCGCCCCGTTTGATAACAGGTTTGTTGTGTAAGTATGTTTTAGTGTGTGGAAGTGGAACCCCTCTAACTCCGGTACTTTTCTTGCCGCTGTCCGGCAGGCTGTTTCTACGGTGGCGGGAAGTTCAAGACAGCCATCTTCCCTCAAACATACAAAGGAGATTTCCGTATAATCCTCCGGCGCATCTTCTGTCATTGATAGGTTGTAATACTCATAATGCACTCTGTTTTTCTCTGTAACTTCCCTGTAGAAATTTCTGTGATAGAGTTCGCCATACTGCATACGGTTTTTAAGCTGCTGTTTCCTTGCTTTCTTCAAGATGTCCGCAAGGGCGTTTCCAAAATCAACTATACGCACTTTTTTCCTCTTAGTTGAGCCGATTTCGTGCTTATGGGTAGCGCCGTTGTAACGGACACTCCTGCGAACTGTCAGATATTGTTCCTCAAGGTTGATGTCCTGCCATGTCAGACCTGCCACTTCCCCAAGCCTGAGTCCTGTGAAATAAGCTATCTGTACGGGCAGGATTGCGTCTTTGCTGCGTTTTCCAAGCTGTGCAGTCAGTTTTTGATACTGCTCAAATGACAGTGGTTTGACTTTGCCATTGTCGGTGTCCGTTTCCTCCGCAAACAAATCCATATCGTCCTTTTTGTGCCTCATTACCACATACTGCATGGGATTGAACGTGATGTACTGTTTTGGGAACACCGCAAAGCGGAAGGACTGTTGCAATACTGCGGAATAAGACCGTATATAGTCAATGGAATATCCCTTTGAAACAAAGTCCTCAACCGTTCCACCGAATGAGAGCAAATCCATAAACTGCTGTAAATGCCCCGAAGTAACCGTTTTTAGCTTTCGTCTGCTTACAGGGTGCTGTTTAATGCGGTTAATTGCCTGTAAATAAGTACCGACAGTGCCATTACTGAGTGTTCCTGTCTTTAATTCTTCCTCCGCCCATGTGTCAAGCAACTGTCCGAGAGTGATATTGTCCGCCTTTGCAATAAATTTCTTGCTTTCATAGTCCTCCATTGCCTGCCTTAACAGCTTTTCCGTTTCGCTCTTGCTCTCTGTTCCTGCACATTCTTTCTGTACCAAGTTGCCGCTTGCGTCCTCCACATAGAAGCGGTAGTACCATTTTTTACCTTTCTTCCGTACTGATCCTTTTGCCATAATCGTTTCTCCTTTCAATGAACGCATTTTAAGCGTATGTAATCATTGAACAGATATGGCAGTCGGAACTGGTGGAATGCTTTCTGAAAATAAGGATAGCATAAAATCTGCTGTCCCGCTATACCGAATCGGAATCTTCCCCTGATAAGAGAACGGAAAGCCTTGCAGCGGCGGCGTCAGGGTTTTTGGAGTAAAGCCTCACTATGTCGCCCATATCATTAAGGGCATTTACGGTGTGGGTAATCTCCCGCAGGAACATGATTTCATTATATTCCCTGTCCGATTCAAATCCCATTGTCTTTGCAAGCTGTGCGCTTTCCTTGTTGCCCTTAAACTTCCTGCACGCAAGGCGGAACGAATCCACAAACAGCTCATATTCCTGCAGCATCAGCAGCAACAGGTCTTTTGAAAAGTCTGATTCGGAAGTTTCCATGTCATAGGGCAGCTTAGAAAGAATGGAGGACATGGCGTCACGGATTAACATTTCCTTTTTATCCGTAATGTCAGATTCGTATTCCTCCGTTTCGCCTTTTAGCCACTCTACAGAAACATGGAGTGCGTCTGCCAGACCGTCAAGGACAAGTTTCTTGGTATTGTCAATCGTTCCTGCCTCATACCTCTGAATGGTGGATGCGGTAACACCCATTTTTTCAGCAACATAAGGCTGGTTGACGCCTAATTCCAGTCTACGCTGTTTTGCCCTAACGCCGATTACCTTGCGCAGCTCTTTGTCTTTCATGTTGGTTTTCCTCCTTTATCGGTATGGTTAAAGTATACCATACCAAAACCATTATTGCAATATGCAAGTTAAAAATTATTTTTAAAATAACATAACGCTTGACAAGGAAATATAAATGATGTATAGTAAGCATACTATAAAAATTGCATATTGCAATTTAAGAGGAGGAGAATGAATGACAGAAATGAAGATTGCCCTTTCGATTGAGGAGGCGGCAGACTACACGGGTGTTGGTCGGAACACACTAAGGAAACTGGTAGAGTGGAATAAGCTCCCTGTATTGAAAGTGGGGAGAAAGGTACTTATCAAAAAGGACATTCTGGAAATGTTTATGACTGTCAATGAGGGAAGGGATTTGAGGGACAAGGGCAATGTCAAAGCAGTAACAAGAAAATCGGCTGTATAAAAGGCAGGCGCATGGTGGCAGTGAACTTAAAAAATGCAATCATTTTTGGAAAATGAACTCAAAAAATGCAGTCACTTTTGAAGAATGAACTTAAAAAGTAAGTTCACTGAAAAAACTGTGATATAGGTTCCATAAAAAATGAACTTAAAAAGTGCAATCATTTTGAAGAAAATCAGTTGACCGCCGGCAACAGCAGAAATGCAATTCAGCATAACCCGTATATTGGGTACAGATAAGGATAACAGGGACGGGCAGAAATAAAAGGATTGCCAATAAAATAAGCATTGAACAGCCGGAAAACTGTTTCCAATATGCTGAAAGCACATTTCACTGGATACCCTCGGAGAGCCCCCGCAGTATTGGCAAGCCAACGGAACGTTGGCTTTGACAATACTGCTAGGGGGTTATCATCTATGGCGGAGCCAAGATGATAACCGCACTGCTTCAACGTGGCTGCTGACACTTCATAAATGAAGCGTCAGCTCTCGCGGCAGTTGCCAAATGGATAAGCAAGCTTATCCGCTTGGCTCGTTGCCCGCGGAAATCAGGGAGGAAAACATGGGAGAGATTTCTTTCAGCAACCACATCAGCAACAAGAAAAGCGCAATCAACAGCAAGGCAAAACTTACCGGAGTTGCAAAACACAATCTGAGGAAATACCATTCGCAGGATTACAGCAGGGATAACATCACACTTCTTTATGGGACAACCAATCTCATGCAGGACGTGAAAAATGTATACCGCAAAGAATTTGACACCGCCCTGCAAGAATACAATGCAAAGCAGACAAGACCGGAAAGACGGATTGGCGATTATTTTGAACATGTGTCCGAAACGGAACAGGACATGGCGGTGGAGGTCATCATACAATGTGGGGATAAAAAATTTTGGGAACAGAACAGCGGTGACAAAATATTTATGAAACAGGTCTATAAGCAGCTCCTTTTGAAACTGCAGGAGTATCTGCCGGATTTTAAGATTGCCAATGCGGTAATCCATTTTGATGAGGCAAGCCCGCATATGCACGTTGTAGGCATTCCGATAGGGAGAGGGTTTAAGCGTGGCTTGTCAACAAAAGTGTCAAAGCGTTCCGTATTCACGCCCCAAGTCCTGTCAGAAGTTTTACAGGATAAAATGCGGGCAGACGCCAACTACTATATGAAAGCCATCTTCCAACAGGAAGTAAGGGAAAAGAAAAAGGGCAAAAACCATGACCTGACGGTTGCGGAATACAAAGTTGCAAAAGAGGAAGAAAAGATTGAAAAACTATCAACGGATAAAATAGGATTGGAGACTGACATTCTCGTCCTGAACCATAAGAAATCCACTACGCAGAAGAAACTGGAGGAACTAGACGGGGAGATTGAAAGTTCCAATATCTTTCTGAAAGCACTTCAAAAGATAAAGCAGTTTATACAAGCGTATCTTCCCTTTGCGCCATTGATTGAGGAATTTGCGAACCATGTGGAACGTGGGGAGGATATAGAGGCAGGAAACAGATTTCGGGGGTTGTTTACCGCACTTGGGGAACTGCTAAATTCATTTAAGGAGATCATAAAAGACGGGTTATGCTGGTTCCCACGCCTTATGCGGTGGCAGACCTCAAAGGGCGAAGTTTCCCCTGTGTTTGAAGATAACAGGAATGAAGGCTATTACTACCGGTTGAAATCTTATATGGATATCCATACAAGGCAGGAATACCCAAAGGAACTGATACAGCCGGAAATCAAGCCCGAAAACCGTACTGGCACAATAGAGCAGCTAGCGCAGAATGTGGAGGCTGTCGAAAAGCAGGTGCAGCTCATGGGTGTAGGGATGAGTCAAAATCATAAGTGTCAAAGTTGGCAAAATAAAAAATAGCAGGCTTAAATTCAAAATTGAAATGTTTCAAGAAGTACCTGCATTTGTAAAAAAGAGCAAGGTAATATAAATTCTTATTCCAACTTTATTCCCAATGTGTTATAATATAAAAAATTGGGAATAAAGTTGGGAATAAATCCGTATCGAGGAGAATGTCAATGGATATAAAACAGATTGTATTAGATTTATGTGCCATGAATGATGAACAGGAATGGTTTGAATTTAAAGAGAATTGGTTTCAACCGGAAACATTAGGAGAGTATGTTTCCGCGTTATCAAACGCTGCGGCGTTCCATTATAAGAAATATGCTTATTTTATATGGGGAGTTGAGGATGAGAATCATAAAATAGTTGGGACGACATTCAACCAATATTGTGACTATAATAAAGAACCTTATCAGAATTATCTTGCACGAAATCTTTCTCCGAGCCTGAATTTTTCTTTTGAGGAAATTGAGATTCAGCAAAAAAGAGTTGTCGTATTGGTCATACCTGCGGCTTTTGAGATACCTACTGCATTTAAGGAAAAGCGGTATATAAGGATTGGATCATCGAAATGCAATATCAAGGACTATCCTAGGAGAGAGATTGAACTTTTTAAAATGCTTGATGGGAGAACAGAAACCATAGAAACAATTCCGGCAAAATATCAGGAACTTACTTTCCAAAAATTGTTTGGATATTATGGTTCAAAAGGAATTGTTTTAAATGATAAAACCTTTATAAAAAATTTAGGTTTACGCAATGAAGAAGGACAATTCAATTTATTGGCACAGCTGCTTTCGGACGATTCTCATTTTCCTCTCAGAGTATCTATATTTGAGGGGAAAACGAAAGGAACAAATCTGTTTTCAGTCAGGGAGTTTGGGAATAACTGCCTTTTATACAGTTTGGATGAATTATTGCGGTATGGCGACGTGCTCAATATCATACAGGCAGATGAAACAGACAGGGTTGTGGAAAGGAAAGAAGTGCCGCTGTTTGATAACAAGGCATTTCGGGAAGCAATCATCAATGCTGTCCTGCATAACAAATGGACGGAGGGAAACGAGCCGATGATTTCCGTTTTTTCTGACAGGATAGAAATCTTATCAAGAGGCTCTCTACCGCCCGCACAGACAATGGAAGGCTTTTATCTGGGGGAGTCTGTGCCTGTGAATGAAAAGCTGTCGGAGATATTTTTGCAATTGCATATCAGTGAGAAATCAGGACGGGGAGTCCCTAAAATAACGGAAATATATGGTAAAGAGGCGTTTGCATTTAGAGAAAATTCAATTGTTGTAACAATACCATTGAAAAAAATCAGGAAAGTTGGGAATAAACTTGGAAATAAACTTGGGGATAAAAAGCCATTAAATGCAAGAAGAAGGACAATTTTGACAGAAATGAGGGATAATCCCAACATAACAGCTGAAGAACTTCGCAAAATCTTAGGAATTAGCAAAACGGCTGTAGATAACAATATTTCATTTCTGCGTGAAAATGGCTATATTGAGAGAGTAGGATCAAAAAAAGCAGGATATTGGAATGTGTTATAGAGTATAGAGATAAAAAATTAAAGGAGAACAACCGATTTATGGCAGCAATTAATGATTTGATAGCTCAGATACAGGATGCTGAGCTTAGAAATAAGATAGAACAAGAAGTAAATCGAATGAACAAACAAAAGAAATTTGGTCTTGTTTTTGAAGAACACTTGCCAGAGTGTACACCATTATATGAAATGCCTGTAAATTGCGGAAGCAATGTTGCATTAAAATCTGGAAATATCAATGACATTTATAGAGTAATTGCCATAAATAATGAAAAAGCATTATGCATGAAAGAAGATGAGCAGGCAGAATGGAACATTGCTGACTTAGTGGTAGTTGCAAAATTTGGAGAGCCAATCTATCCATACTTGAAACAGATAGATAGCGTGTGCAATGCGCCGGACAGTAATTTATGGCATACATTGATTGAAGCGGATAATTATCATGCGCTGCAACTGCTCGAATATCTTTATGCAGGAAAGGTAGATTGTATTTATATTGATCCGCCATATAATACAGGTGCAAAAGATTGGAAGTACAACAATGATTATGTGGATGGAAATGACAGTTACCGCCATAGTAAGTGGTTGAGTATGATGCAGAAACGGTTGAAATTAGCGAAACGGCTTTTGAATCCAAAAGACTCTGTACTGATTGTGACGATTGATGAAAAGGAATATTTGCATTTGGGGTGCTTGTTGGAGGAGTTGTTTCCAGAAGCAAGAATGCAAATGATTACTTCGGTAATAAATCCAAAAGGCAATAGGCGAGACAATGAATTTTCAAGATGCGAGGAATACATATTTTTTGTCTATTTGGGAAGGGCAGCTATTGTTTCTAATGGAACTGATATGTTGAGAGAAAGCATGGATAATAGCAATAGTGAAAAGTTATATGAAGATAAAAGTGTACGACTAAGGGCATTGTTAAGACAGGCGAGTAATCATGGAAAGCGAACAGACAGACCAAATTTGTTTTATCCATTGTTATTTGAAAAAAATCAGGAAAATTTATAGGGCATGGTCCTGTTCTTGATAGTTTAGAGAATAGAAATTCTTATATTCCGCCAGAAGGTGTCGTAGCTATGTGGCCTATTGGTGCTAATGGAACAGAATTAACTTGGAATTTACAGCCTTCGACTTTAATGGAAAAACATAGGCAGCATTTTTTGAGTTTTGGCAAGTGGGATGGAAAAAAACGTACTGGTTATTATCTTTCCGAAAGTCAGGAAAGGAACTTTAAAAATGGACTCTATAATGTAATAGGGCAGGATGATGATGGAGCATATATCATAGAATTAAAATCAACTGAAGATAAGGATGTCCGCCCAATGACAATTTGGAATAAAAAAACACATTCTGCCAGTGAGTATGGAACTACTTATCTTAATGGTGTATTTTATGATAGGCGTTTTTCCTTTCCGAAGTCCATTTATGCAGTAAAAGATACATTGAAATTTTTCGTATCAGATAAACCTAATGCCCTTATCATTGACTTTTTTGCTGGCTCTGGTACGACTTTACACGCTGTCAACCTACTAAATGCAGAAGATAATGGACAGCGTCGCTGCATTATGGTGACAAATAATGAAGTGTCGGTAGACGAAGCTAAAATTCTTTCAGAAAAAGGCTTACATCCTGGCGATGATGAATGGGACAAACTTGGAATAGCGCGATATGTTACATGGCCGCGGACTATATGCAGCATAGAAGGACATGACATTAATGGAAGTCCCCTAAAAGGGAACTACATTGGAAGTAATCAGCCAATGTCAGAAGGATTTAAAACGAACGCAGTATTTTTTAAACTTGGTTTTTTAGATAAAACGACAGTATCTTTAGGCAGACAGTTTCGGGAACTTTTGCCGGTAATTTGGATGAAAGCAGGGGCAATAGGGTCTTGTCCGTCACTTGATACAGAACAGCTCCCAACAATGATGATTTTATCAGAAAATAAGTTTGCAGTATTGTTAGATGAAAATTATTTCTCGGAATTTGAAGAAAAAGTGAATCAGGATTCTAACATTGAAACCGTTTTTATTGTAACGGATTATGAAGCAGGATATCGTACTATGATACAAAATCTTGCTGTAGAAAATACTTATCAGCTATATCGGGATTATCTTGACAATTTCAGAATTAACCAGGGGAGGAAGCAGGCATGAAAGTAGAATTATTCCCATTTCAAAAGAAAGCTGTTTATGAACTTAGGACAAGGACTGCGGCAGCGCTTGGGATGTATCAAAACACGCATATTCCCCAAGTGATTTCCCTACAGGCTCCAACAGGTGCAGGTAAGACGATTATTATGGCTGCTTTGATAGAGGATATTTATTTTGGAACGGAAAACTATGCGGATCAGCCAGAGGCAATATTTGTTTGGCTTTCAGATTCTCCAGCTTTAAATGAACAGTCCAAGCAGAAGATAGATTTAAAAGCGAACCGCATTAAATTCGGGCAATGCGTTGTCATTGAGGATGACTCTTTTGATATGGAAGAATTGCAGGATGGGCATATCTATTTTTGAATACTCAGAAATTAGGGAAAGCAGGGAATCTTGGAAAACATTCGGATAACCGACAGTATACCATTTGGGAAACATTAGAGAATACGGCGAAGAAAAAAGCAGACAGACTGTATTTTATCATTGATGAAGCACATAGGGGAATGCAGGGGACAGCGGCAGGAACAGCAACATCAATTATGCAAAGATTTATCAAGGGAAGTGTTCCGCATAAACTTTCTCCAATACCATTAGTTATAGGGATGAGTGCAACTTCTGCAAGATTTAACCAGCTTGTAGGAGATACCAATTCAACCTTGCAGAGGGTTATTATTACACCAAATGACGTTCGGGCATCAGGATTACTGAAAGACCGTATTTTGATTACATATCCTGATGATCCGGCGAAAAATAATGATATGGCAGTGTTGCAGGCTGCTACTGATGAATGGAAAAGCAAATGCGATCATTGGCGCCAATATTGTTACGAACAACATTATGCGCAGGTCAATCCGGTTTTCGTAATACAGGTTCAGGCTGGCAGTGGAAAATTGATTTCCAACACAAATCTTGATGACATAATTGCTAAAATTGAGGAACGTATCGGAGTGGCTTTTAAGGAAAATGAGGTGGTACATACATTTGGTTCGACAGCCACGCTTTTGGTCAATGGGTTGAATGTTCCACATATTGAACCGTCTGAAATTACAGATGACAGACGGATAAAAGTAGTATTGTTTAAAGAAAATCTTTCTACAGGCTGGGATTGCCCGAGAGCTGAAACAATGATGTCATTTCGCCATGCAGAGGATGCTACATATATTGCCCAGTTATTAGGGAGAATGGTCAGAACCCCTTTGCAGAGTCATATCCTTGTAGATGACTACTTAAATGATGTTCGGCTGTATCTGCCATATTTCAATGCACATACAGTAGAAGATGTTGTAAAAGAATTGCAAAATTCAGAGGGTGAAGATATTCCAACAGTTGTTGATAGTGAATCGCTTGAGGAGGTTGTATATGTACCTTGGACGATTCATACGACACAGCATAGAAAAGAAAATGCACCCATTCCGGGACAGATTGGATTGGAAGAATTTATGCCTGATACCGCAGTTTTAGGTCAGAGCAAAATAGAGCCTGATAATCAGCAGAAAAATAAATTAGAAGATATAGATAGTGTGGAACGAGGAACGGAGAATGATAATTTGTTTCCATTGCAGCAACCATATCCGCAAAGCGAACCACTTCCAGTTATTTCTGTTCCAGTGAATACAAATATGGAGGCAGAGGGGCAGATTGTAGAGGGTGAACAGCTTTCACTTTTGCCTGAAATTGACCGCGAGGGAATCACAAAATTTATTAATGACCAAGGTTTTTTGACCTATGTTGTAAAAACAGCTAAAATTCACAGCTATTTAAAATCTTTGCTTGATCTTACAGGCTTGCTGACATATAACATGATATATCAAGGCGCAAAGGACGAGGTTGAGGAAGATATTATTAATATGATGCGAGAATATGTAGATGAACTGCACCATTCAGGAGAATATGAAGCACTTTCTGCCAAAGTGCTTGAATTTAAGCTGCTTGTAGATGTGTTTGATGTTTTCGGGCAGTCTATTAGAAATTATGGCCAGCTAAATTTTACGGCAATTTCTGATTCGGATATTGACCGTCAATTAAGGGCAGCTGATGCGCGAATCGGTAATTATGGTTTTTGTAACTTATATGGTCGGCGTTACTTGGATATCATGGATGTGAATGCGTATAAAATTGACTGTATCTTATTTGCCGCAGATGATAACTGTATTGCAAATTTGAACAGGTATGCAGAAAAGAAATTTCATGAATTGAATGATAAGTATCGTCGTTATGTTGTCGGGAAGTCTGAAAAATGCAGAAAACAGTATGATGATATCGTAGCAAACAGCGATATTGTCAGCAAACACAATTTCACGCTGCCAGAAACAGTCAGCGTGAAAATAGAGCCAACTGGTAAAAAATATGATAATCATTTATTTGCATATGCGGACGGAATGGCACAAATAAAATTAAATGGTTGGGAAAGCGGATTGATAGATGAGGAGTCGAAACGTTCTGATTTTGTCTGCTGGTTACGGAATCCGCCCAGAGAAAAATGGTCAATGTGTATGCCCTATGAAATGGAGGGAGTGAAAAAGCCTGCATATCCGGATTTTATCATTGTCAGAAAAGATTCTGTCCTTGGTTATGTAATAGACATATTGGAGCCACATAATCCTAATTTTAAAGATAACCTTGGAAAAGCTAAGGCATTAGCGCAGTATGCAAAAGAGGAACCCAAGATAGGACGGGTTCAACTGATCCGGCTTGAGAAAGCTGCTTCTGGGAAAGATAAATTTAAACGCCTTGATATGTCACATGGGAGTATCAGGAAGAAGGTATTAAAAGCGATAAATACGGATGAGATTGACCATATCTTTGAAACGGATGGGTTTTTTGAGTGAAAGGATGTAGAGATGTTACAAGATGCACATGAAGGCTATGAATATCAGGATTATTTAACTGTTGCAATAATTTTTGATGAATTATTAAATCATAGAGAAGCTTCATTTGTGATTGACCGCAAGTCATTTCCAAATGATAAATTTGATGATTTAAAAGTAATCAACACATCATATGTGGATTGCTATCAAATAAAATATAGTAATGAAGAAAACGATCATATTTTTGAAAAGCCAGATTTAGCAAATGGAAATGATCATGATATTGCAGTCAGTGATTTGTATTTTTCATGGAAAAATCTTAAGAAGCAATATGAAAATGTTAATTGCTATCTTTGTGTTGCTTGGAAGGATTCAAAAGAATCAGATGGCCTTCGCAAAGTATTACAGAAGGCTGATGCGGCATTTTTTTTACCCTCAGTTTCCTATAGAATTGATCCGGAAAAACTTTGGCCCATGAATCAAAAGCCATTAGGAACATGGATTAAATTGCGTAGGGATATTCAAGGGGAGAGCCGAGAAGATTTTGTAAAGTTTTGTCGGGATTTTAGAATCATTGTTGAAATGCCTAAAGCAAGTATAAAACTGGATAATCCGGGTCAGTTGGAAAATATTTTACTGGGACAGGTAAGAAAACTTGGTGTTGGAATATATCCTAATGAGAAGGTAGATTGTTTGGATGTAATAGATCGAATTGCCATTGCTGTAAAGAAATGGCGTGCAACAGGCACAACCCATCCGATTGCCATAAACGATATCATAAAAATAACAAAATTAATTACTGACTATGGAATATTAAATGACTATTTTCCGATTAATGAGGCAATATATATTACTGATTTAGAACAACTTAGTGGACTGAAAAGGAAACTGGATCTGGTAAAAAAGCTTGTTTTGGTGGGGAATCCTGGAACCGGAAAATCATGGCTGGTAGAAGGGTTTGTAAAGGAATTAAAGAAAATAAATATCCTTTTATTCGTTTTAATTGCTATACTGAGTTAAGTGATAAAGAAGCTGAAAAGCGTATTGACAAGAAAATTTTGATTAGTAATCTTATAGGGCAGCTTGTAGAACAATTTGAGTTAGAATCATATAAATTACATAGATTTTCTGCTGATAAGGAGGAACTGGAAAATCTATTAACATATGTAAAGGACAAATGCTATGTTATAGTCGACGGACTTGATCATATAAACAGGCAATATGATATTTATAAAGGAACAATTGGTAAGGATGAAACGGCAATTATTGAAGAATTAAGATCTATTCATTTTCCTGATAATTTTTATATTTTGTTATCCTCACAACCGATTAGTGAATTAGATGAGTTATATTGCAACGGATATCAATATACAGAAATACAAAGGTGGAATCATACAAAAATTGAACAATTAATGCGTGTATGTGGATTAGAAAATATCTGTGAGGGAGAAAGAAAATTAAGCTATATTTTAGAAGAAAAGTCTCAGGGGAATGTATTGTATTTAAGTTATTTACTGAAAGAAATGGCTTGTAAAAATTACTTATTACAGGATATAGAGAATATTCCTGCATATGACAATGGATTAAAAACTTACTATCAATATATTATTGGTAAGATTCAAAATACAACCATAATATATGCTCTTGCTGGAGCTGATTTTTATGTTAACCCAGCAGAGTTAAAAGAAATAACGGGATATGGCGATGAGGTTGATAGCGGGTTATTAATTCTTTCTCCGATATTAAATGATAATTTTGTTTCCGGTGGAGTACAAATTTATCATGAGAGCTTTAGAAGATATATTTTTGAAAAAATATTAGAGAAAAAAATGGATGTCCGAAAAGTGGTATATCAAAATATTAATGATTGGATGGAGAAACTTGATTTCTTTGGAAATAGTAAGGCCTATTGCCATAGATTAAAATTGCTGTATCGTGTTGAAGAATATGCAAAGGTATTATCTCTTATGCAGCCGGAATTTGTAATAGAGAGCATAAAATTTGGATATTCATATTTTCAGATATTGGATAACCTTAATATGGCAATGAAATGTTCGGGGGAAATACAGGATTATTGTGGCACTGTTTTAATTTCAGAATTAATGAATGTTTTGGAAACTACACAATATGAAGTGGCTGAAAATGAAGCCTTTTATCATACGTTGGCTGTTGTAAAAGGTGCAGAGTATTTGAACAATCGTTTGGAATACAACGGAAAACCGACTTTTGGCATAAGTACGGGTAGGAATATGTGCTATATCTGTTCTCAAGCGGGTATTGCGACATGGTGGGAAATCTATCTTGATACAAATAAAGAATCAATTTCATTAGACGAATATAAGTATTATTTTCGCTATTGGATAGACAACAAAGGTACCAGCTTAGTTTATAAAGTTATGGATATATTAGATGAGTCGATTAATGGAGAGAGTTTTGTAAAAGAAATATTAGAGGATGCTATTTCTTATGAAGGAATAAACGAGATACACAATTATGCCAAGCAGCATGGTTTGAAAACATGGTTAAAGTTGCTTAATATAAGAAAATTTTATTTTTATGAAGAATTGATTATGCCATTGGATGAATTTTCTCTTTTATATGAAAAAGTCAAGTCAATAAAACATCCTGTGGAAGAAGATGTGGACTTATATAGAAAGTTATTTGGGCAAATTTATTTACAAATAAGGAATAATAACTATAAATTCTTTTCAATGATACATGATAATTGGAGAGAAAGAAATTGGTTCGGAAACTGGATGATTTATACCGCTGATATCTTAAAGTTATTTTTATCCTATGAAAGTGGAGAAGAGGTGTCCGAAACTGAATTATTAGAAACAGTTGGTCAATTGATTCTTGATACAGAACCTTTTTTGGGGAATCCAAGAGCTTGCGATTTGTATGCGTTGGAAAACTTTTTGCTAGAAACATATTATTTGGCATTGGCTATGGCAGGAAGCGATAATGCACTTGAAGGTGTTCTGAATGATTTATCCGTTCTTTCTAAAGAAACAACTACAACATTGTCTAATTCGCAGGGAGGTCCATTGACGGATTATAATTTTATCAAGTTAATGAGGCGAATCATTAATGCAAGAAATATAAATGTCATTCTTCCATACGCAGAGGATATAATAACTCATTCTTCAAATACAACTTATTATGCATCGACAGCGACAATCAAATTTTTGGTTGCCGACATGATTGCAGAGGCAGATCGAGAGAAAGCAAAGAAATATTATGAAGAAGGGGTAAAATTTCTTGTAGGCTATACTATGCATAAAGATATGTCATTAGACAGTTTGATTGATTCGTTTGCTTCAATTCATCGCATGAATCCTGCTAAGGCTATGAGGTATGCAGATGAAATAACGGCTATGACATTTTCATTGCTGCAACATACAGATGAGAGAGCTGTAAGGCATTATCCTAATATTTGGTTTCGCAAGATGCTTTATCAATCACCACAATATGCATTGTCCTATTTGAATAATTTTCAAATAGAACATCATTCAGGATGGATATTGGAGGAAATGATTCTCGATGTCATTCAAGAATTTGCGGACAAGCCGGAATATGAAACTTATATCATAACATTAATTGAAACATTGCCGAATTGTATTTCGGAAAAATTATTTTATGGCGCTTGCAAAATTTTGGTACGTTTATTTGAGTATGATAAGGAGCGAGCGAAATCGCTTGTTGTCAATCTTTTGTCACGTTTTAATTTAAATGAAACAATAGAAATATACCATTTTAAATGTTTAAGCAAAGATTTGAATATTATAATAAATTTAGCAGAAGAAAGCGGGATGAATGTTACACTGTATAAAGAATATTGCACTCGGTGTAATAAAGAGGATACAGATAGAAATTTGGATTATGATAAATCCAAACATCAAACAATTGATTTTCAAAATAGAGTCACATTGATAATGCAACTAAGTAAAGTTCCTCTGACAGATGCTGCAATTCCTCTATTGATAAATCTGATGAAAGAGTTGAATGAAAATAAACAGTGTGCTTATTTAGATGCGATGATGGAGGTGGATTATTTTGGAGAGAATAGCTATAATCAGAGGGACTATATAAAATGCCTATTGGAAGATTCTTCAATTAAAGAGGAAATTCGTGTTCGATATTATGTAAAGCTTTTTGTAAAATCACGTTCGTATGGGCAGTTGCTTATAGATAAGGGTTCGTTTTTGAGAGCTTATAATATTAATCCAAATCTTGCTGTATATGAATTGTTTTCTCAAATAAGTGTTGGAATGGGAGGGATGATTACTTCCGGATTAATAAATATGCTTGTTGAAATTCCAAAACTTCAATTTTATGTTGAAAAAATATGGGATGTACTTATTCTAATTGAACGACTGCGTTTCCCTGTTTTGGATAAGATGGATACCTTTGGAGATGAAACAATATCTATTCCTGACAGTATGCGTGGAATCGTTCTTGGCAGAATGTTTCATGGGGAAAAGGAACGGTTTTTCGCCGCATATGCGTATTTGAAGGATATAGTGTTAAAGGGAAATTGGCTCGAGGTGCAGAAATGTATAAATTGGTGTGTATGCCACTTTGAACAATATGACTATATTGGAAAAATGGCTGTTATAGATTATGCATTAGAAACGATTGATCATATTGACAATCCTAAAGACATAATATCGAAGTTTTTGAGGCATTTTCCAACCAATGACTTTTTATTAGATACTATGATTGCATTTTTGTATGATGAGGTACAAGCAAATGAAGAAATTATGGATATGCTTGACAAAAAGTTGACAGAATATCTTAAATCAAAATATCTTATTCCTTTGGGGAAATATAAAGGAAATGATAATTTGAACCCATTTTATGATAGACATATGCGAATTTTACATAGATTAGGTATCAGAGAAGATAAAGTATATAAAAAGATTTTAAATTCGGAATATGTACAGGATAGAATAAATTCTTTTGTTTCACCCTTACATAAGTTTACAGCAGAAAATACCTTTTTAAAATCTATTATTATCCAATATTCTGTATTAGAACTAATTAAAGCAGCTATTCAAGAAGACGTGCCAGAAATGCCCTATATGGTCATAAACGAGTTTTATATTGATTTTTCTGAAATAGATATGTATCGTAGATGTCGCTGCTTGCCAAATGTGAGTACAATACATAACTTGCAGGCTGAAAAAAAGCTAGAAGAATTTACAGAAAAACAATGGAAGAGTGAATTTGTCGAAATAGCAAGTTTTGAAATAGAAAGATATAGTAAAGGCGAAAGGGACTATGTGTTTACAAGTTGTGAAAAAGGAATTGTGTTACGCGACACGGATACCATTTTAAATCGTATTTTGATTGGCTCATCAATGTTTGAAATTGAATATAATCTTGATGATTGCAAGGAAACATGCTGTGCTGTATATGAGAGTTATGATTCTAATTTTGGAACAGAACAATATTTATGGCTTCGAGCAGATATCGCATATGAATTAGGCATTTATAAAGAGAATGATTATCAAAATAATAGGATTATTGGTGTTGCAGAGGACGGAGCGACGGTTCTCATTATGCAAAGTTGGCGTTGTGCATATATTGGAGATAATGAACATAGGGCGATGGAAGTTCCGTTATATAATGGGGCAATACTTTATATGCGGAGAGATTATATAGAAAAACTGAAAAACAAATATGGGCAGCTTTATTATGCGATAGAGATAAAAAGGCATAAATTTTAGTCAGTTTTTTAATATTGATGGTGTAATATTGTAAGATAACTTTTGATTTCATGTATGGTTAAGCTATATGGTATAGTGATTGAACGAAAGATAATGTTATGACTATATAAGAGCAGGGATTCAAAAGAGTCTCTGCTCTTGATGGAAACTTGTCACTTGCGATATTATATAGATTAATTGGCTTTTTATTAAAGAATGGAAATATATTACCACGGTTCTAATGAATCTTCCGCATCCACCCATGTCTGCATACCACCCTCAAGATATAGACTTGCATATTCAAGAGGATTGTCTATTGCCAAAGAATTTAAGGCACATTCAGAGCATGGTGTTGTTTTTAATCCTTCTTCCGCTTTTCCGCAGTCTATGCGTAAAATATATCCGTCAAAAGTAGTTACATCAATACAATTATGGAGCATATTATACGTTGCATAAATAAATCTCATATCTTATCAGCCCTTTCTTGTCTGTGTTTTGGAGAAATTTTTGAAAGCATTCCAATCAATTCTTCCTGTCCTGTTCATTTCATGTTATAATTTGTTACAGGTTTTTGTTTCCCTTATTTTTGCCCTTATGAGAGTTCCACCACTTTACAACTTTTTAAAAAATAAAATAACGCACAAGGTACTTTCTCATGTATAATAAGTTTGCACACAAAACTATACGAAAGAGAGTGACCTTGTACGTCAGACTTATTATACAACGAAAATAATCTAATTGGTAGACTGTACCGTTATTTTTATATTTATTTTAAAACTTTTTCCGCACCGACTATTGAAACCCTGTTTCTGCTGGTGTTATCTATACTTGCCATGGAGTCAGCAGTTTCCATCCGGTCCCTTTACAGACATTTTTTATCAGGGATTACAAGAAAATCCCTGAATGCATTTTACTATGCCTGCTCTTATGCAAAGGCCGATTATTCCAGATTTATGAATGTTACTGCTGGCATGACTTTAAAACTCATACCGGAAAAACTTTCTTCACAGCCTGTTTTTCTGTGCATTGATGACACAATGGCCCCGAAGTTTGGAAAAAAATTTGAAGATGTTTCAAAACTTTTTGACCATGCAGCGCATAATGGCTCAAACTATCTGAACGGCCATTGTTTCGTAAGCGTAATGCTCTGCGTCCCGGTGTGGAATAAAAACAGGATCCATTACCTTTCTGTTCCGCTTGGATACCGTATGTGGCAAAAACAGGAGTCAAAGCTGGAACTTGCTGCATCCATGGTCCGTCAGGCGATGCCGGAATTCAGCAATAAAAAAAATGTTATCATCCTTTGTGACAGCTGGTATGTAAAAAAGAACCTTGTTTCCATCGTGGATGAATATGAGAACCTTGACCTTATAGGAAATGCAAGGTCTGATTCTGTCATTTATGACTTGCCGCCTCAGCGTGCTGGAAAAAGAGGGCGGCCTGCGCTGCATGGGAAAAAACTTTCCATTCAGGACGATTTTACGCTGTCTGATGAAAAAATCGGTGATTATTATATGGCCGTGCGCCATGTCCTTACTAATATTTTTGGAAAAAGGACAGTCCTGGCATATGTCACATCCGCTGATAAAGCAGCAGGAAGCAGGCGTTTGTTTTTCAGCACAGTTTTTCTGGAACAGCTTCAGGTCTTCTGCGCATGGCAGGAGAAATCCCCGCTAAACCAGACAGGGAGCAGCCGGATGCAGTTTATTCCTCTGATACTGTATGCATTTCGATGGCCGATAGAGGTTAGTTACTACGAACAGAAAACTTTCTGGTCACTGTGCAGTTACATGGTCCGCAGCCGCAAAGGGATTGAAATGCTGGTCAATCTGATTAACATTTCATACTGTGCAATGAGACTACTGCCATACCAGGACAAGGCGTTTTATAAATATCAGACAGAAAGCGTGCAGGAGTTTCGGTTTGCGTTAAGCGAACAAATTCGCCAGCAGGTATTTTATGCCATTTTCGTAGAAAAAGTCGAAACCAGCATAAAATCAAATGCCTTAATAAATGCCTTAAAACGGCTGGTTCAGAAACAGGGGCATCATTTATAAAGTTGTAAAGTAGTGGAGAGTTCGTAACACGAGGGAAAAAGATATAACACAAGGGAAAGCATAAGGGCAAACTCACTTGCTATAAATTTAGCATTTTCAAAGGTTTGCGGACTTTTTGAAGATAAGATATAACAGTTATTAAATGCTATAAAAAGTGTCTTATCAGAATTCCAGTTTGATGAATCAAAAAACTTTGATTTGAATGGGGGTATCTTCAAGTGAAAAAATATGAATACAAAGTGCTAACAATCGCAACTACTTTAGCTGTAAGTACTAAACAATACGAAAAGATTGCGCAGGAGTTTGAAACAAAATTAAATGAATTGGGAGCCGATGGTTGGGAACTTGTTCAGCGTATGGATGGCTTCTTCTTTCTAAAAAAGGAAATTGGATAAATTCCAGTCAAGCCACGCTCCCAACAAAATACCGCCAGCGCAAAACCGCTGCTACATGGAAACGTACACAACCATGCAACAGCGGTTTTCTTATTTCCGTTTCTTCCTCTGGCCGACATAGCTTTTGAAGAATTTCGATTTTTCAAGGATATGTACAAGCTGCCGGAACTCTGTATCAGACAGCTTGTTATAATTGATACCCAGCCGCTTGCAGTAAAGCGCAGCCTGTTTTTCAAGAGGGCTTCCCTTGAAATTCGCAACATCCTCTAAATCCTGCTTCAATTCTTCGGCAATGGTAGTTCGCGGCGCACTCTCACTGTCAGACTTGTGTGCGGCACGAATATCACGGACGATTGCGCTTATATCGTCCTGTATCATGTGGCTGAAATATTCGTCATCCTCAATGTGCGCAGCCTGCAAAATCCGGAGGTACGGGTCATCTTCCCCAGGGCGGTAGCGTTCTATGATTTCGTGCCGGACGGTATCGACAAGGGAATTGAGGTTTTGAATCTGTATGGAAGCAATCCCATCCACATAAACCTCAATGTCAGCCAAAAACTTTATAAAATCCTTGTGGGTGGAAAGTTCGCACAGCAGACGGTTGTTAATCCGGCCACTTTTCAGAAGCGCAACCATTTCATCACTCAAATGCAATTCTGTTAAAGGCGTGTTGACCTGCTCCCTGTTTTCTGTCCGGCATAACAGATAATCAATGGACACTCCATAGAAATCTGCCAGTGTGATAAGGCTGCCATGATTGATTTCTTTATTGTCCTTAGATTCATAGCTGGCAAGGGCAGATTTTGAAATCTGCATCAGTTGTGCCAGTTCTTCCAGATTAAGCCCTTTGTCCTTGCGCAGTTCCCAAAGGCGTTCCTGTATGGTAGTCGCTCCTTTCATGGGTGCACGCTCCTTTCCGGCGGCTGCTTCCCTGCCGCCTGACTGGATTATACCATACTTTCCACAATCGTGGAAATTTCTGATATTTTCCCTTAATTCCTATTTTGTGGACATAAGGGCCATATAAATTAGGAAAACCGCAAATACAAGGCTTTTCGGAGCCTACCAACAACAAAAATAATATTTGATCTATCACATTACGCTGAAAGGCCGTCCGGCCATCAAAACCGGGCGGCTTTTTTGCGTGGATAGATGGGAAGGAGGCAAAAAATAATTACAGAAATTTAAGCCTGAAATTTGTGCAACTTTAACGAAAAGGAGGTTAATGAATGGCAGATGACAAACTGAACACGGGCCCCGGTGAGAAAAAAATCCCGGAGGCTCCCGAGTCTGTAACGGCTGGCCAGCCCCAGGCCCTGGCTCCCGAACAGGCCGCCGCTCCCACACCTCAGCAGGAACAGGCCGGGCCCGCAAAGCCCGCTCCCGGCGATGTGGTAGTGTCCTTTGAGCAGATCAATGAGCTCATGGGCGAAAAGCGAAAGGAGGCCCGGGCTGAGGTAGAGAAAGCCGGGGATGCCCCCGCAAAGGAGCAGGCTCCCGGTGAGGCGAAACAGCCCGCCGCTGGCGAACAGAAAAAGCCCCGCCGTGGCCGTTCCCCGAAGGAGGATAAAACGGAGCCCGCTGGCAAGGAGGCGGCAAAGCCCCGCAAGGGCCGCCCGCCCAAGGCTGACAAGGCGGCCCCCGGCGAGGCCCAGCCGTCCAAGCGAGACAAAGTGTCCCGAAGTGACGGGAAAGCCCCGGACGCTCAAACTCCCCCAAAGGCTGGGAAAACGGCTCCCGAAAAGGAGGCCGCCGCCCCGGAGCAGGCTCCGCCCGGGCCAGCCGCCCCTCCCCGCCCGGTGGAGGAAGGCAAGCTCATGTATCTGAAACTTTCCGAGATGCATCCGTTCCATACATTCCGGCCCCATCCGTTCAAGGTGCGGGACGATGCCAAAATGCAGGAGACGGTGGCATCCATTAAGGCAAACGGCGTGATGGTGCCGGGCCTTGCCCGCCCGGAAAAGGACGGAAAGGGCTATGAGATTGTGGCGGGCCACCGCCGCTGCCGTGGCAGTGAACTGGCCGGACTTTTGGAAATGCCCTTTATCGTCCGGGACATGAGCGACCACGAGGCTGTCCAGGCCATGAAGGACAGCAACAAGCAAAGGGATCAGACGCTCCCCAGCGAGCTGGCCGCCCTGCTGGATTTGGAAGTAGAGGACATCAAGCACCAGGGCGGGCGGCTGAAAAATGTGGCCGAGGGCGACATTGGCAAGCGTTCCGTGGAGATCGTGGGCGAGGCCCATGACATGAACTATAAAAAAGTCATGCGCTATCTGCGGCTCAATTCCCTTGTGCCGGAACTGCTGGACAAGGTGGACGATAAAAAGATGGGCTTTATGCCTGCCGTGGAGCTCTCCTATATCAAGCCCAAAAACCAGAGGCTGATCGCCGTTTCCATTGACGGGGAGCAGGCGTCCCCCTCGGTGGCCCAGGCGAAAAAGCTCCGGGAGCTGGATCAGGAGGGCAAGCTCAACAGCGATGTGATTGACGGTATCTTATCAGAAAAGAAAAAGGAGGATCGAGGCGTGATTATTTCAACCGCTGAACTGGAAAAGTATTTCGGCAAGGAGGTCACTCCGGCCAAAATGAAAGAGCAGATCATCGGCCTGCTGGACGAGTGGAAACAGAAACAGCCGCCCGAGCTGGCAAAGGCCCCGAAGAAAATGGAAAAAGACAAGTAACCACTTCGAGACATTTTGTCCCGAGGGGCTCTGCCCCTCTGCGATGGCTCTGGTGGTATATATCCCCCGTCGCCGGGGATAAAAAAGCGCAGTCGGGAGCGGGCCGTCAAGGGGGCCAACGGCCCCGCCGCTTGCGGCGGCTTGCCCTTTACGGCCTGCCCCGGCTGTGCTATCTCCGGCCAAGCGGCGGGGGTATATCCTCCAGAGCCGCCCCCTTTCCCATGATTGGGAAAGGGCGGGGGGTTAGGGTTGAACGATTTTATTATAGAACGGAGGTTTTTACTTATGAAACGACCCCTTGCATACATTACCGCCGCATGGTTTGGCGGCGACAGTGAAAACGCAGAACTGGCGGCCCAGTATTGCCGGGCCGTATATGAGGCGGGCTTTGCCCCGATCTGCCCCGCCCTCTACCTACCGCTGTTCCTCAATGACGCAGTACCCGAGGAGCATAAAAGCGGCATTGACATTGGCCGTGACCTGCTCCGCCGTTCCCGTGTGCTGGTGGTATGCGGCCACAGCATGACCGAGGCCATGAAAAATGATATTGCCGTAGCCCAGCGGCTGGGGATTACCGCCACCACCCTTGAGGGTATTTTGACCGTCAAGGGCCAGGGCAAACGCTGATGGCATCCTTGTTTGAGGCTTACATTACCAACCTCGGCAAATACAACGAGGGGGAATTGGTGGGGGAAACACTGGAATTTCCCACCAGCCCCCAGGAGGTGCAGGCGTTGCTGAAACACATCGGCGTGGACGGCATACGGTATGAGGAATTTTTTATTACCAGCTTTGACGGCGATGTGCTGGGGCTCTATGACTATCTGGGTGAATATGAAAATCTGGACGAGCTTAACCATCTGGCCTGCCTGCTCTCGGAACTCGATCAAGGGGAACTTGAAAAATTTGAGGCAGTGCTCCATATGGGGGCGCATACCTCCAGTGTGGCAGATATTATCAATCTGACGCAAAATCTGGATTGCTTTGAATTTTACCCGGATATTGAAAATGAGGAGGACTTGGGCCGTTATTGGGCGGAGGACTTGCCGATCCCGGAAGAACTGAAAGACTATTTCGACTATGAGGCATACGGCAGGGACATCTCCATCAACGAGGGCGGCCACATGGCCCCAGGCGGCTATGTGGTTCAGACCAGCGGAGACTTTAAGGAATATTATCACGGCCCCCAGGACATCCCCGCCGAGCATAAGGTGTTTTCTTATCCCCAGCTTTCTATCCGGGAGCAGATGGCCGCCTACAAAGAGGTGATTGACGGTTCCTCGAAAGAGGGCTTTCGGCGGCTGACCGAAAAAGGCCGGGAGGAACGCTGACAAGGCACTTCGAGACATTTTGTCCCAAAGCGGAGAAAGGAGGCGGTGTAACTGATTGATGAAGAAATTTCCCGGAGCTCCATAGCGATCTCTGTCCGGGCTGGCAAACTGACGGCCCGGGGGCTGGCCTATGTGCTCCAGGCGGCTGGGGGCCAGATCGCCAAACGGCACCGGGCGGCCCAAAGGCCCCACGGCAGGCAGAGCGTGAAAAAGCTCATGGCCCACGGCGAAAATGTGAACAGCATCGAAGTGGAGGCCCCGAAACTCTTTGACCGCATGGCCCGCCGTTTCAATGTGGACTATGCCTTTTATAAAACCGGGCCGGACAAGTATCTGCTGTTTTTCAAGGCGGGACAGGCGGACGCTGTTACCGCCTGCTTTGAAAGCTATTCCCGGAAACTGCTCACGCAGTCAAAATCCAGCCGCATCCCTATCCGGGAGCAACTGAAACAGGCGGCGGAGCGGCTTGCGGTGGAAAAGCCCCGGGCGAAAGAACGAGTAAAGGAGGCGGCCCGTGAGGACAGATAGCATAAAAAAATATTTGATACCCAACATCCCCTACCTTTTTATCCTGTGGGCCTGTCTGAAAATCGGGACGGCCTACCGGCTGGCGGCGGGTACGGATTTCGCCCACAAATTGATCGGGCTGGGCCAGACCATCGGCCCGGCCTTTGCCGACTTCGCCCCAGGAGTCCATCCCTTTGACTGGCTGATCGGCATTGTGGGGGCGGCGGCGTTCCGTCTGCTGATCTATGTAAAAAGCAAAAACGCTAAAAAATTCCGCCGGGATGAAGAGTATGGATCGGCCCGGTGGGGGACGGAAAAAGACATCAAGCCCTTTGTCGATCCAAAGTTTGAAAACAATGTCATTCTGACTGGGACGGAATTTCTCACTATGAATACCCGGCCCAAGATCCCGGCCAACGCCCGCAACCTAAACTGCTGCGTGATCGGCTCGTCCGGCTCGGGAAAAACCCGGTTCTGGCTCACGCCCCAACTGCTCCAGGCTCATTCCTCTTTCGTGGTGGTCGATCCCAAGGGCGGGGTGCTGTTCCAGGTGGGCTGTTTTCTCCAAAAGAAAAAGGGCTATAAGGTCAAGGTATTCAACAGCATTGATTTTTCAAAATCCATGCACTATAACCCGCTGGCCTATATCAAGAACGAGGCCGACATCCTTAAATTTGTGGATGCCCTCATTTCCAACACCAAGGGCGAGGGCAAGGAGGGCGACCCGTTCTGGACAAAATCGGAAACTTTGCTCTACTGCGCTTTGATCGCCTATATCATTTTCGAGGGCCCCGCCGAGGATCGGAACATGAACACTCTGGTGGATATGATTTCCGGGATGGAGGTCAAAGAGGATGACGAGGAATTTATGAACGCCGTGGACTATATGTTTTCCGGGCTGGAAAAGAGAAAGCCGGATTGTTTCGCTGTCAAGCAGTACAAAAAGTACAAGCTGGCCAGCGGCAAGACGGCAAAAAGCATTTTGATTTCCTGCGGGGCCAGGCTTGCGCCCTTTGACATCCCCCAGCTCCGGGAGATTATGTCCTATGACGAGCTGGAGCTTGACCGCATCGGGGATCGGAAAACGGCGGTGTTCTTTATTATCTCGGACACCACCCAGACCTATAACTTCCTTGTGGCCCTGGCTTTTTCGCAGATGTTCAATCTCCTGTGCGAGCGGGCCGACAATGTTCACGGTGGCCGCCTGCCCTACCATGTGCGGGTGCTGTGGGACGAGGCGGCCAACACGGGACAGGTTCCCCAGCTTGAAAAGATTGTGGCGGTCATCCGCTCCCGGGAGGTGTCGCTGACCCTCTTTTACCAGCAGTTAGCGCAGTGCAAGGCTATTTATGACAAACACGCTGAGACGATTTTGGGAAATATGGACAGCGTGATCTTCCTCGGGGGCCGGGAGGCCAGCACGATCAAGGAAATATCCGAGAACTGGCTGGGAAAGGCCACTATCTCCATGCAGACCGACAGCCGTTCCCGTGGCCAGTCGGAAAGCTACAGCCAGAACAACCAGCGGCTGGGCCGGGAGCTGATGACCCCAGCGGAACTGGCAACTATGCCGGGGGACAAGTGCATTTTGCAGTTACGGGGCCTGCCCCCGTTCTTCTCTTCCAAATATGATTTGAAAAAGCACCCCAACTATAAATACACGGCTGAAGCCGATAAAAAGAAAAACGCCTTTGACCTCGACAGGCTCATAAACCGCCGCAGGCGGCCCGGGCCGGAGGAACTATGCGAGGTGTATAAGGTATCCGTGGAGGACAATGGGCTCACAGGCGAGGACGAGGACATCCTCAACTATGACGATATTGACGATCCGGATGCCTTTGCATAAATAGACTTTGGGACAAAGTGTCCCGAAGTCGGTAACTGCCGCCAGAAATGGTGGCTTTTTTCATGGCCGGGAATACCCCGGAGAAAAGGAGGCTCTATGCAGTTTTTTACTTCCGCTATTGATACTTTGCAGACCCTTGTGGTTGCTCTCGGTGCTGGCCTTGGCGTATGGGGCGTAGTTAATCTTTTGGAGGGCTACGGCTCGGACAACCCTGGCTCAAAAAGTCAAGGCATGAAACAGTTCATGGCTAATTAGATGTAATCAAAAAGCGGAAAGGAAAAGCACAATCCAGACAGAACCGGCGAGCGGTCAAGAAATGTTTGTGGTTTAGCAAGTCCAATGGTATAATGAGTACAAAAGCCCCCGACACGGGGAGAAAGGCAGGCTGATAGATGTATATAAGCTACAAACCGCTATGGCATACGCTGATAGAACGCAATATGCGGAAAGAGGATTTACGGCTGGCTGCCGGTCTTACCACAAATATGATTGCCAACATGGGAAAGGGAAAGCATATCAGCATGGAAACGCTGACAAAGATTTGTGAAACTCTAAATTGTGATATTTCAGATGTGATAGAGTTAGAACGGGAGTAGATACATAATTATAAAATTTTGTTGGATATAAACAATAATTATAATTATTCAAAAAATAACTTGAATATTTCGCACAATTATGCTATTGTTTAAAAGGAACCACACAAACTTTTCTACAAAATAAGGAGATTTTTTATGGCGAAAATGAAAAAATTATTTGCGATGTTTTTGACTTTGTGTTTGATATTCAGTTTCAGCACAACGGCTTTCGCTTCATCAGTTGATGAAAGAGAGGTTCCTGTTGCCAGTGCTGATTTTAAGAGGGTGTGTGACCAAGTATTTGAGGGAAAAGGTGAAGTATATAACGCTAACGGAATAGACATAACAAATAGCTTTTTAACAAGATATAATGCAATTTACCAAAGTGGAAATTATGATGCTATTTTATCTGGATGTTTTAAAGAAGGAATTTCTCAATTGACTGGACATAAGAATATTGTTCCAGATGTAACGACTCGCACAGTTTTGCACCCTCAGTATGAAGAAAGTGTAGTCCATTTGGTTAAACAAAATGGCTTCCCTTATGATGGTAAAAGTTGGTATTTAGTTGTTACTGCTACTGGCTCATATGGATATCAAGATTCTACAAATGAGATTATTGATTTTCCATCTCCTACTATAAATGTGTCTTTTAGTGATTTAGGAGCACTTTTTTCTGGAAGTTTGGATAGCATAAGGACTACAAAGCCAGCTATCAATAGCAACAAAACTTCGGCTTCGTTTACTGTCACAACAACACATACTGTTAGTTGCCCTATTCCGGGAGTTGATTACGTAACAGGTACGCTCGGACCGTTTACTAATGTATCGAATTTCACGATTGAAGTATGAAGAAACAACTGCAACTGTTTCTCAGAAAATGGATTTTAAATCCGGATCGTCGATATGTTTTATTTATAGGAATTTCATTTGGATTGGCATTTTTAATTCCAATTTTAGGATGGAATCCATTGCTTCTATTGTGGATTGTTAATGGGTGTTTAAGTTATAAAGAAGCAAAATCTAATAGCATAAAGATTTTTAATGCTGTTTTGGTGTTATTGTTTGGCGTATTATTTATAATCAATTTGTTTTTAGGTTTTTTGGCACTGATGCAGTATTTTGGATACTTTATCTAATAATACAAAAATTTTTATCAATAATTAGAGTGGAATTCTTTGAATTCCACTCTCTTCTTTTTGGAGTAAAAGGTAGCCACTAACAGAGGAACTCTATCTGTGGCTGCTTCATTGTTTTTCTGCCTATTTGTCCAGTAGAGGTCAAATATAGAGCAAAAATATCTATTGTAAAAAAGTATAAGAAAAATTTGATTAGATAATCACAGCACAAATGATGTTACATGGGAAGCAAAAAACAACCATGCCCCAGCGATTATTTTACCGTTTTTTTCTCTGATTGATAGGCGTACCCATTTTCTTTGACTTTTGAAGAATACGGATAAACCAGCGAAATTCTTCTTCCGACAGATTTTTATAGTTGATACCGAGCTGCTTGCAATAAAGAAACACCAGCTTCTCCTGACGGCTGCCCTTGAAATTTTCCACCGCGTCCAGATTTTCTTTCAGTTCATCGGCAACCGTGGTCTGGGGCGCGCTCTCGCTGTCGTTTTTATGAGCTTCCCGGATGTCGCGGATAATCAGGTTTATATCGTCCAGCACCATACGGCTGAAATATTCATCATCCGTCACATGGGCGGCTTGCAGCACTTTCAGATATGGGTCATCTTCACCGGGACGGTGGCGTTCAATGATTTCATGCCGGATAGAATCAACAAGGGAGTTAAGGTTCTGGATTTGCATGTTGGCGATACCGTCCACATAAATTTCAATATCCGCCAAAAATTTGATAAAATCCTTATGAGTGGCAAGCTCACAGAGCAGCCGGTTATTGATACGCCCGTTTTTTAGAAGCTCCACCATTTCATCGCTCAAATGCAGCTCCATTAAAGGCGTATTTATCTGCTCCCGGTTTTCTGTCCGGCAAAACAGATAATCGAGTGATACTCCATAAAAATCAGCCAGCGTAATCAGATTCCCGTGGTTGATTTCTTTGTAATCGTTGGCTTCATAGCTGGCGAGGGCTGATTTTGAAATGCCGGTCTGCTTTGCCAGCTCTTCCAGCTTCAAGCCCTTATCCTTGCGTAGCTCCCAAAGTTTTTCCTGAATTGTAGTAGCACCTTTCACGGCGCACGCACCCCTTTCTGCGGCTGGCTGCCGCCGTCAATCCCATTATACCATACCATTTCCATAAGCGTGGAAATTTTTGATTTTTGCCGCGATTTCCTACTTTATGGACATACGGCACAGGGTACAAAAATGACCTATGATAAAGGCAGTTCATCGATGGATTATTCCAATCGAATGACCGGCCTGTATGGAATATGCTTCCCCGGCGAAGTGCCGCAGCGACTTTTATCAGGGAGATGGAGGAGCCTTGACGGAAACGAGCGCACCAAGGGGAGCGATACGCCGCTGTGAGATTCAGGGGAGGAACGACATCAGGGAGAACCGGCAAAAATGAACACCGAAACGCTACCGAAACACAACAAATTCACAGGGGATAGTTCCCCCTGTCCGTAATACTATGGGGGATTTTTAAGCGGCTCTATGCCCGTATTTTCCTTGAAAATCGCCCCGAAACGATACACAAAAACCTGCTATCCGCCCATTCCCGCTGTTCTGGCTGAAATGGGCGGATTTTCATGAAAGGAGGTACAATGCCGAGAATGCCTAAGAAGTTGAAGAAAGAGCTTGCTTTCTTCCTCAACGACCGGGAGCGTAGAAGCTACAACGAGCTTTGCCGGAAGTGTCAGCACGAGTGCAAGCAGAGCTTCCGGGCGGTTATCATTGACTGCCCCCGCTATTTATCCAAACGAACAAAAAGGAGGCACCCACTGAATGAACTATGAATTTATGACAGCCGACACGCCCCTGCCGCCCTGTATGCCCTTGCCGTGGGCGGTCTTGCGTCTGCCGGTCAGCAGCACAGCCAAAGTCATGTACGCCCGCCTGTTAGATGAAACCCTGACAGACGGGATTGAGGACAGCAACGGGATTTTATTTATCCGTTTCCCTGTCCTAAAACTGGCCGCAGCCCTTTCCCGCAGCTATCAGACCTGTAAGCGTTCTTTGAACGAGTTGGAACAAGCCGGAATGATTATGCGTGTCCGTCAGGGCGTGGGGGAAACCAATCACATTTACGTTTTACTTCCAAAGGAGGGACGCCGTTATGAATGAGAAGCTGGAAAAACTCAATCAGACGATTGAAAAAGGGGAAAAGAAGCTGCGCCGGTTGGAGCATGAAGAAAAAATGTTGCAGCACCAGGCGAAGCAATTAACCCGGAACGAGCGGACGCACCGGCTCTGTACCAGAGGGGCGGCACTGGAAAGCTACCTGCCCCACCCGGAGCTTGTGACCGATGAACAGGTCAGTCTGCTTTTGAAATTGCTGTTCCGTCAGAGTGAGAACCGAAAAATCATGGAGCAGGTACTTGCCGGGGAATCGGAAAAACCCTAAAAGACCACACGCCGGAAACGGCGAAGATGGCTTCCAGAGCGGCAAGCCGGGGCTTTCCCCTCTGAAAGAGGGCGCAACTATACACCACCCGAAAGGTGGTGCGTTGCGTCCTGCCGGAAGCCCCTTGCAGGGAGCTGAGGATTTCCGCAGATTTTCAATCTGTTCCAATCCTCAACAGGGGAAGCTACACTTCCCCTGCGCTGGCTGCCGCCAGCTACCCCTTTGTGTACTTGCCGCTCGGAAACACCTTGCGTTGCAAGCTGTTCCCGGGCAGCAAGTTTTGTAAAAATTCGCTATACTTCCTTGTATGGATGAAGTATAATAAAATTAACGGTAAATCGGAATTTAGTAAGAGGGGGTATTATACATGAAGAAATTTGATATAAAGAGTTTAGTCGCCGGAATTCTTATTGGTACAACTGGGGTAACAACAGTATTTGCGGCATCGAATATTAAGTCTGCAAGTATAAGCAATATGAACATTACGTTTAACGGCACCTCACTTTCTCTCAGTAAGCCTTTGCTTTCTGTTGCAATGGAAAATGAACAAGATGAAAGTGTTTATGCACCAGTAAATGAATTGTTTGTAAATCTTGGATATGGCGTTAATTATGATGTTGAAAGCAATACGATTGACTTGATTTCTCAGAGCAATATTTCGCATGAAACGATTGAGAATCCCCAGCTTAACGGAACTACTGTTCTTAATATAGCCAACCATACAGACCAGAGGAATATAGCTGAATCTGGTTCATTTCAAGCTGAAGATAATCAATCACTTGTTATAAATATTACTTCGGATATCAAAGGTGGAACGGTAGATTTATTCTTGTTTAATCCAGATGGTAAAGAACAGCATATTACGATTGCTTCCACTGATTTGACTAAAGAGATAGCATTAGAAAAAGGAACATGGCAGTATAATTGTTCTGGTATGTTTCAGAACGGAGGAAACATAAAGATTGTGGGAACAATTAAGTGAAAATCCTAATAAATATAAATTACACTTTATTCAGCCATTCCACATCGGGCCAACTTGACCCGAACTTTCAAAACTAAATACCCGCCGCCCACTGGCGGCACCACCGAGCAGGAAATCTTTTGACAGGTTCCCTGCTCTTTTTTTGCCCCAACACCGGGGAGAAAGGAGAAACCTCGCTTGCCATGTCCACACCATGATATAAAAATCATCCAGCGCAGCAACCGTCAATCCGCAGTCGCTTCCGCTGCCTACCAGAGCGGGGAACGGCTCTTTTCCGAGTACGACCAAAAACAGAAATACTATTCCCACAAGAGCGAAATCGTCCATACGGAAATCATGCTGCCGCCCCACGCCCCGCCGGAATATGCCGACCGGAACACCCTATGGAACGCCGCCGAAGCCGCAGAGAAACAATGGAACTCCCAGCTTGCCCGGAGAATCGTGCTTGCCATACCGCGGGAACTTCCCCCAGAGCAGTACGCCGACCTTATCCGGGACTACTGCCGGGAGTTTTTTGTTTCCAAAGGCATGGTTGCGGACTTTGCCATCCATGACAAGGGGGACGGCAACCCCCACGCCCATATCCTCTTAACCATGCGAGCGATGGACGAAACCGGCAGATGGCTTCCCAAAAGCCGCAAGGTCTATGACCTTGATGAGAACGGACAGAGAATCCGGCTGGCTTCCGGCAACTGGAAAAGCCACAAGGAGGACATCGTGGACTGGAACGACCAGAAGTACGGGGAAATCTGGCGGCAGGGCTGGGCGAACACGGCGAACCGCTATCTGGAAGCCATCGGCTCCCCGGCGCGCCTTGACCTGCGCTCCTATGAACGGCAGGGCATTGACAAAATCCCCACCGTCCACATGGGGGCTGCCGTCTGCCAGATGGAGAAACGGGGAATCCAGACCGACATCGGGAACCTGAACCGGGACATCAAAGCCGCCAATTCCCTTATGCAGTCCATCCGCCAGATGGTGCGCCACTTAAAAGGCTGGATTGCCGACCTGAAAGAGAAAAAGGCCGCGCTCATGGAAGCGTTGGAACAGGCGAAAGAGCCGTCCATCCCGGAGCTTCTTTCCCGCTATCTGGCACGGCGCAGCGAAGAACGCGTTGACTGGACGGCAAAAGGCAGGCTGAAAGGCACTGTCGGGGATTTTCACAAAGTACAGGAAGCCCTGGGGTTTTTGCAGGAAAAGGAAATCTCCACCGTGGAAAGCCTTGACGCCTATCTGGATGAAACCAGCGGCAAGGTGCTGGCTGCCCGCAGGGAGATGAAGAAATCCGAGAAGCAGGTGAAAACCATTGACACCATCCTTTCCCATATCGACCACTACAAAACCGGGAAGCCGGTGCGCGCCGAGTACGCCGCCATCCGCTGGAAAGGGAAAAAGGAAGCCTTTGCCGCCGCCCACCGGGAAGAGCTGGACGCATACAATGCCGCTATCCGCTATTTCAAAGCCAACCCTGACGCGAAATCTTACCGCGTCCAAGACCTGAAAGCAAAGCGGCAGGAGCTTTCCGAAATCGTAACCGGGAAGAAAGGGGAACTGGAAACGGTTCAGGAGGAGGTCAAGGTGCTGCGGGACGTGCGCCACTGGCTCAACCAAGTCCTGCCGCCAGAACAACGCAGGGCAACCGCAGAGCCGGGGAAGAAGCCCTCTGTCACGGAACAGCTTGCATGGACGCAGGAAGCCGCCAGAAACCGGGAAGCACAGAAACAACCAATACAGAAGAAACAACAGGATATGGAACTTTAACTTTAACCACCCGGCGCTTGCCATTTTCACTTTGAGAATGACAGGCGCTTTTCTTATTTTCAGGAGGAAACGCGAATTGAATGTTTTTGAAGCCGTGAAGCAGGCTGTCACCGCAAGGCAGGCTGCGGAGCATTACGGAATCCGGGTAAACCGTCATGGGATGTGCGTCTGCCCGTTCCACAACGATAAAAACCCCAGCATGAAGCTTGACCGCCGCTTTTACTGCTTCGGCTGCGGGGCGACCGGGGACGTGATTGATTTTGTTTCCCGTTTTCAGGGAACCGGGAGCCGGGAAGCCGCCCTCATGTTGGCGCAGGACTTCTCCATCCCCTTTGAGAGCGGGAAGAACCGGGCAAAGCCGCCCATCCGCCCCCGGCTGCGGCAGGAAACCGAGGAACAGAGGTTCCGGCGCATGGAGCAGCACTGTTTTCAGGTGCTGTCCGACTACTGCCATCTCCTGCGCCGGTGGCGGGAGGAATACGCCCCGCGCCAGCCGGGGGACAGATGGCACCCCCGGTTTGTGGAAGCCTTACAGAAGCAGAGCTATGTAGAGTACCTGTTAGACGGGCTGCTGTCCGGCGATTTGCAGGAACGGGCAGCCATCGTCCTCGCATACAATATACCGAAGAAAAACGGGAAAATGCGCCCGTTAAGCATTCCCATGCATGAAGGACAGGGCAATGCAGACGTTATATAAATTTGCATTAGAGCCGATTGCGGAAACCACAGCCGACCCGAATTCCTATGGATTCCGGGCGAAAAGATGTGTACAGGACGCTATCGAGCAGTGCTTTACCTGTTTGAATAAAGGGAAATCACCAAAATGGGTGCTGGAAGGCGACATTAAAGGCTGTTTTGACAATATCAGCCATGAGTGGATTCTGAACCACATCCCAATGGATAAAGACATTCTGCGGAAATGGTTAAAAAGTGGGTATATCGAAACAGGGAAGTTATTTCCGACGAATTTGGGAAGCCCGCAGGGTTCATCTATCTCACCAACTATCTGCAACATGGTATTAGATGGTCTGGAAGTCCAGATTAAGAAGAAATACCACAAAACGAAAGTAAATGGGAAAGCATATTTTCCGAAAGTGAACTTTGTGCGTTATGCTGATGATTTTATTGTCACTGGCGAAAGCAAAGAGATTCTGGAAAACGGTGTGCTTCCCATTATCCGGGAATTCCTGTCAAAGAGGGGGCTGGAACTGTCGGAAGAAAAGACAGTCATTACCCATATCGAAGATGGGTTTGATTTTCTCGGAAGCAATATAAGGTGGTACAAAGACAAACTTCTGACGAAACCGTCCAAAAAGAATTATAAAGCCATAGTGAGCAAGATAAGGGAGATAATCAAGAAGAACCCGTCCATGAAACAGGAAGATTTGATACGGAAGCTGAATCCGGTTATCCGTGGGTGGGTAAATTTCCAAAAGTATAATGTTTCGTCACAGGCATTTGAAAGATTTGATTTTGATGTGTGGAGATGTCTATGGCAGTGGTGCAAACGCAGACACCCTAAAAAGAGCCATAAATGGATAGCAAAGAAATATTTCAGACAGGTTGGCACGAGAAGCTGGACATTCAGCGTTAAAACGTCTGATTCGTTTGAATTCAACCTGATTTATGCCACTAATACAAAAATCGTAAGGTGGCTGAAAACAAAATCAGAAGCGACGCCATTTGACAGCAGGTTTGCAGGATATTTTGAAGAAAGAGATACAGAGAGAATGTTTCGTGAAATCAAGGGCAGAAGGAAGCTGAATGCCCTCTACAAAGCACAAAAAGGAATCTGCCCTATATGCGGCGGTGCTATCACAGTAGAGGAAGGGTACAGAATCCATGAAGCCACGGGGAACGATTATAAGATAACAAGAATCTTAGTAGACGCAGGCTGTCACAGAAAACTGCATTACTCAAAAGAAGTTGGTGAACCGGCTCTGGTGATACAGGGCTTATAAGTGCTTGAGCCGTGTGAGGGGAAACTCTCATGCACGGTTCTTAGAGGGGAAAGCGGTAGTAATACCGCTGACCTACTCGACCAGCTAATCGAAAATAAGCAGAAGTTCATCGGGCAGATCATGACGAGCAAATCCCCGGTGCGCAGCTGTGAGGACGTGGACGAGGCGGCGCTCACCTATGCGGAGGTGAAAGCCCTGGCTACCGGGAACCCGTACATTAAAGAAAAGATGGATCTCGACATTCAGGTGTCAAAGCTGAAGCTGATGAAGGCGAACCATACAAGCCAGAAATATAAACTTGAGGATAATATCGCAAAGCACTATCCGCAGCAGATCGCCATCCTGAAGGAGAGGATAGAGGGCATGGAGGCGGATATTCAGACCGCAAAAGCAAACCTCCCGGCAGATAAAGAGCAGTTTTTGATGAAAGTCGGGGATAAGGCTTATACGGACAAAAAAGAAGCCGGGGCTGCCCTTGTGGAGATGTGCAAGGAGATGAAAACGGTCAATGTGCCTGCCACGGTCGGGGAGTATGCTGGATTTAAGATGGCGGTGTCCTTTGATTCATACAATCACAAATTTGTGATGAATTTAAAAGGGCAGCTTTCCCATAACTTAGAAGTCGGTTCTGACCCTCTCGGCAACATCGCCCGTATCAACCACGCCCTGGAATCCATGCCGAAGCAGCTTTCCGAAGCGCAGACGAAACTGGAAACTGTGCAGCGACAGCTTGAAACCGCAAAAGCGGAGGTCACAAAGCCGTTCGCACAGGAAGCGGAGCTAGCGGAGAAGCTGGAACGGTTATCCGCCTTAAATGCCCTGCTTAACATGGACGAAAAGGGCGATGACGCACTCGGCATGGACGATGCTCCGGAGGAAGAAAACGGAGGGCAGGAAACTTCTGGACATGATGTCCAGAAGTCAGCACAGGAAGAAAAGACTTCCGAAAGACCGGAAACAGGCGAAAGAGCCGCCAATGCACCGATACCGTACCCGGTAGAAAACGCAAGGCATGATTACACAATGGGTAGTGGAGGATTGAGAGCTGGGGCGGCAATGGCTGACAAGCCTGTGCAGAGGGCATCGTTAAAAGAAAAGTTGGCAGCATACAAAGCGCAAGTGTCCGGGGCAGACCGGGCAGATACTGATAAAGCGAAGAGGAAGGAGGAAACGCTGTAATAATCATAAAACTAATCAAATTTCAATTATTGTCCGGGATGGCAATTATAAAGTTTCGATTGATTTAGCCGGGATTTCGGGGTATAATGGCATTGAGGTCATATACCTTTTGGGAATGGCTTTTGCATTTCCACCATACAAAAAGGAGGTTTATGGCTGATGGATACGGAAATAAAGAATGCGGTCAGCATGGCAGACCAGGACGCACAGTATGATGATAAGGCAAAACGCCTGTTGGGAAATAAGCTCATTCTGGCGCATATCCTGGTAAAGACGGTTGATGAGTTCCGGGGAATGAACCCGAAAGATGTGGTGTCTTATATTGAGGGAGAGCCATTTATCAGCGTGGTTCCGGTAGAGCCGGGGCTGACCAATATTGAAAAAATACCGTCTAACGACAGCAAACTATCTAAGGATAGTTCGGAAAACGGGCAGCGCATTGTCGGGATGAATACGGAAAATGCGGAGATAAACGAGGGGCTTGTAAGGTTTGACATTATCTTTTATGTGCGCATGAAAGACGGTATTTCACAGGTTATCGTAAACGTGGAAGCACAGAAAGATGAACCGTCAGGCTACCATATCTTAAACAGGGCAGTTTTCTATGTGAGCCGCCTTGTTTCCTCGCAGAAGGAACGGGATTTTGTCAAGACAAATTATAACGACATCAGGCGTGTATTTTCGATTTGGGTGTGTATGGGCATGGACGAAAGCAGTATGGCTTATGTGCATCTTGCGAAAGACGATCTGCTCGGTTCCTATCCGTGGAAAGGCGGGCTTGACCTGCTGAATATTGTCCTGATAGGTATATCAAATGAACTTCCGGAGCATGATGAAAAGTATGAGCTGCACCGTTTGCTGAGTACGTTGCTTTCGGCGGAATTGACCGTTGATGAGAAATTAGGGATTATTAAAACTGAGTACAGTATTCCGGTAGATGAAAAATTGAGAAAGGATATGAGCGCTATGTGTAATCTTTCACAGGGGATCAGAGAAAATGCAACAGATAATGCTATAACTGGCGTGATTATGAATATGCACAGAGATGGTTATTCATCAGAACAAATAGCAAGGATTGTTGAAAAGACCATAGAGGAAGTGGAGGCTGTCATTAGAAAAAGAGAGCCAGTATTAGCATAATTACAGCAACTTAATAACACAAGTAGTAAAGCAGTGAATTTGTTTTTGCATTATATAAAACAATTCGCTGCTTTTTTGTTTTCGGGAAGAAAGACAGTCATAACAGATTGTCTTTTTTTCATGCAAAGAAAGGAAATCAAATATGGCAGATGCAAAAACAGAAAAGCAGAAAGTAAAAGAGATCACTGACAAACTGGAGGAAGGCTTAAAAGAGCTTTTCGGGAGCGAGAAATACAAAAGCTATCTCTCCACTATGTCAAAATTCCATAATTACAGTGTCAACAACACGCTTCTGATAGCCTTACAGCGCCCTGACGCAACCTTAGTGGCAGGCTACCAGGCATGGCAGAAGAATTTCAACCGCCATGTAAACAAGGGGGAGAGGGGAATCCGTATCCTTGCCCCTGCCCCTTATAAGATCAAAGAGGAACGGGATAAGTTAGACCCTGTGACTGGGGAGGTCATGCTGGATAAGGACGGTATGCCGCAGACGGAGGAAGTCGAGGTTAAAATCCCTGCTTTCCGTGCTGTGTCCGTCTTTGATGTAAAGCAGACATCGGGGGAGCCAATCCCGGAGATGGAGGCAAAAGAGCTTCTGTCCACAGTGGAGGGGTATGAGGACTTTATCAAGGCGATCACCTATGTTGCCCCGGTTCCGGTCAGCTTTGAGGACATTCCCGGCGATTCCAAAGGGTTCTTCAGCCCCACAGAAAAGCGGATTGCGGTGCAGGAGGGCATGAGCGAGAGCCAGACCTTAAAGACGATGGTGCATGAAACCGCCCATTCCATGCTGCATGATAAAGATGTAAACAAGGATATCCTTGCGCCCGCAAAAGACAGGAACACCAAAGAGGTGGAGGCCTTATACTCAGCATTCCAAAATGTTAATCATTTTAAAGAATGCTGAGAAATAAGACGTTTTACTGCTAAAAGATGGGCATTATTCGTTAGCGCAACCCGCAAAGTCTTGCCATTTCATCTTCGTTGCCCTCCCACATTGGCACCTCATCAGATGCGGGTGTTGGGACAGATTCCATTGCGTCTCTAAGCTGTTCTACCGATGGCTTTGCATAGTAGATTTTGGTTGTATCAGTTCTGGCATGTCCTAACACTGTAGAAACTAGTATATAGTAAATTAAGTTGTGAACAGTTAAGAAATATGGTATAATTAGGGAAGAATCACAAGAAAGGAATCTTTCCCGTTATGTCTAAAAATATTACTAAAATTACTTTGAGTGAAGA
>RAYY01000041.1 GCA_003611875.1 bacterium D16-56 | reverse complement strand
TCTTCACTCAAAGTAATTTTAGTAATATTTTTAGACATAACGGGAAAGATTCCTTTCTTGTGATTCTTCCCTAATTATACCATATTTCTTAACTGTTCACAACTTAATTTACTATATAGTAGATTTGCAAAGGGATATGCGGTAGAAGATTTATTTATGCGTATATATTCACTTTTGCCGTGGGTGAAAATAATTACTCCATTAGGTCAGGAACAGTTTCCTGAGAAATCTAAGGAGACATTACAGGTACCTGATTATGAAATTGTGTTTGAGGCTGGAAGTAATACTATTTTTTCAAATGTTCTTGTTGAAGTAAAGTTGATTGATGGAGATAAACAAACATTTGAATTGCAAAAGTATAAATATGATGTGTTAAAAGAATATTCGCGTGAAAAAAAGGAACCAATTTTATATGCTTTATTTTGGAGAAAGAGATTAATGTGGACAATAAATGTAATTGATTCTTTTTCAGAGAAAAGTAGTGCATATAAAATTTCCTTTGAGGAAGCATGTGCAGATGATCTTTCAGCTATATTTGGTGATTATACGTATATTTTTCGTAAACAGTGTTATAGAAAGTCAAGATTTTCAAAAGATGATAGTATTGATACGGAATATGTGCATTCGCATGAAAAGTATGGGCGAACAGTATATGAGGCTTTATCCATTGATGGAAAGAATTATGATGATTTATGTATGCTTGAACCCGTATTATTAGATTGTGCATTTGATTTTAAGGAGATATCTCATAGAGCACTCACTGATACAGATACGGAAGTATTAGAAGAATATGAAAAGGGTCCTTATGTATATAAATTATCTTCTTTATTACTGGCTTATTTGCTAAAAATATATTGTTTAGATAAAAACGATATGTATTGCAAGGATAATTTAATTGTAAGAAATGTGTTTCACATAGTAGATACTGTTCGCAGGAAGTGTGGTGGTGAGAAATTTTATTTGATGCCATACCATATTAATGATATAACAACAGAAATGATTGAGCTTCAATTTGGAAAGGTACCTCGTATTTTTAATGTTTATTTAAAAGAAGATAGAAGGGAAGGATTGAATGTATTAGCTAGTCATGATGGCTGATGAAAGAGTGATTGATGAATGGTATAGAGTATTTGTATTTCATGAATGAATTTTTAAGGCATCTCTTCGGAGGTGCTTTTTTCTGTATATTTTTAGGAGGTGTCTATGAAACTACCATCCATTTTTGGAATACGGGGTGCAAGGGATAAGCCAAAGGACAGCTACGGCGGTTCGGCTTATTCCTTTTTCTTTGGGAGAAGCACCAGCGGGAAAAATGTGAATGAGCGGACGGCCATGCAGACCACGGCGGTCTATTCCTGTGTGCGGATACTGGCGGAGGCTGTGGCATCCCTGCCCATCCATGTGTACCGCCATACGGAAACCGGGAAGGAGCGTGTGTATGACCATCCGCTCTATTATCTGCTCCATGACGAGCCGAATCCGGAGATGACTTCCTTCGTGTTCCGGGAGACGCTCATGAGCCACCTGCTGATCTGGGGCAATGCCTATGCGCAGGTCATCCGTGACGGGAACGGCAGGGTGCTTTCCTTATACCCGCTTTTGCCGGATAAGATGGAGGTTGACCGTGACGAGCATGGGCGGCTTTTCTACACCTATACCCGGAACACCGATGAGAACCCGAATTTTAATGAATACGGACGTGTGAGATTGAAGCCGGAGGATGTGCTGCATATACCGGGGCTTGGCTTTGATGGTCTGGTGGGGTATTCGCCCATCGCTATGGCGAAGAATGCAGTGGGCATGACGCTGGCCTGCGAGGAATACGGCGCGTCCTTTTTCGAGAACGGGGCCACTCCGGGCGGTGTGCTGGAGCATCCGGGGGTATTAAAGGACCCGGCAAAGGTAAGGGAGAGCTGGCATTCCGTTTACGGCGGCTCCAAGAATGCCGGACGTGTGGCCGTTTTGGAAGAGGGCATGAAGTACCAGCAGATCGGGATTCCCCCGGAAGAAGCACAGTTTCTGGAAACACGGAAGTTCCAGATAGATGAGATTGCGCGGCTGTACCGCATCCCGCCGCACATGGTCGGGGATTTGGATAAGAGCAGCTTTTCCAACATCGAGCAGCAGTCACTGGAATTCGTGAAATATACCTTAGACCCGTGGGTGATCCGGTGGGAGCAGTCCATACAGAAAGCATTGTTCCTTCCGCAGGAGAAGCGGGAGTATTTCGTGAAGATGAACGTGGACGGCCTGCTCCGGGGCGATTATGAAAGCAGGATGAAAGGTTATTCCATCGGCATTCAGAATGGATTCATGTGTCCGAATGACGCAAGGCGGCTGGAAAGCATGGATTTGATACCTGTGGAGGAGGGTGGTGAATACTTCCTCACCAACGGGAATATGTGCCGCCTGAAAGACGCAGGGCTTTTTGCCGGGAAGGGGCAGGGAGAGTAATGAGATAAAGATACAGAAACAGGCGGTAGATGTTCTGCCTGTTTTTTTCTATGAAGAAATTCAGAAAGCGAGGTTGGCAGAAATGAAAAGGAAGTTCTGGAACTGGATCAAAAATGACGCGGGCGGGGAGGGAGAGCGCACCCTTGTGCTGAACGGCGAGATTTCGGATGAAACATGGTATGGGGATGAGGTAACGCCTGCGCTGTTCGCAAAGGAGCTGAATGCCGGGAGCGGCAACATCACCATATGGATCAATTCACCGGGAGGAGACGTGTACGCCGCGGCACAGATTTATAACATGCTCATGGAGTACAAAGGCGATGTGACCGTGAAGGTGGATGCGCTGGCGGCTTCGGCAGCGTCCGTCATTGCTATGGCGGGTACCACGGTGCTGATGTCGCCCCTTGCCATGATGATGATTCACAATCCGATTACAGTAGCCATTGGCGATTCCAAAGAGATGCAGAAAGCGGGAGAGATGCTGAATGAAGTGAAGGAGGGCATCATGAACGCCTATGAGATCAAAACCGGGATGGACCGTAAGAGGATTTCACACCTCATGGATGCGGAGTCTTGGTTCAATGCAAAGAAAGCCGTGGAGCTTGGCTTTGCGGACGGCATCCTGCATGAAGGGGAAGGTACGGAAGAATCGGCAGAGGGATTGATGTTCTCACGGACGGCAGTGACCAATTCCCTGCTGACAAAGCTGATTCCGAAAAAGCCGGAGGCGAAAGTACCCATAGAGCAGTTAGAGAAGCGTTTACAGTTATTATCACATTAAATTTATGGAGGGAAATGTTTATGAGCAAGATTTTGGAACTGAGGGAGAAACGGGCAAAGGCATGGGAGGCGGCGAAGAAGTTCTTAGACAGCAAGCGCGGCGAGGACGGGCTGCTTTCCGCAGAGGACACCGCCGCCTATGAGAAGATGGAGAAGGAGGTAGTCGATCTGGGGAAGGAGATCGGGCGCCTGGAGCGGCAGGCCGCCATTGACGCGGAGCTGAACAAGCCCACATCCGAGCCGATCACCAACAAGCCAAACAACCATCCCGATGGGGAGGAAAAGACGGGCAGGGCAACGGACAATTACAGGAGGACGTTCTGGAACGCCATGCGCCGGAAGAATTTCTTCGATGTGGAGAATGCCCTGCAGGTGGGTACAGATTCCGAGGGCGGCTACCTTGTGCCGGATGAGTTCGAGCATACGCTGGTGGAGGCTCTGGAGGAAGAGAACTGTTTCCGGGGGCTTGCCACAGTGATCCAGACCTCCAGCGGCGACAGGAAGATTCCCGTGGTGGCATCTAAAGGCGAGGCGGCATGGATTGACGAGGAAGGGGCATACCCGGAATCGGATGATTCCTTCGGGCAGGTCTCCATTGGCGCTTTCAAGGTGGCGACCATGATCAAGGTATCGGATGGCAGTAAGGTGATGGCTTTCGGTGATTTCTCTTACTACTGGATCGCTGACAGGCAGGGACGCTCCTTCAAGCGTCTGAATGAGCTGTTTGCGGCAACCGGGCAGGTGGGATTCCTCGCTTCACAGCGTGTGGACGGCAAGCTGATCCTTGCCGAAGCGGTAAAGACCATGACGGTGAAGAAGTCTGCATCATAAGAGGGGAGGCGGCATGGATGGCAGTCCTGACATTGGAGGAAACAAAGCAGTATCTCCGGGTGGACAGTGCGGATGAGGATGATTTCATTTCCGGCTTAATCGAGACAGGGGAGAGGCTGTGTGCTGACGTGGCGCGGATGGAGATATCAGAACTGGAAGCGCACCTTCCGATGGTGCGGATTGCCGTCCTGTATGCCGCCGCCTACCTTTATGAACACCGGGAGCAGGCAGACCACGGGGAGTTAGTGCGGACGCTGCGCTCCCTCTTATTCGGCATACGAAAAGAGGTGTTCTGATGGCGCTTGGGGAATGGAAAGATAAGATCACCATACAGAAAAGCGTGGCGGGCAATGACAAAGCGGGGAACCATGTGCTGAATTGGCAGGACTATTACACCTGCCACGCCTATGTGAACAACCTTTCCGGGAGCGAGTATTGGGAGGCGGCACAGCTTAATGCGGAGAAAGAAATATTTTTCCTTATCCGCTATTGCAGCGAAGCCGCCGCCATTGATACGGAGCATTTCCGCATCCTGTTCCGGGGGCAGGTGTATAACATCACATTCATTGACAACGTGAAGTACCAGAATAAAACATTGAAGCTGCGGGCGGTTTTGGAAAAGAGGTAGGGATGTCTGAAAAGAAAGTATCCATCGAGCAGATGGCGGAGGCGGTCATGGACGGTTTAATTGAATATGCCGGGCTTGCCACGGACGTGATGAAGGACTGTGTGACCAAAGCGGGAAATACGGTCAAGTCCGAGGTAAAAGCCAATGCCCCGGTTCGGACAGGGCAGTACAAAAAAGGATGGGCGGTAAAAAAGCAGAAGGAGACTTCCAATTCACTGGAACTGGTGGTGCATAACAAAAAGCGGTATCAGCTTACCCATCTTCTGGAGAAAGGCCATGCCAAGCGGGGCGGCGGGAGAGTCCGGGCATTCCCCCATATCGCCCCTGCGGAACAGGCGGGCATCCGGGAACTGGAAGAAGGTATCAAAAGGGGGCTGGAAGGATGAGCCATGATGAAGTCTTGAAGATGGTGGGTGAAATGGGGCTTCCCTTCGCCTATGACCACTTTGTCGAGGGCGAAGCACCGGAGCCGCCCTTCCTCGTATTTTTATATCCCAAAGCTGACAATTATTCGGCGGACGGGATCGCGTATTTCAAAATAAACCAGCTTGACATAGAACTGTACACCGATCTGAAAAATCCTGATCTGGAAGAAACCATAGAGGCTGTCCTGTTGAAGCACGGTATTTTCTATGGCAAGAGTGAAACGTGGATAGAGTCAGAAAAGCTGTATGAAGTCTTGTATGAAATGGAGGTCTGAAATGAAGAACAATAATAAAGTGAAATTCAACATCTGCAACTGCCATTACGCTTTGCAGAAAACACAGGAGAATGGGGAGACCGGGTTTGAGACGCCCGTGGCGATGCCCGGTGCGGTTTCCATTGCTCTCGACCCCAACGGGGAGCCGGAATCGTTCTATGCGGACGGCATCGAGTATTACATCATAGCCAACAACATGGGCTATGACGGCGATCTGGAACTGGCTTTGATTCCTGAAAGTTTCCGCACGGACGTGTTAAAGGAAGAGGCAGATACAAATGAAGTATTGGTGGAGAACGCCCATTCCGAGACGGCGGCCTTTGCGCTGCTCTTTGAGTTTGACGGCGACATCCGCAAGATACGCCATGTGCTGTATAACTGTTCCGCGAGCCGCCCCAAGATCGAGGGCAAGACCAATGAGGAGAGCCGGGAGGTGCAGACCGAGACGCTGACCATCAAGGCAAGGCCGCTGGCGAGCGGCTATGTGAAAGCCAAGACGGGCAATAAGACATCAGTGGAGACGTATGCCAACTGGTATAAGAGCGTGTATCTGCCGGAACCCAAAACGGTGGATGCAGAGACAGAAGGACAGGGATGAAGGAGGCTGAAAGGATATGAGTATCGTTAGAAAGATTGAGATTGACGGACAGGATGTGTTGTTTAAGGCATCGGCGGCAATCCCGCGCATTTACCGTTTGAAGTTCCAGCGTGACATTTATAAGGATTTGCGGATTCTGGAAAAGAGCATAGGGGAAGGGGATGAGGAGAATTCCAACCTCGATCTGTTTTCATTGGAGATGTTCGAGAATATCGCCTATACGATGGCAAAGCACGCCGACCCGCAAATTCCGAATGAAGTGGATGAATGGTTGGACGGATTCAACACCTTTTCGATATATCAAGTCCTGCCACAGCTTATAGAGCTGTGGGGACTCAATGTGCAGACGGATGTGGAGGCTAAAAAAACTTCGTCCAACTGAGCGGGAAATGACCACGCCGCTGTTCCTTTTACGGTGTGTGCAGCTAGGGCTTTCAATGGCTGACCTTGACCTGCTCTCCATCGGGCTTATCAATGATATGTACTGTGAGAGCAGGAACGACTCATTTTCATACGCTGTACTAGCTGATCAGGCCGCGATGGACGCATTTTGATTGAAAAAACAGCCTTTTTCTGCTATATTTGTAGCAGGAAAAGGCTAATGGATTCGGAGGTAAAAGCAGTGATTATTTGGATAGATGGGGCATATGGTATTGGGAAAACTTCGGTAGCATTGAAAGTAAAAGAAGGGCTTCAAGATGATGCAGTTGACTTTTTGGAATCAGACTGCTATTTTCAACAAATGATGAAGGACATTGTTGAGGAAGCAAAAAAGAACAATTGTTTCCCGGCAATAGGTGGAACCTTTCCTCAGAATAATATTAGATTTATTGAATCGTTCAAAAATGAAATAGAAGAAAGGGAGAGGGAAAATAAGAAGGTGCTTGTTGATATGGCTTTGACTCAAAGAGTATGTATGGAAAAACTTTTCTGCTATTTTGTAACATCAAAAAGAAACATATTACATTTCATACTCACGGCTGATGAAGAAACTATAAAAAGTCGAATTAAAAATGATTCTACTAGAGATAAGCAAGCGGCATTAGATTATTTGGGAGATAATATTTCGTTCCTTAATGAAAATTTTAGTGATGCAATTAGAATAAAAACAGATAACAGGAGTACGGATGAAATTTCTGAGGAGATAATAAAAATAATTAAATCTGCGGAGAAAACAGGACATTTTTGATTAGTTATAGGCTTAAATAATAATTCATAACGGACTAATACATAGGCACTTGCCATAACAGCAGGTGTCTTTTTTTACGCATTTTTCAGGGAGCCTCCGGGCTTCCTTTTTTCGTGGGGAGGTGCTTTGGGTGGGGGTGTCAAGGATACAGGGAATCACGGTGGAGATTGGCGGCGACACCACAAAGCTGACAGCCGCGCTGAAAGGAGTAAACAGGGAGATACGCACCACGCAGTCACAGTTACGGGATGTAAATAACCTCCTGAAACTGGACCCCGGCAACACGGAACTGCTGGCACAGAAACACCGGCTCCTTGCGGAAGCGGTGCGGGAGACGAAGGAAAAACTGGAAACCCTGAAAGCCGCTGCGGAACAGGCAAATGAGGCACTGGCAAAGGGTGAAATCACACAGGAGCAGTACGATGGCTTACAAAGGGAGATTATCGAGACCGAGGAAAGGCTGAAAAGCCTCGAAGAACAGGCGAACCAGTCGGCGGTGGCGGTGCAGAAGATCGCCGCCGTGGGCGAGGATTTGAAGAACTTAGGGGATAAGATTTCCGGCGTGGGGACTACCCTCACCAAGACCGTGACCACGCCCATTGTGGGGCTTGGAACGGTGGCGGTAAAGACAGCGGCAGACTTCGATTCTGCCATGAGCCAGGTGGCGGCGGTTTCCGGGGCTACGGGAAAAGACCTTGATGCCCTCCGGGATAAGGCAAGGGAGATGGGGAGCAAGACCAAGTTCTCCGCATCGGAGGCAGCCGAAGCCATGAACTATATGGCGATGGCCGGCTGGAAAACTTCGGATATGCTCTCCGGCATCGAGGGCATCATGAACCTTGCCGCGGCATCCGGGGAAGATCTGGCATCCACTTCCGACATCGTGACGGATGCCCTCACCGCCTTTGGATTAACAGCAGCGGATTCCGGGCATTTTGCGGATATCCTTGCGGCGGCAAGCAGTAATGCCAATACCAACGTCTCCATGATGGGCGAGACCTTCAAATACTGTGCGCCCATTGCCGGGGCTTTGGGTTTCTCCGCAGAAGATACCGCAGAGGCAATCGGGCTGATGGGCAATGCGGGCATCAAGTCTACACAGGCCGGTACTGCGCTTAGAACCATCATGAGCAACCTTTCCGGGGAAGTGAAGATTTGCGGAAGTAGTATCGGGGAGGTCACAATCGCCACCACCAATGCGGACGGGCATTACAATATCGTGAACCTGATTGATTCGGTGGTCATCCCGGCAATGGAGAAGTACAGTATTTTGGTAAAGACAAGGCTGGACATCCAGAACCGGGAAGTGCAGATCATTGTAGGGAAAGCGGCAGCCGGGGTGATTACGATTGAAAGCGACCTTCCAAACATCATCAAAAAGAGCGTCACGATAAAACAGGTCAGCGCCGATGTGAATAAACTGGTGATTTATGATTCTTCTGATTATGAAATAAAAAGGGTATATTTCCTGCATCCCGATCTTGGCTATGACACGAAAGACCGTGACCGCATTACCCCGGTGGTGTGTGAGATGCAGGCGGTTTCCCATGAGGAGGGGAGCAGCTTTGAGAGCGCGGCGATCAGCGCCGCCCATAACAAGTTCGCAAATTTATCCTATTCAAATTTAATCGAACTTACCATGATGAACGGTGACGCTTTGGTGAAGCCGGAAGAACTGGAATTCGGGCAGGTGGCGGACATCATATCGGATGGGGAGAGTTACCGCAGCATCCTCACGGGCAGGGAGCGTGGCAAAAATACAAAGCTGGTGTTCGGCACGGTGCGGCTGGATTTGACTAAGATTTTAAGGAGGCAGGAGAATGGCTGATAACATTACACTGAAAACCTATAAGGGCGGGAACGTGAACCCGCAGGATGACGCCATTATTTATGAAACCGCAATCCCCGGCAGCGGCATCTTCAAAGGGTGCGAAGTGACTTATGCGCGGGGCAATGTGCTGCACATCTCGCAGGGCTTTGGCATGATACGGGGGCGCTTTTTTGAAGTGTATGAAACGGAGATTGACGTGCGCCTTGCGGATGTGGGGGAGACACTGCAGGGGCGGGTGTATATCCACCTTGATTTATCCAATGCGGATGAGCCCATCAAGATACTGGCGCAGGCGGCAGCGGAGCTTCCGCCGCTGGACGCGGATGTAAATATCAATTACAACAATTCCTCCTATGACCTGGAACTTGCCATCTTCACGGTATCTTCCGCAGGCTTGGACGGCCTTACGAAAGTGTTCCCCACGCTGAAAGCCGGGAGCGGCGGTGGAGGCGGCGGAGGGGAAACCCTCACCCGTGCAACCTCTTATGCCGTAGGGGATGCGGTGACGGCGGTGGGCGCTCCGGGCTGGGCGACACTGGTCTGCACACAGGCAGGCACCACAGCCGCCTCCGAGCCTTCCGGGTATTCGAGGATCACCAAAGTGGGGGACAGGGTTTGAGACGGAACCGCGGTATTTACTGCAAGGAACATCATCGGGGAGCTGGACGGTGTCATTTCTTCCAATGCATCCCTTGGGGAATCTATGACGGAACTGGATACCAAAGTGACGGAGATGATGAGCAGCACCGGCCTTGTGATGAAACTGGTGAGCCTTGACGAATACCGCGCATTGGAAAGCTACAGCGCAACGACAATCTATCTCTGTTATGAGGATGCTGAGACAAAGCGTGTGACGCGCATTTTCGTGGGAGAGGACAGAGTGTATGCGGCGGGAGTCAAGGTGACCTACCAGATCGACACGGGATATTCATTAGAAAGGACTGTGCCGGACAGGGAGGACGCCATTGCCGCCGCACCGCCCGCCGCTCTGGAGGGCTATACCTTTGTGGGATGGCGGCAGGATGATTCCGCAGAGAAAAAAGTGCTTTCCGAGTTTATCATCAGTTCAGAGGAACCCGTCACGCTCTACGCAGTGTTTAAAAAGCAGATGACCATCGGGCTGATGCCCAATGGCGGAACTTTGTCAGAGAGCGGGGCAAAGGAAAATTTCACTGTCTGCTGTTATTACAACAATGGGAATGCGCAGAGCGAGCCTACCACGGTCCCGGCAAGCCCCTACACGAGAAAGAATATGTCCTTCTGCGGATGGAGCATTGACTCCCTTTCCACGCCATCTTACAAACCGGGGGAGAAAGGGGTATTCCCTGCGGAGGCTGCGCTCTATGCCATGTGGGTGACCACGGAGTATGACTTCCCCTACACAGGGAATTATGTACAGTTTGTTATCCCCCAGGACGGCATCTATGAGTTTGAGGTGTGGGGCGCTTCCGGCGCTGCGGCGAAGGTGGATTCCCTTACGGCAGAAGGAGGGCTTGGCGGCCATTCCAAAGGCTATAAGAAGATGAAGAAGGATGAAGTGATCTATGTTTATAACGGCGGATCACCGAAAGGCACGTCATCGGGGGCAAACGGAGGCGGGAACGGTTACAACTATGTAAGCAGCAAGCAGTACGGGGCAGGAGGCGGCGGTTCCACCCATGTGGCCACAAAACCTTATGGTCTTGGCACGAACAGTTCCAGCGGGCCGTCCTATGCCAACCGCTCCAGCATACTGATCGTGGCGGGAGGCGGTGGGGGCGGCGGGATAGACAACGGCACAGCCCACAAGGGAGGAGACGGCGGAGGGGAGCGTGGCGGGAACGGCTCCGGCGGCGCGCTGGGAGGCCGGCAGATATCCACAGGCAGCAGCCCGTCTGAAAACTTTGGCATGGGGGATTATTATTCATCAAGCAGTGCCGCTTCTTCCGGAGGGGGAGGCGGATGGTTCGGTGGGAACTACGGGCAGTATGGGCAGTCTGGGGCAGGAGGCTCCGGCTATGTGGACGGTGTGGCACCATTCACCCACAATGGGAAATATTACCCTGCGGAGACCGAGGCGGGGGTGAACGAGGGGAACGGTAGGGCATTCATCCGGTATGTGGAATGCGCGTAAACATTAACTACACCTTGCGAGGTGTTTTTTTTAATGCAAATTTAGAAGGAGGAATTGGAATGAAGAATTTTATCGAGGCGGCGCAGTATGCGTTCGCGGCGCTCGGCGGTGCGCTGGGCGCGGTCATGGGAGGCTTTGACGGCTTCCTTTATGCTTTAGTGGTGTTTGTCATCGTGGATTATGCCACGGGATTGATGGCGGCAGCGGTGGAGAAGAAGCTCTCCAGCGAGGTGGGATTCAAAGGCATCTTCAAGAAAGTGATCATTTTCAGCCTTGTGGCGGTGGGGCATATCATAGACGCCCACGTCATCCGGGAAGGGAGCGTCCTGCGGACGGCGGTCATCTTTTTTTACCTTTCCAATGAGGGCATTTCCATCCTGGAAAATGCCGCCCGGACGGGGCTTCCCATTCCGGGGAAGCTGAAAGCCGTGTTGGAGCAGTTGCGGGAGGAAAAAGAGGAATGATATGCTGCACAAATTTTCTGATGATGTTTGTGCAGTTTATGGTTCCATTCCCGCTTGCTATTATGCCCGTCCAGAGCGAACATGTCTGTGACCGGGGAAACCGGAATACAGGGACGGAGGGTTTAAGGATGAGGGCATACGGTGAAAGGGAGATGCACGGGAAGTACACGCTGGAGGATTACGGCGGCTGGTTGAGGAACCACACCAGAGCGGCATCCATCCGCAGATGGAAACGCCCGCTGAAAAAGAGGGCAAGGCAGGTGTGCCGCGCCATGCTGAGACGGATGGAAAGATAACAGGATAATTTTTGGAAGGGCATCGCTGCGGCGGTGCTTTTTTCGTGCGCAGAAAGAGAGGGAAATGGGATGAATTTAATACAGAATTACCTTACACAGTCCGGCTGTTATAAAGCGGGAAAGCACATCACCGTGAAAGGTCTTATGATCCACTCGGTGGGATGCCCGCAGCCAAAGGCGGATGCATTCATGAAGAACTGGAACAGGGCTGACGCCAATGCCTGTGTCCATGCCATCGTAGAGCCGGACGGGGACGTGTACCAACTGCTCCCGTGGGATTTCCGTGGGTGGCACTGCGGAGGCGGTGCAAACAATACCCACATCGGTGTGGAGATGACGGAGCCTGCTACCATTAAATATGCAGGCGGCGCATCATGGACGGAGACCGGGAACGGTGAGAATACGAAGAACCATGTGCTTGCCACCTACAGATATGCAGTGGAATTATTCGTATATCTCTGCCAGCAGTTCGGCTTAGACCCTATGGCGGACGGAGTTATCATCAGCCACAGCGAGGGATGTAAAAGAGGCATTGCCAGCAACCACGGGGACGTAGAGCATCTGTGGTCTAAGTTTGGATTGTCGATGGGACAGTTCCGAAAAGATATCAAGGCGGCGATGGAGGGAAGCACAACGGAGGATTCCCTTACTGCCATTATGGGGAAAGCAAAAGCCACGGCGGGGCAGATGGCCTCCTATCTGAAAAAGAAGAATCCGTCCGTGCCGCAGTCCGTTCTGGATATGATCCCGCTGTACCTTTCGGAAGGGGAAGCGGAGGGCGTGAGGGGTGATATCGCCTTTGCACAGTCCTGCCTTGAGACCGGGAATTTCACTTTCTCCGGCTCGGCGGTCACCCTTCTGCAGAACAATTTCTGCGGCCTTGGGGTGACGCAGAGGGGCAGAGCGGGGCTGTCCTTTGACACACCGCAGCTTGGCATCCGTGCGCAGATACAGCACCTCAAAGCCTACGCCTCCACAGATAAGCTGCGGAACGCACTGGCAGACCCGCGTTTCCGCTATGTGAAACGGGGCTGCGCACCTTATGTTGAGTGGCTCGGCCAGAAGGAAAACCCGCAGGGAAAAGGCTGGGCGGCAGGAGAGAAGTATGGGGAGAAGATACTCTCCATCCTGAAAGCCATTGTCAGCGAAGGGAAAGTGCAGTTCATGGAGAGCCTTATCCTTTCCGCTCCCTACATTACATGGTGCGGGTGGCAATCCCTGACTTGAACATCCGAAAAGGTCCCGGAAAATCATACCCAAAGACGGGCAAATTTACCGGCGCAGGCATTTTCACCGTGGTCGAGGAACAGGACGGATGGGGGCTGCTGAAATCCTATCAGGAAAAGCGGGACGGGTGGATTTCTCTTGCGTTCACCACCCGAATGTAAGGCGGCATCTATATAGGAAGAAAGCGGCCAGACCGCTTGACTTTACGGGCTTTCAGAGTGATTAATAGACTACCCAAAAAGAAAGGAGCGGATGCAGATGCGCATAAGGAAAGTTGCGATATATGCAAGGGTTTCAACAGAGCATGAGGCACAGCTTTCAGCATTGGAGAACCAGGTGCAGTATTACGATGACCTGATAGACAGGCACCCGGACTGGGTGCTTTACCGCCGGTATATCAATGAAGGTATCACCGGCACCTCCATAGCCAAACGTAAGAATTTCGTGCGGATGATGGAGGACGCGAAAGACGGCCATTTCGATTTAATCGTCACGAGGGAGGTATCGAGGTTCGCAAGGAACACCGTGGACACCCTCCAGCAGACGCGGCTCTTGAAGCGGATGGGGATTGAGGTGTATTTCACCGAGGACGGCATATGGACCATGAATGATGAGGACGGGGAGCTGCGGCTGACCATCATGGCGACCCTTGCGCAGAACGAATCGAAAAAGACCTCCATGCGGGTAAAGGCGGGGCAGATGGTCTCCTTCCAGAACGGGGTGGTCTACGGCACCGGGAACGTGCTTGGCTATGACAAGGTGGGACCGGAATACGTCATCAATGAGGTGCAGGCGAAAACGGTCAGGAAGATTTTCGATATGTACCTTGCGGGCAACGGCAGTCAGAAGATTAAAAAGCAGCTTGAAAAAGACGGTGACCTCACGGCGATGGGGAAGAGCCTGTGGCATTACGCCACCATCAGCCATATCCTGAAAAACCGCCTCTACTGCGGGGAGCTGGAATACCGGAAGGAATATGTGCCGGACTACCTCGAACAGAAAAGGGCGAAGAACAACGGGGAGCTGGAGCGCATCATCGTGGAGGGGAAACACCAGCCCATCGTCACCAAAGAGGAATTCGAGCGGGTGCAGAGGATGCTGGAGGAAAAAAACGCACAGACGGCGCAGTGGCGGAAAAATAAAGGCGTTTATTCGGATGACCTCTGGCGCAGGAAGCTGCGGTGCCAGTGCGGCCACGCCTTCGCAAAGACCAGGTGGCACTCCAAGTCAAGGGACTTCACCACCTACACCTACAAGTGCTATGACCAGACCCGGACGGGGACGGTACCGGCAAGGCTGAAAAATGGCCTAAGTATCGAGGGCGTCTGCCGGGTGCCGCTGGTGCAGGACTGGAAGATACACACGATGGCGCAGAAAGTCCTCCACGCCGTTTTCGATGACCCGGAGGGGACGCTCCGGGAAGCGGCGGCAATCCTCGGCCTCGGCGCGGCAGGGGTGGGGCAGACGGAAGTGCTGCGGGATAAATCCATCATAGAGGAAAAGTTGAAAAAAGAGCAGGGGCGCTACGAGACGCTGCTCGATATGCGGATGAACAACGAGATACCGAGGGAGGTATTCAGCCGCAAGCAGCAGGAGGTGGAGAAAAAGATAGCGGAGCTGGAACAGCAGATGATGCAGTACGGCGATGTGAAGCCTGCCACGGAGGCGGATGTGAGCGGCAAGCTGGAAAACCTGCAAAGGCTCATGGAGCAGCCGCCCGTGCCGGAGGATGGGGAGTTTTCGGAGGAAGATATCGATAAATATGTTTTCGGGGTAAGGGTTTACGAAGACCGCTTTGAGTGGCTCTTAAACTTAAGCCCCGAAGCCCGCGGGGAACTGGATGATGCCGGTTCCCCTGTTTATTTTACGAAGCTGACGGTCACGCCGGATGACGAGCGGGCATGGTTCAGGATGCACCCACAGTGGTCAAAGTCCAACAAATATGCGGAGCTGGAGGCATGGATTTATATTTAGACGAAAGAGACAGGGCGGAAGGGCTGTGGGCGCAGCCTTCCCGTCCTGTCCGGCTTTTTTTGCAGTTACAATTCGGTATTCATTTCTTTTACTTCTGTCGGCAGGCATTTCCCTAAGAACATGGCCTTGCAGTCGGAAAAGCCAAGCAGGTAGGCGAGCATCCCATACCGGGAGCCGAGCGCGTTCTGCTCGCTGACGTAGCGGTCGATCAGCAGCCGGATTTCTTTTGATAAATCCATCCTGTCCAGTTCGACGGAATATATGTCCGATTCCCGGAGAATCGCCTGATATTCCCCGTCACTGCTTACAATGCCGTTCATGACACCGTTCATGCGGGTGTCCATTAACTGGTATAATGCAGAATCTTTTTCCAATCCAATCCCTCCTTCCGTGGTGTTGTAGCTTACCTCTGAATTTGGGATTTAGCAAGTGGAAAAATAAAAAGCTGGAAAACCATCTTGTGGCATCCGACATTTTCTGATAATATATTCGCATGGGGTACTGCCATAACGGGTAGGCGGTCAGTCCTTCTTTGCAGAGGGGACTGCCCCTCTGACTACGGGTAAAACCGGGAAAGGGGGGATGCTTGATGAGTGACTATGAATTGCTGACGGTTGTTCTGATGATTCTTGGAATCATCGTTTCGATCTTGATAGCGTACATAAACCACACAAAAAAGTGACCGCCCCAGCCAAAGGTAAGGTCACTTCTTTGTAAGTAATTTTATCGGGGCTGACCGTCTATCGGCAGTATTCCCTTTTGTGTTTTTATTGTAACAGATTCCCCCGCATCTGTCAAACGCTGCGGAGCGTTCCGCTGAAATCATTTTATAGCGGATTCCGCATAAAGGCAAGGGGTTAATTTGTCGATTTGTCGAATCGCAAAATAGGGTGGGGTAAATTTGGCACAGGTGGGGTAAAGGGGGTAAATATTTTTACCCCGGGGTAAAAGACATCAAAATCTCACAGCGGCACAGGCGGCTATTCAGAAATAATGCCATAGGAATTTTGGTACTTGCAGGCAAAAGTATACTATCACGCAAAAGTCAGGGGTTTCTGTGATAGTATAAAGCGAAAAGGTAAAAAGGTGTAGGATATTGGTGGTTTTTGCGGAAAAGGGTATTAGTTTGGTAAAAAATGCTGTTGAAAAACGGGGGATATGATACAAGCACGGAAATGGCTTGGAGTTTTCGTGTTTGTATGAGAGTTTCCGTGATAGTTTGGAGTTTTGTGTGATAGTATATAGAAAAATTGAAAAATGTTAACGGGAGGGTAAGGGCTGTTCAATGGCTCTTTCATTTTGTTCTTTGATATGTTATAATATATTTTGTTTAATAAAACATATCCAAGGAGGAATCATGGAGCAGGTTTCATTGAAGATAGGCGAGCGGCTGAAAGAAATCCGGAACACAAGGCAGCTTACGCTGGATGATGTTGCGGAACTGACGGGTGTCAGCAAGCCCATGTTGGGTCAGATTGAGCGCGGGCAGTCCTCGCCCACCATCAACATTTTATGGAAGATTTCAACAGGGCTGAAAATTCCATTATCCTTTTTCTGCAAACAGGAAAAAGCGGAATACATGGTCGCCGGGCTTGATGGGAAAAGTGCGATTACGGAGGAAAACGGAGGGATGCGGGCTTACCCGCTGTTTCCCTTTGACCCTGTGCGGAATGTGGAGGTGTTCTATATTGAGTTTGACGCAGGGGTACAGCACAAGTCGCTCCCTCATGTGGCGGGCGTGGAAGAATATGTTTTTCTGGTGCAGGGAACGCTGAAAATGGTAATAGGCGGGAAGGAAGTGCTGCTGCAGGAAATGCAGTCAATACGCTTCCGGGCTGATGTTTCCCATGCATACCACAATGTTTCAGATAAAGCCTGCACCGCCTATAACGTGATATTTTATCCGAACAATTAAAGGAGGAAACGTAAAATGTATGAATTGGTACAGGTCAGTGAGAAATGCTATTACATAAACTGCCCGGCGAAGATAGGCGTCTATGTGGCGGACGGGGAGAATGTCTATCTGATTGACAGCGGAAATGATAAGGATGCGGGGAGGAAAGTCCGGCAGATACTGGATAAGAACGGGTGGCATCTGGCGGCGATTCTAAACACCCATTCCAACGCAGATCATATTGGCGGGAACAGATACCTGCAAGGGCAGACGGGATGCAAGGTTTATTCCGGCGGCATAGAGGCGGCTTTTACGAAGTACCCGGTGCTGGAGCCGTCCTTCCTTTACGGCGGTTATCCGTGTAAGGATTTGCGACATAAGTTCCTGATGGCGCAGGAAAGCGATGTGGTGGATTTTTCAGATCAGAGTTTCCCGAAGGAAATAGAGGTGATACCATTGCCGGGGCATTTCTTTGACATGGTGGGATTCCGTATACCGGACAATGTGGTGTTCCTTGCTGACTGCATCAGCAGCAGGGAAACTCTGGACAAATATGCGGTTTCTTTCATCTATGATGTGGGCGCATATCTGGAAACGCTGGATAAGGTGGAGCAGATGGAGGCGGCCATGTTTGTTCCTGCTCATGCGGATGCCTCTGCTGATGTGAAGGAGCTTGTCCGCTATAACAGAGATAAAGTGCAGAGCATCACGGAAAGGATTTTATCTATTTGTGGGGAGGCAATGTGCTTCGAGCGGATTTTACAGGAGGTGTTCAAAGGCTATGGGCTTTCCATGAACTTTGAGCAGTATGTGTTGGTTGGCAGCACGGTGCGCTCTTACCTTTCGTGGCTGAAAGATACCGGGAAAGTGAAGGTTGAATTTCAAGACAGTATGCTTCTGTGGCAGAAAGCATAATTTTATACTCCGGAAACATTCGGGGAGGCATACAGGCAAAGCACGGAAAATCTGAAATCCTATATGCAGCGCCAGTGGAGCAGCGCCAGTGGAGTCTTGCTGGGGGAATGGCCGGTACGTTCAGGGAAATGGAATGATATTCCCCAATTTGATAGGTACTACCCCAAAAGTAACTGCTTGCTATTTTGACAACGATTCCTTATACTGTCAGCGGAGGTGACAGGCATGGTTCGTTTTTACATAGTCAGGCATGGGCAGACGCTTTTGAACAGCTTAGACCGGGCACAGGGATGGGCTGATTCTCCGCTCACCGAAGCAGGAAAGCAGATGGCGGCTGACATAGGGCAGAAATTAAAGGGGATTGATTTTGAGGTGGTTTATACCAGCGATATGCTCCGGGCCGTACAGACGGCAGAGATGATTTTGGAAGCGGGCGGAAAGGGCGGTGTGCCAATAGAAAAGGACGCAAGGCTTCGGGAATGGTGCCTAGGGTGCATGGAGGCGGAGAACAATGCGGTTTTCGTAAAGAATGTATCAGACTGGCTGGGAGGGATAGCCTCTTTTGCAGAGCTGAATCAGCGGCTTCCCGATGTGGCGGATGCCATTTATGAGCATGATACGACAGGAATGGCGGAGCCGTTCCAGACAATAGAAAGCCGCCTGAAAAGCGTATTTGCGGATGCCGTCCAAAAGGACGGGATGAAGGGAAGCACCGATATACTGATAGTGACACACGCCTTTGCCATTAAGACCATATTCCACCTATTTGCGCCAGAGCAGTTAAGCGGATTGGGAAAGGTAAAGAACGCATCGGTTTCCCGGCTTATATTTGAAAACGGGATTTTCTCACTGGAGCCGGATATACAGTTATGAAAAGCCAGCAGGAAAGCCAGTCAGGGTTCTCCTGCTGATTTTTTTGTGCAGCATGGCGGCTGAATGTCCAGCCCGTCCAAAAAGCCCGCGCCCCAATCGCACATGGCATCCAGTACGGGAATGATGCTCCGTCCAAATGGAGTGAGGGAGTACAGCGTCCTGGGCGGCTTGTCCGGGATGACTTCCCGGTGCAGCATCCCGCATTCCTCCAGATCATGTAACTGCTGTGACAGCATCTTGGGCGTCGCTTTCGGCATCATGCGCTGCAGCTCCATGTAGTGGAGTGGTTTTTCTATCAGATACCAGAGGATGAGCGGCTTGTATTTCCCACCAATCAAAAACAGCGTGGCTTCAACCGGGCAGTTGAACTGGTCTTTTGAATATTCCATGATGTACCTCCAACTTTTAATAGCTACCCTTTTGGGAAGTATCTACCCAAAAAGTGCATTCTTGCGCAATTTCTGTGTCCTGCTAAAATAGGGACAACGGTTAACCAACACGTTCAGTATACAATAGAAAGAGAGGATTTGCCACTATGGATTTTATCGAAATTGCAAAGAAGCGTTATTCCGTCCGGAGCTATAAGGACAAGAAGGTGGAGGAGGAAAAGCTGAAAAAGATTCTTGAGGCCGCCCATGTTGCGCCCACTGCGGCCAACCTCCAGTCCGTCCGGCTGATCGTTGTGCAGAGCAGTGAGGGGCTTGCGAAGATTGGGAAAGGGGCGAACCTTTACGGAGCGCCGCTGGCGGTCATCGTCTGCGCTGACCACGGAAAGGCATGGGTACGCCCGTTTGATAAGAAGCAGACAGCTGACATAGACGCCTCCATACTGACAGACCACATGATGCTGCAGGCAACGGAATTAGGGCTTGGCTCCGTGTGGATATGCTACTTCAAGCCGGATGTGATACGGAAGGAGTTCGGGCTGCCGGATGATCTGGAGCCGGTCAATATCCTTGCAGTCGGGTATTCGGACGAGGAAGCGGCAGACCCGGAGCGCCATTCACAGACCAGAATCCCGGTGGAAGAACTGGTTTCTTACGAAATGATATAGGCAGTTTTTTAACAACTTAATACTGGCATCTTCAGGGCAGGGTGAGATTCCCGATTGGCGGTATAGTCCGCGAGCGTGAAAACGCAGGACTTGGCAGGCGTCCAAGTCAGGATTTGGTGAGATTCCAAAACCAACAGTATAGTCTGGATAGAAGAAGATAAGGCCGCATGGTACGAAAGATAAGTGATTTTCGTATGGTGTGTGCTGTCTGCAATTTTCTGGCACCTGAATACAAGATTTGGGTGCCGGTTTTATTTTTACGGAAGGGAGAAAATGTATATGAACAACAATACAAAGAAAATAACGACAACTGCCATGCTTGCGGCAATCGCTTATGTGGTAGTGGTAGTAGGGCGCATCCCGGTGGTGCTTTTCCTGAAATATGACCCGAAGGACATCATCATCACGCTGGGCGGGCTGATATGGGGGCCGCTGACATCCTTTATCGTATCAGTAATTGTGTCAATGATAGAGATGGTGACGATCAGTGAAAACGGGATTCTTGGGTGCATCATGAACATTGTGTCATCGTGTTCCTTTGCCTGCACGGCGGCGGTCATCTATAAGAAAAAAAGGACATTGAAGGGAGCTGTCACAGGGCTGCTGGCCGGAAGCGTGGCAATGGTGCTGGTGATGATGCTGTGGAATTATCTGATAGCCCCTATTTACATGGGATATCCCCGTGAAGCGGTTGCAAAGCTGCTGATCCCGGCATTCCTTCCGTTCAATCTGTTAAAATCCGGGCTGAATGCGGGATTCACATTCCTGCTTTATAAGCCGATCACTACGGTGCTGCGCAGGACGGGGTATCTGTCGGAGTCTGCCGTGGAGCAGAATAAAAAGCCGGTTGGTTTGTGGCTGTTTTTCGGGGCGGTCATCATCACCTGCATTTTACTGATCCTTTCTTTGAATGGTGTTATATAGAAATCACCTGCAGGTTTCAGAATGATAGTATGGGTAAATATATGGAGGGAAAGATTGTGCTGTTTTAGCTATCATCGGAATACCTTTATTGCTGTCGGTATTCCTGATAGGTCTTTCCCCATTCACACAGCTCACCTAAGATCGGTTTCAGGGTGCAGCCTATTTCACTTAGCGAATATTCAACCCTCGGAGGGACTTCCGGGAAAACAGTTCTTAGGATGATTCCCTGTTCCTCCAATTCCCGGAGCTGCTCAGTCAGCGTCTAGGTGGTGATGTTGCCCAAGAGTCGCTGTAATTCATTAAAACGGACTGTGCCTTTGGAGAGATGCCATAATATTTTCAGTTTCCATTTTCCGCTAAGGATATTCAGCCCAAGTTCAACCGGGCATTGTTCATCCACTGCCTGCACCTTTGCCATTATGTATTGCCCCTTTCCACGCACGGTTTCAAAAAGGAAACCTTATTTCAAAAAAGTGCGTACTTGATTTTAGCTTTCCTTAATGCTAACGTCAATATACCAAAATTGTCAAGGAGGTTCTGAAAATGGTGATAGACAGCCATGAACATATCATGTTCCCCGTAAAAATGCAGTTGGATAAAATGGATGCGGCGGGAGTGGATAAGACGGTATTATTCTGCACAGCGCCGCATCCGGAGAATGCCGGCACATTAAAGGAACTGGAAGAAGAAATGGCAGCCCTGAATAAGATTCTGGCAGGAGCGAACAGTAAGGAGGATAACATCCGCCGCCTGAAAAAGAACATCTCGGAAGTTGTGGAGGCAGTAAGGGAATACCCGGAACGCTTTTTGGGATTTGGTTCCGTTCCTTTAGGGATGGGGCTGGAGGAAACGGAAGAATGGATTGATGCACAGATTACTTCCAATTCACTGTATGGAATCGGGGAGTTTACGCCCGGAAACGAGCAGCAGATCATGCAGTTGGATACTGTATTTCAGGCATTGATGGCTACAAAGATTTATCCAGTTTGGGTACATACTTTCCACCCGGTCACGATGGACGGGATAAAATTTCTGCTGTCCTTATGTAAAAAATATCCCGACATTCCCGTTATCTTCGGACATTTGGGTGGATCAAACTGGATGGAGGTCATAAAATTTGCGAAAGGGCATGGGAATGTATACTTAGACCTTTCGGCGGCTTTTGCTTCCATTGCCACAAAAATGGCATTGACCGAACTGCCGGAAAGATGCCTATACAGTTCAGATGCGCATTATGGGGAACCATATTTATACAGGCAGCTCATCGAATTTGTAAGCTCGGACAAGCGGGCGGCGGAAATGGCATTAGGGGAAAACATATCCCGGTTACTGAAACTACACTAAGGAGAAATGAGGAAAGGGCTCACAGGCCCTTTTTCCTGTTCAGAAAACCGCTTGGAAAGCGGGGGAATCAGAGGTAATATGCTTACACGGCGGTTTGCGTTTGTGCCGCCTTATATCGGACGAATGAATAAATAGCATTTGGCGTTTTGGCGGGATGGAGGGAAAAGAATTCACGCTGTCAAATCCGCTATTCACGCTATCGGCGTTAGACTATTTCCCGTTTTTTACGATATAAAAAGTGAAAGCCGGAGGAGGTGGATTTTATAAAAATTGCAATCTGTGATGATGAAAAGAATATAAGGGCCTACTTAGCCTCTCTGGTCAGGAAGCAGGGGATGGAGTGTGAAATTGCAGAGTATGTGTCTGCGGACGAATACTTGCTGGATCAAACAGAGCATGACCTGCTGTTTTTAGATATAGAGCTTGCTGGAGATGGCCCCGGTATGGACGGGATGGAACTGGCAAGGCGGATAAGGGGCATGGAGCTAGAGCGTCAGCCGGTCATTATTTTTGTTACGGGATATGAAAAATATGTCTATGACGCTTTTGATGTGGGGGCATTCCAATACTGTTGCTGCCCATTTTTTTTGACTTAAAATTGCTCTGATTGCCTGTCATAGAATTAACCGATATAATGACATGAGAATAGAGAAAGGAAAAGGTTCCAGGACACTAATCTTTTGCAGAGAACTGAGTCCTGAAACCATTACTAAAAACATGGTTATTATATCAAAGTATGAAGTGGAATACAAGAGAGGATGTTAGCTGACAGTCCGAGATGCCGCATTTCCGTAAAAGAGAAACTTGCCGAGATGCGTGAGAGGGCATACGGGCAGAAAATGCCGGAAAAGCCGGATATTTCAAAAGGGAAAGGAAAAGAGGAAAGTTTATAAGGAGGACAAAATGGAAACAGCAGGATGACACCGCAACAGTCAGAAAGTCTATCATTGAACAGATGAAACCAGAGCAAAAAACTGTTCCTGATGAAACAAAACCGTTGGAAACAGAAAGACCACCACAACCAAAGCCTTCCATGCTTCTGTTAATAGTTTTATAGTGAAATCCAACAGGAACAACTTGACAGTGTGTTCTTAATTGAATATAATGTACTTGAACGGGAAGTACATTATAGGACAAAAGGAGGGGTGTTGTGGAAATCATAATTAGCAGTAATACGAGCAAACCTATATATGAGCAGATAACTTCACAGATAAAAGCCATGATTATGAGCGGCGAATTACAGACTGGCGATCCTATTCCCTCTATGAGAGCGTTGGCAAAGTCCATTCATGTAAGTGTCATTACTGTTCAAAAAGCGTATGAAGATTTGCAGCGAGATGGTTTTATCGAAACAACAGTTGGTCGTGGTAGTTTTGTATCGGCACAGAATAAAGACTTTTATCAAGAGGAACAACAACGGTTAGCAGAAGAACATTTACAAGAGGCTGCTGACATCGGACGAACAAGCGGAATACCTTTAGAAAAATTGATTGAACTTTTAACGATGTTTTATCAGGAGGAGGAATAACTATGGATGCTATTTTACAGGTAGAAAATTTGACAAAGCAATACTCTGGTTTTACATTAGACCATGTTTCATTTTCTGTTCCTAAAGGTACTATCATGGGGCTGATCGGTGAGAACGGAGCAGGAAAAAGCACAACAATCAATGCAATCCTTGACCTTATCAATAAAGATGATGGTACAGTTGCTTTTTGGGGACAGGAGTTATCTTCATCGAAGCAACTTAAAGAGGACATTGGTGTTGTATTTGATGGTATCAATTTTTATGAAACACTTACCCCCACAAAAGTTGGGAAAATTTCAAGTGCAGCATATAAACAGTGGGATAAGCATTTATATAAAGAGTATTTAAAACGCTTCCAGCTTCCTGCGGATAAAGAAATTAAAACGCTGTCCAAAGGCATGAAAATGAAATTGTGCATTGCCGTTGCCCTTTCCCATAAACCTAAACTGTTGATTTTGGACGAAGCTACCAGCGGTCTTGATCCAGTAATGCGGGATGATATTCTCGATGTTTTTTTGGAATTTGTGCAGGACGCAAATCATTCCATTATGATGTCCTCTCATATCTCAACCGACTTAGAGAAAGTTGCCGATTACATTACCTTTATTCATCAAGGCAAAGTCGTTTTCAGTAAAAGAAAAGATGAACTGCGTTACCACTACGGTATTATTAGATGTGGTGCAGCAGTTTTCAATCAGATTGATAAAAAAGAAGTCCTTGCCTACCGTAAAGATGATTATCAGTGGAATGTGCTTGTTGCTGAAAAGGAAAAAGCTAAAAGAAAATATAAAAATGCAGTAGTGGATGATGCAACGATTGATGATATTCTGCTGATGTATGTGAAAGGAGTGCAAGCTGAATGAGTAGCCTTATTTTAAAAGATTTATATAATATTGGACATAATGCAAAGTCTATGCTGTTTGTTCTGGTGGTATTTGCGGTTGTCCTTATCCCGGCATCGGGCGTTGAATCATATACCTTTGTATGTGCGATATTGTGCAGCATGATGATTGTGACCACATTTACTTTTGATGATAATTCAAAATGGACACGATATTCCATGATAATGCCAGTATCAAAAAAGGATTTAGTTGGTGGAAAATTTGTTGTTTTGGCAATCTTCTGCCTGATTGGAAGTCTATTCGGGCTGGCAGTATCAGCAATCGCTGGATTGGCTTTGAAAAAGATTACTTTTGACCTTGTTGGAATTGGAAAGCTGCTATTTATAACTTTGATAGCATTGGTAATATCTCTTGTTTTTGGAAGTATATCAATTCCTCTTGTATTCAAGTTTGGGGCAGAAAAAGGGCGAGTGTTATTGTTGGTGTCCTTTCTTATTCCTGCGGCAATTTGCTTTGGAGTATATCAGTTGCTTATTTTATTAGGTATCGAAATAACAGACCTGCTTATATTTGTTCTGCTATGTTGTTCGCCGATTATTGCTTTGGTCTGGTGCTATATAATGTATCAAATTAGTTGTCGAATTTTTGCAAAGCAAGAATTATAATCTGAAAACAGTTTGGAGGTGTATTTATGAAAGGCAAGAGATTTGATATCACAGAGACAGAGGGCGGTGTGAAAGGTCTTTATGTGATTGTCGATAAAGAAACAGGTGTAAATTATCTTATGGCGAAATTTGGGATTACCGGGGGACTATGCCCGTTACTTGATAAGGACGGTAAGCCGATTATCAGCAGGCAGCAAAACTATACCGCTTAGGAACAAAGCTATCAAAGAATATAGGAAGAAAAAGGAGCAGCAAACTTCAAATGACAATGGGGATTTCAGTAGCAGGTTCTATTTTAGGGGTTGTATTTACAAACAAGGCGTATTCTTTCGTCCCGATTCCCGATAAAAGTTTACTATGTCTTTTTCCGATGATACAGATTCCTATGATTTATGGAAAAACATTTTCTTCCGATGAACAGAAAGAAATTGCTCGTCTCAGGCGTGAATTGCGTGATGCCCAAGATGCACTTGATGTATTAAAAAAAGCCATCAACATTCTGGGAAAATGACAGAAGCCATTTATCTCGAAGTGTCTGAAAAGACGGAAGCTGCCAGAAAGGCTGGACACCGGGTTTCCGTCTTCGGAATGTTGAAATTTTTAGGTGTCTCCCGATCAGGATATCAAGAATGGCTCCACCACGTACCTTCTGATACAGAAAAACGTCGTAAAACTGTAAAAGCTAAGATACAGGATATTTATGATGCTTCCAGGCAGAACTATGGCGCTCCGAAAATAACTGTAGAACTGCGTAAAACCGGTGAAGTCATTTCGGAAAGAACAGTTGGTACCTATATGCGTCAAATGGGAATCCGCGCCCAATGGAGCAAGCCATGGACTATCACCACAAAAGATTCCGATTTCAGCACTGAATTACAAAATATCCTTGATGAACAGTTTAATCCTGACCGCCCGAATGCTGTCTGGTGCTCGGACATTACCTATATCTGGACAATAGATGGTTTTGTCTATCTGACCAGCATAATGGATTTATTTTCCAGAAAAATCATTGCCTGGACGCTTTCAGAAACACTGGAAGTATCCTGTGTGATTGATACTATAAACAAAGCCAAAGCCCGACGAGATATTGATCGGCCCCTGATAATCCACTCGGATCGTGGCAGCCAGTATGTTGCAAAGGAATATAAAAAAGCAACCGAAAATATGCAGCGTAGTTATTCAAAGAAAGCGTTTCCGTGGGATAATGCCTGCATCGAATCCTTCCATTCGATCATTAAACGTGAATGGCTGAACCGTTTTAAAATCCGTGATTACAAATAGGCATACCGACTGATTTTCGAATATCTTGAAGCTTTCTACAATACCAAGAGAATCCATAGCCATTGTGATTATATGTCACCAGATGAATTCGAACGAGTATATGAAAGAACACACAGGGAAGCAGAGCTTTTGGCAGGTTAAAATGGGGAAATATTTCTCATTTTAACTTGTACTAAATCTTGACATAGAACCAGGAACAGTTATAATAGAGCAGACGGCAAAGACACATTTACCTTAATTGGTGGTAAGGCGCTGGTTTCACAAAGTGAATTGTCGCAATTAGGAGTTCTGAAACTGCAGGAATGTGTGATCTTGGAGAACTCCTATTTGAGGTTACGTTATGAGGTGATTCGTTGATGCGTCGATCCGCTCAGCGCAAATACTGTTATTTGGATAAAGAGAGCAACCATATCATGATAGAATACGGGGCAGACAGGAGTGAGTAAGAATGCTGTATGTAGCAGTATGTGAAGATGACAGTTCTCTGCTTGCGAACATAAAGAACAAGGTGCAGAATTATTTTAAGGAAAAAAATATCATGGCGATGCTGGAAACCTATGACCGCAGCGATCTGTTAAAATATGACATTCAGGAAGGAAAATATTTCGATCTTGTGCTGAGTGATATTGAGATGCCGGATACGGATGGTATGAAGCTTGCGGAGCAGGTCAGGAGCTGTCTGCCGGATGCTATCATCATTTTTGTGACGGCATATTTGAAATATGCCGTGGATGCTTATGAACTGGATATCTTTCGCTATATTCCAAAAAGCAGTCTGGATGAAAAACTGCCGCGGGCTTTGGACGACGTAGTAAAGCGGATGCAAAGCCAGGCTGATAAGAGCTACCTGATACAGACAGCCACAAAAATAGAAAAAATCATGCATAAACAGATCATCTATATTCAGAAAGACGGGAAGAACGCGATGTTCATCTGCACAGATGGCAGTGTGAAAAAAGTGAGAAAGAGTCTTTCGGATGTATATAAAGAACTCCATTCGGAAGACTTTGTTTTTGTGGAACGGGGCAGTATCGTTAATCTGGCACAGATCACAGGAATCCGGCAGGACAAGATCCTGCTCAGCAACGGCGTGTGCCTTCATGCGAGCCACACAAGGATGGAGGAAGTCAAAAACCGGATGGTAATATATTGGAGTGAGAATGTATGATATTCTTATCTGAGTTTATTGAGTGGGTGGCCTGTCTGACCGAGATTGGATTACTGTCCTGGCTGTTTTGGGAAGCGTTTAAAAAGCAGCGGAAAAATGCCGGCATATACTGGGATTATATCTATGTAGTGTGTATGGCGACATGGGTATTGTTCATCAATAATATAGTACTCTATTCATCCTTTACGCTTGTGCAGCTTGTGGTCATAAGCAGTATGGTGGCACGGGCCCTTTACAGGGTCAGTTATAGAAAGCTCCTGTCTGCTTCTCTGTTTTATACGTTCTGTTTCTGCAGCACAGACATGTTGGTAAGCAGTCTCTATCTCTCTCTTGGCGACCGATGGAATATAAATGGTGATACGATCATGACATTCTCCCTGCAGAGAATAGGACTGGTCGTTCTGGCAAAGTCTGTCATGACCGCGTTTATAGTTTTAATGAAAAAGTGGCTGATCCCGGTCATAAGAAGCGATTATGACAGAAGTATACTGTTGATAACAGGAGCCGCCTTTTTAGGCTTTTTATATTATCGAGAACGATCACAGAGCGTTTTTATGGTGGAATTGTCCAGTATCTGGGGGTTGACGGTTGTTCTCTGCGGTCTGGGAATCTATATCGTCTATAGTTATCTGGAAAACCGCAACGAAAAAATCCGGAACCGGATGGCGGAAATGCAAAATGAACTGCTGCGGGAAAACTATCAGATGGTAAGCGATCTGTATGAAAGCAATGCAAGGCTGTATCATGATCTGAACAATCATCTGGACATCCTGTATCAGATGATTGCTGCACAACGGCTGGATGAGGCAAGAACGTATATCAGTCAGATCAGCGAACCAATGAAGGAACTTATGCTGAAATGTTTTACGGGGAATGATATCATTGACGTGCTCCTCAGCAGTAAAAAGCAAAAAGCGGAGCAGCTTGGAATAAAGGTGAGCATGGATGTTGAGTTTCCGTCAAATACAGGCATCCGCACAAATGATGTCTGTACGATTCTCGGAAATTTGATGGACAATGCGATCGACGGAAGCAAAGCAACAGAAAATGCAGAGGTGTGTCTGAAAATATGCCGGGTACATCGGTTTCTTGTGATCCGGGTCTACAATACGATCTCCAGCCGGCCACTGATCGATGAAAGGACGGGCAGGCTGGTTACGGACAAAGAGGACAAGACAAAGCACGGCTGGGGAATGCAGAGTGTAAAGGCCGCCCTGGAAAAGTATAACGGAACCATGCAATACCAGTTTAGTGAAACGGAATTCAAAATAACAGTCATGTTGTTTTTTCAGTGAAACACGCGAAACGAAGGAAGCCACGTACCAGGATGGCTTCTTTTTTTTATGTTACGGGAGATTCGCGGGCATAAAACCCGGGGGTTGCGGACATAACAGACCACTTTTGGACAGGGTGTCCTATACTATACAAATAAACTGCAAAAAAGGAGATGGAGTATTTATGAAAGTGAAGAAAAGCATTATTTTAGTGACAGCATTATCATGCCTGACCTGTGCGGGTTGTGCGAAAGAACAGCCAGAGCCCGTGACAGAGATGGACAACGAAATCAGGACAGAGGAAACAGAGCAGACAGAAAATGCTGTTTCCGGACAGGTGTTCCCGGAGAGGTTTGAGGAAACCATAGATGGCGTGTGTTTTGATATGGATGTGCGGATTTCTAAAGAGGCAGACATGGAGAACCTGCACAGAACGTCGGCGACACTTCAGCGGCCGGATATAGAAAAAGCCAAAGCAGTGTTTGCAGCGGGCAGGACGGTAGTGGAGGAGCAGAACGACACCGGATCGGGGGAGGACGGCATCGAATATCCGTGCTATCGGGCTGATTATGATGACGATACTTTTTTGTATACCAGCTCAAATTTGACATACAGCCATACGCCGGTGTTTGAGAAGATCAATGGAGCATTCCGCCTCTATTCTCATAATAATACGGAACGTTATGCAAAAGACACTGTACTGGAAGCCGGCGACCCGCAGATGCTGTTTGAAAATGTGCTAAAGAGCATCCGCGACGCGGGTTATCAGCTTGAAGATGTCGCATATGATTACTTTGCACTGGACCATGAGACCATGGCGGAAGAATTCATGCTCCTTGATAAAACGGGTGAAACCGTAAGCACAGAAGGGATTTCCTGGGGAGTGGAGGATGACTGCTATTTTTATACAGCAGTCCAGCTTCAGGAAGGGCTTCCCATATACTTTGGCAGTCAGGATTTTCCGGAAGACGAAGAGGGGAATCGGCCGATCCACGCGCTGTGTTCCGCGAACGGAATAGAGAGACTGGATGTCTCGCGGCTATATTCCTTTTCTGAGCCGGGCGAAGCCGTAAGTCTGCTGGATCTTGATACGATCGTGCAAACCGTATCGAAGAAATACGGAGATATCGTGGGGCCTTCCTATACCGTGAAGCGTGCAGAATTATACAAGATGCCGGTGAAAACGGCGGACAGTACCTATGATGTAAAGATCGTATGGCTGTTTGAAGTGCAGGAGGCAGGAAAGGACAGTGACACCGGTGAGGCATATGAATATACACAATATATGTTTGTTGATGCGACAGACGGGACGGAGGTGTTTATTTAGTGAAAAAACGGCAGGCATATGTTCGAACAGAGGTCGGCCGCCTGTTTGGCAAAAAGGAATTCTATTTTTCTGTTTCGGGAATTGTTTTGATTTTGTTTTTATCGGCGAATGACGGAATGGGGCATATGGGGGATTCGGTTTTGGCGGCTGTATTGCTGTCGTCTTATGATGCCGGATTTTTGTTGACTTTTTCTCTGGCAGCTATTCCATATGCAACCCCATATGCAACCGCTTTTACCGAGGAACTGGAATATAATTATGCCAGATATCTGGTGATCCGCGGCAACCTGAGAAGCTATGTCTTTTCCAAAATGCTTGTCATTTTTATATCTTCCGTGCTGGCGATGGGGATCGGTATCACCTGCTTTGCCGTATGTTGTGCGGTAAATATGCCCTGGCTGGACGAAGGAATGGCGGAATACATATTGCAGTTTGGCGGTTATCGTTACTTTTTGGCGCATGGACATTATCTGCTGTGGTTTTTACTTTATGGAATACAGTGGGGGATGCTGGCGGGTATTTTGTCGATGGCGGCAGCGTTTTGTTCCCTTTTTTTATCAAATAAGCTGCTCGTATATTCTGTACCGGTCCTGCTTTATCAGGTATTGACTGAATTTGGTGCAGACAGTTTTCGAAGAGCGGCGGCATTTGATCCCCGTGTAATTTTCGACGCAAGATACAATATATGGAACAGCGATTTTAAGATGTTCACATGGGCGCTTGCACAAGGAGGAGCGGCATGGCTGCTCCTTGGCCTTGCAGGCATATGGCAGCTGAAAAGGAGGATATGAGCAGAATGTTATATGGTCGCTTTTTCCGGCAGGCGCTTACGGAGCGGGTGTTTTGTTCCAGAACTTACAGCGTGGTATTTTTGCAGGGTGTTATCCAGTATCTGTACATGTGTCCTGTTGTACGTGCTTCAAAAGATATGGAGTGTGGTGCGTCACCATGGGTATTTCCGTTTCTTTCGTCGAATCTTTTCTTTTTGCTGTTGTTTATGGTTGGGATCGTTTACTCTTTTTCAGACGTTCCATTTATGCAGAACAAAAACATGTATCAGGTGATTCGTACAGGTAGGATGAGATGGGCAGCAGGACAGATCAGCGTGATCTTCGCGCAGGCCTTTTTGCTTATGGCTGTAAACGCGCTCTTTCCCATGCTTTTACTGGCTGGATCTTGTGAGTATACACTGGAATGGGGAAAGCTGTATCATACCCTGGCATTAACAGGTGGTTCGGAGGCGTATCGGCTTTTGTTCGCTTTTTCCTATGAAGCGATGCAGAGATTTTCACCGCTGGAACTGCTTGGCCTGACGGTATTGATCGGCACCCTGGTGATCGCTTTTGTCGGTCTTCTGATGTTTGCTGTCAGTCTGTACATAAACAGAAGTGTTGCGGTCACGCTGGCATTTCTTATGGTGGTCATGATTTATCTGGTTGAGAATATTCATCCATTGTTAAGAAGAGGGACGGCAATGTTTGTACCGGTCAACTGGATGCGGGTAACCCAGATCGGGATCAAAATGCATGACAGTTTTATGCAGCCTTCGGTTGTGTATATGCTGGCGGCATTGGCAGTTGGCATTACAGTTTGTGCAGGTCTCATATGCATAAAGATCAAAAGGATGGAATTTCAGTGGTATAAAGAAGAATAGGGGGATGTCGGATGGGACAGTGCGTGATAGAGATTGAACATGTAAGCAAGTCATTTAAGGGGATGCAGGTATTGAACGATGTAAATATGACCTGCAGCGGTGGAAACATATATGGGATAGTCGGTCATAACGGCTCCGGGAAAACCGTATTATTTAAGTGTATTTGTGGTTTTCTGCGGGTGGATTCCGGCAATATAGCAATAAACGGTAAAGTGATGGGAAAGGATCTGGATATGTTGAAGCATACGGGGATCATCATTGAGGAACCCGGATATATCCGCAGCTTATCGGGCTTTCGTAACCTGGAATATCTGTACCGGATATCGAACAAAAAAGATACGGCGGCAATTCACGCCGCCATGTTGAAGGTGGGACTTGACCCCTGTGCCAGGAAAAAAGTCTGCAACTATTCACTGGGGATGCGTCAGCGTCTGGCAATCGCACAGGCGACCATGGAAGATCAGGAGATTCTGATTTTGGATGAACCGATGAATGGTCTCGACAAAGAAGGAGTTGCGGAAATGAGAAAATTTTTTTCGGATCAAAGGAGTATGGGAAAATTGATACTATTGGCCAGTCACAACAAAGAAGACATTGAGGTGCTTTGTGATGAAGTGTATGAAATGAGTCATGGCACATTGAAAAAAACGGCAGGTTAGTTCTTCAAGCTCCCCGGTCTTTAGTTCGCTGTCATCCCTTCACAGGGATTTCAATCTGTACAATGTAGTCTTCGATCTGGTCAACGACATTCTCATTGATGCCCGTCTCGTAGGAAAATTCGTGGAGTGTCAGGCCGTGTGCTCCGGCAAAAGCAAAAATTTCTTCATACCGCCCGGGAAGTCTGTCAAAGGATCCTTTGTGGAAGGCCTTCAGATAGCGTCCGCCGGGAGCCGTGTGAAGATCCGGCTGGCAGGGCAGGAAAGGAATCTCGATAAAGAGTCTGGAATACTCGTCATATTTGCCGGCAAGCAGGCTGGAGACGGCGATCATGGAGCCATAGGAGGCATCATGGAGTCATCCCAGCCTGTATTTTTCTGTTTCGGCGGTGATCAGTTCCACTTCCTCCTCGAAGGTGGTTTCCCGGTCGATGGGGACCGTGACCAGACAGCGCGCTTCCCGCTCTATGATGCTGATCTCGGACAGATCCATCGTCAGCAGGGTGGACATGTTCCGGTGGTGGGAGCACAGGGTGGAGCGGACTGCCTGCAGGTGGGTAATGCGCAGGTCAAGCTCCGCGATTTTGTCTTCCAGCAGGTTTTTTAAGCTGCCGGCAAAGCGGTTTTGCATGAAATCCTGTATCTCCTGAATGGAAACGTCCAGTTCCCGGAGCAGCAGGATCGTCTCCAGAATGGGACTTTGATGGTAGTTATAGCAGCGGTAGCCGTTTTCGGGATTGACGGCGGCGGGCTTGAACAGACCGATCTCATCGTACCACATCAGAGTTTTTTTATTGATTCCGTGCATGGCGGCGAACTGGCCTATGGTGAGCAGCCTGCTTTTTTTGTCCATAATGATCTGCCTCCTTCTTTGTTTTTCGTGTAAAAAATTTTCCATGTGATTTTTTGTACGATTGTCTTGACTGTACAGTTACTGTACGGTCTATGATACCTGATACAGGAAGAAAATACAAGATGATCGGAGGATAAACATATGGAAAACAAAAATGCATATGAAAAACCTATAACGCTGAAAAATATTTTGAAATTTGCCGTGCCGACCATTGCCATGACGGTATTCATGTCTTTTTATACGATGGTAGACGGCCTGTTTGTATCGAATTTGATCGGTACGGATGCGCTTTCGGCCATCAATCTGACGGCTCCTGTCATCCAGTTTTTGTGACGGCAGTCTCTACCATGCTTGCCACCGGAGGGAGCGCGGTGATCATGAAAAAGATGGGAGAGCAGAAAACAGAGGAGGCAAAGCAGGATTTTACCTTTCTGATCCTGGTAAATGTAGTGGTGGGCATTGTTATGTGCGGGGCCGGATATGTGGCGATGGAGCATATTTTCGCCGGCATGAATCTTTCGGCGGCCGTAGAGGGATACTGTGTGGAATATTTGAGCCGCTATCTGGTGTTCACTGTGCCGATCCTGCTGATGAACAACTTCACGCTCTATATAATCGCCAGCGAGAAGGCGACGCTGTCCTTAATCTGTTCCGTTACAGGCGGCGTCCTCAATATGGTACTCGACTACGTGTTCATCGCAGGGTTTTCCATGGGAATCAGCGGTGCGGCGGTGGCAACAGGGCTGGGATATTCTGTGACGGCGGTTGCCGGTCTGTTTGTTTTCAGCCGCAAAAAGAGTCTGCTGCATTTTACGAAACCGGTATGCCGCTTCAAGGTTCTCGCCGGTGCGGCCACAAACGGATGTTCGGAGACGGCTACCGCGCTTGTCACCGGGAGCATCACGATGATGTTTAACTGGACGATGCTTCACTATGTCGGGGAGGACGGGGGTGCGGCCGTCACCATCATCATGTATGTGCTGATGTTTGCCAGCTCCCTTTATACGGGGTATTCATACGGTGTGGCGCCCATGCTGAGTTATTACTACGGGGAACAAAAACTGAAAAAGCTGGTTGCCACGAGTCTGAAAGTGATCGCATGTATCTGTCTGATCACGGTTGCCGCCTCCTTTATGCTGACAAGGCCGCTGGTATCGGTATTTGCCCGGCCGGATAATCCGGTGTACGAACTGGCGGTAACAGGGAAAAAGTCATGGTATATCGCGGCGGTTATCTTAGGCAGGGAATTTACTTACCGCAGACTGGAATGGGATGATGAGCTGATCAGGGGGCTGGTCACGGTGGAAGAAGAGTTCTGGAATAATCATATCATACCAGGGATCATCCCGCCGCCGGATGGGAGCAAGGCGTGCGATGAAGTGCTGGAACAGTATTTCCATACCGCAAAGACAGCCAGCGCCATCAAACTTACCGGGTTTGATGAAAAATTACGGCGGCGCGAGGAAATCCTTGGTTTTATTGCAGAACTGCAGGCGGAACAGAAGCAGATCGAGCAGGAAGTAAAGCTGTTCATGAAAGACAATGAACTTGCAGACAGTGAGTGCTTCCGTGTCTCATGGAAAAATATCGACTCCACAAAGCTTGATTCACAGCGGATCAGGGAAGAGAGACCGGAGCTTTATACCGATTACGGAAAGGTTTCCCATTACAGACGGTTTGAAGTGAAGGCAGCATAGGAGGCTGGTTTATGGACGAGAAAGGACTGAGGGAATTATTACTGCAGCGGCTTCATATGGAGCTGCTGCTTTTTAAGGATTCCATGCTCCGGAAGGAGAAGGAAGATATCTTCAAGGATTCTTATAAGATAGAAGTTTATGTGGATCTGTATGAGGTCTTTGTGGAGAATGCCGCAGATCTGGATGAAGATACTATGCGCGGACTGCTGAACCTTAACTTTGGAATACTGGGGTCTGTTTACCAGAAATGGATGGAGAGAAAAGACGGATTCTATGATGACCTGCAGGATTACGCATGTGGTGAACTGAGGAACATTTCAGAGATGGGAAGACCGGGATGTGGATGTGCAAAGGAAGGGGAGGATGACAATGCAACAGGACATGATCAGGCTGCTTAAGGCGGATGAAATCGAGTGCAGGGCCGCCATGGTCAGTGAGAAGGGGCTGAGCCTCTTACTCTATAAAGATGCAAGGGTAGACCAGAAGATCCTTGATGAAACATTCGGGATATTCGGGTGGAAACGCAGCCACCAGTGCATAGACGGGAACCTGTACTGTACAGTAGAGATATTTGACAGGGATTCCGGTACATGGGTGGCAAAGCAGGATGTCGGGACAATGAGCTATTCGGAGAAAGAGAAGGGGCAGGCTTCCGACAGCTTCAAACGCGCCTGTTTCAACTGGGGTATCGGCAGGGAACTGTATACAGCTCCTTTTATCTGGATACCTGCAGGGAAAGCGGATATACAGAGTAAAGAGACAAGGGACAGGGAGAAAAAATACTATTGTTACGACCGCTTTTGTGTAAATTCCATTGAGTATAACGATGATAAGGAGATATCTGCCTCATACCCCATTTGATAGACATGTAGAACGAATGGTATAGATGAAATCCTCTGTTTTACTCCCCGCCGTTGGTAAAGTGATAGTATCTCCTATATTTAGCTGATACCCCAGCTCTAACTGAACATTTTTATCAATTACAATTTCATTGTACTGTTCTGGACAGGTTCCACTGACTAATTCATAGGATTTTATAATTCCAAAACCAGTCGGCATATAAACCGCTTCAAATTTGATCCCATCCATCAGAAAACTATCACTATGCTTATAGGGTACAATATCTTCAAGATTAGGTTCTTTTTTCAGAACTTCTATCTGTTCTGCTGTAAGCCCCCCGATGGTAGCTTGCTGCATTTGATTCAAAATCTTTTGTTCACTAATTTTGCTGCCTTGTTGGAATAAGGAGATTCCCACAATCAAACTAATTGCCAGTGCAATCGTCAAAACATTAAAAAGGCAAAAAATACGATTTGAAGATACATTGCGTTTTGCTAATTTCTTTACAATGGCGCTTGTATCGTTCTCAAAAGGCCATGTCATAGTTGTATCACCTCCATATTTGATAAGGCTATTGTAAAATCCAAATGTCCGCGAAATGTTACGGCGGCCAAAAAATTTCATTGAAAATCGGGGTGAAATGTTACAACGCTCGGACATTTCAAAAAAATTTACGGCGGGCAGCCGGAACTGGCCGTCCGCCGCGTTCTATTTTGTCGGCAGCATAATGGAAAATTCCGAACCCTTTCCCAGCTCCGAAACCACTTTGATATAGCCGCCCTGCCGCGTTACGATCTCATGGGCCAGATACAGACCAATGCCCACGCCCTGTTGTTCGTGTACTTCTTCCTCACGATAGAAGCGCCGGAAAATGGCGGCCTGATTGCTTTCGGAAATGCCCTTGCTGGTGTCGGCAACTTTGATCTCCACATACATTTCCCACAGCACCACTGACACAGCGATTTTCCCGCCTGCCGGGGTGTACTTCACCGCATTGTCCAGCAGGTTAAAAAGGGCTTCGGATGTCCATTTGCTGTCATGGGAAACGGCCAAATCCTCCGGGCAGTCCACAGACACGGCGATTTCTTTTTTCTCCGCTGCATATACAATCCCACTCATAGCCTGCGCCACGGTATCAAAAAGGTGGCCAGGTTTCTTATCCAACTGGATCACGCCCGTTTCCAGCCGGGAGGTTTTCGCAAGGGCCTGAAAGAGAAAGTCCAGCTTATCCGTCTGGCTGTGGATTCCCAGGATAAAGTCAGTGCGCTCCGCCTCGGTCATGGGCTTTTCCAGCAGGGTGTCCGCCGCCATTTTCAGATTGCTTACCGGCGTTTTCACCTGATGGGAAATATCCGATACAAGGGTCTGTAACTCCTGCCGTTCCTCGTCCACAAGACGGCGGTTCTCCTGCATGATCTGATAAAGCCTTGCCAGCCGGTGTCCGATTCTGGCAAGCTGGGTTTCGCTGTCCTCCGGACGTTTTGGCGCTTCATTTCCGGCGATCATGTGGTCTAAGGTCTGGCATAGGTCAGCGGTAAACTGCGACAGCCGCTTTCCAAACACCTGCGTCAGTACAAAAATCCCCACAAGGGCGCACAGCAGCAGCGCCCCGCCAGTCAGCAGCGCCGCCGTTTGTTTTGTCACAAAAAACAGGGCTATGGTAATCCCGGACATAGAGAGGACAAGCCCTATTGCCACCCGGCCAAACAGCCGCTTTACAGATAGGTTTTGAAACTTCATTTCGCCTCGCCTCCCGTCCACTGATAGCCCATGCCGTAAACGGTCTTGATGTAGGGCGTACCGCCGTCGGATTCGATTTTGCTGCGAATCCGGCTGATGGAGGTTGTCAGGGTGTGTTCATCCACAAACTTCTCGTCTATATCCCACAGCTTTTCCAGAAGCTGCCCACGGGTCAGCACTTGCCGGGGATTTTTACGGAACAGGTTCAGCATTTTGTACTCCATCGGGGATAAGGTCAGGGGCTTGCCGTTTAGGGAAGCCGCCTGCTTCGAGAAGTCCAGAAACAGCCGCCCGTCGTCGTAAATGTCCTTGGCCGGTTTGTGGTGTTCCAGCATGGCGAACATGGCTTTGATTTTCCGCTGCAAGGCCCCGGTCACAAAGGGCTTTGTGATGTAGTCCACCGCGCCCACCTCATAGCCCCGTATCTGGTCACTTTCCTGATCGTTGGCGGTCAGGAAGATTACAATGGTGTCCGGGTGCTGGGGCTTTATCAGCTTGCACAGTTCAAAACCATTCCCATCCGGCAGGTTGATGTCCAGCAGCACTAAATCAAATTCCCGCTGGCGTAGGACATCGGCTGCGGTCCTGGCATTTAGGGCAGAAGTCAAGCCGTACCCGTCTGCGGTCAGGTTATAGGCCAACATCTTATTCAAAAAACTGTCGTCCTCGACAATTAAAATCTGTTTCATATCCTCACTTCCTTTGCTTTTTGCAGATAGTATAACAGGCAAATGTCCGTGAAATGTTACAGCGGACGGATTTTTTCAAAAAAATATCCACCTCTATTATAATTTGATTTGGTTAGTGATACAAAGGATAGCGTTTATATCTCACTAAAAAACAGCATAATCATACCTGTTAGTCGGCATAATAAGGTTATTCCTTTGTGTAAATCGGCACGATAGAATATATTCGAGGTGAATGATTATGCCGATTGATGATTTAACCGCTTTAGGGCAAAAAATGCGGGAAGCCCGAAAAAGAAAAGACCTGACACAGCAGGAGCTTTCTGATATGAGCCATGTATCTGTCAAGCAGATTGCCAAGATTGAAAAAGGGCAGATGAATCCGTCCTTTTTGATTTTGAAGGCACTGGCAAAGGTACTGCCGATTTCTCTGGATTCTTTAATCAATCCAGATGTTTCCCCGGAAGATGAGGGAGCCGGTCAGATGAAGATGTTGTATTGCAGCTGCCCGTCAGAAATGCGTGAAACCCCCTTGCACCATACGCAGGAAACCATGAAAGAACTAACCGAACTATCCGAGAAATTTGAAACGAATTGAGCTGGTGAGTGAATTTAACAAATTCCTCACCGGCTTTGTTCTTTTTCGAGAAAAAGAAGGTTATCCCGTTCCGGGATAACCGTGGTTATAGGAAAATTATTTTTATCGGAAATCTTGACAGAAATGCCTTATTTAAAAGGATTTTCAGCCAAAA
>RAYY01000040.1 GCA_003611875.1 bacterium D16-56 | reverse complement strand
ATGTCCATAGGTATTCTCCTTTATCTGGATTTAGAGTTTTTGGAGTGAACCCTAAAAACTCTAACCCTGATTTTACAGGAGAACGCCATATATTTCACTACACGTTCTTATTTGACGCTTACGATATATCAATTACCTTTGCCATGTTTGTGGCCTCCTCATTTTAATAGTCAAGCGGTAGCCTGCTGGTTTAATTATTGAGGAGACAGCTTCCATATGAAAGAACTAAAAAAATCTTATCCCGAATTTTTTATATATTTCATCCATCTGGTTGGAAGAATCTTATCCCGAATTGTGTCTTCAATCGGCTTGTGTTTAGAGGGTGTTTTGCAAATATCGGGATAAGATACTTTTCGGTATAACTCTAATTATCCCGAATTCGGGATAATAAGAGCAAGATTCTACCATAGTACCAAATTTCGCTAATCGCTCATTTTGTCCTATGGGAATCTTGTTGGGGTTGCCACCCCAAGCCCGCCTTTTTGCGGCTTGCGCCGCTTGAAAAAATCCACCCACGAAAGGAGGTTCACAGCCATGAAAAGATATAACACGCCCCACCGAAGCCGGGTAATCAAGACACGCTTGACCGAGGAAGAATTTGCCGAATTTTCCGAGCGAGTTTCCCTCTGCAAAATGAGTCAAGCCGAGTTTATCCGGCAAGCCCTTACCAAGTCAAGAATACGCCCAGTAATCACCGTTTCCCCGGTCAATGATGAATTGCTTTCTGCCGTTGGGAAACTCACAGCCGAGTACGGGAAAATCGGCGGCAACTTGAACCAGATTGCCCGCTGTCTGAATGAGTACGGCGCACCTTATAACGCCCTCTCCCAAGAGGTACGAGCCGCCACAGCGGAGCTTGCTGCCTTGAAGTTTGAAGTCTTGCAGAAAGTAGGTGAAATCGTTGGCAACATTCAAACATATCAGCTCTAAAAATGCCGATTACGGAGCTGCCGAGCAGTACCTAACTTTTGAACATGACGAGTTTACCATGAAGCCCACTCTTGATGAAAACGGGCAGATTGTTCCGAGGACAGGCTATCTCATTTCCTCTCTGAATTGCGGTGATGAAGATTTTGCAATCGCCTGTATGCGCTCTAATCTCAAATACGGCAAGAACCAGAAGCGGGAGGACGTAAAGAGCCACCATTATATTATTTCCTTTGACCCCCGTGACGCACCAGACAACGGCTTGACCGTAGACCGGGCGCAAGCGTTGGGCGAGGAATTTTGCAAGTCGCATTTTCCCGGACACCAAGCCCTTGTTTGTACTCACCCGGACGGGCATAACCACAGCGGCAACATTCATGTGCATATCGTCATAAACAGCTTGCGGATTGAGGAAGTGCCGCTATTGCCCTACATGGAAAGACCAGCCGACACAAGGGAGGGCTGCAAGCACCGCTGTACAGACGCAGCTATGGAATACTTCAAAGCGGAAGTCATGGAGATGTGCCACCGGGAAAACCTCTATCAGATTGACTTGCTGAACGGGAGCAAGAACCGAGTTACCGAGCGTGAGTATTGGGCGAAGCGGAAAGGACAAGCCGCACTGGATAAAGAGAACGCTTCCCAAGCCGCCGCAGGAGAGCCGCCCAAGCAGACCAAGTTTGAAACAGACAAGGAAAAGCTGCGGCGCACAATCAGAGCCGCCCTGTCCTCTGCCGTTTCCTTTGAGGACTTTTCCGGGAAGCTGCTGCAACAGGGCGTGACCGTAAAGGAGAGCCGGGGGAGATTAAGCTACCTCACGCCGGACAGGACGAAGCCCATCACCGCCCGGAAACTGGGTGATGATTTTGACCGTGCCGCCGTACTGGAAACACTCACCCAAAACGCACAGAACGCCGCCAGAGCTGCCGAAACGTCCGCACCCAAACAGGAATACCCCCGCAGCATAAAAGACCGTTTACAGCGTGGCAAAGCCGCTATAAACGCACCGAAACAGGACAGCGTACAGCGCATGGTAGACCGGGAAGCCAAGCGAGCCGAGGGCAAGGGCATAGGATATGACCGCTGGGCGGCTGTCCACAATCTAAAACAAATGGCGGCTACCATGAGCGTTTACGAGGAATCCGGCTTTTCTTCCCCGGAAGAACTGGAAGCCGCCCTTGCCGCCGCCAGTGCGGAACTGAACAGCGTCCATGCCAAACTGAAAGCCGTGGAAAGCACTTTGCGGGAGAAAAAGGACTTACAGAAACAGCTATTGGCGTACATCAAGACCAAGCCAGCCCGTGACGGACTGCGGGCGCAGAAATCGGAGAAAGCAAAGCGAGCCTACCGGGAACAGCATGAAAGCGAATTTATCATTTCCGAATCTGCCGCCCGGTATTTTAAGGCACAGGGAATCTCCAAGCTGCCAGCGTCCAAAACATTACAGACCGAGATTGAGCAGCTTACCAAAGAGAAAAACGCCCTTTACAACGAGTACCGGGAGAAGAAAGAGAACGTCCGGGAATTGCAGACCGTGAAAAGCAATCTTGACAAAATATTGCGCCGTGAGCCGGAACGGGGAAAGGGGCGGGAAAATGAACGGTAAACGCCCCTACATGGACTACCCACAGTACAGAGCCGCCCGCCGCCTTGTGCATGAGTGCTGTAACTACGATAACGGCAACTGCATTGTGCTGGATAATGGAGAGCCTTGTGTATGCGTCCAGAGTATCAGCTATTCGCTTATCTGCCGCTGGTTCATTACCGCCGTTCTGCCGCTGGACGGGAAACTGGAAGCCGCCTTACTCCACCAGGCAGACAGGAAACGCTGTACCGAGTGCGGCGGGTATTTTCTCCCCAAGTCAAACCGGGGGAAATACTGCCCGGATTGCGCCGCAAGAGTGCGCCGCCGGAAAGAAGCCGACAGACAGTGGAAAAGATACCACCTTTCTACGCATTTAGGCTATGAAAGAAGCCCGTAAATCAAGGCTTTTTTGACCGCCCTCAAAGGGTAGCCGATACATTTATCCTTTACCCCCGAAAATGCCGTTTTAACTGCGTAACAAGAAGCCACAGACAGGAGGTGAGAACCATAACCGATTACATCACAGCAGACACCATATTGCCCCGTTTTCTGCCCTATCCCTATTTTCTGCTGAAAATGGACTTGTCGCATACCGCAAGGCTGCTCTATGGGCTGCTTCTTGACCGTTCCACCCTCTCACAGAAGAACGGCTGGCAGGACAGCGAGGGTAGGACGTACATTGTCTATCCCGTTTCGGAGATAACGGAAATGCTGGATAAAGGCAGCACCGCCATAAAAAGCGCACTGAACGAGCTGGACGCTGCCGGGCTTTTAGTGCGGGAACGCCGGGGCTTCTCCGCACCCAACCGCCTTTATGTGAAAATACCGCAAATGCCAGTGGTACAGTTTTCCGACCATATGACAGCCATACAGCCGGAAAACCGACCCTCTGATAGCCGGAAAAGCGACCCTCATAAGGTCGGAAAACCGACCTTTGCGTTGGACGGAAAACCGACCCCTAACCAACTTACTATAAACCAACTAAAAGAGAACCAACGAAAAGGAGTGAGTGGGGAGCAGCCCGCACCCTTTGGCAGATATAAAAACCTTTTCCTCTCCGAATCCGAGTATGCGGAGCTGAAAGGGGAATACCCGGACAGGCTGGAACGGTTCATTGAGGAATTGAGCGAGTTCATAGCCGCCTACGGGAAAGTGTACGCCAACCATGCCGCCGCTGTCCGTATGTGGGCAAGACGTGACAGGAAAGGCACAGGAAAGAAAGGAATCCCCGATTATTCCTACAAAGAGGGCGAGAGCCTTTGACAACAGAGATAGAACGCCCCGTAAACAGGGCGTAAAAGACCATGAACAAGGAGGACGATTTTATGAGCGATTATGATAACGCCATTTTCCGGCTTGCCACGGCACAGGAAGCAGAGCCGGAGGACTACACCGGGGAGGACGGGCTTTTATACTGCGGGAGCTGCCGCCAGCCCAAAGAAGCCTACTTCCCGGAGGGCAAAACCTTTTTCGGACGTGACCGCCACCCGAAAGAATGTGACTGCCAGCGAAAACGCCGGGAAACGCTGGAAGCCAGCCACCGGGAATACAAGCACCGGGAGGAAGTGGAACGGCTGAAACGGACAGGCTTCACCGACCCGGCTATGCGGGAATGGACGTTTGAAAACGACAACGGGAAATGCCCCCAAATGCACAAAGCCCATGCCTATGTGGAGTGTTGGGAGGAAATGAAAGCCGGAAATATCGGCTATCTGTTATGGGGCATGGTAGGCACAGGCAAAAGCTATTTCGCCGGGTGTATCGCCAATGCCCTCATGGAGAAAGAGGTTTCCGTCTGCATGACAAACTTTGCTTTGATACTCAATGACCTTGCCGCCAGCTATAAGGACAGGAACGAGTACATATCCCGCCTTTGCAGCTTCCCTCTGCTTATCCTTGACGATTTCGGCATGGAGCGTGGCACGGAATACGGCTTAGAGCAAGTCTATAACGTGATTGACAGCCGATACCGAAGCGGCAAGCCCTTAATCGTGACAACAAACTTGACGCTGGAGGAATTGCAGAACCCGGAGGACACCGCCCACGCCCGGATATATGACCGCCTTATTGAAATGTGTACCCCCGTCCGAATTACCGGGGAGAATTTCAGAAAAGCCAAAGCAAGGGAGAAAATGGAACAGCTTAAAACGCTGCTGAACGGAAAGGAGATTTGCCTATGACCGACACCACGAAGAAAGACCGCCCCATCCGCCGCCCGGATTGTGTGACCGAGGTACGCCGGGGGAACACCGTCCTTGTGGTTTCCGGCTACTTCAAGCAAGGCACGACCGCCACCGCCGCCGACAAGATGATGAAAGTGCTGGAAGCCGAAAGCGCAGCCGGACACAAGCCAATTTACAGCGCATGACAACCCGCAGATAAAAACCGTCATTTTGACGGGCGGTAAAGTAGCAGAAAAGACTGTACAGACAGCCGCCCCATGTGATATAATAGACCTACGGAATAGTGGGGCTGGCTGTCGGAAACGGAGGACATTATGCCAAGACAGACCACCCAGAAAATTACCGCCCTTTATCCGAGATTGTCGCACGAGGACACGCTCCAAGGCGAATCCAACTCCATAAGCAACCAGAAGAGAATCCTTGAAGCCTACGCAAAACAGAACGGCTTTTCCAACCTCAAATGGTACACGGACGACGGATTCTCCGGGGCAAATTTCCAAAGACCCGGCTTCCAGTCCATGCTTGCCGACATTGAAGCGGGGCTTGTGGGAACGGTTATCGTAAAGGATATGTCACGGTTAGGGCGAAACTATCTGCAAGTGGGAATGTACACGGAAATGATTTTCCCACAGAACGGCGTCCGTTTCATTGCAATCAATGACGGCGTTGACAGCGCACAGGGCGACAACGATTTTGCCCCCTTGCGTAACATTTTTAACGAATGGCTGGTGAGGGATACGAGCAAGAAAATCAAGGCAGTCAAGAGGTCAAAAGGCATGAGCGGGAAGCCCGTCACAAGCAAGCCCGTGTATGGCTACCTCATGGACGAGGACGAAAATTTCATCATTGACGGGGAAGCCGCCCCCGTGGTAAAGCAGATATACAGCCTTTGCCTTGCCGGGAACGGTCCGACCAAGATAGCCCGTATGCTTGCGGAACAGCAAATCCCCACGCCGGGAACGCTGGAATACCGCCGGACGGGAAGCACCCGCCGCTACCACCCCGGCTATGAGTGCAAGTGGGCGACAAACACCGTGGCGCATATCCTTGAAAACCGGGAGTACACAGGCTGCCTTGTGAACTTCAAGACCGAGAAGCCGTCCTACAAGGTAAAGCACAGCGTAGAGAACCCCGTGGAGAAACAGGCGGTATTTGAGAACCACCACGAAGCAATCATTGACCGAGAAACATGGGAGCGTGTGCAGGAGCTGCGCAAGCAGCGCAAACGCCCTAACCGCTATGATGAAGTGGGCTTGTTCTCCGGCATACTGTTTTGTGCGGATTGCGGCAGCGTCATGTACCAGCAGAGATACCAGACGGACAAACGGCGGCAGGACTGCTACATATGCGGCAGCTACAAGAAGCGCACGGCAGACTGTACGGCGCATTTTATCCGCACCGACCTGTTGACCGCCGGAGTGACCGAGAACCTACGGAAAGTCACCAGCTACGCCGCCAAGCACGAAGCCCGGTTTATGAAGCTGTTGACCGAGCAGACCGAGGACGGGAGCAAACGCCGCAACGCCGCCAAGAAGAAAGAACTGGAAGCGGCAGAAAAACGGATTGCGGAACTCTCCGCCATCTTCAAGCGGCTGTATGAGGACAGCGTGGCGGGGCGCATATCGGACGAGCGTTTCACGGAGCTTTCGGCAGACTACGAAGCCGAGCAAAAGGAACTGAAAGAGAAAGCCGCCGCCTTGCAGGGCGAACTTTCTAAAACGCTGGAAGCCACGGCGAACGCTGAAAAATTTATGAAAGTGGTACGCAAGTACACCAGCTTTGAGGAACTCACCCCCACCCTGTTGCGGGAGTTTGTGGAGAAAGTCGTAATCCACGAATCGGAAGCCCTTGACGGGAAACGCCGGGGGAAGCTCCGCAGACAGGAAATCGAAATCTATTATTCTTTTGTCGGCAAGGTAGAATTGCCCGACTAAAGCCCGACCCGTCCGGCAGTCAGCCGGACAGGGAACGGCAAAATTTTTTACATTTCTTTTACTTCTTTATCTCACATGAGCAAAATCACAGGGCATGAAGCAGCTCATGGCGGGCGGCGGCGTTGCCCTGATCGGCATGACCCTTGTACCCCTGCTTTCCGGGCTGTTCGGTTAAAAAGCGCGGGTAAGAGCCTATGCAGAGCATACTTGACGCGATCACGGAATGGATAAAGGAAATCCTCATAGGAGCCATTAACGGGAACCTGTCAACTATGTTCGGGGACGTAAACGAGAAAGTCGGCACGATTGCCGCCGAGGTAGGGCAGACCCCGCAGGGGTGGAACGCGGGCATATTCAGCATGGTACAGACGCTTAGTGAGAATGTGATCGTACCCATAGCGGGGCTTGTCATTACCTACGTCCTATGCGTGGAGCTAATCAGCATGGTAACGGAAAAGAACAATATGCACGACGATGTATGCTGTAAGCGATGTATTTCAAATGCATCAAATACAACGTACAGTCAGCTCATTTGCGGCAGAATGATATGACTGGTGAAAGGAATGAGGGAAATGGCTGAATTGACTTATACGAGAGTTGGAGACTACTACATCCCCAATCTGCTACTTGACCCCGAACCAGAAGCAGAGAAATTCTATGGCAAGTACGGCGATCTGCGCCGAGAGTACATCCGGGAGCATCGGACCGCGCTGTGGGCATCCCTGGTGAACAGCGGCAGACTAGACGATCACCTGACCACAATCGAGCGGCTGGCGGAAATTAGGATGGACAAGATGCTGCCGCAGATGATGGAGGTCGCTGGTGCAACTGAGGAACTGAAAGCCCGCGACCAGATGGCGTGGTTAGGGTTGGTAAATAATTGCAGGGCCAGGGCCGAAGAAATTATTTTCACAGAACTGATATATATTTGAAATCCTCTGAATTTACAATTTTAACAATAAAAGGTCGTTGCTTATTTTGAGTAGCGACCTCTTATTGTCTGCGCTAAATGAGTCATTTTGATTTCACAGGTATTTCAATCTGCACGAGAGAGTCCTCAATCTGGTCGATTACGTTTATATTGATAACGGCTTCATAAGAGAATCCTGATAAAACAAGACCATGTTCTTTAACATAATCAAATATCCTTTGGTAACACAGCTCAGGGCTTTCCGCCGCGTCTCTATAAAACGCCCGCACATAATTCCCGGCTGGTTGGATGTGTAATTCATCGCTTTTTGTGGGAGACGGAATTTCAACAAAAAGTTTAGAATAATCCTCGAATCTTCCGTTTTTCAGGCTATCTACCGTAATCATTGTCCCATAAGAAAAATCATGCAAGTTGCATAATTGGTACTTTTTCCTTTCGGCTGAAATTATCTCCACTTGTTTATCGAACGTAGTGTTTCGATTGATGTCCACGGTAACTAAACTGCGCGCCTTTTTCTGCACAATACCGATTTTCGATAAATCCATTGTCAATAATGTCTGCATATTCTGGCAATGGTAGGACAACGTTTTCCGCAGTGCCTTTAGATGGGCTATATTGCGGTCTATATCTTCAATTTTCTCTTGCATAAGCTGCTCCATGCTGGAGGCGCAACGGTTTTTCATAAAATCCTGAATTTCGCTAATTGGCAAATTCAGCTCCCGTAGCAGCAGAATTGTTTCCAAAACAGGACTTTGCTCGTAGCTATAATACCTGTATCCATTTTGGGGATGGATAAACGCTGGATGGAAAAGGCCAATTTCATCATACCACATCAGAGTTTTTTTGTTTATGCTATGCAGGGACGCAAATTGACCGATTGTGAGCAATTTTTTATTTTTCTCCATTTTTCAAAATACCTCTTGACTGTACAGTTACTGTACGGGTTATTATATCGCATATGCCGGAGAAACACAAGAAAAAAGGAGAAAAATAAAGGAGAAAAATAATGGAAAATGAAAACGCCTATAACAAGCCGGTTACGTTGGGGAACATCCTCAAATTCGCAGTCCCCACCATTGCAATGGCTGTCTTTATGTCTTTTTACACTATGGTTGACGGCCTGTTTGTATCAAATCTGATCGGTACAACCGCACTGTCTGCAATCAATCTGACAGCCCCTGTGATTCAAGTGATTACAGCAATTTCCACTATGCTGGCAACTGGCGGAAGTGCGGTCATCATGAAAAAGATGGGGGAGCAAAAGCAAAAAGAGGCAAGGGAAGATTTCACGTTCTTGATTTTAGTGAATGTGGTTGTTGGCCTGGTCATGACGGTGCTTGGGTACTCTCTGATGGAAACTATTTTTGGGAGCATGGGGCTGTCCCCGGAGGTCGCAGGCTATTGTACCTCGTATCTCAGCCGCTATCTTCTCTTTACAATCCCAATCCTGCTGATGAACAATTTTGCTCTGTATATGATCGCCTCTGAAAAAGCAACCCTGTCCCTGATTTGTTCCGTGACAGGTGGCGTACTGAACATCGTGCTTGACTATGTATTTATCGGCCTTTTGGACATGGGAATCGGCGGTGCGGCCATCGCCACGGGCCTGGGCTACTCTGTGACTGCCGTTGTAGGTCTGGTTGTGTCCGGAAACAAACAAAGCCTCCTTCACTTTACAAGGCCCGCTTTCCGATTAAGGGTTCTTGCAAGTGCGGCTACAAACGGATGCTCAGAAATGGCGACCACTTTGGTCATGGGAATCATTACAATGATGATCAATGGGGCCATGCTCTATTATGTTGGTGAAGATGGAGTTGCCGCCGTGACCATCATCACATATATACTGGTATTCGCAAGTTCCCTTTACACGGGGTATTCCTATGGCATCGCTCCTATGCTCAGTTACTACTATGGTGAGGAGAACTACGGGAAGCTAAAAAAGCTGGTTTCCACCAGTCTGAAAGTGATTGCTGTCATTTCTCTTGTGACAGTGGCAGCGTCCTTTGCCGCAACAAAGCCCCTGGTATCTATTTTTGCCCGACCGGATAATCCAGTCTACGATCTGGCTATCACTGGAAATCGAATCTGTACCCTGGCGTTGTTCTTTATCGGTTTTAATATCTTTGCCAGCGGGATGTTTACCGCATTGTCCAACGGTATTGTCTCCGCAATCCTCGCCTTCTCTCGCTCCTTTGTATTCATGCTGATTACCATGCTGATTCTTCCCGCAGTTTTGGGTGTAACTGGCATCTGGCTGGCTACACCAGTAGCAGAGACGATGGCGATGGTATTATCGGTGTTAATGCTCGTGAAATATCGGAAGCGGTATCAATACTAAGGGGGTACCGTCTTGAACGCAGAAAACCGCAACTTAAATATAAGCGAGAAGCACAAAAGTTTATCCGTCGCTTTTCTGTAGCTATCCTAAAGGAGATTTGAATGGAGTACAGTGTATTGACTATCGGAATACCCGATGAGTTATTTTCTAATTTGAAAAAGCTGATAGTCCAATACCGTCTGCGCTTTATTATGTCCCCCACAGTTCATGCGGCAGGCCAGATGTTAAGTCACCAGCCTTTTCATTTGCTGATGGTTAACCTGGAATATCTACGAAGCATCCAGCAAACGGACTGGTTGATAGGAATACGGCGTATCAGTTTTGTGCCAGTCATTATCATCTCGGACACACCAGAAAAAGATATGAAGGGAATGATAGAACTTGGAGCGGATATGTGTGTTTCTGGAAAATGGCCCTACTCCATGATAGCAGATTTAGCTTACGCTCAACTGCGGCGTTACACAGAATATAATCATTACAGAGATCCCGGTGGAGCTGAAATATCTCCCTTCCAAGTAGGTGATATTTTCATAGACCCAGCACGACGCATTGTAATGGTTCAAGGACGATCTGTAGATCTCCGTCCCCGCGAATTTTCTTTGTTGCTATACTTTATGCAAAACCCCAAAATCGTGCTGACCGCAGAGCAGATATGTGAACACGCATGGGAAATGGAGGGCAGCTATAACCGGGGTGTTTCTGGCCCGATTGCTCTTTTACGAAAGGGCATTGAACCAGACATATCGAATCCTTGTTACATCGAAACGATTCCCCGTATTGGTTACCGCTTTACTGCGTATCGTGACGAAACTTGCGATGATTGTAGTAGTTCTGTAGGACTTTTGTAGGAGTTCTGTAGGGCTTGTATTGTAGAATACTTCCATCATACAGGAAAGGAGTATTCACATGAGGACACCGCCTCCAATTTTGAACAAGCAGCGAATGACCGCTATCCCAAGAAACGGGATAGCGGTCATTTTTTGTTCGACATGAAAGTCACTGTTGCCTGATTAAATCCTGTTTTCCACTTTTTCTCTCAAATCAATTTTACAGAAATGGAGTAATGTCAATGGATAAAAAAGAATCCCTGTTGAAGCAACGTGACGAAGCAAAAAAGGAAGCCGCCCAATACGAGAACCAGGTAAAGATTTTGCTGAACAAGCAGAGGGATGCAGAACGCCACGATCGGAACCACCGCCTGATTGTGCATGGCGCGATCATGGAGGGCGTGTTTCCCTTCACCGCCAGCATGGAGGGCGAAGCAATCAAGGCTTTTTTAATCGCCCTTTCCCGCCTGCCGGGAGCAGCGGAGGCAACGGATTTGGCACAGAAAACCAGTGCCGCAAACTAAAGTCCGTTTCTTACGGCGCACTTATACACCGTGTCCGGTGTCGTGCGCCCTGCCGGGGGCTGTTGCGTCCTTGCGGACGCGATGGGGAAGTACCTTCCCCAAACCCCATGTGCGCCAGAGAAAACAGAACATCCGCTTTGCGTCTATTCTGCTTTCTCTGGCCTTTATCCCCCCGCTGTTAACTGCGGAGATAGGAGGAAAACCACATAGCAATCTTTCACTGTCCCATTCAAATCATCAAGCGGAGCGTGGGCCGTTCGGCTGTTGCTGCCGCCGCCTACCGGAGCGGCGAACGGCTGACAAATGAGTGGGACGGCAAGACCCACGACTACACGCATAAGCCCGGTGTTGTCCATACGGAGATCATGTTGCCCGCCCACGCCCCGCCGGAGTTTCAAGACCGTTCCACGCTCTGGAACTCCGTAGAGGAAATCGAGAAAGCCAGCGACGCCCAGCTTGCCCGCGAAATCGAAGTTGCCCTTCCCGTGGAACTGTCCAGAGCGGAGCAGTTGGCACTTGTTCGGGCTTTCGTCAAAGACAATTTTGTAGCAGAGGGAATGTGCGCTGACTTTGCGCTCCATGACAAAGGTGACGGCAATCCTCACGCTCATATCATGCTCACCATTCGCCCGCTGAAACCAGATGGACGCTGGGGGCCGAAGTGCCGGAAGGTTTACGACCTGGACAGCCAGGGCAACCGAATCCCGGATGGCAAAGGTGGCTGGAAGAATCACCGTGAGGACACCACCGACTGGAACAACCGGGAGAACGCCGAGAAGTGGCGGGCGGCGTGGGCCGCTTATGCGAACCGGGCTTTAGAAGCTGCTGGCAGACCGGAGCGCATCGACCACCGCAGTTACAAGCGGCAGGGTGTTGATAAAATCCCTTCCATCCACATGGGCGTTGCCGCCAGTCAGATGGAGCGGCGGGGCATCGCTACGGAGAAGGGAGACATTAACCGCCAGATTGCCGCAGACAACAAACTGCTGAAGGAGATCAAAGCCCGCATCACCCGGATTTATAACTGGACGAAAGAGCAGGCTGGGACCAAACAGCCCCAAGATGGCAGTAGCCTTATGGCCCGGCTTTATGAAGCCCAGGCCAAGGTCAACAGCAACAAAGCCCGTTCCCGTTCCGGCAAGATTAAGGCCCTTCAAGACAATGCAAAGCTACTCGCTTTCTTGCAGTCTAACGGCATCAATTCCATGCAGGAACTTTATGAAAAAGTCTCTGCTATGAACAAAGATTATTACAATCTCCGTGGGCAGATTGTCAGTGCGGAACGCCGTCTTGCTGTCCTGGATGAACGGCTGGAAATGTGGGCGCAGTACGAGAAGTACAAGCCCATCCGTCAAAAGCTGGACAAGGTGAAACCGGGCAGGCGGGAGCAGTACCAGCAGAAGCACAGAGACGAGTTAGCGTTATTCGATGCTGTCTCCGTTTTTCTGAAATCGCTGAAAGAATCCGGCGAAGCGATCACGCCCAAAGCGTGGCGGGCCGAAGCCGCAAAACTGGCTGTTCAGAAGGATGCAGATTATCAGAAAATGCGGGCTATGCGGGATGAAATCAAAGCTGTTGAATCACTCCGCAAGGCCGCTGACCGTCTGGCCCATGAGGGACAGCACCAGCAGAGAGAAACTGAGCGATAATTTTAATTTTGAAGAAAGGATTTTACAGTTATGGATATGAACCCGTGGGAACGCCGCCAGAAGATTTTGGAGGCTTTGTGCCTCCGGCGGCATGATACATACGGAAATTTAGCGCATGAGTTTAACGTCAGCACCGGGACAATTCGCCGCGACATTGTAGTGCTGACCTGCTCCTATCCGATTGAAACCGTCCAGGGCGGTCATGGCGGCGTCAGAGTTGCAGAATGGTTTCATCTTGACCGCCGTTCGCTGAACTCTGCGGAAATCTCTTTCCTCCGCAGGCTGGGGGAGCATCTTGACGGCCCCGATCTGGAAATGCTCAACCGCATTATCGCTGCGTTTTCGCATTGAGGGAAACCACAATGAAAGTGAAAATCAGCAATATCAAAATCAATCCCGGACGGCGGGATACCCAACAGAGAAACGTGGAAGAACTGGCCCGGAGCATTGCCGCCGTGGGCCTGATGAACCCGATCACCATCACTCAGGACAACACACTTATTGCCGGACTTCACCGTTTAGAGGCAGTGAAGCTGCTGGGCTGGACGGAGATCGAGTGCGTTGTCAGTGAGGCGGACGGCCTGCAAGCGGAGTTGGCAGAGATTGACGAGAACTTTGTCCGGGCTGGGTTGTCCCACCGGGAGTTGGGCGATCTACTTCTGCGCCGGAAGGAACTCTATGAAGCCATTCACCCGGAGACACGCCAAGGCCAGCGAAATGGGCAGACGGCTAAAAACGCAAATTTTTCGCTTTTAGAAACAAAGTCCTTTGCCCAGGACACCGCCGACAAGTTGGGTGTCAGCAAGCGCACTGTAGAACAGCTTGTCCAGACCGCCCGCGACTTGACCCCGGAGGCCAAGAAAACCATCCGGGATGCTGGCGATAAGATCACCAAGGGGGCCGCGCTGAAAATTTCCAGACTGCCCCCTGACCAGCAGGAGGAAGCCGCTGCCGTTCTGACCATAGCGCCGCCCACACCGAAGCGGCAGGGGATGATGGACAGTGAATCGGCGTTGAGCGAGTTTAAGGCCCTCTGTGCCCGCTATGTTTCCGGCATTGAATCCCTCCACCATCGGGCGGAAATTTTCGCCGGAATGACAATTTCCCAATTTGATGAGCTTGGAGACAGTGCATATTCGGTCACGACCGCAATCAAAGGATTTTTCGAGAAAGTGCATGAAATCCGACACGAAATGGAGAAGGAACATGAAAACTGACTACATCACCAGCGGCTCCACCCTGCCGCCCTACCTGGCTTATCCCCGGTTTCTGCTGGGCATGAATATCCGGCTGACGGCCAAAGAAGTCTACGCGATCATGCTGGATATGACGCTGAACTCCGAGGCCGCGCAAACCGACAAGCGCGGGCGGCGGTATCTGGCGTTCTACAACAAGACCATCGCGGAGATCATCGACCGCACCTCCAGCACCGTGGCGCAATCTCTGCGGGAGTTGGAGGCCGTGGGGCTGGTGGAGAAGAAGCTGATAGCCCTCCATACCCCCTATCACATCTACATCAAGTTACCCACAGGAGAGAACGAGCCGTGATTGTCCACATGAACTACCAGCAGTACCGCACCGCCCGGAGGCTGGTACATAGATGTTGCAACTACGACTGCGGGAACTGTCTGTTGTTAGACAATGGCGAGGAATGTGTCTGTCCGCAGAGCATCACCTACTCACTGATCTGCAAATGGTTCCGCGCTGCCGTCCTGCCTCTGGACACTGGTCTGTGCGCTGCCCTGCTGTACCGTGACCGCATGAAGCCCTGTGCCATCTGTGGCGGATACTTTCTCCCCAATTCCAACAGGGCGAAATACTGCCCGGAGTGTGCCGAGCAGGAGCGGCGGCGAAAGACCCGTGACCGGGTACGCCGCCATAGGGCTGATATGTAACGCTTTAGGCCCGAAAAAGCCCTTGATTTGCAAGGCTTTCCGGGGGCGGCTCGATAGGGGGCTGATACATTCCTTATCCAGCACCCCGGAAGGCCCTCAGACGGCCCGCAATGGCGATTCTACAAAGGAGTTTTATCCTATGGCTGAAAACAGGAGATTTTACTATCTCAAACTGAAAGAAGGTTTTTACAACAGCGAGACTATGGTTGTCCTGGAAAGTATGCCGGATGGCCTGTTGTACTCGAATCTGCTGCTGAAAATGTATCTCATGTCACTGAAAAGCGGCGGAATCCTCATGCTCAACGAGCATCTTCCCCATACTGTCCAGACCATTGCCACCTTCACCCGACACCAGATCGGGACGGTAGAGAGGGCAATCAAGGTGTTCATGGAATTTGGCCTTGTGGAAGTCCTGACAGACGGCGCTTTCTACATGGCCGACATTCAACTGCTAATTGGTCAGTCCTCCACCGAGGGGGAGCGGAAGAAGCGGGAACGGAGCCGGTTGCAGCGTCAAAAACTGCTGCCCTCCGGCAAAGTGGACATTTGTCCACCCATAGACCCGGTGGACAAATGTCCCCCTATATTAGAGATTAGAGATAAAGAGTATAGAGATAAGAGTATAGAGAATAGAGAGGGGGAACGCGCCCGCACGTTGGGCCGTTACCAAAATGTTTTTCTGTCTGCTGGTGAACTGTCTGAACTGCAAGCCGACTTCCCCACCGTCTGGCAGGAGTATATCGAGCGGCTGTCCGAGTACATGGCATCCACTGGTAAGCAGTACCGCAGCCACGCCGCCACCATTCGCCGTTGGATAGCCGATGATCGGCGCAAGGCCGCTCCCGTTGCCCGTGACCGCGATTACAGCGTGAGGGAGGGTGACACCGTATGACGGAGATCCGCGAGGATGAATACCTTGACCCAGCAGACGGTCTACTCCATTGCCGCAAATGCGGAGGTCCCCGGCAGGCAGTCATACCCGACCCGTTCAAGGGCGGCAGCTTCAAGCCACGGTGCGTCTGTCCCTGCCAGCAGGAGAAAGAACGCCGCCGCAGAGAAGCCGAGGAACTCCGCCAGCGCATGGAGCGTATCAGGCGGCGCAAGGCTCAGGGCCTCCAAGACCGCTATCTCTATGGCTACACATTCGCCCATGACAACGGCGAGAATCCGGTCATGGCGAAAGCCCACGCCTATGTCGATCATTGGCCGGAGGCGTTCAAACGGAACATCGGACTGCTGTTGTTCGGTGACGTTGGAACGGGCAAATCCTTCCTGGCCGGGTGCATCGCAAACGCATTACTCGACCAGGACGTACCCGTACTTATGACCAACTTTCCAACCATTCTAAGCCGCCTGTGCGGGACGTTCGGAGAGGACAGAACGGCATTTCTGAACGGCCTGGGAGACTATGACCTCTTGATTATAGACGACCTGGGCGCGGAGCGCAACACCGAGTATGCCCTTGAGCAGATGTTTTCCATCATCGACAGCCGATACCGCTGTAACAAGCCGCTGATCGTGACCACCAATCTGAAGCTGGACGAATTGAAGCACCCGCCCGATCTGGCCCATGCCCGTATCTATGACCGGATTTTAGAACGCTGCGCCCCTATCCTCTTTGCCGGGAAGAACTTCCGGGAGGACAATGCCGCCAGCACCAAAGCGGCGGCGCGGCGTATCGTGTCACCTGATAATCAAAAAAATTGAAAGGAGCCGCCTATGACAAAAACGAAAGCAGTCACCCCTACCACATCCACCCCGCAGACCAAGCGGACATTGGAGAAGCGCATCGGCCACACCACCTATGAGGTGCATATCTGCTTCAATGAGCAGAGCAAGGAGAGCATGAATGATAAAATCTGCCGCCTTATCAAGAATCAAATTGCGGATAGCCAGTAAAAATTGCAAAAGGCAGTTGGCATCACGCAGATTTTGTGATATATTGGTGTTGCCGCAAATGAGCTGGCTGTCTCGAAAGGATGGCGCATTATGACAAGACAGCCAGAAAAGGACACCGCAATCTACACCAGATTATCGCGCGACGATGAATTACAAGGTGACAGTAATTCCATCATTCATCAAAAGGAACTGATTTCCAAGTATGCTGCTGACCATGGTTTTCGGAATATCCGCTTTTTCGTAGACGACGGATTCTCTGGAACAAATTTCCAGCGTCCGGGTTTCCAGGAAATGCTGTCCGAGATTGAAGCCGGGAAAATCGGAACCGTCATTGTCAAGGATATGTCCCGGCTGGGCCGTGATTATCTGAAAGTGGGATTTTATACAGAAATTTTCTTCCCTCAGAAGGGTGTCCGCTTTATCGCCGTTAATAACGGAATCGACAGTGAAAACCAGCAGGAAACGGATTTTACCCCGTTTTTGAACATCATGAACGAGTGGTTCGCAAGAGACACCAGCAAGAAAGTCCGGGCTATCAAACGCGCCCAGGGCATGGCTGGCAAGCACACCGCCGTTCACCCGCTCTACGGCTACAAGAAAGACCCGGATGACCCGGAGAAGTGGGTCATTGACGATGAAGCCGCCGAGATCATCCGGCGAATCTTCCGTATGACCATCAACGGCAAAGGCCCCTATGAGATCGCCACAATTCTGGAAAGAGAACACATCCTCTGCCCGTCCGCCTACCTTGCGGAGCGCGGCGCGGGGAACCGGCGCAACAGCGATTTTGCCGACCCCTGCCGCTGGTGGGGGACTACCGTTTCCTACATCCTCAACCGCATGGAATACATGGGCCATACCGTCAATTTTAAGACGGAAAAGACCAGCTTTCGGGATAAGCGGCGGCATCTCACCCCCAAGGATAGCTGGGTGATTTTTGAGAACACCCAAGCACCGATCATTGACGAGGAAACTTTTCAGACGGCGCAAAAGCTACGCAAAACCGGACGCCGCCCTACCAGCCTGGGAGAAGCCAATCCGCTGACTGGACTTCTCTACTGTGCCGATTGCGGAGCGAGACTGTATAACGAGCGTGGGGACAATGGCAAGGGGCATTTCAGAGATTCCTATGCCTGTTCCAGCTATCGCAAACGTACCAGCGATTGCACCATGCACTTTATCCGCACCGAGGTTGTGCGGGACTTGATTCTGTCGGCTCTGCGCTCTATTTCAGAGTATGCCAAAGCCAATCGAGAAGCCTTTGAACGGTTGGTAATGGACACGACCTCTGACCGCCAGACACAGCAAATGAAGGAGAGCCGGAAAGCCCTGACAGACGGGCAACGGCGATATGATGAACTGGATGTGCTAATTCAGCGCACCTATGAGGATCACGTTGCGGGTAAGCTGACAGACAAGCGATTTCTGAAACTTTCCCAGCAGTATGAAGCGGAACAGGAGCAGCTTGAAAGCGAGTTGAAGCGTCTGGCCGCTGAAATGGAAACGATGCAGGAGCAGACTGGCAGGGTGGACAAGTTTATGGCCTTGGTTGACCGCTACACCAGCTTTGACGAGTTGACCACGCCCATGCTCAATGAGTTTGTGGAGAAGGTCGTTGTCCATGAGCGTGTGAGTGTAGGCCGATACAAGCGTAAGCAGAGGGTTGATGTTTATTTCAACTTCATCGGGCTGGTGGAACTGCCCACCGAGCCGGAGGACGAAGCCCCCGCTGCCGCAGAACCGCCCCAGGAGCGGTATGTGGCCGTGAATACCAGCTTTGCCCCGCTGGGCGAATACCTTTCCCAGCGGACGGAGAACAGCGTTACCCTTTCTTTCTCAGATGTTGAGCGGGTAATCGGAAAGTCTCTTTGCAAGTCAGCGTTCAAATTCTACTCCTATTGGTATCCAGGCGGCAACCGCCCGATCTCCAATGTGATTTACAACGCTGGCTTTGATGTTGACCGGGTTGACCTCAAAAATCAACTGTTATACTTGATTCGGGCCGCATAACTGAACATTTAGCAACCCAACCGGACACAGTGAGCAATTCGCTGTGTCCGGTTTTTGCGTTTATTTGAAAAACATACTTGACAAAACGCACTGGACGTTGACACATTTATGTTTTTCAAGTGGTTTTTCAAGGCGTGGGTGGCGGTGTACCTTGTCACCCACACCTTTGATATTACTATGGCAGTCTTTGACGTTGCGCAGCACGTCGTTTCCGGCGCGGCGGGGGTGATAAGCGGCAGCACAGAAATTGACGTTGCCGCCGCCCTTGCTTCCATGCAGGAGGGGCTTGACGCAATGGAAATCCCCGAACTTTTATTGCTGGTTATGGAAACAAGCCTTGTGAGCCTTTGCATGAAAATCATGTCCGTACTGATAACCGTTGTCCTCTACGGCAGAATGATAGAAATTTACCTTTACTGTTCCGTGTCGCCTATTCCATTTGCAACAATGACAAATAAAGAGTGGGGGCAGATCGGCAACAACTACTTAAAAGCCCTGTTCGCTATCGGCTTTCAAGGCTTCCTCATTATGGTGTGCGTCGGCATTTACGCGGTGCTGGTGAACAACATAACAGTGGCGGACAACCTACACAGCGCGATATTCTCCCTTGCTGCTTACACGGTGATCCTCTGCTTTTCCCTGTTCAAATCCGGCGCACTTGCAAAGTCAATTTTCGCGGCACACTAAAGGCGTGTCAAGGATAGGGTGGAGATTTTCAGAGCGAAGCGGCGAAAATACGACCCGACCTTGACGCGGGAGGAACCCATAGAATAGGGACAGGCAAAGGGCAAAACTTGACCTTTGCCTTGATTACCTTTATGGGGCTTAAAAGGAAGCACACGGAAAGGAGGGACAAGAAACCATTGAAAAGAAATACGGCATAATCTACGCCGATCCCCCGTGGAAGTACGCACAGAAGCGGCTTTCCGGCGCGGCAGAACACCACTACCCGACCATGAGCATAGAGGAACTTTGCGCGCTTCCCGTGGCTGACCTTGCGGCAGAGGACAGCGCGCTTTTTTTGTGGGCGACATTCCCACAGCTCCCCGAAGCCCTGCGGCTTATCAAGGCTTGGGGCTTTTCCTACAAGACCGCCGCCTTTGTATGGCTGAAACTCAATAAAAAGTCCTATACATGGTTTTACGGCTTGGGATTTTGGACGCGGGGAAACGCGGAACTCTGCCTGTTTGCCACACGGGGACACCCAAAGAGAAAATCGGAGGGTATTCATCAATTCATTATCTCCCCCATAGAGCAGCACAGCAAAAAGCCGGACATAACGCGGGAAAAAATCATTGCCCTTATGGGCGACATTCCCCGGATAGAGCTTTTCGCAAGGCAGGAAACGGCGGGCTGGGACACATGGGGGAATGAAACAAAGAACAGCATAGAGCTTTGACGGAAAGGAGGTTTTCGGTATGGCGTATGTACCCGTACCAAAGGATTTATCAAAGATAAAAACAAAAGTCGCTTTCAACCTCACGAAGCGGCAGATCGTTTGTTTCGCGGCAGCACTCATTACAGGCTTGCCGCTTTTTTTCTTGCTAAAGGACAGCGCGGGAACCAGCGTGGCGGCATTTGTGATGATCGTCGTCATGCTCCCCTGCTTCCTCATGGCAATGTACGAGAAGCACGGACAGCCCCTTGAAACCGTGGTGAAAAACATCATACAGACAAAATTTGTCCGACCAAAGGAGCGACCCTATCAGACACAAAATCTATACGCTGTCTTGGAAAGACAGCGGAAACTGGAAAAGGAGGTATCAGCGATTGTCAAAGGAACCAACCAAAGGCGGCGCACCGGGAAAAAGCCCCGGAACTAAGGCGAAGCGGAAACTGACCCGCAGCGAGAAGAAGCAGATCGCCGCCGCAATCAGACAGGCAAAGGGGGACGGAAAGGCGCACACCGCCCAGCAGACAATCCCCTACATCAACCTGTACCCGGACGGGATATGCCGGATAACGGAAAAGAAATACAGCAAGAGCATTGTCTACGAGGATATAAACTACCAGCTTGCACAGGCAGACGACAAGACCGCCATTTTTGAAAACTGGTGTGACTTCCTCAACTATTTTGACGCTTCCGTATCGGTGCAGCTTTCTTTCATCAATCAAGGGACTAAACGGGAGGAAGCGGAAAAAGCAATCAACATTCCGGCACAGGAGGACGCTTTCAACTCTATCCGCACCGAATACGGGGATATGTTAAAAAGCCAGCTTTCCAAAGGGAACAACGGGCTTGTGAAGCACAAATATATCACGTTCAGTATCGAAGCGGACAACATGAGCGCGGCAAAATCCCGGCTTTCCCGTATCGAAACGGACATACTGAACAATTTCAAGGTGCTGGGGGTATCTGCCCGCCCGCAGACAGGCTATGAACGGTTACAGACCATGCACGGGGTATTCCACCCGGAGGGGGAGCCGTTTCATTTTGATTTTTCATGGCTTGCCCCGTCCGGGCTTACCACAAAGGACTTTATCGCCCCGCCCTCATTCCGTTTTGGCGAGGGGCGGTATTTCCGCATGGGGAAAAAGATCGGCGCGGTATCGTTCTTACAGATACTTGCGCCGGAGTTAAACGACCGCATTTTAGCGGATATGTTAGACCTTGAAACGGGTGTGATTGTAAACTTACATATCCACAGTATCGACCAGACGGAAGCCATTAAGACCGTCAAGCGCAAAATCACCGACCTTGACAAAATGAAAATCGAGGAACAGAAGAAAGCCGTCCGCGCAGGGTACGACATGGATATAATACCGTCCGACCTTGCCACGTTTGGCGGCGAAGCGAAAAATCTCTTGCAGGACTTACAGAGCCGCAATGAAAGAATGTTCCTCTTGACTTTCCTTGTGGTGAACATGGCAGACACAAAAAGAAAGCTGGAAAATGACATTTTCGCGGCGGCGGGGATTGCACAGAAATATAACTGCGCCCTCACCCGGCTTGACTACCAGCAGGAAGCGGGGCTGATGTCAAGCGTCCCTATCGGTGAGAACCTTATCCCCATACAGCGGGGCTTGACGACTTCCAGCACGGCAATCTTTATCCCCTTTATCACACAGGAGCTTTTTCAGAGGGGCGCAAGCCTTTACTATGGGTTGAACGCTCTTTCCAACAACATGATACTTTGCGACCGCAAGCAGCTTAAAAATCCCAACGGCTTGATCTTGGGAACGCCGGGAAGCGGGAAATCCTTTGCGGCGAAGCGGGAAATGACAAACGCTTTCCTCATTACGGACGACGACATTATTATCTGCGATCCCGAAGCCGAGTATTACCCCCTTGTGCAAAGATTACAGGGACAGGTGATAAGGCTTTCCCCCACCAGCCCGCACTACGTCAACCCTATGGATATAAACCTCAACTATTCCGAGGACGACAACCCGCTTGCGCTGAAAAGCGATTTTATCCTCTCCCTTTGTGAGCTGATCGTCGGCGGCAAGGAGGGCTTGCAGCCCGTGGATAAGACCGTCATTGACCGCGCTGTTAGGAACGTGTACCGTCCTTTCCTTGCTTCCCCCGACCCGGCAAAAATGCCGATCTTGGGCGACCTTTACGACGAGCTTTTGAAGCAGCCGGAGCCGGAAGCGGCGCGTATCGCGGCGGCGTTGGAGCTTTACGTTTCCGGGAGCCTTAACGTCTTTAACCACAGGACAAATGTAGAGCTTAACAACCGCCTTGTCTGCTTTGATATTAAACAGCTTGGGAAGCAGCTCAAAAAGCTGGGTATGCTGATTGTTCAAGATCAAGTGTGGAACCGTGTCACCGTGAACCGGGCGGCGAAAAAATCCACACGGTATTTCATGGACGAATTTCACCTGTTACTGAAAGACGAACAGACCGCCGCTTACAGCGTCGAAATTTGGAAGCGTTTCAGAAAGTGGGGCGGCATACCCACAGCCATTACGCAGAACGTGAAAGACCTTTTGGCAAGCCGGGAAGTGGAAAATATCTTTGAGAACAGCGATTTTGTCCTCATGCTCAATCAAGCGGCGGGCGACCGGGCTATCCTTGCGAAGCAGCTTAATATCTCCCCGCAGCAAATGAGCTACGTCACCCATTCCGAAGCGGGCGAGGGGCTTTTGTTTTATGGAAATGTCATTCTGCCCTTTGTAGACCGTTTTCCGAAAGATACCGAGCTGTACCGTGTTATGACGACAAAGCCGGAGGAAGTGGGCGGCGCGTAACCCGCAGATTATTTTATCAGCCTTGCGCCCTCTTGGGGGCGCAGTTTGGAGGTGAACCACCATGAAGCAGTACAAAGCCCGCGATAAAATCACGCAGAAAATGAGCCGCGACGGGGCTATCGAGGTAAACGGGGCGACAGGGAAACAAAAGCGTATCAGCAAACGGGCGCGGGAAGCTGCCTTACTGAAAACGCCGGAGCAACAGGCAGCACAAGACGCACAGGCAGCGCAGCCCATACCGGGCAATCCCGCGCCGGACATATCCCCCAATGCGCCGCCCCTGCCCCATGCGCCGGGGACGGAAGCCGCACAGGACACGGGAACCGCCGAGCGCGTCTTAGAGCATATCGACGGGGCGCACACCCGCAGAGCCAGCAAAAAGGCGGCACGGAAAGCACAGGCAGAAGCAGAAAGCCGCGCCCGCACTTCCCGGCTGCAATTCACCGAGGAAGAACGGGCAACGCCGGAGCTGGAAAAGTATATCAAGAAATCCGACAAAGCCGCTGACAGGCTGGACGAAGCAAGGGCGAAAATCCCAAAGGAAAAGAAACTTGTCAAGGAGCGTACCTTTGACGAAGCCACCGGGAAAGGCAAGACCCGCCTGCGCTTCGAGGAACGGGAAAAGCCCATGAACGGCGGCAAAGACCATAAAAACCCGTTATCCCGCCCCGCGCAGGAAGCGGGTATTTTCGTCCATAACAAGGTACATTCCGTGGAAAAGGACAATTCCGGCGTGGAGGGTGCGCACAAATCCGAGGAAACCGCCGAAAAAGCCGCGAAGTACGGGGCGCGGAAAGTTAAGGAGGGCTACCGCAGCCACAAGCTCAAACCCTACCGGGCGGCGGCAAAGGCTGAAAAGGCGGCGCAGAAAGCAAACGCCAACTATCTCTACCAAAAGGCACTCCATGACAACCCGCAGATCGCAGCGTCAAATCCATTCTCCCGGTATATGCAGAAGCAGCGCATTAAAAAGCAGTATGCAAAGACTGTCAAGGCACAGGGCGCAAAGTCTGTCAAGAACGCAGCGGAGAACACAAGAAAAGCCGCCAAAAAGACCGCCGAGGGAACCAAAAAGGCAATCGCATTTGTCGGGCGACACCCGGCGGGCGTATGTATCGCCATAGGTGCGCTGCTGCTTTTCATTATGATTTCTTCCGCGCTGTCCTCTTGTGGGGCTATGTTTTCCGGCATGATTAACGGCATTGTCGGGACTTCCTACACGTCGGAGGACGCGGATTTAGTCGCCGTGGAAAACAACTATGCGGCACTGGAAACGGACTTGCAGCGCAGGATTGACAATATCGAGCGCGACAACCCCGGCTATGACGAGTACCGCTATGACCTTGACAGTATCGGGCATAACCCCCATGAATTAGCGTCCTATCTGACCGCGCTTTTACAAACCTACACCCCGGCGACCGCACAGGCAGAAATACAGCGTATCTTTGAACTTCAATATACCCTCACTCTGACGGAGGAAGTGGAAATACGTTACCGCACAGAAACAAGCACAGACCCGGACACCGGGGAAACCACCACCGAGGAAGTCCCCTATGAGTATTTTATCCTCAATATCAAGCTGGAGAACAAGCCCATATCCGAGCTTGCGCCGGGACTGCTTACGCCGGAGCAGCTTGAAATGTTCCGGGTGTACTTGGAAACCAGCGGAAACAAGCCCCTTATTTTCGGCGGCGGTTCCCCGGACGGGAACCCGTCGGAGGATTTAAGCGGGGTGCAGCTTGTCAACGGCACACGCCCCGGAAATACCGCCGTGGTAGACCGGGCAAAGTCACAGGTAGGCAATGTAGGGGGACAGCCCTATTGGAGCTGGTACGGCTTCAACAGCCGCGTGGAATGGTGCGCCTGTTTCGTTTCATGGTGCTACAATCAAGCCGGGAAAAGCGAGCCGCGCTTTGCCGCGTGCCAGTCACAGGGCGTACCGTGGTTCCAGTCACGGGGGCAATGGGGCGCGAGGGGCTATGAGAATATCGCCCCCGGCGACGCGATCTTTTTTGACTGGGACGGGGACGGGAGCGCAGACCATGTGGGGCTTGTAATCGGCACGGACGGGCAGCGCGTTTACACCGTCGAGGGCAATTCCGGCGACGCTTGCAAGATAAAAAGCTACCCCCTTGACTATGGCTGTATCAAAGGGTACGGCTTGATGAATTGGAACTGAACACATTTTTGACTATGAAAGGAGTTTTACACTATGGCAGCAAACAAGATTGACCGTATCAACCGGGAGATTGAAAAGACCCGCGAGAAGATCACCGAGTATCAGAACAAGCTCAAAGGGCTGGAAGCGCAGAAAACCGAAGCGGAGAATTTGCAGATCGTCCAGCTTGTGCGCTCTATGCGGCTTTCCCCGCAGGAGCTTACCGCCATGCTGCAAAACGGGGCAATCCCCGGCATGACCCCCGCGCCCGCTTCTTACGGCGCAGACAACGACGAACAGGAGGAAAACGAAGATGAAGAATAAGAAAACCCTTAAAATGCTGTTGACCCTTTGCGCCGCCCTTATCCTCATGGGCGGCTTTTCCGTCACCGCCTACGCGCAGACCCCGGAGGGACAGGACGACGCGACCGACGACAGCGGCGTTGTCTACGAGGAACCCGAAAAGGAAGAACCCCTCACCCCGGACGGGAACGCGACGCTGGTTGACGATTTCGGCGGTAACAAGCAGCTTATCACCGTGACGACCAAAAACGGCAATTACTTTTATATCCTCATTGACCGGGACAACGAGGGGGAAAACACCGTGCATTTCCTCAATCAAGTGGACGAAGCCGACCTTATGGCACTCATGGAGGACGGGAGCGAAAAGACGGAGCCGCCCGCAGTCTGCAACTGTACGGAGAAATGCGAAGCCGGGAAAGTAAATGTAAGCTGCCCCGTCTGCAAGGACAACATGACCGCTTGCAGCGGCAAGGCAGCGGAGCCGGAACAAGGCGAGCCGGAGGAACCAAAGGAGAAGAAAACAGGCACGGGCGGGCTGCTGCTCTTTCTGATCGTCGCCATTGCCGGGGGCGGCGGTGCGTTCTATTACTTTAAGATTATGAAGCCCAAACAGGACGTAAAGGGCGGCACAGACCTTGACGATTTCGATTTTGACGATTACGACGAGGACGAGCCGGAACCCGACGAAACCGGGGACGACGGGGAAACGGAGGACGAGGAAGCATGACCCTGTTCACCGACAACCCCTTAGAAAGAATGATGATACAGAAACCGGGCGACGGGCAGCGTGGGAAACCGCCGCCCGCTTCCATTCCCCCGCGCTGCAAGGGCTGTCCCTACAACCGGGAGCCGCCCTGCGTGGGGTACTGTATCAAGAAGCTGACAGAGAAGAAAAACACGGGAAAATGAAAGGAGGATTTTCTAATTGACTTCACATAGATTAGTGATTGCAGAAAAGCCCAGCGTCGCGGCAAGTATCGCCGCCGCGCTTGGCGTTAAGGAAAAGAAAGACGGATATATCGAGGGCGGGGGCTACCTCATTTCTTGGTGTGTCGGTCATTTGGTGGAGCTTGCGGAAGCTGCCGCTTACGGGGAGCAGTATAAAAAGTGGAGCTATGAGAGCTTACCCATTCTGCCGGAGGAATGGCAGTACACCGTCGCCGCCGACAAGGGGAAGCAGTTCAAGATATTAAAAGAGCTTATGCACCGCGCCGACGTTTCCGAAGTGGTGAACGCCTGCGACGCTGGGCGCGAGGGGGAATTGATTTTCCGCTTTGTGTACGGCGTGGCACAGTGTAACAAGCCTATGCGCCGCTTGTGGATTTCCTCAATGGAGGACGCGGCGATTAAGGCGGGCTTTACAGACTTAGGGGACGGGCGGGACTATGACGCGCTCTATGCTTCCGCATTGTGCCGCGCAAAAGCCGACTGGATCATTGGTATCAACGCGACGCGCCTTTTCTCCTGCCTGTATCACAAGACCTTGAACGTGGGGCGGGTACAGACCCCCACACTGAAAATGCTGGTTGAGAGGGGCGAAGCGATCTCCCATTTCAAGAAAGAAAAATACTACCATGTGCGCCTTGACTTATCCGGCGCGGAAGTAGCCAGCGAAAGGATTTCGGATAAACCGGGAGCCGACACACTGAAAGCGGCTTGTGAAGCGGAAACGGCGGTTTGTGTTTCCCTCACTAAAGAGAAAAAGACCGCCGCCCCGCCGAAGCTCTTTGACCTCACTTCCTTACAGCGGGAAGCCAATAAAATCTACGGCTACACGGCAAAGCAGACCCTTGACCTTGCGCAGACCTTATATGAAAAACGGCTGCTTACCTATCCCCGGACAGACAGCGCATTTCTGACGGACGACATGGGGGAAACGGCGGCAAAGACTGTTACCATGCTTTCCGGCAAACTGCCTTTTATGGAGGGCGCGGAGTTTACCCCCGACGTTTCCCGGACGCTTGACAGTAGCAAGGTAAGCGACCACCACGCCATTATCCCCACTATGGAGCTTGCAAAAACAGATTTATCAACGCTGCCGGAAAGTGAAAGGAATATCCTCACCCTTGCCGGGGCAAGGCTTTTATTCGCTGTCGCCGAGCCGCATATCTTTGAAGCGGTCACGGCGGTTTTCTCATGCGCAGATACGGAATTTGCGGCGCGGGGAAAGACGGTGCTTGCGGGCGGCTGGAAAGACCTTGAACGCCGCTACCGGGCGACCTTGAAAGGCAAGCCCGACCCGGAGGACGCAGACAGTGACGGAGAAAACACCCTGCCGGAGCTGACCGAGGGACAGACCTTTGAAACTCCCACGGCAAAGGTAACGGAGCATTTCACAACGCCGCCGAAGCCCCACAACGAAGCAACTTTGCTTTCGGCAATGGAACGCGCCGGGAACGAGGACACCGACCCGGACGCGGAACGCCGGGGGCTTGGCACTCCCGCCACCCGCGCCGCTGTCATTGAAAAGCTGGTGAAGTCCGGCTTTGCGGAAAGAAAGAGAAAGCAGCTTATCCCCACCCCGAACGGCAACGCGCTTATCTCCATTCTGCCGGATATGCTGACCTCTCCCATGCTTACCGCTGAATGGGAAAACAATCTGACGCAGATCGCAAAGGGAGCCGCCGACGCTGGGGACTTCATGCAGCGCATTGAAGCTATGGCGCGGGAGCTGGTAAAGGAGAATACCACCGCCGACAAAAGCAAGGCAGTTTTCACGGGCGGGGAGGAAAAGCCCTCTGTCGGGAAATGCCCCCGTTGCGGTTCCCCCGTCCATGAGGGAAAGCAAAATTTCTACTGTTCTAACCGGGATTGCGCCTTTACCATGTGGAAAAACGACCGTTTCTTTGAGGAAAGGAAAGTTGCCTTTACCCCGAAGATTGCCGCCGCCCTCTTAAAATCCGGCAAGGCAAATGTCAAGGGCTTGTATTCCCCGAAAACAGGCAAAACCTACGACGGAAGCATTGTTTTAGCCGATACGGGCGGGAAGTACGTCAACTACAAGATTGAGCTACCGAAGAAAAAATAAGTTCCGTAGCAAGCATAGGAAAAGAGTACCCTTTTCCGTAAATCCCCTTTCGCCGCTGACGCGCCGGACGGGGATTTTGCTTGTTGGGAAGTGTCCCAAACCCTCTTGAAAAAAATAAAAATCTTGGCAGAAAGCGCGGGCGCGGTGTAGGACGGACAAGGGAGCCGGAACGCCGCGCCCTTTCTCTGCCCCAATGGAAAGGAGGAATGAAGCTATGGCAAGTTTACGGGAAGCCGTAAAGGACTATCAGGACGAGCTGCAAGCGGGGATTGCGTGGGTAGCGTTTTGGCGGGAGGGGCGTTCATGGCACAGCGATTATATCTACCTTGAAACAGACGACACCCTCACCCCGGAGGACAGGGGACGCTTGCAGGAGATACAGGACACCGACCCCGCCGCCGTTGTCCTAAACGGTTACTATTGCGGCTACTTGGGCGAGGATATGAACCTTGCGGGGCTGACCGCCGGGGTGCGCCGCCACTATGAGAACGGCTATAACAATGTGGCTGACTTTATCGAAGCCCACGACGACGCTTTACCGCCGGAGCTATTAGAGAAAGCAAGAGCTGCCGCCCACGCCGCAGGGCTTCCCTTTTCGGAAAAGCCTTACCGGGACGACGAGGATTTTAACCCCTATGTATTTGACGGGAGCATGAGCGTAGAGGATTTCGAGCTTATGCACCGCATGATGAACGAAGAAAGGAGCAAGCGCATGAGCGAAACATTTTCAGTTTTAATTGACAGCCGCAGCCGCTTTGAAACCGGGCAACCGGGCGGCGAGTGGCTTTCCATGCCGACCACCACGGAGCAGCTTCACGCAGCTATGAAAAGCGTCGGCATTACAGCGGAGAACCCGCAGGACTTTTTTATCAATGGCTTTTCCAATACAGAAGCCTACCCCTTTGACGTGCCGCTTTCCGTGGTACAGGGCAGCACCATTGACGAGCTGAATTATCTTGGAAAGCTCTTGGAAATGCAGGGCGACGACGACAGGGATAAATTCACGGCGGCGGTAACGCTGGGGGAACACGCCGGGAGCGTGAAAGACCTTATCAACCTTGCACAAAACCTTGACTGCTACTGGATATACCCTGCTGTCCGAACCGAAGCCGACTATGGCTATTACCTCATTGACGAGCTGGACGAATTGGAGCTGCCCGAAGAAGCAAAGAAGTATTTCAAGTACGAGGAATACGGGCGGGACGCAGTTAAAAAAGACCGGGGACAGTTTACCGAGCAGGGCTATATCTACAACAACGGCAACACTTTTTCACAGTGGTACAACGGGCGGGAAAATGACATACCGGGCGAATACCGCGTTATGAGCTTCCCGGAGCCGGAACGCCCCACCCCAGATAAGCTGGAAAAGGACGAAGCCGCGCCGGAGCAGGAGGAAGCCCAGCCGGAAACGCCGACAGGTTCCCCGCCATCGCCGCGCCCGGTCAACCCGATCATTCTCACCGCCGACAAGCCCGCTGAAAAGCTGAAAGAGATCACAGACCGCTTGGAGCAGGGTATCACGGAATTGTTTGACAGCGAACGCTACAAGGAATATCTGCAAGTCATGTCAAAGTTCCATAATTACAGCTTCAACAATACGCTGCTGATCGCCATGCAGAAGCCCGACGCTTCCCTTATCGCCGGATTTAACGCATGGAAAAATAACTTTGGACGGAACGTAATGCGCGGGGAAAAAGGCATACGCATACTTGCCCCGTCGCCGTATAAAATCCGGCAGGAGGTAGAGAAGAAAGACCCGCAGACAGGAAAGACGGTGATCGGAAAAGACGGGAAGCCCGTCACCGAAACAAAGGAAATCCAAATCCCCGCCTATAAAGTCGTCGCCGTTTTCGACGTGTCACAGACCGAGGGGCGGGAGCTTCCCAGCCTTTCCGCAAACGAGCTGACCGGGGACGTGGAAAAATACGAGGATTTTTTCGCCGCACTGGAAAAGACCTCTCCCGTTCCTATGGGCTTTGAGAAGATCGAGGGGACAGCACACGGCTACTACCACTTGGAGGAAAAGCGCATTGCCATAGACGAGGGAATGAGCGAGCTTCAGAACCTAAAGACCGCTATCCATGAGATCGCCCATGCGAAGCTGCACGACATTGACTTAAACGCCCCGCAGGAGGAACAGCCGGACAGACCCGACCGCCGCACCCGTGAGGTTCAGGCAGAAAGTGTCGCCTATACCGTGTGCCAGCACTACGGGCTTGACACGTCCGACTATTCCTTTGGGTACGTCGCCGGGTGGAGCAGCGGGCGGGAGCTTGCGGAGCTGAAAAGTTCCCTTGAAACAATCCGCGCCACCGCCGCCGAGATCATCAACAGCATTGACGGACACTTTGCGGAGCTGCAAAAAGAACGGGAAGCCGCAAAAGCACAGGAAGCGGAAAAAGAGCCGACACCCGACCTTACGGCAGAGCCGACCGTCACAATCCTTTGGAGCGAAAGCAGCCAGCTACGGGAGGGCGAAAAAATCCCCCTGTCCCGTGCAAATACCCTTATTGCAGAATTGGACGAAGCCAACCTTGCAAGCCCCGGCTACGACAAGACCGCTTTCCGTATTGATTATGTGATGAACGGACAGCCCGACCACTACGAGGGGCGGCAGGACTTGGGCGACGGGGACGGTTCCCTTGTGGAGCATATCGAACAGTACCATACCTATTATCTGAACGATAAAGAATGGGAAAATTACCTTTTGCGCAACGAGGGCAGGGAAGCACTGGAAGCCGACAAGGAACACCGGGCAATGCTGCTGAACGAGTTTATCCCCTATCTGAAACTGCATTGTAATTTATCTGAAATGGATCGTATCGCCGGGGAAGCCCTGCAAGCCGGGGACAATCTGACACCTACGGAAACCGCCTACCATACCGCCATACAAGCCTATATTTCCGAGTGCCGGGGGCTTGTCAATCAAGGCGAATACAACTTGCCGCCCGTCCCCCAGCTTAGGGATTTTGACGTGGAGCTGGAAGCCTACAAGGAACACGTCAAGGAGGAAATCGCACAGGAAGCGGCAGACGCAGGAATGACCGTGGAGGAATACGCCGCCAACGGGTACGAGCCTTACGCCGCGCCGGAGCAGGAAACCGCACAGACCGCCGAACCGCCGGAGCCGGGAGAACCCGAAGCACAGGAAAAGCCGCAGGAGCCGGAAAGCCCCGTTTCTGAAAAAGCAGATATGCCGGAACAGGCAGAGCCAACCACCAGCGAAGCGGCGCAGACTTCCACCCCGGAGCCGACGGAAACAACGGTTACATACTACCCGATCAATGAGAACGCCGCCCGCCGCGCAAAGGAAGCAATCAGCTTTTCCGATTACAAGCCCGGAAGCGCAACGGCAGAATACCGCCACTATGTAGACGAAACCGCCGAGATTGCCGCAAGGCAGAAAAAGCGTGTTGACCCCTCTTTCCATGAAAAAATTGACGGATTGCTTGACGCTTACGCCCGGAAGCTGGCGGCGAACATGAATAAGGGCTATGAGATCACCGCCCGCGTCCCGTCCATTATGATTGCCGGGGGAAGCAATTTCCCTGTCCGTAAAAAGGAGAAGCAGAACGCCGCCGCAGATAAGAACATGGAGGAATACCGGGAGATACAGGGCTTGCTTGATAAAATCCGCAGTACCGGCATGGGCGGTATCAGTGCCGACGACCCCAACGCCGTTTCTAAGCTGGAAAGCAAACTTGCAAAGCTGGAAGCCTTGCAGGAAACCATGAAAGCGGTCAACGCCTATTACCGAAAGAATAAGACCCTTGACGGCTGCCCCCACTTATCCCCGGAACAGATCGAAAAGCTGAAAGCGTCCATGTCCGGCAGCTACCGGGCGAACCCGAAACCCTTTGAGAGCTACCAGCTATCCAACAACAACGCGGAAATCCGCAGATTAAAAAACCGCATTACTGCCCTTACCCGGAGGAAAGAGCTTGGATATGTGGGCTGGGAGTTTGACGGGGGACGTGTGGAAGCCAACACAGCGGATAACCGCTTGCAGATTTTCTTTGACGAAAAGCCGGATAAGGAAATCCGGGAGGAACTGAAAGGGAACGGCTTCCGCTATGCGCCCAGCACGGAAGCATGGCAGCGGCAGTTAAACGACAATGCGATCTATGCCGCTGATTGTATCAAGTGCATACAGCCCCTTACCGGGGAACGCCCCACCGAGTTACAGAAACGGGCAAGGCAGGAAGCCGCCGCAGAAAAAGCAGCAGCCCCGGAGCAGCCGCAGGAGGAAACACAGGGCGCGGAACCGGGGGACGCTTCCACGCCGGAAACCTTTTACAAGGTGCGGCAGAACCCATACAGCGACAGCCCGGAAAACAGCTATCTCTTGCAGGAGTATGTGGCACAGGATAACGGCATGGCGAAGCTGGGGGATATTCTATACACGGGAACCCCGGAGAAGTGCCGGGAGCTTTTGGGGAAGCTGGAAACCGGGGAGCTGACACAGGGCGACGTGAAAGACCTTTATGCAAAGGCACAGGAAGCGCAGACCGCCGCCGAGCCGGGGCAGGACGCGCCGGAGCAGACCGCCGACAAAAAAGAGCCGGACAAAGACACCTTTTCCATTTACCAGCTAAAGGACGGGGACGGTATGCGGGACTACCATTTTGAGCCATACGACCGCTTACAGGCGGCGGGGCTTTCCGTGGAAGCGGCGAATTATAATCTGATCTATACCGCAGAGCTTACGCCGGGGACTTCCCTTGAAGATATTTATACCCGCTTCAATATCGACCACCCCAAAGATTTTAAGGGACACAGCCTTTCCGTATCGGATATAGTGGTGCTTCATCAGAACGGGGAGGACACGGCGCATTATGTTGACAGTTTCGGTTATAAGGAAGTGCCGGAGTTTTTGCAGGGGCAGACACCGCAGCTTACCCCCGACACCCGCATGACCGGGGAGCAGATCAGAACGCCACGGGGGAGCTTTTCTGTAACCGATATGACCGCCGAGCAAATGCGGGAAGCCGGGTATGGGCTTCACCACACGTCGGAGGACGGAAAATATCTCATTATGGGGAACGGGACACAGGCGTTTGCGATTGCCGCAGAACAGCCGGAAAAGGTAAACCCCTTAAAGCACGTCGAGGACGCTATCGAGCAGAACGACAATAATTTTGACGGTATCATCAACAACACGCCCACGCCTACCGCCGACGAGCTGGAAGCAAAGGCGAGAAGCGGCGAACAGATCTCCCTTGCCGAGTATGCCGCCGCACTGAAAGCGGAAAAGGAACAGGGAAAGGAAAAGAAGCCGGGGAAAAAGCCGGAAAAGAAGCCCTCTATCCGGGCGCAGCTTAGAGCCGACAAGGAACGGGCGGCGCAGAAGAAACAGGCAAGGAATAAGTCGCAGGACTTGGAAAGGAGCTGATTATGGGGAAATTGAATAAATTTGAAAACGTGGACGTGACCGCTTCCCTTGAAGCGATCATGAAGCAGAACACCGCTTTTTATCAGAGTGATTTTGACATTGACAAAGAGATTATAAAGCGGGCGGCAGAAAGCCCTAATGCCGGGGATAAAATGCTTTTGTGGTTTTCCCGACCGTCCGGGACGTGCTGTATTAAGGAGCGCGACGCTTTTCTGAAAGACACGCGGGAACACAACACATGGAAGTTTTACGGGGAGCAGACCCGCGACAGGGTACTTGCCTATGCCGTGGAGCTTACAGGCATACAGGACGGGAAGATCACGGGCAATCTCTATGAGCTGGACTACCAGCAGCATTATAAGCACGTCACCGAACAGGCATTACCCGCTGATAACTATATGCTTATCTATGAGCATGGGGAACGGGAGCAGCCAGCGGCGCGACCCTTTGACGCTTCCCCCAACCCGCAGCTTGGAAAGTTTGAACGCTTTGAAGCAATCCCCAATGACCCGGAAGCCCTGCAATCCCTGTTACGGGAGGAAAGGCGCAGCCGGGAGCAATCGGCGGTTCCGGGGGACTTGGAAACGCATACCGCAGCATTGCGCGACGGGCTGATCGAAACGGAAGCACGGCGCATTGTAGGGAAAATGAAAGAGTTAAGCAACCCGAACAGCCCGGATAAATCCCATTTCATGGTGGAACTGTCCCCCTACTTTACGCAGATTGCTACCACAAAGGACACCGACCGCCTTTTTTCTATGCTGCCCTATAAGACACTTTCCTTTTCGCAGATCAAGGACAGGCACGGCACATACACGCTGATCGGAAAGGACGAGAACCGGGACAGGCAGATAAGGAAGCCCCGCCCCTCTGTCCGGGCGCAGCTTGCACAGGATAAAAAAAGAACCGTCCCGAAAAAGGCGGCGGCAAAAAAGAAAGATCACGGATTGGAGGTATGAGCATGAACAAATATAATAATTTCACGGTTGAGGAAACCAACCTTTTGAGTATCTACATGACCGGGAGCAAGGAGGGACTTGTCGTGGCTATGAACGCCGCGCTGCCCTTTATGGACGGGGAAATGCGGGACTTTGCCGCCCGCACCCTTGCCAAAGTGGGGCGCATGACCGAAGCGGAGTTTGCGGGGCTTGCCGTTTACCCCGCCGACGAGGTATGAACGAGATCAAGCGGCTCACGCCGCCCCAAAGCCGGAAAGTCAACGCCCTTGTACGCCGGACGTGCTGCAATTATGATAGCGGAAACTGTATTTTGCTGGACGACGGGGACGAGTGCGTATGTCCGCAGCTTATTTCCTATTCCCTGCTCTGTAAATGGTTCCGCATTGCTGTACTGCCCGCAGATAAGGAGCTGTACGCCGAAATTTACCAAACGGGAGATATGCGCCGTTGTAGCGTATGCGGTGCGCCCTTTGCGTCCAGCTCCAACCGGGCTATTTACTGCCCGGACTGCCGGAAGCGTATCACCCGCAGACAGACCGCCGAGCGTATGAGGAAACTGCGGGCGAATGTGACGCGATAGGGGCGAAATAAGCCTTGATTTATGCGGCTTTCCGGGCGAAGAAATAAGGCGGCAAGGGATTTATACCTTTACCCCCGGAAATGCCGTTCTATTGCGTAACAATCCAATCTCTGCACCCATAAGAAAACCGGGGCGCGGTGGCTATCTGATAGCTGCCGCGTCCCGGTTCTTTTTTATTGCTTATGGTTCCTCAATGGGAAATTGGGGGATAGCCTGTAACAATTTTGTAATAAGCTGCTGCCGTATATCTTCATCAACCACCGCTTTCATGCTTCCGTCCGGCTGCCGTTTCCTTACCGTAGAAAGGCAGTTGATTTCGTCACCGTAACATTCCAGCACTTTATCCAACGCCCACTGTTCGCCCGCAACGGCGGCTTGGATTGTTGCAAAATCTGGACTTTTCATTTCTGCCATAGCTTCATTCTCCTATCTGCTTTAAGATACCCCTATTGTATCATGCTAGTTTGAAGATTTCCACTACAAGCGGATTTATCCGCGCTCTGTTTCCCTTTCCCGTTCCGTCTGCTTCTCTGTCTGTAAAATGCTGTCTATGTTCCGCTTGATAACGTCATATTCCTGTACTTGCTTTTTCAGCTTGCCATAATCGACATAAAGGCTTTCTTTCTGCCCTTGCAGCTTTTCATATTCCGCTTGGAGGGCGGGGACGCTGGGGAGCTTGCCGCCGATCTGCGCCGCCTTTAGTGCCTTTACCGCCGCTTCATAGAGGATAATACCCCGTTCATGCTCTGCCCGGTATTTCTCCTTGTTCCGGGCTTTGCGGTAGGCTTCATAGAGGGGCTTTGTCTTTTGGTAGGTAGTGACGTTCTTAATCAGCAACGCCATATCCGAAAGACGATTTTCCACTTCCTTTAGACTGTCCCCCGCCTGTTCGCTTGCCGTGGTGATTTCCTCTATCCGGGTGAGCAGATCGGCGTATTGTTCAATCTTGTTTTCGGTAAGGAAGTTCATAGTCTTTGCCGCCTGTTTCAGATTGTGGATTTTCGCCCACTGTTCATAGCCCCGGCTTTGTTGTGCCTTGATACTGTTCTCAATGTCAATGAGAAGATTAACGCCCCTGCGCTCTGCCTTTGGAGCTTTGGCGGCACGGGTGCGCTTGCCCGCTATCCGTTCCCTTATGGCTTCCTCTGTATAGTCCGCGCCGAGGGTTTTTAGGCGGGTAAATCGTTCCTGCTCCGGTGCGCGGCATGAGATATATTTTCCCGGCTTGATCTCATAGCCCGCCGCCTGTAACCGCTGCAATAATTCCTCAAAACTGGACACTTGGGGAATGAGCGCGTCCACGGCGATCTTTAGCTTGCCTTTCCAGCTTGTCCCGGTTTTCTCCGCTTGGTACTCTGCATAGCTTTTCCCTTTGCTGCCCTTACCGGGGACGACGACGGAAAGCCCGTTGTCCCGGCACAGCTTGTCACTCATGTTCCGTATGCCGTAATACGTCCGCTTATTGGAAACATACTTGTGATGATCTACGAAGTTGACCGCGCAGAAAATAATGTGGTTATGGATATGCCCCTTGTCAATGTGCGTCGTGAGTACATACTCATGCTGCCCCTTTGTCACCGCGTCGGCAAGCTGCCGCCCGATCTCATGGGCTTTCTCATAGTCCACTTCCCCCGGCGCAAAGGACTGTATCAAGTGAAAGGCTAAATTGTTGCCCTTTTCCCGTGCTTGCGAGAGGGTATAGCCAAACTCAATATCTGCCGTTTCATAGCTGCACCCGAAAGCGGATATGAGCATTTTCCCGTCCGTCTTGTCCGGGTTTTCGATATAGTCAAGGGCTTTGCTCAAAGTGCTTTTAACAGGCTTAATCTTTGTAACCGCCATATCTCCGCAAGCACCCCCTTGATTTCTTCTATATCCTCTTTGTATGCGTTCCCCGTCGCGTTCACGCGACGTGCGATCTGATTGACATTGACCCCGATCTTCTGTATCTCCGCTGTCATTGCCTTTATGTCCGTGTGGTCTACTTGGATAATGTACCCGTCAATAGCGATCTTGCGCAGATACGCCGCCATATTGCTTGTGGGGACGAGCTTCATTTTTTCCTCAATCAGTTTCCTTTCTTCCTCTGTCACATAGAATTTGACCTGTATTGTCCTTTTGCGTCCGTTCATGGTTTTTCGCTCCTTTCCGTTCTCATAGAGGGTTTGGGACACTTCCCAACAAGCAATTTCTGACCGACCGGGCGGGCAGAAATACGGAAAAGGGTACTCTTTTCCTATGCTTGCTACGAAACTTTCTTCTCACTACCTACAACACCGGGAACCTCTGATTTGACGGACTTTTGCAAAAGAAAAACGCCGCAATTTGCGACGTTTCCAATAGCTGAATAGACAAAGAAACGGAGGATTTTATTCCCCCGTTTCCTTACTGTTCGCTTCCCGTATTCCCTTTGCAGTTGCCGTCATAATCATTAAATCTCGGCTGCTCATATCGGCAAGCAGACTGTCGAGCTGCCGCCGCCCGGTGGATTTTTCCGTTTCCTCGTTGGGGAAAAAGAACTGGTCTACCGACACATCTAAAAAGGTGACAAGCTCATAAAAGATTTGTAGGCTTGGGTGCTGTCCGCTGTTCTCAATGGACGCAATATAACGCGGCGCAATGTTCAGCCTGTCCGCTAACTGGTTGCGCGATATGCCCTTTGCCTTTCTTGCTTCTTTAATGGCTTGCCCGAAAGCCTTAAAATCATACTTTACTTTGTCCTGCTTCATATTTTTCACCCTATTACATTTTACCGTTCACCTTTCTGTTTTGGATATGAGTACACATATCATAGTGTTGATTAGAATAGAACATGGTATTTGCAAGTAATATGTTGATATTTTGAGGTCAAACATTTATAATGATACATAGAAAGTTTCGATTGGAGGTGATTAACATTTTGAATATTACCCGTTATGCAACTAAAAACGAATGTCTCATTCCGTGGGTGAAATTTTTTTGGCACATTGAAGCCGCAAATGCAGACATACACTATAAACTTCTTCCAACGGATTGTATTGATGTTATATTGAATTTGGCGGATGATGTGGTATATGAAACAGAATGTAATAAAATAATAGCACCCCCTTTTCATATCAATGGACTACGTAGTAAGTACAGTTTTATCCATCAAGAAAAAACCATTCGTATTTTTGGTATATCATTTTATCCTCATGGGCTATATCCCTTTGTGCATAAATCACTTAAGGAAGTTCAAAACAAAGTGGTTGATCTAAACGTGCTTTCATACAGTTTAGGAGAAAAGTTAAAAAAAGCAGTCAGTAATGATACTACTGAAAAAATCATAGCTGAAATTGAAAATACTTTGATTGAGGAGTTATCTATAAAGCAAGATTTTGCGGACAAAGCACAATTAATATCAGATTTTATAACAGTTAGCGATGATATATCTATCAAATCTTTTTGCGATGAACGGTCAATAAACATAAAAACCTTTGAGAGAATGTTTTTATACTATACGGGCTATACTCCGAAAATTTTGCGTCGTATAAAACGTTTCCAGAATACATGTAATCAATTAGTACATCAACATATGAGCTTAACTGATATTACCTACGATAATAATTTTACTGACCAATCATATTTTATAAAAGAGTTTACACGTTTTTCGGGAACAGCACCACGCACCTTTCAGACAGAGAAAGCTACTGTAAAAGAGAATGTTAAATACAAATACCTATGACAGTCGATTTTCTACTATACCTCTTGTTTTATTTCATGTAGACTATGAAAAAAACAGGAGGTATTTTTTATGTCTATTGCAACGGAAATCGTAACAATGAAAACTTCACAGGAGGTAACAAGAGACAGCTTTATCAGCATTGTGGACTCGCTTGAAAAGGACTATCATTCAAAGCAACAGGGTTTTATTGACACGGAACTTCTCTATAACGAAGAAAACAGGGAATGGACTATGATACAGCATTGGGCTTCAATGGAAGAACTCAAGGCTGCTTCTGA
>RAYY01000003.1 GCA_003611875.1 bacterium D16-56 | reverse complement strand
ACAAGTACATCTATAAATTTGGATGCCGTATTAAAGCAGGAAGCGATGATAAATATCAGGTTGTTGCAGTTGTTCCGAATACAGGTAATGCTACAGACATTCACGCTAGAGGTGTTTGGGTAGAAAAGTTTGATTCTGCGGATCTCAAATCAGTTGCTGGTGGTACATTTACTAACGATAAAGACGAAACAGTAAATTACTTAGATGTTTCAGACCTGCAGAATAATCTAGGAAATGGAATAAAATTATATCTGGTAAATACCAGTGGTAATGTCCAGAAATCCAAGGTTGCAGCAAAGGATGGGGATGACTGGTACTTCTATGTGAAGAACAGAGCCGTTAAGCTGTACACCAACAACAAGAATCTGGATAACAGAGCAACAACAGATACTGAGAAGTGGGAGAATTATGTAGAGTATCCAGATGCTGCTAACTAAAGTTATTTGTAAAGATAAAATTTTAATGCTTCATCAATAAATAAAAGAAAGAACAGGCTTTTGACCAAGATTGATTGGACAGGAGCCTGTTTTGACTTTTATCTTTTAAGACCAGGAATATTATTACATTTTTCTTCCATCACTTAATAAAATGTTATGGAAACTTCAGGATTTGAGTAGTTGATGGACAGGAAAAAATATGATATGCTTCCAATACGGTAATGAATAATATTAGATTTGGAGGCAATGGATAAAGATGAAAAAGAAAATATTGATGACATCCTTTATAGCAGCATCGCTGATGGCGTCTCTTAGCCTGACCTCTTTTGCAGGTTGGGAGCAGGACGATTATGGTTGGTATTATGTGAATAGCAATGGAGCCCGTCAGGGCCGCGGATGGTTTACGGACCCGGAGACCAAATTGATTTATTTCATGGATCCGGGCGGATATATGATGAGTGATACCATGGTAGAGGGATATAAGCTTGCTGAAGATGGACACAGGCTGGATAAGACAGAGGCGCAGCTTGAGCTGGAGGCAAAAAGAGCAGAGGAGAAGGCGTCAAAGCCTACGCCCAATAAAGTGAGACTGGAGATTGAAAATGCAGGAAAGACGGCAGTATCCAGGGGATACTCTATTTGGACCTTGAGAACACATTATCAGGCAGAGATGCAGGCTTTTATGGATAATATTTTTAAGGCCATGGCGGATGAGATTTACAAGGATAGAAAGGAACGGCGGGATCAGGCTTATCAGGCAGCGAAAGAAGCAGCAGAGGCAGCATCTTTGGCAAATGAAGACGGTAGCAGTGTGGGAGATATGTCAGTTGATTTGTCCAAGCTGTATCCTACAAGCACCCTTGCTTCCAAGGATAATGAGGCAGTTCACTATAGCATTTATCGGTTAGAAGATAGTCAGGATATTATTGCTGCAAACTATTCGAAGGTTTCTAAAAAGGATACCTTAAGATTTGTTCCCTATGCATTTGAACTATCCTATAACCGGGGCATTGCTTCTTCAGAATCGGATTTAGCAGCATTTGATAGTGGTTATAAGAAATTGCTGGTTGCTTCGTTGGGGCAGGAGCAGGGAAATGCAGTTTATGAGCAGGTGATGGCAGGAACTTTAGAAGATGGCGCCACAGGCGATACGGATTCCGGAAACACATTTGAAGTTATAAATAAGGATGGTATTGTGAAGATTCGTGTGACCTGTAGTGAGAAGACTGCTGAATCGGAGTCTTCAGAGTCAGAGGATACAGGGCTCGAGGAAAATTCTACTGAGGAAGCAGTGGAAACATCAGAGGAAGTACCGGCAACATCACCAGTGATTACACCTGGACAGAGTCAGACAGACCCTGAAACTGCAGAGAATGAGGAAAATGCGGAAGATCAGCAGTCAGAAGACAACCAGGAAAGTATGGAAGGTTAGTCGTTAATGGGAATTAGGACATCGTTTTGCAAATAACTACACCTATTACTTGCCTGTTTTCCCGATTGCACAGGTCAAAAAGTCTTAGCATATTTTCACTACGCCTGGCTTTTTGACCTGCACATTCGAGAAAACATTCTGTGTGCTTGATCCAGTTATTTGCCGAACAATGTATCAGGAAAGCGTGAAAGAAAACCGTTTCACCCATACCATTTTGTACCTGATAAAACGTGGCATGTAATACTCACGGAGCACATGTGCAGTGAAGTGTACACAGAGTGGAGGAAAGAGCGAAAAATAAAATCTTTTTCATGGCTTGTTTGCGCCTTGAGCGAAGCGAAAGAAATAATTAAAAATATGGGGATAAACCGTCAGTGAAGAACCGGGAAAACAAGGCGGTTAGCTGTCAGCGAGGAATCGAGAAGTGATTGAGGAGTGCCGTGATCAGTGAAAAAGGTTGAGTAATGGTCTCGGCACAATAAATAGTAACACATAATAATAGAAACATACAATAATAGAAACAAAATGCAGGAAAAGGTTATGTCAATCATCTTTTCCTGCATTTTTGGATAAACTAAAATTTTTTGATTACAGGCATGTCCTAAAATTGGATATCAAATGTCATGTATTCATCTTTTGGTATTTCTGTCTCATATAGCGGAGTGCCGCTTGCATAGGAGGATTCATCGTAAACCTTCAGGCGGATCACATTATCCTGATAGAGTCCGCCGAAGGTATCGTCATCAGATTCTCCATAAGAGAAATCCTGGACAGCTACCTGGTCGTTAATGCCTTTAATCGCCTGATCAGCAAACCATGCTGTATCCTCTGGTGAGGTTCCGTCTTTGACCACCACATCAATATTGATGTATTCTTCATCCAGGTGAAGTTCAAAGTCAATAGCAGAAGCCATAGGATAGTCAACCGGATCTAAATAAATATCATCTACATCATTATGAAGCTGCTCCGGATCAATTTCGATATCGGAGTATAGATTAAAGTCAGGTCCCATGGTTTCCTCGGAATGGATAATGTTGCTTTTGGTGCAGCCGCATAAGAGCATAATGCAGCCTGCAATCAATACAAATGTTTTAAATTTCATAGAAATTGCCTCCTGAATCCTTGTCAAAGTATTTGAATCACAGAGTATTATATACGATAATTTATTTTTTGAACAGACCTATTTCAAAAATGTCATAAATACGTAAGATAGGATTCTGCTGTTGGGATATTCTCGAAACGATTGCAAAAGAAAGCAGATTTTGCCCGCTGCTGTGAACTCACGTGAACAGCAGCATTTGGAAAATTTGTCAGTATGTTAACACAACACTTGAAGTTGCGCAATATCAGGAAAGATGTTATACTGGGTGGAAAGAAAAATAGATGGAGGAAGCTGTAAGATGGCAGAAGCCGGAAAAACTACGCTGGAGCAGGAGGAAGAACGTTTTGTGTCAACGAATACAGCGATTATAAATGAAATTATTAGTCTCTGTATTTTGATGTTGATGATAATATTTCCATTAATTTACGATGATGCTTATGCTAATATTATGGATGTAAAGTATGTCAGCTACTATATACCAGTAATTATGATGCTGGGGCTCTTGCTGATTGCCGCTGTTATTATGGCAATAATGGATAAAAAAAAATATGAAGGAAGGTATACAAAGAAGGTGCTGTCTGGTCTGCTTCCTAAGAACTGGAAGAAAACCTTTTTGGTGTCAGATGCTGCGGTTCTTGTGTTTTGTTTGGCTGTTGGGATTTCGACCTTTCACTCAGAATATTTTTTTGAGTCTTTCTGGGGAAATGAGGGGCGGTACAGCGGGATGTTTTTAATGACTTTATATGTGGCGGCTTATTTGGTGATCAGCCGTTTTTGGAAATTGAGAGAATGGTATCTGGAAGTGTTTTTGGTTACAGGACTTATTATGTGCATTTTTGGCATTACGGATTATTTCCGGATGGATATTCTGCATTTCCGGGGGCCTTATACAGATCCTTCGGAATCGGATATTTTCACCTCTACAATAGGGAATATTAATTCTTTTACGGCTTATGTGGGAATGGTTATGGGATTTTCCGGAGCCATGTTTATTACAGAGGAGAAAGGGCGCCGGATGATCTGGCATTATATTTGTTTGGTGATTTCCTTTTTTGCCATAATTATGGGATGCAGTGACAATGCTTATCTTTCTATGGGAGCGTTGTTTGGTCTGTTACCTTTTGTTGTTTTTAAGAACAGGGAATGTGTGAAACGGTATTTTATTATGCTGGCGTCATTTTTTACTGTGCTTTTCTGTATTGACAGGATTAATCAGATCTATGGGGATGCGGTGATTGGTTTGGACAGTTTATTCAATGTGATTGCCGGCCTGGGGATTTTGCCCTTTGTGGTTATCTTTTTTTGGGTGCTGGCGGTTTTATTCTGGAAGTATGATGAGGCATGTACCCGTAAGGGGATTCATACAGGCAATCGATTTTTGTATGCATGGGGAATTTTTGCAGCTCTGGTGCTGCTGGCAGTGGGAGCTGTATTGTGGGATGCCAATCTGGGCGGCCATGAAGAACGGTATGGGGCGGCCAGGAATTATCTGGTTTTTTCGCGTCATTGGGGGACAAACAGGGGCTATATTTGGGGAGCGTCACTCAAGCTTTTCAGCGAATTTTCGTGGATGGGCAAATTGTTTGGGTATGGACCGGATACCTTTGGCATTTTAACCATGAACGAGATACCTTTTGAGATGATTCATGTGACAGGACAGTTTTATGACAGTGCTCATAATGAATATATTCAGTATCTGGTGACGATTGGTATTGTAGGCTTGTGTTCTTATCTGGTGTTTTTGGGGTCCGTGTTTTGGTATATGTGGAGAAACTGGAAAAAGAATCCTTATATTATCGGGACATTTGCGGCTGTGCTCTGTTATGCATTTCAGGCGGCGATCAATATCAATCTTCCGATTGTAGCGCCTATGATGTGGCTGCTTCTGAGTATCGGAATAGGGGCATGCAGGAGAGAAAACGGAAGCAGCTCAGGCTGCGTTGCCAGGTGATTTGTGAATGGTAACAGGGAAGTAACAGTTCAAGGGGTATCTGAACTGTTATACAGGGAAAGAAAAAAGTCAGAATTGTTAAGGGAAAAAGCGTTGACAAACCATATTGTAAAAAATATAATAAATTAAGAAAAAGATGGCAAAAGAAATAATGCGGATTTTAGGAATTATGTATTATTTGTATTTTTTGAGAAGAAGCGTGAGAGGAGAATGCTGGTATGAGACGGAAATATTTGACACAGATGATGCTGGTACTTGCTTTATCGGCTCTTTCTTCCATGGCAGTGTATGCAGCGGAGTGGGGGAAGGTGACGAACAAGTGGTATTATTATCTGGATGACGGTTCTGTGGCGAAAAATCAGTGGATTTATACAGAAGGAGGCCCTTATTGGGTAAATGACGACGGCACGATGGCTGTGAGCCAGTGGGTGAATGACAGCGGTCTCTGGTATTATGTAGATCCGGATGGAAGAAGGCTGACAAGTCAGTTTTTGACCTTGAACAAGGCTCTTTACTGGTTGGATGAGAGCGGGATTATGGCGTCAGAGGAATGGGTTCAGGTAGAAGGTAAGTGGTATTATTTTGAGGAGAACGGCCTTGCGGTGAAGCGCAATTGGAAATTAATCGGAGAAGACTATTACTATTTTCTGCCAAGCGGAGCTATGGCGACGGATGCGCTGGCTCCTGGCGGTTATCGGGTAGGCTCTGACGGTCGGCGGATTGATTAGTTGGGCAGTATTTTCTTTTAGTGGACAGCAGGAGACAGCCAGAAGAATTTTCGAGGGATATGAAAACAGGATAATCCGTGGTATTACCTGATCTGTTTTTAGATGGAATGGTTCAAGAGATTTTCAGAATGTCAGAATGGTTGGCTGTAAGGCGAAAGGAGGTGAGAGGATGAGAAGCAGAGGGAGAATTTTTGCAGCAGGAATTTTAACTGCGGTGATGATGGCATCCAGCGCTATGGTGAGCTTTGCAGAGTCAGGATGGGTGGCAAGAGGTAACTCTTGGTATTATTACAGCCCTCAGGACGGCACGATGGCTGCCAATCGTTGGGTTGTTACCAATGGAGGACAGTATTGGCTCAATGAGGATGGCACGATGGCTACCAACCGGTGGATCAATACCAATAACCTGTATTATTATGTAGGGCCGGATGGAGCGGCTGTTACAGGCTGGTATCAGATCAATGGAATCTGGTATTATTTTTACCAGGCAAACAGCAGCAATGCATTTGCAATGGCAGCGGACACTCAGATTGACGGTTATCGGGTCAACAAAGACGGAGCATGGGTACAATAAAGGTACAGCTTCACAGAATCCTTGTACAGGATTTTGTGGGGCTGTCTCTTTATGTCCGCAGACAATGAGCCGAGTGTCTGTACTTGGCCGGGTATTTGACGCCCGCAGACAATGAGCCGAGGTCTGTACTTGGCCGGGTATTTGACGTCCGCAGGCAATGAGCGGAATGCCTGTGCTTTCATGTGCATTTGGCTATTTTGTAACGATTCGTTTCACAGATGCAAAAAAAGGGAGAGCAGAATGATCAGGAATATTGTGTTTGATATGGGAAAAGTGCTTGTGGGATATGATGCCATGCGGGTGTGTGAGCATTTTATCGAGAATGACCATGACCGGAAGCGGGTGCATACGGCTGTATTTGTATCCCCGGAATGGCTGATGATGGATATGGGGCTTTTGACAGATGACAGTGCGTTGGAGGCTATCTGCACCCGGCTTCCCAAAAGACTCCATGAGGCAGCGTCATTGTGTCTGGGGCAGTGGCATGAATATTGCATGTGGACTTATACCGAAATGGAGCCGGTTATAAGAGCGCTGAAGGAGCAGGGCTTGGGAATCTATCTGTGTTCCAATGCAGCGATTCGTTTGTTGGATTGTTATCAGAAGGTTATTCCGGCATCAGACTGCTTTGACGGTCTTTTATTTTCGGCAGAGGTAAAATGTATGAAGCCTCAGAAGGAAATGTATTATCATTTGTTTGAGCGATTCAGGCTGAATCCAAAGGAATGTTTTTTTATTGATGATATGCCGGGGAATATTGAAGGGGCTCGGGCATGTGGCATGGACGGATACTGTTTTAAGGATGGGAATTTTGACAAGCTGAAGGCAGTGCTAACAGGATTAACAGGAGGCGTAAGACTATGACCAGGCGGAAAGAAATGTTTGAGGAAATCAATCAGGATTTGCTGGGATTTCTGGACAGCAGCCCTACCAGCTTTCATGCGGTGGAGAATATGAAGCACATGCTGGAGAGGGCCGGATGTCAAAGGCTTATGGAAGGAAGGCACTGGGAGCTGAAAAAGGGTGTGGGATATTATGTGACCAGAAATGATTCCTCCCTGATTGCTTTTCGGGTTCCGGAAAAGAATTTTTTGGGATTTCAGATTATGGCCGGGCATAGTGATTCCCCGGCTCTGAAGATCAAGGCAAACGCGGAGCTTTTGGTGGAAAAGAAATATGTAAGACTTAATGTCGAAAAATATGGCGGTATGTTATGTGCGCCATGGCTGGATCGGCCTCTTTCCGTGGCGGGCCGGGTGGTGGTTCGCACCTTGGACGGAGTAGAATCCAGGCTGGTTAATGTGGATCGGGACCTTTTGATTATTCCCAACCTGGCTATTCACATGAACCGGAAGGTCAATGAGGGATATGAATTTAATGCACAGCGGGATTTGCTGCCTTTATTTGGCGGCGAGGAGGCAGCCGACGGATTTATGAAGGTGGTCGCAGAGGCGGCAAAGGTGGGGACAGAGGAAATATTAGATATGGATCTGTTTCTCTATAACCGGATGAAAGGTACCCTGCTGGGGATGAACCGAGAGTTTATTGCGGCTCCGCGGCTGGATGATCTTCAATGTGTATTTGCGTCTTTAAAGGGCTTTTTGGAGGCAGCACCAGGTCGAAGCGTACCGGTACATTGTGTGCTGGACAACGAGGAGGTGGGAAGCAGCACCAAGCAGGGGGCGGATTCTACGTTTCTTAAAGATGTGCTTCAGAGGATCAATTCTGCCATGGGCCGTGGACAGGAGGAGTATCTGACCGCACTGGCTTCCAGCTTTATGGTGTCAGCGGATAATGCCCACAGTGTTCACCCCAATCAGCCGGACAAGGCAGATCCTGTAAATCGTCCGTTTATGAACGAGGGAATTGTCATTAAGTACAGCGCCAACCAAAAATACACCACAGATGCGGTTTCCGGAGCGGTGTTTAAGGCGATCTGCGAAAAGGCGGAGGTTCCGTATCAGGTGTTCTTTAACCGTTCGGATATGGTGGGAGGCTCTACTTTGGGCAATATTTCCAATTCTCAGGTAGCGCTGAATACCGTAGATATCGGCCTGCCTCAGCTTGCCATGCATTCCTGCTATGAGACGGCAGGAGCAAAGGATACCTTATATCTGGCTGAAGCTGCCAGGGTATTGTATTCTTCGTCTGTGTGCGGCGACGGGGACGGAGCGTATCGAATGGTCTGGTAAGCAAAGAAAGGCCGCTATGAACAAAAAAGCAGAAATGAAAAATCCGGGGAAGCGGTTGTAATGAAAAGAAATTCTGACGATAGAATTGGGAGAAAGGGGTTGATAATTTCCAGATAAGGAAGTATGATAATTCCTACTAAATGCGATCATCTTATCCCTCATCCGGGGAATGGGTACATGATCTCCCGGACAAGGGAGCCTGCAGCTTGCCTGTTGGGAAGGGATAAGGGAAGGTAACAGTCCAGGAATTTGGGATTGTTGCGAAGAAAATGGAGAGGAAGGACGGAAGGAGCAGAAACAAGCAATATGGAACAAAAAATTGACCGCAGTAATTTTATGATGCAGTTAGCTACGTTTGTGGTGAATAAACGGAATGCATTTGTGGTTTTGTTTATCATTGCATGCATATATTGCCTGACGACCCTTAACCGGGCAAAGGTGAACACGGAGCTGACAGACTATCTGCCGGACACGACGGAGACCAGACAGGGGCTGGACATTATGGATCAGGAGTTTCTGACCTTTGGCTCGGCAAAGATTCTGGTAACTAATATTACATATGAGAAAGCTCTTGAGGAGGCAAAGGCTCTTGAGGAGATCCGTGGAATTTCTTCTGTCAGCTTTTTTGATTGGGAAAAAGCGGATGATACTTATAAAGATGATGTGATTCAGGATTATTATAAGGATGCCTGTGCTCTTTATAGCCTGACCTTTGAAGAAGAGGAGGACACGGATCTTTCTCAGAAGGCGATTGCCAATGTAAGAGAGCAGTTAAAGGATTATCAGGTATTCTTTTATACTACAGTAGACAAGGATGACAATGCAGCGCTGAAGCAGGACATGAAGGGAATCCTGGCAGTTGCGGCTGTTATCATCCTTTTCGTGCTGCTTTTTACATCCGGTACCTACATGGAAATTGTCATTTTTATGATGACGTTTATTGTGGCAATCGTGCTGAATACAGGGACTAATTTTTGGTTTGGGGAGATTTCCTTTGTGACCAATGCCGTAGCAGCTGTGCTGCAGCTTGCCCTGTCCATTGATTATGCGATTATTTTGTTCCATCGCTTTATGGAGGAGCATGAGACAAAGGAGACCATCCCGGCAGTTACGGTGGCGCTGAGCAAAGCGATTCCAGAGATTTCCTCCAGCAGCCTTACCACCGTGTCTGGCATGGTGGCACTGATGCTGATGCAGTTTGGAATCGGAATGGATTTGGGGCGTGTTTTGACCAAAGCCATTGTGTTCAGCTTGATTACTGTTTTCTTCCTAATGCCTGCCATGATCGTAATGTCATCCAAATGGATTGAGAAAACGGTACACCGCAGCTTTGTCCCGTCTATTCGGGGATGGGGAAGGCTGGTGGTAAAGACTCGTTTTCTGGTGCTGCCGGTCTTTATGGTTTTGATGGTGGGGGGATGTATTTTGTCTGCCCGCTGTGAATATGTTTATGACCACGCTTCTATTGAGGCAGATAAGATGAATGAGTACATGACCGCCAAGGTGCGGATTGAGAAGACCTTTGAAGTGACCAATACCATGGCATTGGTGGTGCCTAAGGGGGATTATCAGAAGGAAGCAAGGATTATTGAGGGGCTAGAACAGGTAGATCGGGTCGATACCGTACTGGGACTCAGCAATATAGAGGTGGATGATGATGGAAAATATATTCTGGTTAATGAACTAAATCCGAGGGAATTTGCAGAGGTGGCGGATGTGGATCTGGATTTGGTGCGTCTGCTTTATCGGTTTTATGCCATTGACAAGGAGCAGTACGGGGCTTTCATGAAAAATCTGGATGATTATCGGATTCCCATTATTGACATGGTAGATTTTATCTATGATCAAAAGGAAAAGGGAGCGATTGATTTAGATGATGACCTGTCAGAGGATGTGGATGATCTGCATGAAGCGCTCACCAATGCCAGAAAACAGTTGGAGGGGGAACATTATTCCAGAATCGTATTTACCATGACAGGACCTATTGAGGGGGAGGAAACCTTTCAGGTGATTGATCAGATCCGAAATATTGCCAACACCTATTATGATGAGGTTTATGTGGTAGGGGATTCTACCAGTGATTATGATTTGAGCAAGTCTTTCCGAACAGATAATGTGAAGATCAGCGTGCTGACTGCATTGTTTGTGGGGATTATCCTGTTGTTTACCTTTCAGTCAGCCGGGCTTCCGATTATGCTGGTTCTTACCATACAGAGCAGTATCTGGATCAACTTTTCCATACCGACCATTAAAGGCGGTACCATGTTTTTCTTAAGCTATTTGATTGTGAGTGCGATTCAAATGGGAGCTACCATTGACTATGCCATTGTGATAACAAGCCGGTACATGGATTTGAGAAAAACCATCAAGGATCGGAGAAAGGTAGTTGTGGAGGCGCTGAATCAGTCTTTTCCCACCGTGGCCACTTCTGGGACGATTCTTACCTGTGCAGGCTTTGCAGTGGGAAGACTGACCTCCAATGCGATCATTGCATCTTTGGGAAAGGCTTTGGGGGCAGGAACCTTGGTTTCCATTATTTTGGTTATGACGGTGCTTCCCCAGATTCTGCTTGTATTTGACAAGGTGATTGACCGGACAGAATTTAACCGAGGGGCGGTAAAACAGGATAAGGGGAACATTAAGGAGAATATTAAGGAGAGCAAGGAGGAAGCTGTGACAGAGGAATCTGACAGCATACCAGAGGAAGACAACAGGACTGTAACGACTGTAACAAGGGAGCAGATATCGAGAAATTCACATAGAAAGAATGGGGAGGAGAAAAACGCAGCAGTAAAGGGGAACGAGATATCGGAGGATAATGCGACCACGGCTGAAGCTCGGACAGGAGACAGGGAAGGAGGTGCTGATGATGAGGCGTAGAAGCAGAAAGGTGGCTTTTTGGGTGGCTGTGGTTGTTTGGATCACGTCTATCCCCATGTGTCCCGTCGGCGTACATGCAGAGGAAAGCGCTGTTGTCATCCGCACAGTAGAGGAGCTGCTGGAGTTTGGAAGGGCATGTACGTTTGAGGGTTTTTCTGAGGGAAAGACCGTAAGTCTGGAGGCAGATTTGGATTTGAGCGGACAGCCGTTTGATCCGATTCCTGTGTTCAGCGGAGTATTTCAGGGAAATGGCCACACGATCCATGGGCTTTCCATACATCAGGCAGGTTCTAATCTGGGGCTGTTTCGTTATTTGGAGGAAGCAGCGGTTGTGGAGAATCTGACGGTTCAGGGAGACCTGAGGCCAGAGGGCAGCAGAACCAAGGTCGGAGGAATTGCGGGAACCAACCGCGGAACCATTCGAAACTGTACCTTTTTGGGAAAAGGGCAGGCATTGGAAAATCTTGGCGGAATTGCAGGGATCAATGAGGCAACCGGGATCATTGAAGGCTGCAGAAATCAGGCGGAGCTTACAGGCAACCGGCGGATTGGAGGAATCGCAGGAGAGAATGCAGGAACCATACAGGATTCTCACAATGAGGGAGAGATCAATGCGGCTTCAGAGGGAATTGATGAGGATTCCAAGGAAAAAAACAACATTTCGGTAGACAGGCAAAGCATTGAGACCACAGTTGTGATTGAGAAGGTCAACGATATCGGCGGCATTGTCGGACTTTCCTCCGGCATGGTGCGTCAGTGCAGCAATGAGGGAGTTGTGGGCTATGAGCATACGGGCTATAATATCGGTGGCATTGCAGGGCGTCAAAAGGGGATTCTTGCCTTGTGTGACAATCGCGGTGCGGTTATGGGACGAAAGGATGTGGGCGGAATCGCAGGACAGCTTGAGCCTTTTCTTACCATTGAGTACGGACAGGATACGTTTGATAAAATCAATGATCAGGTTGACCAGATCGGAGATACCACAGATGCCATAACCCAAGAACTCCGCAGTACAACCGATGCATCTATCGGAAATCTGGATCGGGTGGATGAGCTTTTAAAGGAAATCCGGGATATTACCCGAAGCAAAAAGGATGTACGCAGGATCAAGAGAGAGGAATATGATGAGGAAGCAGGTAAGCAGCTTGACCAGATTGACGAGATATTGGCTAATATGGAGATTGATTTAGGGAGCCGTTCGGCAGAAGAGGCAGCAGGCCGGGTGCAGGCCAATGTGAAACGTGCAAGAGAATTGCTGAACAGTCTGAAAAACGACGATTTCATTTATGATGAGGATATGGGGATTGCAGATGAACTGCAATATATTTATCAGGTATTGGCAGAGCTGCAGGAATGTGCGGGAGATATTTCCGAGGATACGGAGATCATGGTTACAGACGGAGTCGGCGGTGTGGTGGACGGCGTCCGGGATTTTGAGGATGATATGGATTCTTTGCGGGTGGCATCCAAAGATTTTCTGGATCTGACTCGTGACTATAAGGATCAGCTTTTTGGCGATGTGGATGATCTGGATGAGGATTTGACCAGTCAGCTTGACCAGCTTTATGAAGAACTTGATTTTCTCTCAGATAATTTAAAATCCGGCAAGGATCAGCTTCGGTCGGAGAAGGACCGATTAGATACCCAGCTAGACCAGATGCAGGAGATTATTACAGAGGGGAAGGAGCGGATCGAATCAGAGAGAAACCGGGCTTCCGATGACAGTGAACCGTTGTTTGAGGATATTTCGGAGACAACCGCAGAGCTGACTAACGGCATGATTTTGGGCTGTTCCAATCAGGGAAATATTTTTTCGGATTTCCAGGCAGGAGGTGTGGTGGGAACCATTGGTGTGGAGCTGGATCTGGATCCGGAGGAGGACATTGAGACCTATGGGGAGGAGTCTCTTTATATGAACCGTTATGCCCAGGCGTCTGTACGCGGCTGCCGCAATGAGGGCGATGTGGCGGTGAAGCGCGGCTACGTGGGAGGAATTGCCGGAAATGCAAGGATCGGGGTATTGGCTTCCAACCAGAATTACGGAGACATCAGTACAGAGGACGGAGACTTTGCAGGAGGAATTGCAGGGTTCAGCCAGTCCTTGATCAGCGGAAGCTATACCATGTGCCAGGTCAGCGGAAATGCTTATGTCGGGGGTATTGCAGGGCAAGGCAAAAATATGAGAAACAACTGTGCTATGGTAGATATTGTTACAGACGGCGGAGAGTGGAAAGGCAGTATTGCCGGGAACCGAGACGAGGAAGGGGAGATTGCCGAGAACTTTTATGTGGATGACGGTTTAGGAGCTGTGGATGGAGTAACCTTTCTGGGAGAAGCAGAGGGAATATCCTATGACGAATTGCTTTTAAGGGAAGGGCTGCCCTCGGAGTTCGGCAGTCTGACGGTGACTTTCCTGGCAGACGGCCAGGTGGTGGACCGGATTGTCTGTAAGTATGGTCAGTCTCTGGCGCAGGAGGGTGTGCCGGCAGTGCCGGCAAAGGAGGGATTTTTCCAGTATTGGGAGGATACAGATTTGTCAGACATCCGAAAGAATTATAAGGTTTATGCGGTGTATGTTCCCTGGACCATAACCATTGCGGATTCGGATGCGCCTATGCCGCTGCTGCTGGCAGAAGCAGCTTTTTATCCGGGTACCCAGGTATTGGTGAAGGAGACAGAGCAAAAGCCGTCTGTTCCTGCCGGGTATGGGCAGGTAAAGACCTGCAGCTTTGAAATTATAGATACAGAAAATCGTCCGTTGCCGGATACGGTGAAGCTTCATGTACTGGCAGGTAAGGCAGACAGCGCCGGAATCGTGAAGGACGGTGTTGTGGAGGTTATGGATGTGGTAAAGGACGGGGAGTATTTGATTTTTGAGGCAGGAACATCAGGGGAGATCGTGCTGATGAAGGCAAAGCCTGGATGGATGATTTTTGTGATTACAGGAGTGATTGCTGCCGGTGTGGTGGCCATAACGGCAGGAAAGACGAGAAAGAAAAAATAAGGATTGGAAGATGCCTGATATTTATGTGATTCCGCCAGAGTCAGCATAAAATATCAGGCGTTGTTTTATAGAGATTTTCATTGGAAAAGACGGAGAAGATCAGAGAAGCAGCGGAGTGTGGGATGGCTTCCCGGAACCTGCCCATACCCATAGGACGCAAAAATGAAGGGGATTTGAGCCTGGGAGGCAGAGCGGCAGTCTCCGGCAGTATCCCCGACATATGCAGCAGCACAAAGCTGATTCCGTTCCATTAGAATGCGGATATTTTCGGCCTTGCTTTTTCCGGTATTGCCGCAGCACTCGGTGTCTGTAATGTAAGGCTCCAAATGGTATTTTTTTAAAAACATTTCAATGTACCCGACACCGCAGTTGCTGACAATATAAAAACAGTAATGCCTTGACATGGCTTTCAAGGTATCTGGCACATCCGGATAGAGCAGGCTTTCCTTGGTCTTTTCTAATGTGACGTTGTTGGAGATGCCGCATAGATTTATCAGTTCATCACGAATGGCAGGTTCAAATTCCGGAAACAAATCGTCGGCGATTTCACGGTCAGATTTTCCAAACTCTTTCCGGATGATTTCGTCAGTAACCGTCAGCTCAGAACGTCCGTCTCTGCGCAGTGCCTGATTATAAGCATCGGCCGAGATTTTGGAAGTGTCCCACAAGGTTCCGTCCAGATCAAGGATAATATGTTTGATGTTTTGCAGGTTCATGGGAAAATACTCCTTGTTTTTCATGATGTTGATTATTATAGTAAATTGTGGCGGGCTGGTCAATGCCTTTGAAGGCAGATGGATGAAAAAGCACTTTCTTTTTAGGGAATCCTGTTATATAATCGGGAAAGGGTGGACAGGTACTCTGGGGTATCTGCCAATTTTGAAAAAATAAGGAGATTGATTCATATGACGAGAATCAGAACAAGATATGCGCCAAGCCCTACCGGGCGGATGCATGTGGGGAATTTAAGGACAGCACTTTATGCATATTTGATTGCCAAGCACGACGGCGGGGATTTTCTGCTTCGGATTGAGGATACGGATCAGGAGCGTTTTGTGGAGGGAGCGACGGAGATTATTTATCGGACTCTGGAGAAGACCGGACTGGTTCATGATGAGGGACCGGATAAGGATGGCGGCGTAGGGCCTTATGTGCAGAGTGAACGCCATGCAGCAGGGATTTATCTGGAGTATGCAAAGAAGCTGATTGAGAAGGGGGAGGCTTATTATTGCTTCTGCAGCCAGGAGCGGTTAAATTCTTTGCGGACTGTGGTGAATGGCGAGGAGATTATGGCCTATGATAAGCATTGTCTGGATCTGTCCGAGGAGGAAATTCAGGCTAATCTGGCAGCAGGGGTTCCCTATGTGATCCGGCAGAATAACCCGCGGGAGGGCAGCACTACATTCCACGACGATATTTATGGAGACATAACCGTGGATAATGCAGAGCTGGACGATATGGTTCTGATCAAATCAGACGGGTATCCCACCTATAATTTTGCCAATGTAGTGGACGATCATCTCATGGGGATTACCCATGTGGTGCGGGGAAATGAGTATCTTTCTTCCTCACCCAAGTACAATCGTTTGTACGATGCCTTTGGATGGAAGGTTCCGGTTTATGTCCATTGTCCCTTGATCACCAATGAGGAACACAAGAAGCTGAGTAAACGGAGCGGCCATGCTTCTTATGAGGATCTGATCGAACAGGGCTTTGTGTCTGAGGCTGTAGTCAATTATGTTGCTCTGTTAGGCTGGTCGCCTGAGGAGAACCGGGAGATTTATTCTCTTGAGGAGCTGGTGCAGGTGTTTGATTATCATAGTTTAAGCAAGTCTCCGGCTGTATTTGATATGACGAAGCTGAAATGGATGAACGGGGAATATTTAAAAGCCATGGATTTTGACAGGTTTTATGAGATGGCAGAACCGTACATCAAGGATATTATAAAGAAAGATCTGGATCTGAAAAGGATTGCGGCAATGGTAAAGACCCGGATTGAGGTGTTTTTGGATATTGCAGGCCATATTGACTTTTTTCAGGAGCTGCCGGAGTATGACATATCCATGTACACCCATAAGAAGGTGAAGTCTACAGGCGAAACCTCCCTGCAGGTGCTGACGGATGTGCTCCCCCTTTTGGAAGCTCAGGAGGATTTCTCCAATGATGCTTTGTATGAAACCCTTTCTAAATATGTGGAGGAAAAGGGCGTAAAGACAGGGTTTGTCATGTGGCCGATCCGCACGGCTGTGTCTGGTAAGCAGATGACCCCTGCAGGCGCTACGGAGATCATGGAGGTTCTGGGGAAGGAGGAGGCTCTGGCCAGAATCCGCACAGGAATCGAGAGGCTTTGCAGGGGTTAAAATACAGAGAAACCGATTATGGTTCCGAGATTTTCCGGCAGCTGTCCCGTTCGATCAGATAATGAGGCACAATGATTTTGGTAGCCAGAAGATTGGGATTCTCAATATGATTGATCATCTGGGATGCAGCCTCGATTCCAAGCTGACAGGAATTAATATCAATGGAGGTCAGTTGGGGAGAGGTGAGCCGGGCAAACAGGGAGTTGTTAAAGGATATGATGGATAGATCCTCTGGTATGGATAAGTCCATCTCTATGCAGGATCGTTCCAGGGCCACGGCCAGAATATCATCGCTGACCACAATGGCAGTGGGGCGGTCCGGATTTCCCAGAAGGCGGTGAATCAGGGCATCTCCGTCTCTGGGTATGGAGGATACCTCTACACAGTAATCCTCCCGCAGGGGCAGGCTGCGGCGCAGAAGGGCAGTCTGATAGCCGGACTTGCGGTCAGCAGAAAACATCAGGCTGCTGTCGCTGCCGAGAAAAGCAATTCTGCGGTGCCCCAGCTGATATAGGTATTCCGTGGCTTCTTGTCCGGCCAGCAGATTGTCATTGTCAATATAAACAGTCTGGTTGGCAAATTGATAAGCTTTTCCAATGAGGACATAGGAAAGCCCTTCATTGTACAGATAATCAATGACCGGGTCCTGCTGCTTGGAATAGAGAACAATAAAACCGTCTACCTGGCCGCTGCGGGTCATGGTGCGCATGGCCTGCAGTACCTCATCTTCATCCTTTCCGGTAATAACGGTGTTGATATATTGACGTTGATTGCAGAACTGGCTGATGCCTCGGATGGCTTCCAGATAAAAAGGATTCTCGTAGGCGTCACGGGCAGAAACAGGCAGAATGATGCCAATGGTCCGGGAATTTTGGGAGGCAAGATTGCTTGCCTGAAAATTAGGCTCATATCCTAGCTGGGACATGGCGCGGCGGACCTTTTCTTTTGTTTCTTCGCTGATGGACGGGTTATTCTTGCAGGTGCGGGATACCGTGGATGGGGATACTCCTGCCAGTGCCGCAACGTCTTTGATGGTGACAGCCATGGAAAACCTCCTGGGTGTGGATCGCTTGGATATATGGTTTTATTGTAGTGGAAATGGAGCGGGAAGTCAATGTATACATTGCAGCAGATCGGGCTGCATGACCTGTCTTGTGAATGGTAACAGGCATCGGGATGGCTGCCAAAATTCTGCAAAAGGAAGGAGATGGGCAAACATGCCTATAGGGATTCTTGCAAATGCACTTGCTGTTTTCATAGGAGGGCTGATCGGGATGAAGCTGGGGCCCGGATTCAGCGAGCACTTTAAGACAAATTTGAATACTACCTTTGGGGCCTGTGCCATGGCCATGGGAATCAGTTCCATTGTGTTGATGGAGAATCTGCCTGCCGTGATTTTGGCCGTGATTCTGGGAACCATAACCGGCTTGGTGATTCATTTGGGAGAGAGGATTTCAGATGGGGCAATGCTGATGCAGAGGGGGATTGCAAAGCTGGCCCACGCAAAGGCCGGGCAGAAGACAGAGGATTACCAGAGTGTGCTGATTACCTGTATTGTGCTTTTCTGTGCCAGCGGCAGCGGCATATACGGAAGCCTGGTATCCGGTATGACGGGGGATCACAGTATTTTGCTGGCAAAGACCGTTCTGGACTTGCCGACGGCCATGATTTTTTCTTGTACATTAGGTCTGACCACAGCGTTTATTGCAGTGCCCCAGTGTGTGATTTTTTTGACCCTGTTTGGCCTGGCGGGTCTGATCATTCCGTTTTGCAGCCAGGCTATGATTGCAGATTTCAAAGCATGCGGCGGGGTTTTGCTTTTGGCCACCGGATTCCGTATGATTAAAGGTAAAGGAATTTCCGGTGGCGGAAATGATACCGGCCATGGTGCTTGTGATGCCTCTCAGCTATCTTTGGACAGCTTATGTGGCGCCGTTTTTGGGGTGAGTAAGAGGAAGAAAGATCTTATATATTTTCAGAAGGCTAGTGCAGCAAAACGGCACCGGCCTTTTTGCTTTTTTCGGGAATATCATTTCAATATTGTGCACAAAAACTAAAAGGGTATTTTGTGAAAAATGGAGAAACGGGAAGGAAATGGAAAAATGCTGTTGCATATTCTGTGCAAACGGTATATATTTAGTGCAAGCGATTGCATTATATAGCGCAAATAAATGCAAACAAAATAGGAGGGCGGATTATGGGTAACAAGAATAATGTTGCAAATGAAACGATTATTCTATCACCAGTCACGGGGAAAGCGGTTGCATTAGAACAGGTTCCGGATCCTGTGTTTTCCCAGAAAATAATTGGCGACGGCATGGCGGTGATTCCGCAGGATGGCAGAATTGTAAGCCCGGTGACAGGAGAGGTGGCATCCGTGGCAGATACGCTTCATGCTTTTGGCTTCCGCACAGACGACGGGGTAGAGCTTTTGGTTCATGTGGGCCTTGAGACAGTGGCTCTGAAAGGAGAATGTTTTCAGGTTCATGTAAAGGCCGGGGATCGGATCCAGGCCGGAGATCTGGTGGCAGAGGTAGATCTGGCATTTTTGGCAGAGAAGCAGATCGATCCGATTACACCGGTGCTGATCTGCGGCGGTATGGAAGGACGAAGCCTGAAGGGGAAGGAAGGCCAGGTGGAGGCCGGAAAGGATGTACTGGTGAGTCTGGCGGCAGATGACAGTACGGCAGGCTCTGGCCTGGGGACTGGGAGCGAGTCAAATGCCGTGGGAAATGATTCCGGTTCGGGAAGCAGCGGGACAGGAAATGATTCTGGCTCTGCCGGCGGAAATGGCGAGGCAGATTCTGGAAAGGCAGAAAAAAAGAAATTGGCCATTAATTTTGACTTTCTTCAGAAGTTGGGAAAGGTGCTCATGGTAGTAATCGCAGTTATGCCAGCGGCAGGGCTGATGATCAGTCTGGGAAAGCTAGTGCAGATGGCAGGCGTGGATGTCCACATGATTGCTATGATCGGCAGTACCATGGAGAATATTGGCTGGGCTGTGATCAATAACCTGCATATTCTTTTTGCAGTGGCAATCGGGGGTTCCTGGGCAAAGGAGAGGGCAGGCGGCGCCTTTGCGGCAGTGATTGCGTTTATTTTAATCAACTGCATCACAGGCGCGATTTTCGGAGTGACAGCAGCCATGCTTAACGATCCGGAGGCAGTGACCCATACCCTGTTCGGACAAGAGATTCTGGTGAATGGGTATTTTACTTCTGTTCTGGGGGCACCTGCGCTGAATATGGGTGTGTTTGTGGGAATTATTGCCGGGTTTACCGGAGGAATCATTTACAATAAGTATTATAATTTCCGAAAGCTTCCGGATGCATTGGCATTTTTTAATGGTAAACGGTTTGTACCTATGGTGGTAATTGCCTGGTCTGTGATTATTTCCCTGGTATTGGCAGTGGTCTGGCCTGTGGTGCAGACGGGAATCAATGCATTTGGCGTGTGGATTGCCAACTCATCCTCAACCTCGCCGGTATTTGCCCCGTTTATTTATGGCACATTGGAACGTTTGCTTCTGCCCTTTGGTCTGCATCACATGCTGACGATTCCCATGAATTACACTTCCTTTGGGGGGACCTATACCATTCAGACAGGAATCAATGCAGGGTCTCAGGTGTTCGGGCAGGATCCTTTGTGGCTGGCATGGGTAACAGATCTGATCAACTTTAAGGATGCCGGAGATATGGCGGCATATACAAATCTTATGGCAACCGTTACACCGGCTCGTTTCAAAGTGGGTCAGATGATCGGCGCTACCGGACTTTTGCTGGGAATCGCTTTAGCTATGTACCGCAGAGTGGACGAGGATAAAAAGAAATCCTATCGTTCTATGTTTGTTTCTACGGTGTTGGCCGTGTTTTTGACCGGCGTAACCGAACCGTTGGAGTTTATGTTTATGTTCTGTGCGCTGCCGCTTTATGCTGTGTATGCCGTTCTGCAGGGATGTGCCTTTGCCATGGCAGGAGTTGTGCATCTGCGGCTTCATTCCTTTGGCAATCTGGAATTTCTGACCCGGGTTCCCATGTCCATGAAGGCCGGGCTGACAGGGGATTTGATGAATTTTGTGATCTGTGTCCTGGTGTTCTTTGCTATCGGATATGTTGCTGCCTATGTGATGATTGAGAAGCTGCATTTTGCAACGCCGGGCCGGCTGGGCAATTATACGGATGAAAATGCGGATGATGAGGGCGCTGCTTCAGCGAATGGCACAGGATCCGGAGCCGGTAGGGGCGGTAACAGTCAGGCAGAAAGGATTATTGCTTTGTTAGGAGGCAGAGAGAATATTACCTTGGTTGATGCCTGTATGACCAGGCTGAGGGTGACGGTAAAGGACGCATCTAAGGTGGCAGAGCTGCCTGCATGGAAGGCAGAGGGCGCATTAGGACTTTTGAAGAAGGACAATGGAATCCAGGCTGTATATGGCCCGAAGGCAGATGTGCTGAAGTCGGATATTAATGATATCCTGTAGCAGCGGTGAAGCCTGAACGGTGAGATGGTTTGCCGAAAGCGTTTTTCACGATAGTCTGTATACTTGTATAAGGGATGCTTTCGGCAGACTGGAGCAGGATAGTAAGACCGTTTGGAGGAAAGGAGTATCTGGCTGAGAGGAATAGAATGCCATGAAGATGATTACAATCAACACGCATAGTCTGGAGGAGCCGGATTATGAGAAGAAGCTGCATCAGTTTGCAGAGGTGGTGCTGGCAGAACAGCCGGATGTTATTGCCATGCAGGAGGTCAATCAGTCGGTAGATGCACAACTTTGGGATTTATCTCAACTGCCAGGTTATATGGAATGTCCGGATTTTTCAGCACCGGTTCGAAAGGACAATCACGCGGCAAGGCTTTCGGAGATTTTGACACAAAAAGGCAGCAGGTATTTTTGGAGCTGGGTTCCGGCCAAACTGGGATATGAAAAATACGATGAGGGGCTGGCGCTGTTTTGCCGTGAGCCGATTTTGGAGATGGATTCTTTTCGAATCAGCCGGTGCTCGGATTATGAAAATTGGAAGACCCGCCGCATATTGGGGGTGAGAATTCGTGCAGGATGGTTTTATACGGTGCATATGGGCTGGTGGGATGATGAGGAGGAGCCTTTTTTGGAACAATGGATGAGACTGGAAGAACATTTAAAACCACGGAAGCTTCCGGTATGGCTGATGGGAGATTTTAACAGCCTTGACAGGATTGCCGGACAGGGGTATGATTTGATAAGAAAAAGCGGTTGGAAGGATACTTACTTGTTGGCAGACAAAAAGGACAGGGGCATTACCGTGGGAAAGGTGATTGACGGCTGGAGGGAGCGGCTGTCAGGAGAGCCTTCGGAGGGAAGGACGGAAGAATCGGTTGTGGATCAGGCAGGAATGCGGATGGATTATATCTGGTGCAGTCATTGTGTTCCGGTTGCCAGCTCTTGCGTGATTTGCAATGGGGAGAAATATCCGATCGTATCGGATCATTATGGTGTGATGATTGAAGTACAGACAACATAGGAAAATTTTAGATTGGCTGAATGGCTGTACAACGTTTCACCGATACCATTTTGTATCCGGTAAAGCGGGGTATGCAATATTCACAGAGTACGATTTGCTGTGAAGTGTGCACAGCGTGGAGGAAAACATGATGTAAAGTAAGGCAGAAATGCCAGAGGGGAGATTTTATTATATGAACAGAGCCGGGGGTATTTTGCTGTCCATTACCAGTCTGCCGTCCAGGTATGGAATCGGGTGTTTTTCCAAAAGTGCTTATGACTTTGTGGATTGGCTGAAGGAAGCGGGACAGACGTATTGGCAGATTTTGCCGTTGGGTCCTACCAGCTATGGAGATTCGCCCTATCAGTCGTTTTCGACCTTTGCCGGGAATCCCTATTTTATCAGCCTGGAGGAGTTGATTGAGGAAGGGCTTTTGACCCGGAAGGAATGTGAGGCTGCTGATTTTGGAGAAAAACCAGATACTGTAGATTATAAAAAAATGTATGAGGCTCGTTATCCGCTTCTTCGAAAGGCTTACGGGCGCAGCCGGATTAGTGAAAATCAGGATTACCAGCGGTTTGTGTCAGACAATGAATGGTGGCTTGGGGATTATGCCCTGTTTATGGCAGTAAAAGATCGGTTTGAAGGAGAACCCTGGACCAAGTGGGCGGAGGATATCCGCCTGCGGTGGGGAAATGCCTTGGATTATTACCGCAGAGAGCTGTATTTTGACATTGAATTTCAGAAGTATATGCAGTATGTGTTTTACATGCAGTGGATGAAGCTGAAAGCCTATGCCAATGGAAAGGGGATTCAACTAATCGGGGATATTCCGATCTATGTGGCTATGGACAGTGCAGATACCTGGGCGCACCCGGAGCTGTTTCAGTTGGATGGGGACAATATGCCGCTGGCTGTGGCTGGCTGTCCGCCAGACGGATTTTCTGCAATCGGGCAGCTTTGGGGAAATCCACTGTACCGGTGGGATTATCATCAGAACACAGGGTATGAGTGGTGGCTTTCCCGGCTGGAGTATTGCTTCCGGCTGTATGATGTGGTACGGATCGATCATTTTCGAGGATTTGATGAGTATTATTCTATTCCTTACGGCGCCGCAACGGCTGTGGACGGTCATTGGGAAAAGGGACCGGGGATGGATCTGTTTTCACGAGTGGAGGAAGCGCTGGGCCGCCGGAATGTGATTGCAGAGGATCTGGGATATGTGACGGATTCGGTCCGTGAGCTGGTGAGGCAGAGCAGATTTCCGGGTATGAAGGTGCTGGAGTTTGCTTTTGATTCCAGAGACTCGGGCTGTGCCAATGATTATCTGCCCCATAATTATGAGGAGAACTGTGTTGCCTATACGGGAACCCATGACAATGAGACTATCTGCGGATGGTTTGACAGCATTACCAAGGAGGAACAGGAGCTGGCACGGAGGTATCTTTGGGACAGACGGACACCGAAAAAGGAGCTGAACTGGTCCTTTATCAGCCTGATTATGCGGAGTGCTGCCAGAGTATGCATCATTCCCATGCAGGATTATCTTGGGTATGGGAATGAGTGTCGGATGAATAAACCGTCTACTGTGGGCATTAACTGGAAATGGAGACTGACAAAGGGGGAGCTGACCGAGGAGCTGAGGGAAAAAATATATGAGATCATGAGACTGTATGGGCGGCTTTGCCAGTGATTTTTCATGCTGCGGCTTTTGTAAAAAAAGGTGATGCCGGGATTTTGGCCGGAGATGGAAGAATGATGAGATATTAGGGTGAAGGAGCGTTGCCGGAGAGTATGGCAATGCTTTTTTGCCGTGATTCTGCCGCTGTTTTTTAGGAGCTGTTTCCAAGCTATCTGCAAACAGTTCCTTAGGACATAAGAAAAAGAAAAAAGGTGAAAGAAAACATATATGAATTTTACCGGTTTTTTGGTAAAATGGAAAGATAAAAGTTTATGTCATTCAGATACGGAGGATAAAAAGTCTATGGCATTTCATGAATCACAGCTTCAGGCAATCCGTCATAAGGACGGGCCAATGCTGGTTCTGGCAGGTCCGGGGTCAGGCAAGACTACTGTGATTACCCACCGCATTCAATATCTGGTAGAGGAGTATCAGGTGGAGCCAGGGTGCATTCTGGTGATTACCTTTACAAAAGCGGCGGCGCAGGAGATGAAGCAGCGTTTTCAGACGCTGATGAAGGGACGGCGGTTTCCGGTGAGCTTTGGTACGTTTCATGGGGTGTTTTTCAGTATTTTAAGACATGCTTATGGATATCAAGCCTCTAATATTATCCGGGAAGAACAGCGGATAGGGATTATTCGGGAGCTGATGGAGCGGTATCGTGTGGATGTGGAGGATGAGGCGGAATTTGTTAATGGGATTTTGTCAGAGATCAGTGCGGTTAAGGGGGAAATGATCAGCCTGGATCATTATTATTCAAAGAATTGTTCTGAGGAGATGTTTAAGAACCTGTATGAAGGCTATATGGATGCATTGATACGGCAGCGGCTGCTGGATTTTGATGATATGCTGGTCATGTGTCATGAGCTGTTTACACAGAGAAAGGATATACTGGCGGCGTGGCAGAAAAAATATCAATATATTCTGGTAGATGAGTTTCAGGATATAAACCGGATCCAGTATGAGATTGTGCGGATGCTGGCAGCGCCGGAAAATAATCTTTTCATTGTGGGGGATGACGATCAGTCGATCTATCGCTTTCGGGGAGCCAAGCCTGAGATCATGCTGGGATTTACCAGGGATTATCCCCAGGCAAGGCAGACGCTTTTGGGGATAAACTATCGTTCTACAGCAGGAATCGTGGATGCAGCGGGGCGTCTGATCAGCCATAATAAGACCCGGTATCAAAAGGAAATCCGCGCCTGGAGGGGAACGGGACGTCCGGTGGTCACGGCCGTGTGGGAGGATGCCAGGGCGGAGACCAAAGGGATCGTGGAGGAGCTTCAGGACTATGTACGCATGGGATTTCACTGGTCAGACATGGCGGTGCTTTATCGAACCAGCCTGGAGCCCAGGCTTTTGATGGAGCGGCTCATGGAATATAATATTCCTTTTCGGATGCGGGACATCCTGCCTAATTTGTATGAGCACTGGATTGCCTTGGATCTCTGTGCCTATATACGGATTGCTGGAGAGGAACTGGCGAAAAGGGGAAGGGCTAAGCGTGCGGACGTGCTGAGGGTGATCAACCGGCCCAAGCGTTATGTGAACCGGGAGTCCCTGGAGGGAAAGGAGATCTGCTGGAATGAGGTAAAAGCCTGGTATCAGGATAAGGGATGGATGGTGGAGCGGATTGAGCAGTTAGAGTATGACCTGAAAATGATCGGAAAGCTGGCTCCGGCAGCAGCAGTGAACTATATCCGTAAGGGAGTGGGGTATGACGAGTATCTGCGGGAATATGCAGAGTACAGGAGGATGAAGCCAGAGGAGCTTTTGGAGGTGGCGGATCAGCTTCAGGAGAGTGCTGCCTGTTTTAAGACGGCAGGAGACTGGTTTGGCCATATGGAGGAATACAAGGAGCAGCTAAAGGCGCAGGCAAGGAGTCTTGAACAGGATGCGGATTGTGTATCGCTGATGACCATGCATAGTTCTAAGGGGCTGGAGTTTCCGGTGGTGTATATTTTGGATGCCAATGAGCGGGTGACGCCTCATCATAAGGCAGTGCTGGATGCTGACTTAGAGGAAGAAAGACGGATGTTTTATGTGGCCATGACCCGTGCCAAGGATCGTCTTCATGTGTGTTATGCGAAGGAACGGTATGGGAAGGAGCAGGAGCGGTCCCGGTTTATTGGTGAGTATTTGGGGGAAGTAGAATCATGATTTGGTCTTTATAAATTTTTTAGAAAGGGGGGTAATAAAGGGAATGGAACATTTTATTGCAGAGATCCGGATTGAGCAATTGAGACATTTATCCAATATTGTTATAAAAGATGGACAATTATAGATAATAAAGGAGCATATCCGGAGTTGGCAGGTTATATTGAATGGTAATAAGGAAAAATCTGAATTTGGAGCCGGAGGTGATTTAGATGGGCTTTGTTCATATTTACTGTGGGGATGGAAAAGGAAAGACCTCGGCGGCACTGGGCTTGGCTGTACGGGCAGCAGGGCGGGGACAGCGGATATTGCTGGTACGTTTCCTCAAAAATGAGGATTCCGGTGAGGTGCCTGTGCTGCGGCAGGTTCCAGGGATTACAGTGACACCCTGTGACCGGGAATTTGGTTTTGTGTTTCGGATGGATGAGGAGGAAAAAGCAGAGGCAGCAAAATATTTTCAGCACAGGTTTGAACAGGCGTGTCAGATGGCAGCAGAGGAAGAATATGACGTGCTGATTTTAGATGAGATCATGGCAGCATGCAATTACGGGATGGTGAGAGAGGGCGATGTAGCAGAATTTTTAAAGAACAGGCCAGGTAAGCTTGAGGTGGTTTTGACCGGAAGAAAGCCATCGGATCGATTGTTGGTGCTGGCAGACTATATTTCGGAGATTTGTATGAAGAAACATCCGTTTGAAAAAGGAATTGCAGCACGGGAAGGCATTGAGTATTAAGAAAGTGTGAGTATCTAATTTTTGGAAAATATAGTTTGCTTAATTGGCTGATTAGGTGTAGAATGAAAACAGGTGCAGCAGTTTAAGCAGTATGGACTCTGCTGCAAGGAGATACTTCCCTGACGAGGTGATAAATAAAACACAAAGGAGAGATTCATTTTATGGAAGAAAATCCGATTGTAGAGCAGGACATGGAGCAGGAGGAGGTAACGGTTACCCTGACTTTGGATGATGGAAGCCAGTTGGAGTGTGTTGTGCTGACGATTTTTGACGCGGGTGAGCGGGAATATATTGCACTGCTTCCCATGGAGAGCGCAGAGACAGAGGAGGGCGAGGTTTATCTGTATCGCTATACAGAGGATGCAGATGGCAACCCGAATTTGGAGAATATTGAGGATGACGAGGAATATGATATGGTGGCGGATGCTTTTGATGAGCTGCTGGATGAACAGGAGTATGACGAGCTGGTAGGAGAAGATGAGCTTTGAGGAAAAAGCGGCTTGACGGAAAGCGGGTTTTTCTTTATACTACATTTATTGGGCGGTACAAGCAGCCGACAGATACAGAAGTATCCATGAGAAAAAGGTTGTAATCGCAGATGTTGTTTGGACGGCGGCAACAGCAAGCAATAGGGCGGAAGTAAGGTACAGAAACGCGATACCAGGAAGGTAGCGGATATTCATTAGAGTGCGTTAGGAAAATGCTTTGGGCAATATTTCCCACAAAGCGGGATGTGCAGACGGGGCAGGAATGATTTTTCCAATACACTTTGGAATATCGGTTGAATTTCTGGTATTTTTGTATGCGGAGGCAGGAAGCATATCCTTTGTGGATGATATGAGGGATCTTGATGCAGAGGATCGGGTGGAGCAGGAGGATACGGTATGGATGTAGGAGAATTACTCAGGCAGGTAAAGGAAGGAAGGGTAGAAATCTCTGAAGCAGAGGAATTGTTAAAGAATCTTCCCTATGAGGAGATGGGGTATGCTAAACTGGATTTTCATCGGAAGCTGCGGACCGGTTTTGGAGAGACGGTGTTCTGTCAGGGAAAGCCGGACGAGTATTTGGTGGAGATCTACCAGAGAATTTATGAGAGGGACGGGGAGGTACTGGGAACAAGGGCTACAAAAGAGCAATATGAGCTGGTGAGAGAAAGACTTTCTCAGGTGGTCTATGACCCGGTTTCCCGAATTTTAAAGATTGAGAGGGAGGGGAAGGAAAGGAAGGGCAATGTGGTCGTCTGTACCGGAGGCACGGCGGATATTCCGGTGGCAGAGGAAGCAGCGCAGACGGCAGAATATTTTGGATGTGTGGTTGACCGAATCTATGATGTAGGGGTAGCGGGGATCCATCGGCTGCTTTCGAAACGGGAGCGGTTGTCAGGAGCCAACTGTATTGTAGCGGCTGCCGGTATGGAGGGAGCCCTTGGCACTGTGGTGGCAGGGCTAGTGGAGTGTCCCGTGATCGCAGTGCCTACATCGGTGGGCTACGGGGCGTCCTTTCATGGACTTTCGGCGCTCCTCACCATGATTAATTCCTGTGCAAATGGGATTTCGGTTGTAAATATTGACAATGGATACGGCGCCGGATATGTGGCGACGCAAATAAACAGACTGGCGGTAAGGTGAAATGGGAAAAATACTTTATTTGGAATGTAATTCAGGAATCAGCGGGGATATGACAGTAGGGGCGCTGCTGGATTTGGGAGCTGACCAGGAGACGCTGAAAAGGGCGCTGGACAGTATGGGACTTGAAGGATATCATCTCCATTTTGGGAGAAAGGAAATCTGCGGATTGGATGCGTTTGATTTTGATGTGCATCTGGAAGAACATAAGGATAAGCATGGGGAAAATCATGTTCACAGTCACGGGGAGGTTCATGATCACGGTCATACAGACGCTCACCATCACATCCATTCCCACATCCACAGAAATCTTTATGATGTGTATGAGATCATTGACCGCTTGGATTCCAACGATCATGTTAAGGATCTGGCCAAAAGGATGTTTTCTATTGTAGCAGAGGCAGAGGCCAAAGCTCACGGACTTCCCATAGACCAGGTACATTTTCATGAAGTGGGGGCAATTGACTCAATTATTGACATTGTAAGTGTGGCTGTATGTGTGGATAATCTGGGAATAGAGGAAGTGGCAGTATCACCGCTTTGCGAGGGACATGGACATGTCCACTGCCAGCATGGTATCCTTCCTGTACCGGTGCCTGCCACGGCGAACATTGTATCTTCTCATGGTCTGGAACTTCGTTTTACAGATAATGAAGGTGAGATGGTGACTCCTACCGGTGCAGCGATTGCAGCGGCGCTGAGAACAAAAAAGGGGCTTCCTTCTGGCTGTCGTCTGCTCAAGATCGGTATGGGAGCAGGAAACAAAACATTCCGCCAGGCCAATGTGCTGCGCATTATGCTGCTGGAGGAGATGGAAGAAGAAAACGAAGCAAAAACAACCATAAAAGGTTCCTTGGAAGAAGCAGTAAATATCAACAGGCAGATGTGGGTTTTGGAAGCTAACTTAGATGACAGTACCGGAGAAATGCTCGGCTTTGCCATGGAAGCTCTGTTGGAAGCCGGAGCGGCAGATGTATGGTACAGCCCTATATTTATGAAGAAAAACCGTCCGGCATATCAGCTTTCTGTTCTATGTAAAGAAGATGTGAGGGAACGGCTGGAAGATATTTTATTTGTCCATACTACCACCATAGGAATCCGCCGTTATCCGGCGGAGAGAACGGTTCTGGAGCGGCAGATCCAGCAGGTGGAGACAAAATATGGAGTGGTTGATGTGAAGGTGTGCTGTTACAAAAACAAAGCGTTCTGTTATCCGGAATACGAAAGCATTCGGAAAATCTGCAGGGACAAAGGAATAGATTTTCAGAGTGTCTATGAGGAAGCAAAAAGAGCATGGATAAAAGACTGATCCTATTACAAGACAAGGAGGGTGATGCAAAATGGGATTTTCGCTGAATGTGGGAGTTCCGGCAATGACGGTGTTTTTTCAGGGACTTCTCAGCTTTTTTTCTCCCTGTGTGCTGCCGCTTTTGCCTCTTTATATGGGATATTTATCTGGAGGGACCGGCATGCGGGGGGAGGATGGGAGGATTCATTATCAGCAGAAAACCGTAGCGGTCCACACCTTCTGTTTTGTAGCCGGTGTTAGCTTTACTTTTTTTCTGCTGGGGTTTGGTGTGTCTGCGGCAGGAAGGTTTTTTCAATCCAGCCAGATGCTGTTTGCCAGAATCGGAGGGATTCTGGTTATGCTGTTCGGGCTTTATCAACTGGGGGTATTTGGAGCTTCTCATGTGCTGGAACAGGAGCACCGCCTGCCTTTTCGGGCAGATGCGCTGGCCATGTCGCCGATTACTGCTTTGCTTATGGGATTTACCTTCAGCTTTGCCTGGACTCCCTGTGTAGGGCCGGCTCTTACCGGGGTGCTTTTGATGGCAGCTTCCGCGTCCACCAGAGGAACCGGGTTTTTTCTGATCGGTGTGTATACCATGGGTTTTGTTTTGCCTTTTCTGGCAGTGGGGTTTTTTACGGCTTCGCTGCTGGAGCTTTTTAAGAAATACCGGAATGTGGTACGTTATACAGTGAAAATCGGAGGACTTCTTCTGGTTTTGATGGGATTTATGATGTTTACCGGGAAGATGAACGATGTGACGGGATATCTGTCCGGGTTTTCTCAAGAACCATCAGCGGCAGAGGAAACAAAAGATGGAGGGGCGCAGGCCGAAAACGACGAAAATTCAGATTATGGAACAAAACCGTCTGAAAATGAGAAGGCAGAAACAGAATCTCAGACAGAGCATTCGGAGGAGGCAGATACAGAAGAAACCAATGGGGAGGATACAGACAAAAATCTTCCTCCCGCAGTGGATTTCCAGCTTCAGGATCAATATGGAAATACGCATACCCTGGAAGCTTATAAGGGAAAAACCATATTTCTGAATTTCTGGGCTACCTGGTGTCCTCCCTGCAGGGCTGAAATGCCGGATATTCAGAAGCTTTATGAAAGCTATAGTCAGGAAGGAGAGGAAGCGCTGATCGTTCTTGGCGTAGCGGCGCCTGAGCTGGGACAGGAGAAGGATGAGGAAGGGATTAAAGCATTTTTAGAGGAAAATGGTTATACCTATCCGGTGCTCATGGACACTACCGGGGAATTGTTCTACAGTTATGGGATTCAGTCTTTTCCCACAACATTTATGATTGATCGGGACGGAAACGTTTTTGGCTATATCAGCGGACAGCTTACCATGGATATGATGGAAAGCATTATCCGTCAGACCATGGAAGGAAAGCGCAGATAGCGGCTGAGCCGCTATCTGTTTTGCTGCCCGGATGTTTCCATAACAGTTCAGGGCGGTCTGTGTACGCGCTGCCCGGATCGTGCGAAAGCACATAACGCCTGCGGGCATACGGCCGTCGCGAAGCGGTTTTAAACGGATGTATGCTGCAACAGCTCAGAGGGCATCTGAACGGTTATATGCTTCCTTTAGATATGTGCTGGCATCCTTAAAGAAGCTTGCGATGATTAAGATCATAATTATTCCAACCGGAAAGGCTGCAATAATGGATACAGACTGCAGGTTTGCCATGGATTTTTCAGAGAAAATCAAGGCAATGGGAAGGAGAATCAGAAAGATTGCCCAAAAAAGCTTGACACGCCGGTCCGGATCCTGTCCGTGCTTTAGTTCCCGGTAGGAATAGGAGGCAGCTACCAGGGTAATAGAGTCAAAGGAGGTGGAGTAAAAAGTAATCATACACACTACCAGCAGGAGAATCACAAAACCAGACAGGGGAAGCTGCTCTAAAAGGGTAATGATGGCAGTGTAAAGGGATGTGTTGGAGCCTCCGGAAGCCAGGTAGCCTGATAGGGAATCCAGACGCCCATGCATCTGCAGTCCCAGTCCATAGTTTCCTAAAATAATAAAGGAAGTAAAGGTGCCGGAAAGCCCCCAGAAATATCCTCCCAGAATCGTCTGGCGTATCGTCCGGCCTTTGCTGATAGCGCCGATGAAAAAGGGCGCTGCTACACACCAAACCATCCAGTAGGCCCAGTAGAAGATCGTCATGGCCTGAGGAAATGAGGTGGTCCTCAGAGAGTCTGTCCAGGTTGACAGGCCAATAAAGTTCTGGGCAAGAAGACCAAGGGAGGTGATCCCGGTTTCCACAATAAATCGGCTTTCCCCGCCAAAGAAAAATACATAGGCCAGCAGTAAAAAGAATAAATAGCTGCAGCAGGCGGCGGATCGCTGGATTCCTTTCATGCCAAAATAGACCGAACAGGTATAGATACAGCACACGACCGCCAGAATCACAATGGTTAAGGTGGTGGTGGCTGCAATCCCGGTCACTCGGCTGATCGCCATAGCTAAAAGGGGGGTGGCCAGGGAAAATGTGGTGGCTGTGCCTGCCAGAAGTGCAAAGACAGCAGTCAGGTCAATGAGCCGGCCTGCCCAGCCGTCTACCCGGTCTCCTAACAGGGCCCGGCAGGATTCAGAATATTTTTGCTTATGACGTTTTCGCACATGAAGCATAAATCCAAAGGCCACGGCAAGCACCAGATAAAAGCCCCAGGGGATTGGCCCCCAGTGGAATAACGGATAGGCGGCTGCCCAGTCTTCTACGGGACCCATTTCTGCCACATGGGGGTCTGCGGCATAGATGAGCCATTCACAGCAGGAGTAAAACAGGATATCGGCTGCAAGACCGGCTGTGAACATCATGGAGCCCCAGCGGAAGGGGGAGTATTCTGGTCTGTCTGTATTGCCCAGGCGAATAGAACCATACCGGGAAAAAGCCAAATAGAGAGAACAGATAAATACTCCCAATCCGATCAAAAGATAGTAGCTTCCCATTTGATCTCCCAGAAAGAAACGGATCCGATCCAGAATAAGGGAGGAACCGTCCGGAAATAATACGAACAGAATACATAAGGAGGCGATACAGATAAAAGGAATCAGGGTTGTAAACAGGTCTAATTGTTGTAACAGCGGGGTAGACGGCGAAAGTTTTTTCACGGTGGTTTTCCTCCAAAGATTTGTTCAAAAATATATAAAATAAAAAACTTTTGAACAAATGATAGCATGGCTGGGAAAAAAAAGCAAGCGGAAAATGAAAAAAATGCGGGACGGAAATATAAAGATTTTCTGACGATTCTATAAAAGTGCTACCCAAAGGCTGCGGTCTCTGGTAGAATAAACCATAGCGATTCAGTTTAGCTGACTGAGCGGTTATGAGCACAATAGGAACGAATCACGAGAGAGAGGCATGTTTTTATGAGACAGAGAGGACAGAGAAATTGGCTTGGCGGTATGCTGGTAACAGGGCTTTTTGCAGCATCCATCATGAGTGTGCCAGGGACGGATTCCAATATGGTAAGAGACAGATCATTCTTGTCAGACAATGGTTTGGAGGCGGCAGAAGATGCTGGTATGTATGCAGCTTATCTTCCTGTTAAAAAAAGCAGCTTTTTCCTGACCGAGTATATTGCGTCAGAGGTGACACAGCTTCGGTCGCCGGGCCAGGCAGAAAGTACGGAAAATCCGAACCAGATGAGCCCGGTATCCACACAGACAAGCCAAGGGACGGGACAGATGCCTTCCGGGACACAGCAAACTGCTGCTCCGGATCCAGGAACAAATACAGGAGGCAGCAGGGTTATCACGGCAGGACAGGACGGTACGGGGAGTGTGGGACCGTCCATATATGGAAATATTATAACAGAGGGAGAAAAGCAGGTATTACCTCAAGATGTTATTTTAGGAGGCGCTTCGCTGACACTTTTTAATTCCCGGGGTGATAGTCAGATTTTGTCAGCCATTCTGCAGACAAGTCAGGGCAGCCTGATCGTAATAGACGGAGGACTGGGAGAGGATGGAGACTTTCTGCGCAGTCAGATTCAGGCCAGAGGTTCCCATGTGGCGGCGTGGCTGATTACCCACCCTCACGGTGATCATGTAGGAGCTTTATACAAGATTCTGCAGGATGAAGCGGCAGGAATCCGGTCAGGAATCCAGATTGACGGTATTTATTATTCTTTTGCGGATCCGGAATGGTATACAAACAATGACTCTTCCGAACAGACTATGGCTCATGCAATCATAGGAAGCTTTTCCGGACTGCCGGAAGCCATGCTGAATACTGTAACCAGAGGCCAGACCATTCAGGTGGATGATGTAACCATTCAGGTAATGAATGACCGGTATGAGACGGGATCGGATAAGGGAAACAATGCCGGGATCGTGTATAAGCTGTGGGTGAACGGCAAATCCATTCTGTTTCTTGGCGATATGGCAGAGGAGGGCGGACAGCGTCTGCTGGCAGAGAATGGTTCGGACGGCTTAAAGTCTGATATTGTCCAGATGGCCCATCACGGGCAGAACGGTGTGGGGGAAGATGTCTATAGGGCGATCAATCCGGAGATTTGCTTATGGCCTACGCCAGGCTGGCTGTGGGACAATGTAGGCAGCAAATACCGTACAGCGGAGACAAAGGGGTGGATCTCTCGTCTGAATGTTCAGAGGCATTATTGCACAAAGGACGGAGACCAGGTGATTCGCTGATAAGCATAGAAATTCCATTGCCGAAGGCAATTTTATTCGGATTTTTCTGTCAAATGTACACCTGAAAAGTAAACCTCCATGCGCCCGGCAGCGAACGTATCACCAATCATGAAAGCTTGGCGGGCGCATTTGAAATACCTGATTTTAAATCGCCTCCGGCGATGGAACGTTCAAAGTAAAAATCAGGAATCTTTAGCAGGGAAATTTGTTGTCGGACGATAAAATATCCTGAAGATAAAACGCCGCAGAGTAGTTATAAAAACTAATAAAATGGGTAAATAAACTTCACATATAAGTGGTTTTCTTCGTTATGTTTGTTAAAATGAAAATAAATGGAGGGAATTTACGGTTATGAGGAGTAATATCAAACAACTTCGGAAGCAGCGGAATATTTCACAGAAAATATTAGGTGAGCAGATTGGGCTTTCCCAACAGGCCATCAGCCGGATGGAACGAGACAGAAGTAAGATACAGGTTGATGTGTTAATTACCCTGGCTGACTATTTTCGTGTATCGACAGACTATGTGCTGGGATATTCTGCAGGAGATACGTTGGAAAATCAAGAAGAAATAACGGAAGCGCCACAAGAGACAGTGAATGAAGATGTTGCATCAATTATGGATAATTGGGAGCGGATGGACCAGACAAAGAGGCAAGAGCTATGGCAGATTTTAGCAGAGCTCAAGCGATATCTCTGATGGGAATGCCGCTTTTTTACTTTTTACAGTTACAGTATGGCTGCTTTGGCAGCCATACTGTATTGTTATACTCCACCGGATAAATCCCGAAGCAGATAACATTTGCTGTCTATTCGAGAATTTGTCCAAGCTTGTATGGGTGCAAGTCGGATGATCTGTTTAATCTGTGACAGCCAGCCCGCTGTGATAGGAGTAGCAGCCCAGCTCGTCCAACAGCCGGGTAATATCATGTTCCTGAGAGATCTGGGCATGATCAATGGCTGTGTTCAGGATCGCATAGACATTGGAACATTTTAAAAGAGACTGGCGGAACAGCTCCGGAAAGGATGCTTTGGAGGCAAGACGCCGGTCCCAGGGATTACACCATGTTTCATGATCCAGGTTCAGACACCCACGAGGGTTAGAAACCTGGTCCGTAACCAGCTTGGTGGAGGCCAGAGGATTCCGCAAAAGGAGGTTCTCTACAAAAGCAATGCTGTTCCGCTTTCTTCCGGATGGGTCTGCCAGGGTACGGCATCCAAACCGAATGGCGAGAATGGAACGATGAACCATTTGTGGAGTCACCTGAAAATTGTTGTGACAGGTGATCGGATAGTAGGTTTTGTTGATACATTTTGACAAAAATCGAGAGATGAACTGAATTTCCATTCCATTAAGGCATATGGTGGCGGCCTGATTAAATTGGGATGGTTTTTTCTTTTTATACTTTAACAGAAGCAGTGCATCTATATCATTTTCTAATGCTGCATGCATACCATGGGCCTGGGCAGTGGGCGCTTTTGCGTCGTAGCCGATTCTTCCGTATACATAGGGATGACAGATGGAGTCGCCTATATAGTGGCAGAGATAGCCGCAGAAATAGGCAAGGCCCTCAGCCCGCTGCTGTTTGGAGGGAATGTCTCCCAAGGCTTCCAAATAACAGGAAAAAAAGTCCTGGATGTGATGCTCATGCATATAAGAGCCTACATTGCGGTAGTCCCGATGACGCAGAATCGGGATGTTATAGAAAAAGATATCCGGTCCCTGAAGTCCTAGCTGATAGAGCCAGCGGTATTTGGCGATCATGTATTTTAACTGGTTGTTAGGCATGTCGTTAAATGCCTTCATTCCAAGAATATAATGGGTAGTAAAGCCTGGCATGGTAAGATCTCTCTTCTTTCTTCATTTTGATAGTTTTATCATACCACATATAAAGAAAAAATGCGAGAGCAGGTTTTTATGGTGCGGAAAATTTGACGCGGCTGGGGAATTTGATTTTTCGGCTCAGCCATAATATGGTTAGGATGTTGGGGTAGGCCATTAGTCCGTTCCATAAGTCAGAAATCAGCCAAACGATCTCCAGACGGCAGACGCTGCCCCATAATACTGCCAGAAGATAGAGTATCAGGTACAGTCTGCTTTCTGCTTTTTCAGAAAGAGCCATGTACATTTGGATGCCCGGACGCTTTACAAGATAATGGAAGGTCTGTTTTCCAAGATAATACCAGGCAATGATTGTGGCAAAGGCGAATACTGCCATGGATGCGGATACCAATCCCTCTCCAAGGATTCCCAGACGGGCAGAAAAGCAGCAGGCTGTCAGAGCAGCTCCTTCCAGCCCTGCAAAGACTTCCGGATTGACTGGGCTTTTGTATTTTACACAGAGAATGACCAGTGCAGTCAGGGTGCAGATTACAATCGTATCAAAAAACACTTCAAACATGGCCCACATACCCTGCTGCTGGGGAGTGGTGTCTTCCGCAGCTCCATGAAGCACAGCCAGGCTGCCAAGACCGGCTTCATTGGAAAAAACACCGCGGGACAAGCCATACCGGACACTGCGGCTCAAAAGAAAGCCGGAAATTCCGCCGCTTACCGACTGGGGACGAAAGGCATCTCGGAATATCATTCCAAATACTGCCGGCAGAATATCCAGGCAGGAGAGAATTACAATCAGGGAAAATACTATATAGATTCCTGCGGAGACCGGCATCAGCTTTTCGGATACCTTGGAAATTCGCTGTATTCCTCCAGCAATGACCAATGCGGTCAGAGCTGTTACAAAAAGACCGCTGATCCAATATGGCAGGTCTGCGCCGAAGTGCAGGGTTTCGCTGATCGAGTTAGACTGTACCATGCTTCCCATACCAAGTGAGGAAAGGACGGCAAATAACGCATACAGGGTTCCCAGAGCAGGGCACTGCAGTCCCCGGTCCATATATACCATAGGCCCGCACATCCATTCCCCATCCTCCCTGCGATAACGGTATATTTGTCCCAGGAAGGTTTCGCTGTAGGCAGTCATCATGCCGATTGCAGCAGAGATCCACATCCAAAACAGTGCCCCGGGGCCGCCGGCAGTCAGGGCCGTGGCCACGCCCACAATATTTCCGGTGCCAATGGTGGCAGCAAGCGCCGTGCAGGCTGACTGAAAGCGGGTGATTTTTTGTTTTGTATTTTTATCTGACTTTTTTGCCTGCAAAAGACTGCCTGCCGTTTCATTCCACCATTTTTTTATGCCGAAAAATTGAAAAAAACCAGATCCAATGGTGAACCAAAGCCCTGTTCCTAAAAACAGTACCAGAGTCCAAGGTCCCCATATAAGAAAATGAAGTGTTTCTGCTGCAGCTTTCATTTTGAGTCTACCTGAGAGCTTTTACTCTCATTTTATGTGGAGGTGCGGTAAAACTATTACCAAATTTACCGAAACATCAAATAGGCAAATTTCGCCTTGACAAGCGCACAAAAAGTGAATATACTGAAATTAATGAAAGGGAGTAGCTTGCACCTTGTAAGGCGGGATTTACCGTTCCTAAGGTGTTATGCGATATCGTCATCACGGTGAGCTGCTTATAAAGGGAAGCCGGCAGGCAGGAGGCTTGGCGGTATGATTGAGTAAGAGTAGCCCGGTACGCATATAATAAGCGAGACTTTTGTTGTATCCTTGTGATGCAGCAAAAGCCTCGTTTTTTTTGTAGCCGCAGGGATTTTTCGGGACAGCAATCAAAGGAAAAGAAGAAAGAGGGAAAAGGGATGAACATGATGGTGTATGTAATGCTGCTGGTGGGCTTTGTGCTTTTGATTAAAGGCGCGGATTTTTTCGTGGAGGCCAGTTCATCGGTGGCCAGAATGCTTAGAGTACCCAGTATTATTATCGGTCTGACAATCGTTGCGTTTGGTACCAGTGCGCCGGAGCTGGCGGTCAGCACCACCGCTTCTCTGGCAGGCAGCAATGAGATTGCAGTGGGCAATGTGATCGGCTCTAATATTTTTAATCTTCTGGTGGTATTAGGAGCCTGCGGCGCAATCCGTACCTTTAAGGTCCGTCTTCGCTGGGATTTTGCGGCTTCCATACTGGCAGGGGTGCTTTTGCTTGCTATGATTTTTTGGGATCAGTTTTTAAGCCGGACAGAGGCATTTATTCTTTTGGGGCTGTTTGCGGCGTTTATGACCTTAACTGTGCGGGATGCGCTGATCAATCGGGTTCAGGCGGAGGAGGTTCAGGAGACTTTGCCGCCGGTTCGCTGTTTCCTCTACATTGCCGGCGGTTTGGCTGCCATTGTATGGGGCGGTGATTTGGTGGTGGATTGTGCCAGCCAGATCGCATTGGCCTTTGGGCTGAGCCAGACATTAGTAGGACTTACCGTGGTGGCGCTGGGAACCTCTCTTCCGGAGCTGGTGACTTCCATGGTGGCGTCCCGAAAGGGAGAGAACGGTTTGGCGCTGGGCAATGTGATCGGCTCCAATATATTCAATATTATGATGGTTCTGGCTGTGTCAGCGGCAGTGAAGCCGATACCGGTTAATTCCTTTGCAGTAATTGATGCCGTGTGTCTGGTGGTGTTCAGCCTGGTTACATTGATTTTGTGCCGGAGCAGAGAACGGCTGAGCCGTTTGGAGGGATTGATTATGCTGGGAATGTATGCAGGTTATCTGGTATATATCTGTATTCGATAGTCCATAGAAAAAACCCCTTCGTGTGAAGGGGGTTTTTCTACTACAGTTTTATAAGAGGTTAAAAAGGGAGGAGAGCTGATAATTCTATATCAGCTCGAGTATTATGAAAAAAATCTTATAAGCATATCACATATACGGCATTGATGGTTGCTTACAAGACATAGTATAAAGAGAAAACATGAAGAAATCATGATGTTTGTGTAAAAGGTTTTTGAATGATCTGTGAACGAAAAATGAACGGCATTGCCGGAAATAACCGTGAGTTATACATTTAATTCCATTCTCGTATATATTTTCTAAATAAAATCCCATTCAAATGTTGAAAAATGAAAGCAAATGCGATAAGATGATAGGAAACGCAGAAATTTGAGAAGAAAAAAGAGGTGGCAGACGATGGATTGCAGGATAGTGACCATCCCGGGGGACGGGATCGGACCGGAGATCGTCCGGGAGGCATGCAAGGTATTGGATAAGGTGGCGCAGGTATATGGCCATTCGTTTCATTATACAGAGGTGCTGATGGGGGGCTGTTCTATTGATGCCCATGGAGTTCCGCTGACAAAGGAAGCCCTGGAGACAGCCAGGCAGAGCGATGCGGTTCTTTTGGGTGCAGTGGGAGGAAATGTAGGCAATTCCCGCTGGTATGACGCAGCGCCGGATTTAAGGCCGGAGGCAGGACTTTTGGCTATCCGTAAGGGATTGAATCTGTTTGCCAACATTCGGCCGGCTTATCTGTATCATGAATTGGCAGATGCCTGCCCGCTGAAAAAAGAGATTATCGGTGATGGATTTGATCTGGTGATCATGCGGGAGCTGACAGGGGGGCTTTATTTTGGAGAGCGGCATACCAAGGAGGTAGACGGTGTGCTGCAGGCTACAGATACCCTTACATATAATGAAAACGAGATACGGCGCATTGCGGTGAAGGCTTTTGATATTGCCAGAAAGCGGAGAAACCATGTGATCAGTGTGGACAAGGCAAATGTGCTGGATTCCTCAAGGCTGTGGCGCAAGGTGGTGGAGCAGGTGGCAGAGGATTATCCGGACGTGAAGCTGGAACACATGCTGGTGGATAATTGCGCCATGCAGCTTGTGATGAATCCGGGACAGTTTGACGTGGTTCTGACAGAGAATATGTTTGGGGATATTTTGTCAGACGAAGCCAGTATGATTACAGGCTCCATAGGAATGCTGTCGTCTGCCAGCCTGAACGAAGGAAAATTCGGGATGTATGAACCCAGCCATGGTTCTGCACCGGACATAGCGGGCAAGGATATTGCCAATCCGATTGCAACGATTTTGTCTGCGGCTATGATGCTTCGGTATTCGTTTGACCTGGATATGGAGGCCGAGGCGATTGAGGTGGCGGTACAGAGAGTGCTTACAGAGGGATGGCGAACATCTGATATTATGGCAGAGGGCTGTAAAAAGGTGGGAACTGCGAAAATGGGAGATTTGATTGCAGCACAGATTTATTTATAATAGGAACGGTTCTTTAGCCAGAAGAAGAAAGAATTAGAAAATGGATTGTATATAAAGACAAGCAAAAGGAGAATGGAACCATGAGAAGTGATAATGCAAAATCAGGAATACAGCAGGCTCCGGCAAGATCTTTGTTCCGGGCCTTGGGTTATACGGAGGAGGAGCTGGCAAGGCCGCTGATCGGGGTGGTCAGCTCTTATAATGAGATTGTTCCAGGACATATGAACCTGGATAAGATTGTAGAGGCAGTCAAGCAGGGTGTGGCAATGGCAGGAGGAACGCCTATTGTGTTCCCGGCCATTGCGGTCTGCGACGGCATTGCCATGGGACATATGGGGATGAAGTATTCTCTGGTGACAAGAGATCTGATTGCCGACTCTACGGAATGTATGGCTCTGGCCCATCAGTTTGACGGGCTGGTGATGGTTCCAAACTGTGACAAGAATGTGCCGGGGCTTTTGATGGCAGCGGCCCGTTTGAATATTCCCACGGTATTTGTCAGCGGAGGTCCTATGCTGGCAGGACGTGTGAAGGGCGAGAAGAAGAGCCTTTCCAGTATGTTTGAGGCAGTGGGTGCCTATGCGGCAGGAACCATGACAGAGGAGGATGTGGAGGATTTTGCCAATAAGGTATGTCCTACCTGCGGCTCTTGCTCTGGCATGTACACGGCCAACAGTATGAATTGCCTGACAGAGGTGCTGGGCATGGGGCTTAAGGGCAACGGAACCATTCCTGCAGTCTATTCCGAGAGAATCCGCCTGGCCAAGCATGCCGGTATGGCAGTGATGGATATGGTGGAGAAGAATGTCTGTCCAAAGGATATTATGACAGAGGCAGCCTTTAGAAATGCTCTGACCATGGATATGGCATTAGGCTGCAGCACTAACAGCATGCTGCATCTGCCTGCCATTGCTCATGAGGCCGGAGTGGAGCTGAATGTGGATATTGCCAATGAGATCAGTGCAAAGACTCCCAATCTGTGCCACTTAGCGCCTGCCGGACCTACTTATATGGAAGATTTAAATGAGGCTGGCGGCGTGTATGCCGTGATGAATGAGATTAGTAAGCTGGGACTTCTGAATCTGGATTGTATGACAGTCACCGGAAAGACGGTAGGTGAGAATATAAAGGGCTGCGAGAATAAGAATCCTCAGGTGATCCGCACGGTGGAGAATCCTTATTCAGCTACCGGAGGAATTGCAGTGCTGCGGGGCAACTTGGCGCCGGATTCCTGTGTGGTGAAGCGTTCGGCCGTAGTGCCGGAGATGCTTTGCCATGAAGGGCCGGCCAGAGTGTTTGACGGTGAGGAGGATGCTATTGCAGCTATCATGGGCGGCAGGATCGTGGCAGGTGATGTGGTGGTGATTCGCTATGAGGGGCCAAAGGGCGGACCAGGCATGAGAGAAATGCTTAATCCCACCTCTGCGATTGCAGGAATGGGACTGGGGGCTTCTGTGGCTCTGATCACGGACGGGCGTTTCAGCGGCGCGTCCCGCGGCGCCTCCATTGGCCATGTATGTCCGGAGGCGGCTGCGGGAGGTCCCATTGGCCTGGTAAAGGAAGGGGATATTATTTCCATTGATATTAATGCCAATACGATCAATGTAAAGGTATCGGATGAGGAGCTGGCAAAACGCCGTGAAGCCTGGACTCCCAAGAAAAAAGAGGTTACAGGTTATCTCAAGCGGTATGCTGAACAAGTAACCAGTGCAGAGAAAGGCGCAGTGCTGAAAGGAAATTAAAAGTTTTTTAAAGTAAAAGAAAAGGAGCTTTTATAATGTCAAAAACCAACACCCCAGAAATGCACTCTACCCAGTCAGGCTCGGAGCCTGTTGTGCTGAATGGTTCTGAGATTCTGATTGAGTGTTTGAAGGAACAGGGCGTCAAGACCGTCTTTGGCTATCCGGGCGGTGCGATTTTGAACATTTACGATGCACTCTACAAACATCAGGGGGAGATCACCCATGTGCTCACCTCTCATGAACAGGGAGCAGCCCATGCAGCAGACGGATATGCAAGGGCAACCGGAAAGGTAGGGGTCTGTCTGGCCACCTCTGGTCCCGGCGCCACCAATCTGGTGACGGGGATTGCCACTGCTTATATGGATTCCATCCCGATTGTGGCCATTACCTGCAATGTAGGGGTGAACCTGCTGGGAAAGGACAGTTTCCAGGAGATCGATATTTTGGGTGTGACTATGCCCATTACCAAATATAATTTTATTGTCAAGGATATTAACAAGCTGGCTTATGTGGTCCGCAGGGCCTTTACCATTGCCCAAAGCGGCCGTCCTGGTCCTGTGCTCATTGACATTACCAAGGATGTGACAGCCGGAACCTGTGAGTATACGCCTGTGGAGCCGGAGCCTATGGAGCGTCAGACGGATACGATCCGGGAGGAGGATCTGGAAAACGCCTTGGAGATGATCCGCAATGCCCAGAAGCCCTTTATCTTTGTGGGAGGCGGGGCAGTGCTTGCCAATGCCTCAGAGGAGCTTCGAACACTGGCACATCGGATTCAGGCCCCGGTGGCAGATTCCCTTATGGGAAAGGGCGCTTTTGACGGCACAGACGAGATGTATACCGGCATGGTGGGAATGCATGGGACCAAGACCTCCAATTATGGGATTACGGAATGCGATCTGCTGATCGTGGCGGGAGCCCGTTTCAGTGACCGGGTTACGGGCAATGCCGAAAAGTTTGCCCAGAATGCAAAGATTCTGCAGATTGATGTGGACCCGGCGGAGATCAACAAAAATATCCGGACCCATGCCAGTATTATCGGCGATCTGAAGGTGGTGCTGCGCAGACTCAATGCCCGTCTGGATCCGATCAACCATGACGAGTGGGTAAACCATGTGGAGAGGATGAAGGATATGTATCCTCTGCGGTATGACAAAAGCGTTCTGACAGGTCCTTATATTATGGAAACCATCTATGATATGACAAAGGGAGATGCCGTGATTGTCACTGAGGTAGGCCAGCACCAGATGTGGGCAGCCCAGTATTATAAATATAAAAAGCCCAGAACCCTTCTCACATCAGGAGGCTTGGGAACCATGGGATACGGTTTGGGGGCAGCTCTGGGAGCCAAGATGGGATGCCGTGATATGGGAGAGCCGGACAAAAAGGTGATCAATATTGCAGGCGACGGCTGCTTCCGGATGAATATGAATGAGATTGCCACGGCAGTCCGGTACAATATTCCCATTGTTCAGGTGGTGATGAACAATCATGTGCTGGGAATGGTTCGCCAATGGCAGACGCTGTTCTACGGAAAACGCTACTCGCATACGGTATTAAATGATGCAGTGGATTTTGTAAAGCTGGCAGAGGCAATGGGCGCAAGGGCATACCGGGTCAGCAGCCGGGATGAGCTTCGCCCTGTGCTTGAGGAGGCTCTGGCGCTGGGAGCGCCGGCAGTGATTGACTGCCAGATCAACTGCGATGACAAGGTGTATCCGATGGTTTCACCGGGAGCTCCCATTCAGGATGCTTTTGATGATACAGATCTAAAGATTCAATAACAGTTATTATATGAGGAGGAAAAATCAATGGGAAGAGTGTATAACTTTTCGGCAGGTCCGGCTGTGCTGCCGGAGGAGGTTTTAAAAGAGGCTGCAGAGGAGATGCTGGACTATAAGGGTACTGGCATGTCTGTGATGGAGATGAGCCATCGCTCCAAGGCATTTGAGGGAATTATTCAGGAGGCAGAGGCAGATCTTCGGGATCTGATGAATATTCCGGATAATTATAGGGTATTGTTTCTTCAGGGCGGAGCTCACCTGCAGTTCTCCATGATTCCTCAGAATCTGATGAAAAATAAGGTTGCGGATTATATTATCACAGGGCAGTGGGCGAAAAAGGCATTTAAGGAAGCTCAGAAATATGGAAAGGCAGTGGCAGTGGCCTCCAGCGAGGACAAGACCTTCAGCTATATTCCGGACTGCTCGGATCTGCCCATAGATGAGGACGCAGATTACGTATATATTTGTGAGAATAATACGATTTACGGAACTAAGTTTAAGACTCTGCCCAACACCAAGGGAAAGACTTTGGTGGCGGATGTTTCTTCCTGTTTCCTTTCCGAGCCGGTGGATGTGACCAAGTACGGGGTGATCTATGGCGGTGTACAGAAGAATGTCGGTCCGGCAGGCGTGGTGATCGTGATCATCCGTGAGGATCTGATTACAGAGGATGTGCTGGAGGGGACTCCTACCATGTGTCAGTACAAGACTCATGCAGATGCCAAGTCTCTGTACAATACTCCTCCGGCTTACGGCATTTATATCTGCGGTAAGGTGTTTAAATGGCTGAAGGCAAAAGGCGGCCTGGGAGTTATGAAGGAGCATAATGAGAAAAAGGCAAAGATCCTCTATGATTTTCTGGATGAGAGCAAGCTTTTTAAGGGAACCGTGGTAAAAGAGGACCGTTCTCTGATGAATGTTCCCTTTGTGACAGGAGATGCAGACCTGGATGCGCAGTTTATTAAAGAGGCGTCCGCCGCGGGCTTTGTGAATCTGAAGGGACACAGAAGCGTAGGCGGTATGCGGGCCAGCATTTATAATGCGATGCCTGTGGAAGGCGTGGAAAAGCTGGTAGAGTTTATGAAAAAGTTTGAGGAGGCACATCAGGCATGAAGACCATTCATTGTTTAAACGCTATTTCTAAATATGGTTTGGGATTTTTGACAGAGGATTATAAGCTGACAGACGAAATCAATGAGGCACAGGGGATTTTGGTGCGGAGTGCGTCTCTTCACGACACGAAGTTTTCGGATTCCCTTCTGGCTGTAGCCAGGGCAGGGGCAGGCGTGAACAATATTCCGCTGGAGGATTGTGCAGAGAGCGGTATTGTTGTATTCAACACTCCGGGGGCAAATGCCAATGGAGTGAAGGAGCTGGTGCTGGCCGGACTCTTGCTGGCAAGCCGTGATATTATCGGCGGTATAGCCTGGTGTCAGGACAATAAGGGCGATGAAAACATCTCCAAGACGGTAGAGAAGAGTAAAAAAGCTTTTGCCGGCGGAGAGATCAAGGGCAAAAAGCTGGGAGTGATTGGTCTGGGGGCCATTGGCGCCGAGGTGGCCAATGCCGCGGCGGCTCTGGGGATGGAAGTCTATGGATATGACCCTTATATTTCAGTCAATGCTGCCTGGATGCTGTCCAGAGATGTAAAGCATATTACAAGCGTGGACACCATTTATCAGGAATGTGATTTTATCTCGGTTCATGTGCCGCTTTTGGATTCTACCAGAGCAATGATCAACCAGGAGACTCTTGCCAAGATGAAGGATGGGGTCGTGGTGCTGAATTTTGCCCGGGACCTGCTGGTCAATGATGAGGATATGGCTGCAGCGCTTGATTCCGGCAAGGTGAAAAGGTATATCAGCGATTTCCCCAATCCAAAGGTAGTCAATATGCCTGGTGCGATTGTGATTCCTCATTTGGGAGCATCTACAGAGGAATCGGAGGATAACTGTGCCAAGATGGCAGTGATGGAGCTGATGGATTATCTGGAAAACGGTAATATCCGCAATTCCGTCAATTATCCGTCCTGCGATATGGGAGTGTGCAAGACCGAGAGCCGTGTGGCAGTAATGCATTTGAATGTACCCAACATGATCGGTCAGATGACAGGAACCATGGCTTCAAGCGGAATCAACATTTCCGACATGACCAATAAGAGCCGGGAAAAATATGCATATACCCTGATGGATCTTGACAAACAGCCGGATGCGCAGATCGTAAAGAAGCTGGAGGCGATCAACGGGATTCTTCGGGTGCGGGTAATCAAATAAGATAATGGTGTTCTTTAACAAATAGAAATGATATAGAACGACAAGAATCAACGAAAGGGAGAACAGATATGGCGGAGATAAGACCGTTTCGGTGTATCCGTCCTGCAAGGGAAGCGGCGTCAATGGTGGCGGCGCTTCCTTATGATGTTTACAGCCGGCAGGAGGCAAAAAAGGAAGTGGAGAAAAATCCCATGTCATTTCTGGCAGTGGACCGGGCAGAAACACAATTTCCCGATGATGTGGATCTTCATGATCCAAGGGTTTATGAAAAAGCCAGGGAGCTTTTGGGGAAATGGCAGGAGGAAGGGATTTTACTTGAGGATCATGCAGAGTGCTATTATGTGTATGAGCTGACTATGAACGGGCGCAGCCAGGCAGGGATCGTGGCATGTGCCTCTGTGGATGATTATGTGGATGGTGTGATCAAAAAACATGAAAATACCAGGGAGGACAAGGAGCAGGATCGAATCTGCCATGTGGATGTGACAGAAGCCCACACAGGGCCGATTTTTCTGGCTTACCGCTCCGATCCGGAGCTGAACCGGATTGTGGATGAGGTGCGCAGCCAGGAGGCGCTGTATGATTTTACGGCAGAGGACGGGGTGCGGCATCGGGTGTGGAAGGCAGTTGAAGGGAAAACCAGTGGGGATGCTGCGGATATGGCAGATGAAAAAAAGCCAAATCAGGCAGAAAAGGCCGGAGATGACGATTGGACAAGCCGGATTCGGAGACAGTTTGAACAGATGAAGTCCATTTATATTGCGGATGGCCATCATCGGGCGGCCTCGGCAGTGAAGGTAGGATTGAAGCGAAGAAAAGAACATCCGGATTACAGCGGCCAGGAAGCTTTTCATTTCTTTTTGTCTGTGCTGTTTCCGGATGACCAGCTTTTGATCATGCCCTATAACCGAGTGGTGAAGGACTTAAATGGATGGAGTGCAGCCGGATTGTTAGAGAAGGCCGGAGAGCGGTTTATGGTCAGGGAATGTGTGGACGCAGGAAGAATGGAGGAAGGACGTACTGAAAATGGAGAGACCGAGAAACATGCCAGCGGGCCGTCGTGTCAGCCGAAGGAACCGCACCATATGGGAATGTATCTGGAAGGGCAGTGGTATGAGCTTGAGGTAAAGCCAGAATATATCACGAAGGATCCGGTCAAAGGACTGGATGTATCCATTCTGCAGGATCTTCTTTTGGAACCGATACTGGGGATTCATGATCCTCGGACAGATGAGAGGATACAGTTTGTAGGGGGAATCAGAGGTATTGCCGAGCTGGAGCGGTTGGTGGATAAGGGGGAGGGGGCAGTGGCATTTGCCATGTACCCGACCTCTGTCCAGGAGCTATTTTCGGTGGCGGATGCAGGGCTGTTAATGCCGCCGAAATCTACCTGGTTTGAGCCGAAGCTGCGGAGCGGGCTGTTTATTCATAGCTTCAAGATATAAGGTTTTCCGGCAGATGCACAATAAAAGAGCCGATTGAAGCAATAAAACGGAATCGGCTCTCTTTTTCTTTTCTTTGCTTTCCCTTCCCTTCTGTTCATAACTCTGCCATTTGCCAGACAGGGCAGTCCAAAGCTCACACTACATCAGCTAACAGCCTCTCTACATCCAGCAGCCCCCATCCCTGTTGATTTTTCGGCAGTCCGATATCTAATGCCCGGTCCCGCAGATGCAGTTTTACATCCCGGTTGTTCATTTCCGGATATTTTTCCAGAAGCAGTGCAATAGCGCCGGAAACCAGGGGGGTGGCCATGGAGGTTCCGCTTTTTCCTGTGTATTTGCCAGACTGATTGGCGCAGCTTATGATGGAAGCGCCAGGTGCAACGATGTCCGGCTTGCAGATGCAGGCGTTGGTGGGTCCGCGGCCGGAATAATCGATCATCCGGTTTCCCATAACATTTACCTCCTTATGGTCGTCAGAGCAGCCTACGGTAATCACCTTTCGGCTGATTCCGGGTGTGGTGATGGTACCGCTTTTTGGCCCCATATTGCCGGCAGCCACTACTACTACCAGTCCGTCATCCCATGCGGCGTTGACGCCGCGGACCAGAGCAGAGTTTTCACTCATATTTCGGCGGCAGAAGGATCCGACGGAAATATTTACAATGCGGATGTTGAGCCTGACCCGGTTCTCTCGGATCCACCGCAGTCCGGCAAGCACATCAGAGGAGTAGCCGTTGCCCCGGCGGTCCAGTACCTTTACAGGAATCAGGTGGCAGCCGGGAGCAATGCCGCAGTAAAGCCCTTCTTCTGACCTTCCTGTGCCTCCAATGATCCCGCACACATGGGTGCCGTGGCCATTGTCATCATACGGCGCCGGACGTTTCTGTACAATATCGCAGAATGCAGCGATTCTATGATCTAAGTCTTCATGGGGAAAGCAGCCGGTGTCCAGAACGGCGACGCCGATGCCTCTGCCGTCAAGCCCGTTTGTGTTAAGCCCATGAATCTGAAGTTTTGCATGGTTCAAAAGAACATACCTGCAGCTTTCTTCTGTTTACTATTAGGGTATTCGCGGACATTTGCCGGATTGACGATCTGAAAGGAAAATCCAGTTGACTTTTCCGAAGGGATATGCTAGAGTATGTTTAAACATAAAACAAATGGCTGTTACTGGTAATGCAGGCAAGACCACACAAGAATACGTTTAAACGACGTTATTTTTGTTGTGGTCTTTTTATTTTCCTTATTTTCCGGTAAAAGGCCATATAAGAGAAAGGAGATCTTATGGATTACAAAAAGTTAGGGAGGGATTTGCTCCCGCTGGTGGGAGGGGCTGAAAATATCAGCAAGCTGACGCATTGTGCTACCAGGCTTCGCTTTGAATTTTGTGATCGGAGCAGGGTAGATGAGGCAGCAATCAAAAGCACCCCCGGAGTAATCAGTGTGGTGGAAAAGGGGGGACAGTTCCAGGTGGTTGTGGGCAATGATGTTCCCATAACGTACCGGGTTTTGATTAATGAAATGGGTGGGACGGCAGGTAAGGCGGATTCCGGAAAATCAGGAAAAAATCCAGAAGATCCCAAGGAAAAAAATTCAATCATTACAAATATTATCAGTGTGATTTCTACAACCTTTACACCTGTGATCCCGGCATTGATCGGAGGAGGTATGATCAAGGCGGTGCTGTCAATACTGGTATTGATTGGATTAGATGATACCAGCTCTACCTATGCACTGCTGAATTTGATTTCAGATGCAGCATTTTATTTTATGCCGGTGCTGCTGGCTTATGGCGCTGCGATTAAATTTGAGTGTAATCCGGTTCTGGCAATGACCCTGGCCAGTGCACTGCTTCATCCGACCTGGGCGGGAATGGCAGGAGCCGGAGAGGCTGTGGATTTTTTTCATATCCCGGTGATGCTGGTGGATTATTCCTACTCTGTGATTCCGATTATTTTAAGTATTTGGGTTATGTCATATGTGGAAAAGCTGGCAGAAAAGTATACGCCGTCCATTATTAAATTTTTCCTGAAGCCGCTGATTATTTTGTTTATTTCGGCACCGATTGCAATGATCATTATCGGACCGTTTGGAAGCTTTTTAAATTCCTTGCTGGAGACCGGGGCAAATATGATCAATGCCAGGGCAAGCTGGCTTTTGCCGATGCTGATGGGAGCCTTCCAGCCGTTCCTGGTATTGACAGGCACTGCCTGGGCAATGACCCCGATTGCCACGGTTCAGATTTCCTCGTTAGGTTATGAGATTGTGAATGGTCCTGGCATGCTGGCATCTAACATTGCACAAGGAGGAGCTACCTTGGCAGTAGCGCTTAAGACAAAGAATCAGCAGCTAAAGCAGTTGGCCAGCTCTTCTGGGTTTACGGCAGTTATGGGAATTACAGAGCCTTGCCTTTATGGTGTGATCCTGCCGCTGAAAAAGCCTTTGATTGCATCCATGATCGGCGGCGGTGTAGGCGGTATTTATGCAGGAGTTTCCGGATTGGTCCGCTATGCCTTTGTCTCTCCCGGATTGGCGGCCTTGCCGGCATTTATCGGTGAAAATCCTATGAATATCGTACATGCCGTAATCACCTGTATTGTTTCCTTTGCGGCTGCTTTTGCGGCTGTCTGGATCATGGGATTTGACGACGGCGAAGGCAGGGAAGGGAAAGGTCAGGAAACAAAGGATTCGAAAACAGAGATTTTAGAGAAAGGCATTTCAAAGGAAGAAAATTCAGGAACGGAGAGGGCAGAAGGAAGAAAGGCGCAGATCATAGCTGTTCCGATCCGCGGTGAAGTGGTTTCCTTAGACCAGGTAAACGACGCGGTATTTTCCCAGAAGATTTTGGGGGATGGAGTTGCGATTATTCCGGAAGATGGCAAGGTTTTTTCGCCGGTTAACGGGGTGGTCTCGGCTTTGTTTGAGACAAAACATGCCATTGGAATTACCAGTGAGGATGGTGCGGAGCTGCTGATTCATATTGGTATTGATACCGTGAACCTGCAGGGAAAGTATTTTACGGCCCATGTGGAGGTAGGATCCAAAGTCAGAAAGGGCGATTTGATGATATCCTTTGAGGGAGAGAAGATTCAAGAGGAGGGGTATGACATAATTACACCGGTTTTGGTTGCAAATATGGCACAATTTACGTCAATTGATGAGCAGAAAACCGGAAAGGCGGCAGTTGGAGAGCCTCTCATGACAATTAGTTGAGGAATGGACAGGAAAGGAGTATAATATGTATTATGCAAGTCAGAAGGCATTTCCAGAAGGGTTTTTGTGGGGCGCTTCTACCTCTGCATACCAGGCAGAAGGCGCATGGGACCAGGATGGAAAGAGTCCTTCTATTATCGACATGTACGAGCATCCAAAGCAATATGCAGATTTTAAGTCAGCAAGCGATCATTATCATCGTTATAAGGAAGATATCCGTTTGTTTGCAGAGATGGGGCTAAAGGCATACCGATTTTCTGTGGCTTGGACCAGAATCCTTCCTGACGGAACAGGCAGGGTAAACCAGGCCGGAATCCGGCATTATCACGATGTGATTCAGGAATGCCGTAAATATGGGATTGAGCCGATTGTAACCATGTATCATTTTGATCTTCCTTACTGTCTGGAGGAAAAAGGGGGATGGGGCAGCCGGGAAACCGTTGAGGCGTTTGTAGAGTATGCCAGGGTGCTTTTTACGAATTATGGCGGAGAGGTAACATACTGGCTGACGATCAATGAACAGAATACCATGATCCTTCATCCTGGAGCCATTGGTCTTCCCAAAGACGGAAAAATACCGTCAAAAAAGGAATTGTACCAGCAGAATCATCATTTGATGCTGGCTCAGGCCAGGGCGATGAAGCTGTGCCATGAGCTTTGTCCGGAAGGCAGGATCGGACCGGCATTGAATCTGACTGCCATGTATCCGGAAACCTGCAGACCGGAGGATTCGATTGCGGCTCACAACTGGGAAGTGATTCGGTGCTGGAATTTTGCAGATGTTCCGGTATTTGGGTGGTATCATCCTTTGGCTTGGAGATATCTGCAGGACAGGGAGCTGGCTCCGGAGATAAAAGAGGGGGACAAGGAGTGCCTGGCAGGGGCCAGGCCGGATTTTATGGCGATGAATTATTATTCTACGGCGACCATTGCCGCCAGCCGGGGGGATGCCTCTGATGTATCGGCCAGAGCAGGAGATCAGCAGATTATGCTTGGTGAGGAAGGCGTTTACCGTGCAGCAGAAAATCCTTATGTGGCAAAAACAAAATATGGGTGGGTGATCGATCCTTCTGGTTTTCGATATACTCTGCGAAAGGTATATGAAAGATATCATCTTCCTATTTTGATTACGGAGAACGGTATCGGCGCTCCGGACCGTCTGGAGAATGGCCAGGTTCATGATAATTATCGGATCGACTTTATTCGGCAGCATCTGTCAGCGATGCGTCTTGCAATTACAGATGGAGTGGAAGTCATAGGGTATTGTCCCTGGGCGGCCCTGGATGTGGTCAGTACTCACCAGGGATATCAGAAACGTTACGGCTTTCTTTATGTGGATCGGGATGAGTTTGACTTAAAGGAAATGAGACGGATAAAAAAGGACAGTTATTTTTGGTATCAGAAGGTAATCGCTGACAATGGAGCCAGCTTATAAAAAGCCGCCGCAGATTAGGGGGATAATATGAGGGTGGTAAAAATCCTGAATAATAATTATATATTAGTAGAGGATGTGAATGGAAATGAATGTATTGTTATGGGCAAGGGGCTGCGATTTTCCAATCAGGTAGGTAGTGAGCTGAAAGAGGAAAATGTTCAGAAAATTTTTGCGCTGAAGGATAAGAAATCAGTTGGCGACTGGCAGCAGATGCTGGAGGGCATTTCGGAGGATCATGGAGAAGCGATTCATTCGGCAATCATGCTGGCGGATGAGGCGATGCCGGGAAAAATGAACAGCCAGGTTTTTATTACCCTTTTTGATCATCTGATTTTTGCCTTGGAGCGTCAGGAGAAGAATATTATTCTTCAAAACCGCCTTTTGTGGGAGGTGAGGCAGTTTTATCCTGCAGAATTTGCTCTGGGGAAAAAAATGATTGAATATCTGAATCAGCGGCTGCAGATTAGGCTGCCGGAGGAGGAAGCCGGAAATATTGCTTTTCATCTGGTAAATGCTCAGACGGAAAATCCGAATATAGAGCAGACCATACAGGAGGTAAGAATGCTGAAGGATATTTTTAATATTGTTCAGTATTCCTTTGCCAACAGGATTCGGACAGATTCCATACACTATACCCGCTTTGTAACCCATATGCAGTTCTTTTTACAGCGGGTGCTGGAGCATAAAATGCTTTCGGGAAGTGAACTGGATATTTTTGAACAGATTGCAGAGGGACATCCGGAGAGCTATTGCTGCGCCCAAAAGATCGGCGCCTATATCCAGGGGGTCCAGAAAGAGGAGATTTCCAGAGAAGAGCTTTTGTATCTTACGATTCATATTGCCAGGATTGTTATGGGATAAGGGAATTAAGAAAATCTTCATAATCTATTTAATCATTTTACAAACATTCAGGAAAATGTTGTGGTATAGTATAGACATACGAAATAGAAAAGATTAAATCCTTAATCCTTTTTGAAGCCCAATTCCTATTGAAAAAGGCTCTGTGCTGCCCATCACGGTACAGAGCTTTTTCTTTTTTGGGCAAAATTGCAGAACAAGCTCTTTATTACAAAATATTTACAAAAAATTAACCATGGAAGGAATGCGGAAACTATGGGAAAAAGAGATATCCAGAAGATACAAGGTTTCTAAGATTGACAGGCTGTGATATAATAGGGAGCGATAAGACAGCAGGGGAGGCCGGAGGGCCTGACTGCGACAGAAGGAGGATAAGACAAACATGGCAGAGGAGAAAGAAAAATCAGAGGGAAAGCTTTTGGAGGAAAAGCTTTTTTGGAAATTTCCCCATATCGGGAAAATGGCGCCTGAACAGATAGAGGAGGCGGCTGACTTCTGTGAGGGCTACAAGGTTTTTTTGAATGAAGGAAAAACAGAGCGGGAGTGTGTATTGACTGCTGTCAGAATGCTTGAGAAGGCAGGCTATCGTCCCTTTGAGCGGGGAAAGCAGTATCAGCCGGGGGACAAGGTGTACCAGGTAAACCGTCATAAGTCAATTTTGGCCACTACCTTTGGCCAGGAGCCTCTTGATAAGGGGGTACGGATCAATGGAGCGCATATTGATTCGCCGCGGCTGGATTTAAAGCCCTGCCCGCTTTATGAAAAGAACGAGATCGCCTTTTTTAAGACTCATTATTATGGGGGAATCCGTAAGTATCAATGGGGGACTGTGCCTCTTGCCCTTCACGGGGTAGCGGTAAAAAAGGACGGAACCACAATTTCTTTGTGTATCGGAGAGGAACCTGGGGATCCGGTATTTTGTATCAGCGACCTGCTTCCTCATCTGGCGGCAAAGCAGAATGAGAGAAAGCTTGCAGAAGGATTAAAGGGGGAGGAGCTGAATATTATTGTTGGTTCTCTGCCGTTTCAGGATGAGGCGGTGAAGGAGCCGGTAAAGCTGATGACAATGAAGCTGCTTTATGAAAAGTATGGTCTTACGGAGGCGGATTTTTTCCGGGCAGAGATCGAGATGGTTCCGGCACAGAAGGCAGTGGATGTGGGACTGGACCGGAGCATGGTAGGCGCTTATGGGCAGGACGACCGGGTGTGTGCCTACACGGCTCTTATGGCAGAGCTTGAGACCCTGCATCCCAAATATACCACGGTAACGATTCTGACCGATAAAGAGGAGATCGGCTCTGAGGGAAATACAGGGATGAATTCTGCCTATCTGAAGCATTATATGGAGGATCTGGCAGAGATTTCCGGCGTATCCGTGCGGGATGTATTCCGAAATGGATTGTGCCTGTCTTCTGATGTGAATGCGGCCTTTGATCCCACGTTTTCAGAGGTATTTGAAGCAAATAATGCCAGTTATGTAAATAAAGGCTGTGTGCTTACCAAGTATACGGGAGCAAGAGGAAAATCTGGAGCCAATGATGCCAGCGCCGAGACCATGGCGCGGGTAATCGCCGCTATGGAGGGCGACCATGTTTACTGGCAGGCAGGAGAGCTGGGGGCCGTGGACCAGGGCGGAGGCGGAACCATTGCCAAATATGTGGCACAGCTTGATGTGGATGTGGTGGACTTAGGCGTTCCGGTGCTGTCCATGCATGCGCCCTTTGAGATGGTTTCCAAGCTGGATGTGTACAATACCTACAAGGCATTTAAGGCATTTTACAAAATTTAAATCAATAGATATTCAAGAGCATTGTTTTTCCGAATTTTCCGAATGATTGGGAATCGTCCTGAAATACGGAGAATAGGCTGGCAGATCCTTTGGCTCACGAGTATAGAAATCAAAAACAGAAAGGAAATGAGAATGAGAAAATTTGTTAAGCCGCTGTTGTGCGGCATGATGGTTGCGGTGTTGGCAGCAGGGTGCTCGAAAAAGGAGAATCCGGGGACAGCAGAAGGTCCCACAGAGACCTCGGCAGAGGCATCCTCCTCGGCGGAAGATGAGCCGGAGGTCCCGGTGGATCTGGGAGAAGTCACAAGCCTGGGGGAATATAAGGGGCTTAAGGTGGATCGAATGTCTGTAGAGGTTACGGATGAGGAATTAGATACCCGGATTCAAAGCATTCTGGATGCCAACCCGGAATACGTAGCGATTACGAACCGGGCAGCCAAGGAAGGAGATATTGTTGACATTGATTATGTAGGAATGAAGGACGGCGTGGCGTTTGAGGGAGGAACATCAGAGGGCTACAAGCTGGAGCTGGGCTCCGGAAGCTTTATTGACGGCTTTGAGGAAGGCCTGGTGGGGGCAAAGATCGGCGAGAAGCGGAGCCTTGACCTGACCTTTCCGGAGCAGTATCACTCAGAGGAGCTGGCCGGGCAGGCTGTGGTATTTGACGTGACGGTCAACGGAATCGAGGAAAAAAGGGATGCGGTATTAGATGATAATTTTGTCCAGAGAATGTCAGACTTTACTACTGTGGATGAGTTTAAGGCGGATACACGGGCAGATATTGAGACAGAGAAGGGGCAGATTGCGGATCAGCAGCTGGAAACCGATATTTTCCTGGCGGCAGTGGAAAATTCCCAGTTTGAGTTAAATGAAGATGCGGTGAATCAGCAGTATGAGAATCAGATGTCTTATTTAACCAGCATGATTCAGATGTATGGAATGACTATGGAGGATTATGCCCAGATGTCTGACATGACGCCGGAGGAGATGGAAAAGGACCTTCGGGAGAATGTGGAGACCAGCATCAAGGTGCAGCTTCTGGTAAAGGCCATTGCAGAAAAGGAAGGTTTTCAGGTGGAGGATGCAGACCGGGAGGAGCTTGCCGAGATGTATTATATGAGCGTGGAGGAGCTTCAGGAGGCATATGGAAAAGATGCTGTGGATGAGGTTGCCATGAGCAATAAGGTCAGGACATTTTTGAAGGACAATGCTGCCATAAATCAGCTATAAGTGACAATCTTTCACAAAAACTAACAAGATTTTGATGAAATTTTAATTTTTGTTAATGAAAATTTTTATTAGATATGGTACAATAGGAACTGCGACAAAAGTTCATCAGGATGCCGGGTGCGGGGATACCGGCAGGGCCTGCAGAAAATGAAGGAGGATAAGAAAGTATGGGATACAAAGTCAGCTTCGAAGAAGTGAATAAAATCTTCGACCAGCTTCAGAGCGAATACGAGATCTGGGCTCCCAAAAGATTTGTCGGAAAAGGACGTTATTCCGACACAGACATTATCAAGTATGATAAGGTGTCTAAGGTGGAGGAGATTGAATTTGCAGAGAAGTCCGATTATCCGGCAAAGGAGGTTCTGAGCCCGGTTACTCAGTCCCTGTTCTACTTTACTGAGGATGAATACCGTGAGAGCAAGGCCACCAGCAAGAAACTTCTGATCTTTATGCGTCCGTGTGATATCAACGCACAGCATCATCAGGAGAAGATTTACCTGGAGAACGGCGGTTTTACCGATATGTACTACAAGAGGATGAACGAGAAGGTCAAGATCGTGATGATGGAATGTACCGAGGGCTGGGATACCTGCTTCTGTGTAAGTATGGGTTCCAATAAGTCTGAGGATTATGCCATGGCAGTCCGTGTGGGCGAAGGGGAGCTGACTGTGGACGTGAAGGATGATGCGTTTGCTTCTTTATTCGCACAGGCCGCTTCCGCTGATTTCAAGCCGGAATATATTGAAAAGAATCAGATTGAGCTTACGATTCCTGAGATTCCCAACAAGGAGGTTCTGACCAAGCTAAAGAGCCATCCTATGTGGAATGAGTACAACAAGCGCTGCATTTCCTGCGGTTCCTGTACTGTGGCCTGCAGCACCTGTACCTGTTTTAATACCACAGATGTGATTTATAACGAAAATACCAACGTGGGCGAGAGAAAGAGAACCACCGCTTCCTGTCAGATCGAGGGCTTTACCGACATGGCAGGCGGACATGTATTCCGCAGAACTGCCGGTGAGAGAATGCGCTATAAGGTGCTTCACAAATTCCATGACTATAAGGCCCGTTTCAAGGATTTCCATATGTGCGTGGGCTGCGGCCGCTGTACCAGCAGATGTCCGGAGTTTATCTCCATCACCGCTACCGTAAACAAGATGGCAAAGGCGATAGATGAGATCCTTGCAGAAGAAAGCAAATAAGGAAGGGGGACGAACAGAATGAATAACATTGTAAAACCGGTTCCGTGTAAGATTCTGGAAGTTAAGAAAGAAAGCAAGTTGGAATATACCTTTAAGGTGGAAACTGATATTAAGCCTGCTCATGGACAGTTTTTACAGCTCTCCATTCCCAAGATCGGCGAGGCTCCCATCTCGGTCAGCGCTTATGGCGACGGCTGGATTGATTTTACTATTCGTTCTGTAGGAAAGGTTACAGACGAGATCTTTACCAAGGGCCCGGGCGATGTGCTGTTTTTGAGAGGCGCTTACGGCAAGGGCTGGCCGGTAGAAAAGTTTGAGGGCAAGAATGTTGTGGTCATTACCGGCGGTACCGGACTGGCTCCTGTGAGAAGCATGCTGAATAAGTTTTATAATGAGCCTGATTATACCAAGAGCGTTACCCTGATTACCGGCTTTAAGAATGAAGAAGGAATCGTGTTTAAGGGTGAGCTGGAGAAGTGGAAAGACCGCTTTACCACTTTCTATACCCTGGATGCAGAGAAGAAGGAAGGCTGGAATACCGGTTTTGTGACTGAGTTCGTTTCCAAGGTTGACTGGGCATCCTTTGGCGACAATTATGAGGTTGTGATCGTGGGACCGCCGCCAATGATGAAGTTTACTGGCATTGAGTGCAGCAAGTGCGGGGTGCCGGATGAGAAGATTTGGGTATCCTACGAGCGTAGAATGTCCTGTGCGGTAGGTAAGTGCGGCCATTGTCGTATTGACGAGGTGTATGTATGCCTGGAAGGTCCGGTGTTTAACTACACCCAGGCAAAATATCTGGTAGACTAAGGAAGGGAGCGTAAATATATGAATCACGATATCGACGTTAAGAAAGTCCGTATAAATTGTTACAGACAGTCCAAGGTTGCGGGAGAATTCATGCTTCAGCTTCGCGTTCCCGGAGCGTTGGTCGATGCTAAGTATCTGTCCTTTGTACAGGAGCTGTGTGAGGAATTCGGTAACGGAACATTCCATTTCGGAACCAGAATGACATTTGACATTCCTGGTATTAAGTATGAGAATATCGAAGCCTGCAATAAGAGGCTGAAAGAGTATATCAAAGATGTAGACGTGGAGATGTGCGATGTGGATATGGGTACCATTGCTCATGAGCCGGTAGAGTATGACCCGGAGAAGGGCTATCCCACCATCGGCGCCCGTAACATCATGGCTTGTATCGGTAATATCCACTGCATTAAGGGTAATGTAAATACCCAGGATATGGCTCACAAGATCGAGAAATTGATTTTCCCGTCCCACTATCATATCAAGGTGGCAGTGGCAGGATGCCCCAACGATTGTGTGAAGGCTAACTTCAATGATTTTGGTATTATGGGTATCAATAAGATGGTTTATGACTATGACCGCTGTATCGGCTGCGGCGCTTGTGCGAAAGCATGTGAGCATCACGCAACCGGCGTTCTTACCCTGAATAAGGACGGTAAGATCGACAAGGATACCTGCTGCTGTGTAGGCTGCGGCGAGTGTGTTCTTGCCTGCCCCACCAGCGCATGGACCAGGAACCCGAAGAAGCTGTACCGCGTAACATTAGGCGGACGTACCGGCAAGAAGAATCCGCGTTCCGGCAAGCTGTTCTTAAACTGGGTAACAGAGGATGTGATCCTTGGCATGTTCGGCAACTGGCAGAAATTCTCTGCATGGGCTTTGGATTATAAGCCGGAATACCTGCATGGCGGACATCTGATCGACCGCGTGGGCTACAAGGGATTTGTAAAGCACATTTTTGAGGGTGTGGAGTTCAATCCAGAAGCCAAGATGGCAGATGATATTTACTGGGCTGAGAATGAGCAGAGAGGAAATATGCATGTAATGCCTCTGTCTCAGCATGAGCATGCGGGTCCGCAGGCATAAGAGGATAAAGGGATTCTCCTTTTTGAGGAGTGAAGCAGCCAAAGGAAGGTGCAGCTCACTGGTTGACCAGTGGGACTGCACCTTTCTTTGGCTGTTGGCAACCTAATCCAGACAGTAAACCTCCATGCCCCCGGCTGCGTATGCACTATCAATCATGAAAGCATGGCGGGGCTTGTATTTTTCGTAAAAAGACAGTATACTGATGGGAGTGCGGCAGGATGGGAAAATTGGCGGGAATCTGGCTGTTTGGGATAGATGGAGGAGAGAACATGAGGCTTCGTATAGGAACAAGGAAGAGCAAGCTGGCTATGGTTCAGACACATTTGGTAAGGGAGGCGATTTTGGGCTGCTTTCCGGATGTGGAGATTGAGCTGGTGCCGATTAGCACCAAGGGAGACCGGCATTTAGAGCAGTCTCTCACCAGCTTTGGAGGAAAGGGGGTGTTTACCAGGGAGCTGGAGGAGGCTCTTTTGCGGGGGGACATTGATATGGCGGTGCACAGCGCTAAGGATATGCCCATGGAATTTCCGGAAGGACTTTCTTTGGGAGCCGTGCTTCCCCGGGAGACGCCAGGAGATGTTCTGGTGACGACAAGCGGGATTTCGGCCAGGGAGCTTCCGGCGGGAAGTGTAATTGGCACCAGCAGTCTGCGCAGGGAGCTGCAGATTCGAAGGATGAATCCACAGGTAAGGATCCGGCTGCTGCGGGGAAATGTGCTGACCAGACTGGATAAGCTGCGTCAGGGAAATTATGACGGGATCTTGCTGGCAGCAGCAGGGCTTAAGCGTCTGGGAATCACAGAGCAGGACGGGATATTTTTGGAATATCTGGATACAAGAAGGTTTATTCCGGCTCCAGGCCAGGGGATTATGGGAGTAGAGATCCGGCAGGGGGAGCTTTCTGATATTATGACGGCAATTCATTCACCGGAGGACGCTGCTATGCTGGCGGCAGAAAGGCGTTATCTGACAGTTCTGGGAGGAAGCTGCAATGCACCTTGCGGAGCGTACTGCAGGAGAGAGGGACAGCGGCTGACCATGTCTGTGATGTTTGCCAGGGACGGACTGCATTCGGTCTTCCAGGAAGAAAGTGTAGAGCTGGCGGAGTTTTTAGAAAAAGATGAAAAATGCAAAAACGGGCTGACAGCCTGCGAAAAGAAATCAGCAGACCAGACAGCTATGATGATGAATTGTGGGAAGAAGCTTGCAGAACGTCTGGCAGGAAAGGTGCGCCTGCGTCCTGTATCCTTAGTGGGAGCGGGGCCAGGGGATGCAGGACTATTTACCAGGAAGGGACTGGAATGTGTCCGGCAGGCAGAGGTGATTGTGTATGACAACTTGATTTCTGGATCCATTCTGAATGAGGCGCCCTTGGAGGCAGAGCTGATCTATGCAGGAAAGCGTTCCCATCATCATCATTTAACGCAGGATGAGATCAATCAGCTGTTGGTTGAGAAAGCCATGCTTGGAAAATATGTGGTTCGTCTTAAAGGGGGAGATCCTTTTATTTTTGGACGGGGAGGAGAAGAAGCGCTGGCTTTAAAGGCCCAGGGGATTCCTTTTGAGATCGTGCCGGGAATCTCGTCTTCCTACAGTGTTCCTGCTTATGGGGGGATTCCTGTGACCCAGAGAGGAATGGCTTCTTCTTTTCATGTTATCACAGGGCATGAGGATGCCGGTAAAACAGAAGATGTGCTGGATTATGCTGCTTTGGCAAAGGCAGAGGGGACTTTGATTTTTCTTATGGGCTTAAAGAACCTGGAACGGATTGCAGGTCTGCTTTTGGCTCATGGCAAGCCCGGGGAAACGCCTGCGGCAGTGATTCAGCAGGGGACTACGGCAGGGCAGAAAAAGGCAGTTTCCACCCTGGAGCATATTGTGGAGGAAGCCAAAAAGCACAGAATAGAGACTCCGGCTATTACCATAGTGGGAGATGTGGTAAGGCTGGAGGATAAGCTGGATTGGTTTGGGAAAGGGCTTTTGGCCGGCAAAAGAATCCTTATTACCGGAAGCCGGTATATGGCCAGAGAGATGGAGAAGGCGCTTTCTCCATATGGAGCGGATACGGTGACAGTCAGTTTGATTGAGAGCCGGGTGATGTGGACAAAGGGGCTGCAGGATGAGCTGGATTCCATAAAAGATTATCAGTGGGCCGTATTTACCAGCAGCAACGGAGTGGATTTGTTCTTTGAGCTTTTAAAGGAAAAGGAGATTGACCTGCGGTGTCTTATGGGATTAAAGTTTGCAGTAATCGGGAGAAAGACGGCAGATGCTCTGAAAAGGCATGGATTTTTCTGTGATTTTGTGCCGTCAGGGTTTTCGGGAGCGGATTTGGCCCGGGAATGGATTCCCACCTTGGATAAGGGCCAAAGGGCGCTGCTGCTGCGGGCACAGGATGGATCTTTGGTTCTGACTGAGAAGCTGTCAGAAGCAGGCGTGGCTTTTGCAGATGTGCCGGTTTATGAGACTTGGGTGGATGAACGGCGAAAAGAGGAATTAAACCGAGTGATTCGTCAGGTGGATTATGTGACAGTGGCCAGCAGTTCTGCGGTTCGGGCTTTGTGCGGGATGATGGAAGACAGGGAGAACATCAAGGCCAGGGTAATCTCCATTGGCCCGTCTACGACAAAAGCGGCACAGCAGATGGGGCTTTCGGTTCACAGGACAGCCGCAGAATATACGGCAGAAGGAATTGCAGCAGCAATTTTGGCTGATGTTCTTTAGAGTATCCTTTGTAACAAACCATACACAAAATGGAGGACAATATGAATACCAGCAGATCAAAGGAATTGTTTGAAAAATCCAGGAGACGAATCCCAGGCGGGGTAAACAGCCCGGTGAGGGCTTTTGGGTCTGTGGGACGGACACCGCTGTTTATTGACCATGCAAAGGGCAGCCGCATCACGGATGTGGACGGGAATACATTTTTGGATTATGTGTGCTCCTGGGGTCCGGGGATTTTAGGCCACGCTCACCCGACGGTGATTGAGGCGGTCCGGAAAGCCTGTATGGACGGGCTTACCTATGGGGCGCCTACAGAAAAGGAGTGGAAGCTGGCAGAGCTGATTCATGAGGCCATGGGATCGGTAGAAAAGGTGCGTCTGGTCAGTTCCGGAACCGAGGCAGTGATGAGTGCTATCCGGGTGGCAAGGGGTTATACCGGCAGGGATCTGATACTAAAGTTTAAGGGAAATTATCACGGTCATTCGGACGGTCTGCTGGTAAAGGCAGGCTCAGCGGCATTGACGACAGCAGTGCCGGACAGCAGCGGAGTGCCGGCATCCTACACACAGAATACCTTGGTAGCATTGTATAATAATCCGGATTCAGTGGAAGAACTGATGGAAAAGTATCAAAATCAGGTGGCGGCCATTATCGTGGAGCCGGTGGCAGCCAACATGGGGGTAGTTCTGCCGGAAAAAGGATTTCTGGAGTTTTTGCGGGAAATTACGGTTCGGTATGACACGCTTTTAATTTTTGATGAGGTGATTACCGGATTTCGGCTGGGATATGGCGGGGCTCAGGAATATTTTCATGTAACACCGGATCTGACGACCTTGGGGAAGATCGTTGGAGGCGGTATGCCTATGGCAGCCTATGGAGGACGGGCAGATATTATGGATCAGGTGTCTCCGGTGGGATCTGTGTATCAGGCAGGAACCTTGTCAGGCAATCCCATCGCCACCACGGCAGGCATTGTTACGCTGGATATTTTAAAGGCACACCCAGAGTATTACGGGGAACTTGAAAGAAAGACAAAACGGCTGGCAGCAGCGTTTGAGGAAAGAAGCAAGAAAACCGGGGAAGCGATCTGGGTAAATCAGATCGGTTCATTGCTCAGCGCATTTTTTGCACCAGGTCCGGTTCGGGATTATGACAGTGCGGCAAATTCTGATACAAAGGCTTATGGGGAATATTTTGGACGGATGCTGGAGCAGGGGATTTATGTGGCGCCGTCTCAGTTTGAGGCAATGTTTGTGTCAGTGGCTCACACGGATGAGGAGATTGAGGAAACCTGCAGGGCTATCTGCGGGTGAGGAAAGGATAACGATTTATGCTTTCATGTGTGGGAGCGGTTATGGAAAGGGAGCAGAAGATGGGGATTTATTTGCTGAGTCTGAGCCATAAGACAACGCCTCTTGCGGTTCGTTCTCTTTTTGCCTATTCGGAAAGGGAGAAGCTTCAGGTTCTGGAGGAGCTGCTGGAGTCTGATCTGATCGATGAGGCAGTAGTGCTTTCTACCTGTAACAGAATGGAGATTTATTGTCATGGATCTGGTAAAGAGCACTGGGACGGCCGGATTTTGGAGGCTATGGAAAATGCGGCGGTCAGGGCGGCTGCAGGGGCAGAAAATGTTTTAAAGGTGGAAGATATACGACGTTTTATTCGCCGTTATCATGGAAGACAGGCGGTTCACCATCTGTTTCAGGTAGCGGCAGGGTTGGATTCCATGGTGGTGGGGGAGGATCAGATTCTCGGACAGGTAAAACAGGCATATGATTTTTCTCATGAGAGAGGATATTGCCGGATATATTTGAATACCTTGTTTCGAGACGCAGTGACCGGGGCAAAAAGGGTAAAGACCGATACAGAGCTTTCCAGAACTTCCGTTTCCACGGCAAGTCTGGCAGTGAAGGCGGCACAGGAGCGGCTGGGCGGGCTGAAGGGAAAGAGGATGATGATCATCGGGGCCACAGGACGTATCGGAAATATTATCTTGAAAAATGTGCAGCAGATTTCCGGTCTGGAGATTTATGTGACTATGCGGAGCCATTCTTCCCCAGATAAGCTGGGGAGGGGACTCCGCTATCAGACCATTGCTTATGAAGACAGGTATTTGCGGATGGACGAGATGGATGTGATTGTGAGTGCCACATCCAGTCCCCATTATACGGTGACAGCATATGAGCTGGAGCAGCATATAAAGACGAAAAAGCCCCGGGTGTTTGTGGATTTGGCGGTGCCTGCGGATATTGAAAAGCCGAAGATTTCCGAGGCGTGGTATTACGATATAGAAGACATGACAGAGCTGGCACGCTTCAATAACCAGCAGAAGCAGGCCCAGGTTCAGGCGGCAGATCAGATTATTGAGGAATATGAAGACCGGTTTATAAAATGGTATCTCTATAAAGGAAGCCAGGAAGCCATGGAAGAATGGAAAGAGTCTGCAATACGGGATGTGGCGGAAAAGGGAGCAGAGGCAGCCATGAGCCGGCTTCTTTATCAGATTCGGGAAGCAGGTACTGTGGAGGAGGTAGAAGGTTTTCTTGCAGTATTAAAAAAGGTGAATGAGGAAGAAAAGCGCAGAGATCAGGCTCGGCCGGTTTCAGTCTCTAAAAAAAAGCAGGAAAATACGGCCGCTCATTTTCCTTTGTTTTTCAATCTGGACGGGAAACGTGTCCTGGTGGTGGGAGCGGGGAAGATCGCATCACGCCGGGCCGAAGCGTTGGCAGGATTTGGAGCAAAGGTTTGGATGGTTGCTCCTGACGGAACCCAACAGGCTGCCAGGCTTGCCATGGATGGTCTGGTACATTGGGAAAGACGACGGTTTATGCCAGAGGATATAGACGGGTGTGATCTGGTGATTGCGGCGACAGATGACAGCCAGGTAAACCGGCAGGCGGCAGAGCTGTGCAGGGAGAGGCAGATTCTTGTCAACCATGCAGGAGATAAAAGCTTGTGTGATTTTTATTTTCCTGGTATTGCCAGGGAAGGGAATCTGGTGGCAGGGATAACTGCTTCCGGAACAGACCACAGGATGGCAAGCGAGGTGACAGGGCGTCTGCAGTCATGGCTGAAGCAATTTGCACGGGGATAAGAATAGCCGGAACAGGGAAGGAAGGACAGGATAAAATGATACAGAGACCAAGACGGTTAAGAGGAAATGCTTTGCTGCGGAAAATGGTGCGGGAGACCAGGGTGGATAAATCCTCTTTGGTCTACCCGATTTTTGTCCGGGAGGGAAGGAATATTCAGGAGGAAATCCCTACGATGCCGGGGCAATACCGATATACTATTGATAAGATGCCCGGCAAGCTGGAGGAGTTGAAAAAAGCAGGGGTGGACAGCGTGATTTTTTTCGGGATTCCGGAAGAAAAGGATGAAGCAGGAAGCGGGGCCTATGCAGAGAATGGAATTGTACAGAAGGCTCTCAGAGAGGCAAAACGGCAGTTTGGAGAGGATCTGTATTTGATCACGGATGTGTGCATGTGCGAATATACCTCCCACGGACATTGCGGAGTGCTGAAGGGGCATGAAGTGGACAATGATCCAACCTTAAAGCTTTTGGCAAGAACAGCTCTTTCCCACGCCCAGGCCGGGGCAGATATGGTGGCTCCCTCAGATATGATGGATGGCAGGGTACTGGCAATCCGCAATGAATTGGATGAAAAGGGGTATACCCAGGTTCCGATTATGTCCTATGCAGTGAAATATGCTTCTGGCTTTTATGGACCGTTTCGGGATGCAGCAGGCTCCGCGCCGTCCTTTGGAGACCGGAAGTCTTATCAGATGGATTTTCACAATCGAAAAGAAGGGATCAAGGAAGCTTTGACAGATGTGGAGGAGGGGGCAGATCTCCTGATCATAAAGCCAGCTCTTGCCTATCAGGATATGATCCGTGAGGTGGCAGATTTGGTGGAAATTCCGGTGGCAGCATATAGTGTCAGCGGAGAATATGCCATGGTAAAGGCAGGCGCTCAACTGGGATATGTGGAAGAGGACCGGATGATTGCCGAGATGGCAGTGGGAGCCTTTCGGGCCGGCGCTTCTGTTTATATTACATACTTTGCAGAAGAAACAGCACGATTGATGGACGCGGGGGTAATCGGATAGAAGCTGACAGGGATAAAAAAGAGGGCATAAAAACAAGACATAAAAAGAAGATATAAAAGAAAAAGCATGGCAGGTGAATGCAGATTCAGTCCTGTCATGCTTTCTGCTACCCTGTACATGCTTCACAGTACATGGCGGTTTTTGAGTATTGCATGCCCCCCTTTATCGGGTGCAAAATGGTATGGGTGGGGCCAATGCCGTATTACCAGGTTTTTTCCAGGTTCATTTTATAATCGATCCGGAATGGATTGTCGCTTTGGCCTTTTAGTTTCTCATAAATCCCACGGCGCTCTGTGCTTTCTTCTCCAGCCCAATAATCATAACCCCATAGATAGCTGTCCATCAGGTCGTCCCAGGATTCATACATGGGCTGCATGATCTGGGCAACCTCTAAGGACTTGTCCAGGGCCTCCTGCTCTGTATAGTATCCTGCATGATAATAAGCGGGAAGCAGGTACATGGCACGGCAGTAATCCCAGCCGGCGATGGCATCTGCTCCATGCTCTGTATAAACGGCAAAAGCTCTGGCGTAGGAGCCGGCTTCATCCTCATCAAAGCCATATTCATCTTTAAGGAGAGCAATCAGATCTTCTGTGGAGGTATCTGCAGTTACGCCTATATCCTCTAGGGATTTCATTTCTTCTGCAAAGGATGTACGATGGCCCTCTGAAAGAAGCCATTCCATATTTTCATCCGCACTGGCCCGATCGTCTACACCCCATGATTCAGGAAGGCTTCCCTGCATCAGTGCTTTTGAATCGTCATTGGCAGGCATGCCGCCGAAGAGATTGTAATCTCTCCCGTTAATATCCGTCAGGATGGCATAAGTGGCATTGAACCATCGAATCGTGTCGGTCATTTCAGTTGAAAAGTTATCTTCGACTTCAGGTGCGTTTTCCTGGAACTTGGAACAGGAGGCATTGAATGAGGCAATATCTCCATCGGTGAGCTTGTTTGCTATATAGGTAAGCGCATAGTAAGCATAAGCAGTCTCCCCATAGATCAGATAAGCGCCGCCTGTGACGCCGTCTGCGGACATTTTGCAGGTATAGGCTGTCACATTCTCCATCCCCGGAAGATCAGGGGCGTCTACATCTTGTTTATCAGAGACATGGTAGCTGGCTTCCACCATCTCTGCTGCCATTTCCATGGAGTTGGCCATCATATTGGAGCCGGTTTTGGGAAATTGCAGAAGAGCGGCAGCTTTGTCGCCTTTTTTGTTGCCTGCGCCAAGCCAGCATTCCATCTCCAGATCCTCGGTCTGCCAATTCTGGTCAAAATAAATGGATACGGTTTTATCCGGAGTGGAAAATTCCTTCATGTCCGAAAGGTAATCTTGTGTGGTTTTGGGTGATTTGCCGCTGCAGCCTTGGAGAAGCATGGCACAGCATGTAAGAGCCAGACAGAGTATAAGGGCCTGACGCTTGATTTTTTTCGTGAACATTAACAAGTTCCTCCTGTTTTTCTTATTGTAGCATAAAAAGGCCAGCATCCGTTCGGAAAACCGGAGATAGGGTGCTGGCCTTCTTAAAGATTACAGCATATAGGGCTGATATGAAAATTTAAGCGGTAGCTCCATGGCTGGCATAGTACTCGTCAAAGAGCTTGCCCACAGCCGTATGGGTGTCGCCGCAGATAGAGGGAAGGTCGCCGCCCCATGCAGCGCCTGCCTGTTCAAAACCTTTTTCTACAGCAGCCTGCATTTTCTTCATGGTCTCCACATCATCGCCTGCCACTGCCTGGGCGAAGTCAAAGATTCTCTGGGAAGTCTGCTTTACACCCCAGAAACCATCCTCAGAGATGGCCTCCTGAGCCTCGGCTTTTGTCTTGGCATCCACGGTATAATTACCGCTTGCCATGAATTTCCAGAAATTGTCTCCCTGAAGAGAAGAAGCGGAAATGCCCTGTTTCTGAAAGGTCTGTACCATCATGTTGGTAAAACGGGACATCTGGCTGTCCAGATCTGACTTTAAGCTTTCTACCAGTTTGGAACGATCCGAATCGCTCATCTTGTTAAAATCCGGGTTTGTCAGTTCAACACGGTCTACATCCGGCGTATCCTTGCCGGCTTCTGCGCCTGCTGCAGTCTGTGTGCTGGTATTGCCGCTGGCAGCATTGGTCTTTGTGGTCTGATTTGTCTGTGCGTATTGACGGACAGCAAGATCTTGACTATTAACCTGCATAAATAAGTCCTCCTTTTTGAAGTGATAAAATAAAATTATGGGAATACCATTTATTAACTATATCGACGTTTTGCAGGAAAAATAAAGGGAGGATGGAAAATTTTCGCATTGCAGGCCGGAATTAGTATTTTGCATTCCATTCATAATGAAAATCATGGCTGCATAAGATGTAAAAAACATTCTCAAGGGTAAAACCATGAAGGATTATATCGAAGAACGGGCGGTGGCAATCGCCAATTACATCATAGACCATAATGCAACGGTGCGGCAGACGGCAAAACGGTTTGGAATAAGCAAGAGTACGGTACATAAAGATGTGACAGACAGACTGGAGCATATTAATCCTTCCCTGGCGGCTCAGGCGCGGGTGGTGCTGGATGTAAACAAGTCGGAGCGGCATATTCGCGGCGGGCTGGCTACGCGGGAAAAGTATCAGCACCGTCTGGCGATCTGCAGTAAAGAGGAGGATTAATATCAGAAGGATTCAAAAGAGCCATTCCGGGTGAGTGGCTCTTTTGAATCGGAAAATATTTGGCGATTTCCCGTCATTTTAGAAACAGGGTAATCAGCTTTTGATAAAGCTTTCGATAAGGCTGATACCGCATGGGCAGATCCAGCCAGGTTTTTTTATCTACCATGCTTTTTTTATGGGAAAAGGTTTCAAAGCCTTCTTTTCCGTGGTAGGCACCCATGCCGCTTTCTCCGAAGCCGCCGAAGCCCATCTGGCTGGTGGCAAGATGAATGACCGTATCATTGATGCATCCGCCTCCAAAGCCGCAGTGTGCCGTGATTTTTTTAGCGGCGCGGCTGTCACTGGTAAAGATATACAATGCCAGAGGGTGGGGCAGGGAGTTGATTCTGCGGATGGCTTCATCTAAGGAAGAAAAGGTTAATATAGGCAGGATCGGGCCGAAAATTTCCTCCTGCATAACAGGATCAGAAAAGGCAGTGTGATCCATAAGGGTCGGTTCAATCTTGAGAGCCTGACAGTCAGAACCACCGCCCCACACGATCTTAGAGGACTCTATCAGGCCAGTCAGGCGTTGGAAATGTTTTTCATTAATGATTTTTCCATAGTTCTGGTTTTTCAGCGGGTTTTTGCCAAATTGGCGTTTGATCTGCTTTTGGAGCTCTTTTATCAGCCGGTCTTTTACAGACTGGTCACAGTAAATGTAATCCGGCGCTACGCAGGTCTGTCCGCAGTTTAAGAATTTTCCAAACACAATACGGCGGGCAGCCAGACGCAGGTTGGCAGTGCGCTCTATCACACAGGGACTTTTTCCGCCCAGCTCCAGGGTCACAGGGGTTAAATGGGCGGCGGCATGGGTCATAACCTCTTTTCCGACTGCCTGACTTCCGGTAAAAAAGATATAGTCAAAATGCTGATGCAGCAGACAGGTATTTTCTGCTCTGCCTCCGGTGACAACCGCGGCTTGCTTTTCTTCAAAGCACTGGCTGATGATGGAGTGGATTACCTGGCTGGTGCAGGGAGAATAGGCGCTGGGTTTTAGGACAACCGTGTTGCCGGCTGCAATGGCGTCTATCAGGGGGTCAAGGGCCAGCAAAAACGGATAGTTCCAGGGACTCATAATCAGGACTACACCGTAAGGAGATGGCTTTTGGTAGCTTCTGGAGTGAAATTGTGCCAGAGGGGTGGGGACTGTCTTTTCACGGGCAAAGCGGCGGATATGTTTCAGCATATAGGTGATTTCGCTTAAGACAAGGCCGGTTTCACACATATAGCTCTCAAAGCTGCTTTTTCCCAAATCTTTGCTAAGTGCTTCGTGGATATTGGCTTTTTGCTGGAGAATACAGGTCTTCAGCCTGTTTAGTGCCTCAATGCGGCTGTTTAGATTCAGGGTAGCGCCGGTGAGGAACCAGGAGCGTTGTTTTTCTACGATTTGATGGATTTCCTGTTCTTTGTTAGTCATTGTTTTTCCTTTCCTTACGACGTTTTTATGCTGTAGGGTGATACGGAGACAGGTCTTGCCTGTGGAAAAGCTTATTGGCGTTGCTTTAAAAGAGGATAGTAAAAACGTGTCAGCTCCTTTGCATTCATCAGCACAGGAACAGGATAAAGAGGATTGGCTTCCAGGTCGGCATATTTTGCCAGCAGCGGAATGTGATTTTCCAAAATATCGGGGAGCGTGTCCTGGATGCCGAAACGTTTTTTCATTTGCCGGATGGACTGAATAAAGCACTTGGCAGCTTCTTGCGGAGGCGTGTCCAGGCCGGCAAGGCCGGCTGCAACGGCAAGCTCCTTTAATTTTTTATAAACGGAGGGGCCATAAGCATCAAGCACATAGGGCAGCAGAATAGCATTGGCAAGTCCGTGGGGGATGTTGTATGCTCCGCCCAGAGAATGGGCTACAGCGTGGACATATCCCACATAGGATTTGGTAAATGCACATCCGGCATAATAGGATGCCGTCAGCATCCGTTTTCTGGCAGGAATATTTTTCCCGTCCTGATAGGCATCCTCTAAGCTGGAAAAAATCAGACGAACGGCTTTTAATGCTGCTTTTCGGGTGTCTCTGGCAGTGCTGCTGCCAATATATGCTTCAACGGCGTGGGTAAGGGCATCCATGCCGGTGGCAGCAGTGAGCAAAGGAGGCAGACTGATCGTGAGCCTGGGATCTAATACGGCGTAGTCCGGAATCAATGAAAAGTCATTGATGGGATATTTGTGTCGGGTGGAGGAATCTGTGATAACTGCAGAAAGGGTTGCCTCGCTTCCGGTTCCGGCTGTGGTGGGAATTGCAATCAGCAGGGGAAGCTTTCGGCGGATCTTTAAAATCCCCTTCATTTTTTTCAGAGGGAGGCGGGGTCTTGCAATGCAGGCGCCTGCAGCTTTTGCACAGTCTATGCTGGAGCCTTTTTGCTTCAAGACTGCAGGAAGATGGGAGATTTTTGGCATAAGCACCGGCTTTCTATAAGGGAGAAAAGGCAGCGCAAGCCGGAAGGCAGTCTGAAAGGTACGGCAGTAGCATTTTTTTAGAATATTCATGGGAGGGCTTGTCCTTTCGGTGTTTTCCTATATTTTATGGCATTGGATGGGTTTTGACAAGAACAGGGAAAGAAATTTTGCAGTAACTTTATTTTCGTAAATTTTCATTTTGGGGAATAGGTACAATCTTTAGGGAATAGATTAGTAGTAGTCAAATTTTATGGAGGTTGTTATGGGCAAACGGATAAGCGGAAAGATGGTATGGGTGGTTTTTTTGCTGTGCTGGGTGATGATGGTAAGATATTTGACCGGATGCAGTGTTGAGAAGGAAAATCAGGATAAGGTGCGGGATTTAGAGTCAACCGTAGTGGGAGAGGCAGATCTGCCGGAGGAGCTGAAAAGTCTGGTGGAAGAAAAAAAGGCGGCTCCCTTTAAGCTGACTTACAGTAATGATCAGGGACTTTACATAGCAGTAGGATACGGGGAGCAGCCTACAGGCGGATACAGTATTTCTGTCAATGAATTGTATTTGACAGAAAATTCCATTGTGATTGATACTGAGCTTTTAGGGCCGGAAAAGGGAGAGACTGTGGGAGTGGAAAAATCATACCCTTATCTTGTAGTGCAGACAGAGAGTCTGGAAAATCCGGTGATTTTTCAGTAATCCCCATGGCCCGCAGAGGCAACACCATGAATAAAAGGGGGTAGTGTGAAAGTCCCGAATTCTTGCTGTAGGTCTACGCACTGGCTGCGCTGACCGTATGACGCGCCAAAATGCCAAAAGCGGGCATAATTTGGGACTTTTATAGTAAATTTTCCGGCAGCTCTTTTCAGAAGGAAACAGATATGATATAATAAAAGACAGAAGGCAGATTGTTGTCTGCCTTTTTTTATAGGGTGCAGGATGGAAGGTTTACAAAGTATCTGGAAGGATACCTGGCAGAGTGTTTTTTCAGAATATAAAGGGGAATGAAAAATATGATACAAAAAGCGGCAAGGTTTGCCATAAAAGCTCATGAGGGGATGGTACGGAAGGGCGGCAGTATGCCTTATATTTATCATCCGATGGAGGTGGCGCTGCTGGTGTCCCGGATGACGCAGGATGCAGAGGTGATTGCTGCGGCTTATCTGCATGATGTGTTGGAGGATACGCCGGTGACTGCAGAGGAATTGGGACAGATCTTTGGAAGCAGGGTATTGGCATTGGTGCAGGCAGAGACAGAGGACAAGTCGCTGACCTGGAAGGAGCGGAAGGGTCAGACGATCCGGCATCTGGAGCATGCATCCTTGGAGGTAAAGCTTTTGACCCTGGCGGACAAGCTGAGCAATATACGTGCTACGGCCCGGGACTATATGGTAATGGGAGATGAGATCTGGGTACGTTTTAATGAGAGGCGAAAGGAGCTTCATAAGTGGTATGCCAAGGGGATTCTGGATGGATTGGAGGATTTGTCAGAATATCCGGCTTATCAGGAATATAAAGATTTGTATCAGTTTGTTTTCGGGGCTTGAAATTTCAGGCTCCTTTTTGTATAATAAAAATAACAAATCTTGTCAGTTCTTGGCAAGGTTCTGAGAGGCTGGTCAGTTCTTGGCTGGTTATCCCATGTTGGTTAAAGAGCTTAAAAAAATGCAGCGGAAAAGGAGGATTTTTATTTGAAAAAAGGTAAAAAGGCAGTCAGAAAAGGAACCCTGCGGTCAGAGGAAGATACCAGAGACGATGGAATGAGAAAAAAGGCACGTTTGCTCCAGATGGTTTTGTGGGTTGGCGTGATTCTGATTCAAATGACCGTGGTGGGAAATATGGAGGTATATGCACAAGAACAAAATGGTGCAGTATCAGAAGGACAGGGAGACAGAATCGTGGTATTGTCTGAGGTTTATCAAAGCAAGGAGGATTGTCCCGAGCCAGGGAATGTGCATGTGGCAGAAGATGGAGCGGAATATCCTCTGCTGTCCTGGGAGATTGAGTGTATTCAGGTTCCGGCTCAGAGGCGTATGGTGAAGACAGAAGGGGTTTGCGGCCCCATGGAGGGGATTTCCCTGATTCCGGAAAGCATTATGGTGACAGCCTGGGAAGGAAAGCAGAAGGCGGAAGTGTCCTGTTATTTGAAGGAAAAGACATCCGTAAGGGAAGAATGGCAGGAGGATTTTTCTTTTCCGGTGACATTCCATCGATATGACGCTGGGGTCTACCGGCTGGGAGACCGTATGATTTATGGAAATGAGGAGAAGCCCCAGTTGGATGGATGTGAGGAGCTTTTGCTGGAGGAGATCGGAGTATCGCCGAAAGAGTATCAGGTGACAGAGGTCCGATGGGATGGGGAGCCGTATGAGGATGAAGCAGGAGAGCTTTGCCGGGATGCGGCGGCCTTTGGGAAAAAGCTGGTTCGGGATTATCGGTTGGTATATGAAGGAATGGCTGAATTTCCGGCATATGAGGCATGGAGAACATCTGCAGTTTACAAAGCGGGAGAGGAGGAACGTATTGAGGAGGAGACAGAGGAAACAAGGGAGGAGGACGCGGCAGCTCAGATAGAGGATACACCTTCTGCCGCTGCGGCGTTTCCGGCTCTTGCCAGGCTGTGGGAGAGGATTACCCAGACCCTTTTGCTGACTGTTGGAATTGGAGCAGTTCTGTTTTTTGCCGGGCTTATGATTCTTGCGGCGCTGTGGATGATCCGGGGTTTTTGGCCTTATGGGAGGAAGGGGAAAAAGCAGTAAACCTTCATGCGCCCGGCAGCGGACACACCACCGTCCCATGAAAGTCCGGCGGGTGCATTTGGCATCCCTGAATTAATGCCGCCTAATCGGCGTCGGGACTTCCGTAGTAAACCTTCATGCGCCCGGCAGCGGACACACCATTGTCCCATGAAAGTCCGGCGGGTGCATTTGGCATCCCTGAATTAATGCCGCCTAATCGGCGGCGGGACTTTCATAGTAATCGTTTGGATGCAGGAAAGGAAATGGAAAAAGGGCAGAATATGCATTGTGTTTTTAGGGAGAATGGGGTAAGATGTAAAAAGCAGAAGAACAGAAATAAAGTTAAGGAGGATTCGAATAATGTATACGGAAAATAGTACCATTGCACCCCGGAACCTGGAGGGTGGGGTGACAAGGAAGATCTTGTCTTACAGCCAAAATCTGATGACCGTGGAACTGCATTTTCCAAAAGGGGCAGTGGGGGCAAAGCATTCCCATCCTCATGAGCAGATTGGGTACATTGTGTCAGGAAGCCTGATTTATCAGGAGGAGGGGTGTGAGGACAAGGAGCTCCATACGGGGGATACCTATTATGTAAAGCCTGGGACAGAGCATGGGGTTGTGGTGTTGGAGGATACGGTGTTATTGGATATCTTTACACCGATGCGGGAGGATTTTGTAAAATAGCACTATGATTAAGAAAAAGGAGGAGCAAGGAATGCTTTTTATTGAATATCCTAAGTGCAGTACCTGCAAGAAGGCGAAAAAGTGGCTGGAAAGTCATAAGATTGAGTTTGAAGACCGGCATATTGTGGAGGCAAACCCTACAAAAGAAGAACTGGAGAAATGGATTCCGCGCTCCGGGCTGGATATGAAGCGGTTTTTTAATACCAGCGGTATGAAATACAAGGATTTAGGGTTAAAGGACAAGCTGGCTGACATGACGGCAGAGGAGAAGATCTCGCTTTTGGCAAGTGACGGGATGTTGGTAAAACGTCCTATAATTGTGGGAGAAAAGGTGGTGCTGGTTGGCTTTAAGGAGAAGGAATGGGAGGAGGCTTTGCTGTAATGGGTCCATTTGAGTACATAATAGAGCAGATTGATGGGGACTATGCACAGCTTCGAAGAACGGATGAGCCGGATCAGGAAAGAAAGCTGGTGGCCCGTGCCCTGCTTCCTGAGAATATTGAGGAAGGCATGAGACTGCGCTATGAGATGTTTGAATATACGATTTTACAGTTACAGTAACCCCCATGCGCCCAGCGGCGGACGCACCACCAGGAATGAGAGGGGGTTACTGTGAGGGGCTGTTTTTTACTGCCGCTTTACTGCAGTGCCTCCCGCAGTGTTTTGGCTGCCTGGATGACAGCCGTGGGGATGACGGCAAAGATCACAATGGTAAGAAGCTGATGAGGATTTAAATCTGCCACGGCAAAAAGGACCTGAAGTCCTGGCAGGAACAGAACGGCTGCCAGCAGTACTGCACCAGCTTCAAAGGCCATCACGCTCCACAGATTGCCGGAAAAGCCCAGACGGATAATGGAGTGTTCACTGCGGCAGTTAAAGCCATGGAACAGGCGGGCCAACGTCAGGGTGGCAAAGGCCATGGTACTGGCAGCTCCGGCGCCGCCGGTTTCTAATCCTAAATGGAAGGCAATCATTGTGCAGACAGCAATCAGTCCTCCCTGAAGAAGAATGCGGGAGAGAAAGCGTTTGGTAAGGATCCCTTCCTTCGGATCGCGGGGCGGCTGGTCTAAGAGTCCCTCCTCCTGTGGCTCCATACCGATGGCAATGGCAGGCAGAGAGTCGGTCAGCAGATTGATGAACAGAAGGTGTACCGGGGCAAAAGGCATGGGCAGCGCCCGCAGGGAAGTATAGAGTACACTGAAGATTCCCGCCATATTGCCGGAAAGCAGGAACTGGATGGCGTGACGGATATTGCGGTATACATTCCTGCCGTTGGCCACAGCCTTGATAATCGTGGCAAAATTGTCGTCTGTAAGGATCATGGAGGCAGCGTCCTTGGAGACCTCGGTTCCGGAGATACCCATAGCTACGCCGATGTCTGCTTGTTTTAAGGCAGGGGCGTCATTGACCCCGTCTCCGGTCATGGCTACAATGTGTCCGCGGGACTGCCAGGCTTTTACAATACGAATCTTGTGTTCCGGGGAGACACGGGCATAGACGGATATCCGGCTCAGATTCTGCAGCAGCCAGGAGTCCTCCATGGAATCCAGTTCAGGCCCTGTGACAGCCAGATCTCCGGTAAGGAATAAGCCGATTTTTTGTGCGATGGCAATGGCAGTGATTTTATGGTCTCCGGTGATCATGACAGGACGTATACCGGCACGGCGGGCATTTAATACGGCGGTTTTGGATTCGATTCGGGGAGGATCCATCATAGCCGCCATGCCAAGGAAAACCGTGTCCTGTTCTGCCTGGGCTTCCCATGCGTTTTGGTTCTGTATTTCTTTGTATACCATGGCAAGCACCCGGAGTCCCTGGGCTGACCATTTTTTATTTTGCTCTAGAATCTGCTGCTTTTGGGGGCCGTTCAGCAGACGGATTCCGGCAGTAGTAAGGATGTGGGTGCTTTTGTCAAGAAGCACATCCAGGGCTCCTTTTTCAAATGCGATATAGCTGTCATTGATTTGATGCAGGGTACACATCCGTTTTCTGGCAGAATCAAAAGGAAGTTCTTCCAGGCGGGGCATTTGGCTGCGAAGAAGCAAAATATCTGCGTTTGCCATTTCAGCCATTTCTAACAAGGCAGTTTCCGTGGGATCCCCCAGCCGGTGGTCAGGCAAGGAGGAAGCGGAATTGTTGGCAGGAAAGGCAGAAGGCGGGGCAGCCTTTGCAGGCTGGGCGTCATTGGTGAGAACAGAGGCATAAAGCAAATACCGGTGTACCGGATGACACAGGTTTAAGCCAAAGGGCTTCATGAGACGGCTGTCAGCATACACCTCCTGAACGCTCATGCGGTTCTGGGTCAGGGTTCCGGTTTTGTCAGAGCAGATAACCGATACACAGCCCAGACTTTCCACAGCCTTTAAATCTTTGATAATGGCGTGTTCCTTTGCCATGCGCTGTGTCCCCATTGCCTGTACGATGGTGACGATCGAGCCTAGGGCTTCCGGGATTGCGGCTACTGCCAGGGCAACAGCAAACATGAGAGATTCCAGGATAGAAGTTTTCCGGTACAGGCTCAGAATAAAAACTAATGCACAGATCAGCATGATCATAGCGGCAAGGCGGCTGCCGAACTGGTCTAAACTTATCTGCAAAGGTGTCTTTTTTTCTTCTGCTGCATTCATCATAGCGGCAATTTTTCCGATTTCCGTGTCCATGCCGGTAGCCGTGACGACAGCTTTGGCGCGTCCTCCTGTGATGAGGGAACCGGAAAAGACCATGTTGCTCTGTTCTGCCAAGGGAACCGGGGAGCTGTTTAAGGCGCCGGATTGTTTTTCCACATTGTCGGATTCTCCGGTTAAGGAGCTTTCGTTTACCATCAGATTATGACATTCTAAAAGCCTTCCGTCTGCCACAACAAGATCCCCGGCTTCCAAAAAGAGAATGTCTCCGGGAACTACCAGGGCAGAGGGGATTTCCATGATCTGCCCGTCCCGAAGGACCCGCGCTGCAGGAGAGGATAAGGCTTTCAGGCTGCGCAGGGATTTCTGGGCTTTCTGATGCTGTGTGGTTCCCAGCACTGCGTTTAAAAGGATCACGGCAAAAATGACAATGGTGCTTTCTACATTGTCAGACATCATGGAGATCACAGCGGCAACCATAAGGATGATTACCAGTAAGTCCTGAAATTGTTCCAGAAATACCTGCCATGCTTTTTTCTGTATCTGTTCCTTCAGGGTGTTTTCTCCTGTCTCATCCAGGATTACCTTTGCTTCGTGGGCAGTTAACCCCCTTTCTGATGTATGCAGCCGGGCTAATACACTTTCTTTTGGAGACAGATACCAATCGCTCATGCCGTATCTCCTTTCCCTATTCAATGGCAGGACTTTCACAGGAAACCTCCATGCGCCCGGCGGCGGACGCGCCACTAACTATGAAAGCCTGGCGGGCGCATTCGGCAGTCCTGATTTTAGATCACCTGCGGCGATGGGGCTTTTATAGTAATGATATGAACGAAAAAGGACTTTTCATACATGAAAATAGATTTCTGTATGAAAAGTCCTGGATCAGCGGATCCGCTCGGGAAATCCGATTTTTTTCTGTACCTTTCTCAAGGTCTTGTTGGAAAGATACTGTGCTTTCTCCGCGTTGCTTTTAATGACACTGTTTAAATAGTCTTTATTCTTGCTCAGGTCTGTAAAACGGTCCTGCAGTGGCTTTAACACGGCTACTACGGATTCTCCGACAGCAGTCTTGAAATCTCCATAACCTTTGCCGTCAAACTCTTGTTCTGTCTCGGCAGGAGTTTTGCCAGTACAGGCGCAGTAGATGTCAATCAGGTTGCGGATGCCTGGCTGCTGGTCCCGATAACGCACACAGGCTTCGGAATCTGTGACTGCACGCTTGAACTTGCGCATAACCGTATCCGGATCATCCATCAGATAGATGCTGGCATTGGGATTCTCGTCAGACTTGGACATTTTTTTGGATGGATCCTGCAGACTCATGATCTTGGCCCCTACCTTGCCGATGTATGCCTCTGGTATGGTAAATACATCGCCGTAGATGGCGTTGAACCGCTGTGCAATGTCGCGGGTAATCTCCAAATGCTGCATCTGGTCCATGCCTACGGGAACCACATCAGACTGATACAGCAGGATATCAGCCGCCATCAGAACCGGATAGGTGAACAAGCCGGCGTTAATATTGTCAGCATGCTTGGAGGCCTTATCCTTAAACTGGGTCATGCGGTTTAATTCGCCCATGTAGGTGAAACAGTTTAAAATCCATGCAAGCTCGGCATGGCCGGTTACGTGGGACTGATAGTAAATACAGTTCTTCTCCGGATCCAGTCCTGCGGCAATATACAAGGTCAGAAGAGTCCGCGCCCGCTTGCGCAGCTCGGCAGGATCCTGGCGGACTGTAATAGAGTGCATGTCCACCACTCCGTAAAAGGTCTCATATTCGTCTGCAATGCTGACCCAGTTTTTCAATGCGCCCAGATAATTGCCTAACGTCAGGCTGCCGGTTGCCTGCATGCCGCTGAATAGTACTTTTTTTCCGTCTAACATAATTTTTCTCCTGATTTTCTGCAGCAGGTGGAAGGTTTTATAACTGATCAGAGGATTTCACTGCCGCATGTTTTCGATGAAATTAGTTTATCACCGGGGAGGACAAATGTCAACCAGTGGGCATGAAACGGTATCCTAATCCGCGCACAGTCACAATATGGGCAGGCTTTCCCCGGTCGTCTTCGATTTTGCCGCGGAGACGGTTAATATAGACCATAATTGCATTGTCATCCACTGCCACATCCGTCCCCCAAATCTGCTCGTAGATCATATCTTTGGTGTAGACCTGGCCGGGATGCTGCAAAAACAGCAGAAACAGAGCAGCCTCCCGGGTGGAAAGAATCAGCTCCTGGCTGTTTTTGTAAAAGCGCATGGTGGAATAGTCGTAGGTAAAGGGACCGCATTCCAGTACGTCGGGTTTGTTTAGTATCATATCCCGGTTGCGGCGTATCAGAGCTTTTACCTTAGCCCCTAACACTACGGGGCGAAAGGGCTTGGTGATGTAATCGTCAGCGCCTATGGACAGTCCATACAGAGAGTCATAGTCCTCATTGTGTCCGCTGACAATGATAACAGGGGTTTTGATTCCTTGGCTGCGGAGGCGTTTGATGACCTCAAATCCTTCCATATCGCCCAGCATTACGTCCATTAAAATCAGATCATAGGTGTTGGCGGCAAGCAGCCGCAGGGCAGCGGATCCGCTGTCGGCGGCAGTGGTCTCCATTTCATTGCTGTGCATAACCTTTTCTAGCAGCTTGCGGATAGCAGGGTCATCGTCAACGATTAAAATTTTATCTGCCATAGGGACCTCCTGAGCGTAAAATTGTTAAAAACAGTATTGAAAATATTATAGTATTAAGATAATCTTTAGTTAAGAACTGCCAGAGAGGGGGTGCAGCAGTGAGCAGGCAAAAGAAGGAGAGCAAGGGACAGGAGAAAAGACGGGGGACCGTATGGTCGGCAGGAAGGATTTTGATACCGGTTCTTTTTGTGGTGCTGGCAATGGCAATAGGGGTAGGTGCAGGCATTTGGAACGAATATCGGGATGCGGTAATTGATACACAAAAAAGGCAGATGCTTCTGACCGTACAGAGCCTGAGTGAAAATATGGAGGTGTTTTTTGAGGGGTGCGCGGAGGATCTGGAAGGACTTTACAAAATGGGGGAAAAACGTCCGGTCTGGGAGCTGGAAAGCATTCTGCAGAAATATGCAGACAGCCACAGTGTTTTTGTGCAGGATGTGATAATGGAGGATGAACAGGGGGAAATCATAGCAGGCACCAGAAGGCTTCCGGCTTGGCAGATTTGTGCAGTCAGCCATATGGACAAAAGAAGAAGCCTTCAGTTGGCAAAGACAGATAATGGGAAGATGTGTTTGATTCTCAGACAGGAGATTCCTCAAAAGGGAGCCATTTCCATGAGTGTGAATTTAGAAACCTATTATCAAAAACTGATTCTGGGTCTGCAGGTAGGGACAAATGGCTATATTGTTCTCAAGGACGCAGAAGGGCGCATCTGGCTTCATCCGGAACGAGCGCAGTGGGGAATTGAGGTGATCGGAGGACGGATGGAAATGTATCCGAACCTGGATTTAGAAAGTCTGGCAGGGCTGATCGAACATCAGAAGCAAGGAAGGGCAGGTGTGGAGGAGTATTATTCCTACTGGTGGGTAGAGGAAGGATATCCGCGGGTGCGAAAGATCAGCGCCTACTGTCCGGTGCGGATAGGAGAAGATTTCCTGATATTAAGTGCGGTGATGGATTATGATGACATTTACATTCCGGTCGCAAAAGGGGTATTTCGTCTGGTGATGCTGTTTCTGGTGTTTTTTCTGGTAATGGTTATGATGGCATTGTATATTGTAAGAATGATGCTGCAGAAGCAGAAAGACACGGAGCAGATTGCATATCTGACAGAATTGAACCGTCTTTTGGAGGAAATGCACCGCAGTGAAGAAACCATTGCTCATCAGCAGCGGCTGCAGATTATGGGAACCATGACCGGAGGCATTGCCCATGAGTTCAACAATCTTCTGACCCCGATTATGGGCTATGCGGATTTGCTGATGCTGGAGCTTCCCCAGGATTCGGAACAGTATGACAGTGCTGCGGAGATTTATGAGGCATCTGCGAAGGCAAAGGAGATTATTCAGCAGATTTCGTCTTTAAGCCGCAAAAATATGGAGACAGCTTACAAAAATATGAGTGTGAAGAAAATGCTGATCCGTGCGCTGAAGATGGTTCGTTCTGTCTGTCCTTCCAATGTAACATTGAAAGATAAGATCTGCCTGGACGACGAATATATTTTGTGCAATGAGACCCAGATGAATCAGGTGATCCTGAATATTTGTGTCAATGCAATCCACGCCATTGACCACAGGAATGGAGAGATTGTGGCAGAGGCCGCACTGGCAGACCAGAGGAAATTGGACAAGCTCAATGGGTCAGGGCGGTATCAAATGACTGCCTCAGAAAACTGGAGCCAGTATGTCTGTGTGGAGATTCGGGATAATGGATGCGGTATGAGCAGATCATTCATTCTCATAAGGGCTGCCTGAATGTGGAAAGTGAGCCGGGACAGGGCAGTTCCTTTTTTATTTATCTTCCGGTTTATGAGGCAGGGATGAAGGGTCCTATGGAATCAAAAAAATATAGAAAGGGAAGGCGCTGCCTACGTCTTCTGGTGGTGGATGATAATCCAAAGGTGCTGAAGCTGCTGGAACGGGACGGAGCGCGGCTTCCAAGTGCAGAGAAGCCTGGCAAAACAACCAGTACGGTGGAAGAGGAAATCAGCCTGGACTGCAGGATGAGCTTTGAGGATGCCCGGCGGGCATTAGAAGGGCAGGAAGATCAAGGAATGGAAGACAAGGGGCTGAATGCCGGAGACGATCCTCATGGACGTTTCGATGCATTGGCGGCAGAGCAGGAGATCGGAGGGAGGAGTGCTATAGATTTCTGTATGTCTGTTCAAGGAAAATATCCGGACATGATCATGATCGTGATGGCAGATCAGGTGACGAGGGAGCTGGTGGAGGCAAAGCAGCGAGGGATTATAGATGGCTATATTGACAAGCCGGTTTCCATTTCCTCTATACTGAAAGCCATAAAGGAAAGGTCGGAATAATGGTTTTAGCCAAGACTGCTGCGGATCGGAGGGATCTTAATAAACTGTAAGGAAAACCTTAAACCAAATTAAGACAGCTTGATAGAAGATGTAAGCTTTGGGCGTTATACTCTCCTCATAATCAAGAAAACAAATACGACAGACATGAAGGAGGAGGGAAATCATGAGTGAAATGATGCTTGCATTACTGGGCTTTGCAACAATCATTATGATCATCGTGCTGCTGCTGAGAAATGTGACCGTGCCGGCCATTGCTTTTATCGGGGTATCTACGGTCACAGCATTGATTCTGGTTTTGACAGGGACTTTCAGCATAGGGGAAATGGGAGATTTTATTTCCGCAGGTGTGAAAGGGGTTCATTCTACGGCAGCTTTGTTTATTTTTTCTGTGTTGTTTTTTGGAATTATGTCAGATGTGGGGATGTTTGACAGAATTATCAATGCTCTAATGAAAAAGGTCGGGAACAATGTGGTGGGGGTTGCCTTTATGACCTGCATTATAGCCATGATCGGACATTTGGATGGCGGCGGCGCTTCTACCTTTTTGATTACCGTCCCCGCGATGCTTCCGGTGTATAAAAGATTGAAAATGCGTTCCACTACCTTGCTTTTAATCTGTGTAACAGCTATGGGCGTCATGAATCTGATGCCTTGGGGAGGACCCACCATGCGGGCGGCTTCTGTGCTGGAACTCGAGGCCAATACCTTGTGGATGAAGCTTTTGCCTATGCAGCTTGTGGGAATTGGAATTGCGTTGTTTACTGCGTTTTTCTGGGGAACTGTGGAAAAAAAGCGGGGAGCCGGTGAAAACAGTACCCTGGTATTGGAGGAGGCAGAAGGCTCTGAAGACATAAAGGAGACTGCTTCCTCAGAAGACCTGACAAGGCCAAAGATGTTTGGATTTAATGTAATATGGACTTTGCTGATCATTGCAGCACTGGTGTTTTTAGATGTGCCGTCGTACTATGCTTTTATGGTGGGATGTGTGGTAGCGCTGCTGGTGAATTATCCAGGAGCAAAGCTGCAGGGGAGGATCATCAAATCTCATGCAGGGCCGGCTCTGACCATGGCCTCCACGATTCTGGCTGCCGGAGTGTTTTTAGGGGTGCTGGAGGACAGTGAGATCATGAATCATATGGCAGCCATATTAGCTTCTTTTATTCCACAGTCTATGGGACGTTTCCTGCCGTTGATGATCGGTGTATTGTCTGTGCCGCTGACCTTATTGTTCTGTACAGATTCTTATTTTTACGGTCTGCTTCCGGTATTGATCGGTGTGGGAAACCAGTTTGGCGTGGATCCGGTCCATACGGCAGTTTCTATGGTTGTCTGCCGAAATTGTGCCACCTTTATCAGTCCAGTGGTTCCGGCTACTTTTCTGGGAGTCGGCCTGGCCGGTGTGGAGATCAAGGATCATATTCGAAACAGCTTTTTCTGGATCTGGGGTGTCAGTATTGTGTGCCTTTTGGCCGGGCTGGTATTGGGAGTACTGACTTTTTAAATAAAATATATTGGATGCGGGTGTTCGGAAGCGGAAGGGAATTTCGTAATCCGGATACCCGCAGTTTTTTCTTGCATTTTTCGGACCACTGTGCTATAGTATACAAGGTTTTCACTTTAGTGCTTTTATCTGATAAAGTAATCGAGAAAACAAAACAGGAGAGGAACATGGAAAATCAGGACAAGATTTCCGAGCAGGACAGGCTGGAGCAGAAGGCACAGCAGCTGCTGGAGGAAAAGGATTCGGAATCCCGCACACGCACCTATACAGGCCCTATGGAGAAGGCATTGGTTGTGCTGCTTTTTGCCTGGGCGGTATTTCAACTGTATTTTACGACCTTTGGTGTGATGAGCGCCGTCAATCTGAGGGCATTTCACTGTATGTTTTTGCTGGGCTTTACTTTTTTGCTGTATCCTTCTTATAAGAAAGAACGGCGTCTTCGCAGGCTTCCCCCGGTGTGGGATATAGGGCTGATTCTGCTGGCAGCAGCAGCCTTCGGCTATCTGATTTTAAATTATACCAGAATAGCACAGAACGGCGGAAGAGTCAGCAGCTTTGAATTGATCGTGGCCGGTGTGGCGCTGGTAGTTGTGTTTGAGGCAGCCAGGAGGGCGTCGGGAAATCTGGCCATATTGGCACTTGTTTTTCTGGCTTATAACTGGTTTGGAAAATATCTGCCGGGAATGCTGGGACATAACGGGTTTTCTCTAAAGCGGGTTCTGACTACTCAGTTCTGGGGAACCCAGGGGGTGCTGGGGACCGGGATCGGTGTTTCGGCTACCTACATATTTTTGTTTGTGGTGTTTGGGGCATTTTTGAAATACAGTGGTTTTTCTAAGTTTATCAATGATTTTTCCCTGACCCTGGTAGGACAGACACCCGGCGGACCAGCAAAGGTAGCGGTGCTTGCCTCTGCTCTTATGGGAATGATCAATGGCTCGGCCATTGCCAATGTGGCGACCACCGGAACCATTACCATACCGCTGATGAAGCAGACCGGATATAAAAAGGAGTTTGCCGGGGCAGTGGAGGCAGTGGCTTCCACAGGCGGCCAGTTCTGCCCTCCGATTATGGGGGCAGTGGGGTTTGTTATGGCCGAGTTTTTGGGTATCAGCTACACAAAGGTGATGATCGCTGCCATTGCACCTGCTTTTCTTTATTATCTGGGTCTTTTGTTTGCCGTTCATTTTGAGGCAAAAAGGCTGGGACTTTCCGGCTTGTCAAAGGAAAATATACCAGAGGCGAAAAAGGTCCTGAAGGAGCAGGGACATCTGGCGATTCCGCTGGTGGTGCTGATTGTGATTATGTGTATGGGATATACCCCTCTCTACGCGGCAGTGATTGCCATCTTTGCCACCATCGGGGCAAGCTGGCTGCGGAAAAGTACCCGCATGACCTGGGAAAAGATTGTGGCGGCTACTGTGGAGGGCGCAAGAAGCGCTGTTTCCGTGGGAGTCTGCTGTGTGGTGATCGGTGTGATCATCGGGACGGTTACTTTGACAAGCCTGGGACTGAACATGGGATATTTGATTCTGGATTTGGTGAAGGATGGCAATCTGTATCTGACCGGGCTGCTGGTGATGATTATGTCCACGATTTTGGGTATGGGTGTGCCGGGAGTGGCAGCCTATGTGATTGTGGAGGCAGTGGCAGTGCCGGTACTGATTAAGGTAGGGGCATTGGATATTGCGGCTCACATGTTCTGCCTGATCTATGCCTGCCTGTCTAATATTACTCCGCCGGTGGCCATGAGCGCTTATGTGGCGGCGGGAATTGCTGGTTCAAACCAGACCAGGACTGGTCTTTTATCGGTGAGGCTGGGGTTGGTGGGATTTTTGATACCGTTCTTTTTCTTGGGAAATCCGGTGCTGCTGATCGGCGCAGACGCTGCTTCTGGAGTGGCAGAGAGCCTGTGGGCCATGTTTACGGCCTCTGTGGGAACCATTGCCTTGGTGGGAGGACTGGAAGGCTGGTTTCTGCAACAAAGCGGCTGGGCAGAGCGGATGATACTGATTGCGGTTGCACCTCTTATGCTGTATCCGGGAACCCTGACAGATTTAATCGGGTTCGGAGCAATGGCTGCAGTGGCCGGGCTGCAGACAGTCCGGCGCAGACGCCTGGCTGTGTGAGTGGTCAGATTTCGGCATCGGATTTTGGCGCAGAGCAAAAGCAGCAGGCCGATTAAGAACGGCTGTATAGGCTGGTTTGCTTTGCAGAACCTGTGGAATGAGAGCAGTACAAAAATAATATAAAATTTATGTGCAGAAAAAGGAGAGAGAAGAAAATGAAAAAAATCGTATCTTTAACATTGGCGGCCCTTTTGACGGCAGGCTCTTTGTCAGGCTGCGGCGGCAATTCCGGCACAGCCGGGACGACGGCAGCAGAGAGCGCGGATTCGAAGGCAGCAGAGGGTGAGGAAAAACAGGAGGAGGGCAGTCAGGAGGCAGCAGGAGAGGAAACAGGCACAGCAGACCATGAGCCGGTGATCATTAACTTTCCTACCGCGTCGGCCTCCGGCGCTTTGTATGCAGTAGGAGCTGCCATTACCAATCTGTGGAGTACAGAGCTGGATTTTGTCAATGCTTCCAGCCAGGCTTCTGCAGGTGGTATTGAGAACCTGAATCTGGTATCAGAGGGGGAAGCGCAGGTGTCCATTGCCATCAGCAGCAACTGCTATCAGGCGCTGAATGGCACAGACAGCTTTGAGGGATATGCCTTTGAGGATTTGAAGGTCATTGCCGGTTTGTATTTTAACCCGAATCAGGTTGTAGTCACCGGGTCCTCCGGGATCGATTCCTTAAAGGGTGCAGCGATGAAGGGGAAGCATTTTGCGGTAGCATCAGCAGGCTCCAGCGTATACGGAGAGTGCCAGAACCATTTTACAGCAGCAGGCCTGGCTTTTCCGGATGATCTGAACTGCGAGTATATTACCTTTACAGATGCGGCAGATATGCTGCAGAACGGCACCATTGACGGTGCGTGGATCATGTCAGGAGCTCCGGCCTCAGCAGTAACGCAGGCATGTACCTCTGGGTGTAAGCTGATAAACATTGAGGATGATATTGTTTCGGCTCTGCAGGCAGAATATCCTTGGTATGCGCCGTTTACCATTCCGGCCGGCACCTATCCGGGACAGGATGAGGATGTGCAGACAACGGCCATTAAGATGGTCATGTTCTGTTCTGATGAGCTGGATGAGGAGACCGTATACCAGCTTACAAAGACATTTTGGGAGAACATTGATTCTTTAGGGGAGGCTCAGGGGAACCTGGCAGGACTGACGCCGGAGGAGGCAGTAAAGGACATTGCAGAGCTGCCCTTGCATGAGGGGGCGGCCCGGTATTATAAGGAGATTGGAGTGCTGAACTAAAGCTTATCATTGGACACAAGGGTCCCTGATTCAAGGGAGGCAGTGTGGAGATAGATTTGGCAGGCATGGATTATGTAAAACAGGCAGCAGACCATAAGCTGCCTGTATGAGATGATTCTGCACTGCGCAGACCGGGCCTTATATTCTGCAAAACGTAATGGGCGCGGGGAGTATAGCTTTTACGATGAAACCATGAAGGATATGTTTTCGGAGATTTCCCCCATTGACGAGGAACGACGATGGGAGGAGAGGATACGAGAAGGATGCTGATACCTGAAGCAGAGGTATCAGCATTTTTTACCTAAAATTCAGGTGGAAGGCAAAGTCGGTGTCACAAGATCATTCTTTTTTCGTTGTATTAAAATAGCAGCAGTTCCTGGCTGTTTTCAATGGGGTGTCGAAACTTGGCGATGGAATTTCATTGCATACAGACAAAGGTTGCGTCTATAATACATTTTACAACAAGAGAAACAGGAGGGAAAGAAGAATGTCGGAGTATCATGTTGCAATCGCGGAGGATAACCCACAAATGCTGAATTTACTAAACGATATGCTGGAGGAGGAAAACGGTTTTCGGGTAGTAGGAAAAGCGGATAACGGAGTGGATGCTTATAATATGATTGTGGATACGAATCCGGACCTGGTGCTGATGGATGTGATCATGCCAAAGCTGGACGGAATCAGTGTAATGGAAAAGGTGAGAAAAGAGAAGACCGGCAGGAAGGTACCCTCTTTCATTATGGTCACGGCAGCCGGAAGTGATCAGGTAACTCGGGATGCGTTTCGGCTGGGAGCAAGTTATTTTATTATGAAACCATTTCAAAAGGAGCTGGTCATGGATAAAATCCGGCGTGTCTGTGCCGGATCTGAGAAAAATCTGCCTTATGCGGAAAATGAAAAGATCAATCCATATATGGACCGGAACGAGTACATCCGTCAAAACCTGGAGAATGATGTGACCAGGCTGCTTCATGAGATCGGGATTCCGGCACACATTAAAGGATATCAGTACTTAAGGGATGCCATTGCCATTTCCGTGGAGGAGGAGGAGATCTTAGTCAGTGTTACCAAGGTTTTATATCCTACCATTGCGAAACGTCATAATACAACTTCCAGCCGGGTAGAGCGGGCGATCCGCCATGCCATAGAGGTAGCCTGGACAAGGGGAAGGCTGGATACCATTCATGAATTGTTTGGATATACCATCAGCAACGGTAAGGGAAAACCGACTAATTCGGAATTTATTGCACTGATTTCGGATAAAATAAGGCTGGATTATAAAAGAATGTAGATTTTAAAGATTTTGCTTCCTAAATCCGCTCAAATATTGTATACTGATAAACATAAGGTCTGCTTTGGGGGCGGACGAAAGATTAGGAGGTTATTTCGATGAAGAAGATTTTATTTGTTGCATCAGAGGCAGTGCCTTTTATCAAAACAGGCGGCTTGGCAGATGTGGTAGGCTCTTTACCAAAGTGCTTTGATAAGGAGTACTTTGATGTGCGGGTGATGATTCCCAAATACCTGTGCATAAAGGAAAAGTGGCGCAATGAGATGACTTATATTAACCATTTTTATATGGATTATCTAGGCCAGGGACGCTATGTGGGTATTTTGCAGTATGTTCTTGATGGGATTACCTATTATTTTATTGACAATGAAGCTTACTTTTCCGGCGACAGACCATATGGCGACTGGTTCTATGACTTAGAGAAGTTTTCCTTCTTTTGTCAGGCGGCTTTGTCAGCCCTGCCGGTTATTGGATTCCAGCCGGATGTAGTACACTGCCATGACTGGCAGACCGGATTGATTCCGGTTTACTTAAAGGATCGTTTCCGAGGCGGTGAGTTTTTCCGGAACATGAAATCTGTTATCACCATCCACAACCTAAAGTTCCAGGGAGTGTGGGACGTGAAAACCATCCAGAGATTTTCCGGTCTCCCGGATTATTACTTTGCTCCGGATAAGCTGGAGGCATATAAGGACGGCAACATGTTAAAGGGAGGCATTGTTTTTGCAGATGCCATTACCACAGTGAGCCAGACCTATGCGGAGGAGATCAAGATGCCTTTCTACGGAGAGGGATTAGACGGCTTGATGCGGGCCCGCTCCAATAGCCTGAGAGGAATTGTCAATGGCATTGATTACGATGATTTTAACCCGGAGACAGACAAGTTTATAGCTCAGCCTTACAATGCCAAGAATTTCCGCAAAGAGAAGGCAAAGAATAAGCGGGCTTTGCAGGAGCAGGTAGGCCTGCTGGCAGATGATAAGAAGTTCCTGGTGGGAATTGTGTCCCGCCTGACAGATCAAAAGGGATTGGATCTGATTCAGAGTGTTATGGACGAGCTCTGTTCGGATGATCTGCAGCTGATCGTACTGGGGACTGGCGACGAGCGGTATGAGAATATGTTCCGTCATTATGACTGGAAATATCATGACCGTGTTTCTGCTCAGATTTATTATTCGGAAGAACTGTCTCATAAAATTTATGCCGGCTGCGATGCATTTTTGATGCCGTCTCTGTTCGAGCCCTGCGGACTTAGCCAGCTTATGGCGCTGCGCTACGGCACGGTGCCGATTGTGAGGGAGACCGGCGGCCTGAAGGATACGGTGCAGCCTTATAATGAATATGAAGGTACCGGCACAGGATTTTCTTTTGCCAATTATAATGCTCATGAGATGCTGGACTCTGTCCGGTATGCAAAGTATGTATATTATGATAAAAAGCGGGAGTGGAATAAGATCATTGACCGGGGCATGGCACAGGACTTTTCATGGCAGACCTCTGCCATGAAGTATCAGGAGTTGTATGACTGGCTGATTGGTTATTAAAGGACGGGTAAGGACAGCGTATGCCATTTTGGGAGAAGATGTTGAGCAATGAGGTGCTGGTCAGTGCGGTTGCGGGCTGGACAGTGGCTCAGGTGCTGAAGACATTGATTGAATTTGCATTAAATAAGAACTTTTCTGCAGAGCGGCTGGTGGGATCCGGGGGCATGCCCAGTTCCCACTCAGCTACAGTCTGTGCATTGACTACCAGTGCGGGAATCCGATATGGCGTGGAATCTTTTGAGTTTGCGATCTGTTTTATTCTGGCATCGGTTGTGATGTATGACGCTATTGGTGTGCGCCAGGAGACGGGAAAGCAGGCAAAGCTTTTGAATCTGATCATGGAGCAGGATTTGTTTCATCTGGACAATGAACATTTCCAGAAGAAACTGAAGGAATTAGTAGGCCATACGCCCCTTCAGGTGCTGGCAGGGGCGATCCTTGGAATTCTGGTGGCGCTTCTGGTTTCCACAAAATATTTTTAGGATCCAGGAATTTCTTCCAAATTAATTGATTGACAGCTTGAAAAGGTTATGGTAAGATAAGGCGGTATGAATGGACGCCGATGCTCGGTTCTTTGGATGCTCCAACCAGGAGCTTGGTTTTCGGTAAGCATAAAAGTAAGGAGGAAATCAAATGATTTCAAAGGAAAAGAAAGCAGCGATTATTGAGCAGTATGGGAGAAAGCCTGGAGATACCGGCTCACCGGAGGTGCAGATTGCGATTCTGACTGCAAGAATTGCAGAGCTTACCGAGCATCTGCAGGAGAATAAGAAGGATCATCATTCCAGACGGGGACTTTTGAAGATGGTAGGACGCAGGCGTGGTCTGCTGGATTATCTCAAGAAGACGGATCTGGATGGTTATCGTGCATTGATTGAGAAGCTGGGGATCAGAAAGTAAGGACAGGACAGAGTTGGGGGTGGAGAAGTGTTCTCCACCCTATCGTTGTTTAAAGCAAATCATAGATATTTTTCGGAGGGCGAGACCGAGACGACTGCTGTACACGAAAGGCAGGATTGGTTTTGACAGGGGTATTTTCGTGCAGAGCAGTAGTTTCGGAGTCTTCTGAATTAAATATAAATATTTTAAAATATTGGGAAAAGGAGACGAAATTTATGTACAAAAGTTTTAGTATGGAGCTGGCCGGGAGAACCCTGACCGTGGATGTAGGCAGGGTAGCAGGGCAGGCAAACGGGGCCGCGTTTATGCATTATGGGGACACGGTGGTATTATCTACGGCTACTGCGTCAGACAAGCCCAGGGAGGGAATTGACTTCTTCCCTTTGAGTGTGGAATTTGAAGAAAAGCTTTATTCTGTGGGTAAGATTCCGGGGGGATTTAACCGGAGAGAGGGGAAGGCGTCGGAGAATGCGGTGCTGACTGCCCGGGTTATTGACCGGCCCATGCGTCCTCTGTTTCCAAAGGATTACCGCAATGACGTGACCTTAAGCAACCTGGTGATGTCCGTAGATCCGGACTGCAGTCCGGAATATACGGCCATGCTGGGTTCTGCCATTGCAACCTGTATCTCGGATATTCCCTTTGACGGGCCCTGCGCTACTACGCAGATCGGTATGATCGGCGGTGAGTTTATTGTCAATCCCACCAACAGCCAGAAGACAGATTCTGATCTGGCCCTGACGGTTGCATCCACCAGGGAAAAGGTGATCATGATTGAGGCCGGAGCCAAAGAAATACCGGAACAGGTGATGATCGAAGCCATTTTTAAGGCTCATGAGGTGAATCAGGAGATTATCAAATTTATTGACAGGATCGTGGCGGAATGCGGAAAGCCAAAGCATTCCTATGAGAGCTGTGCCGTTTCTCCAGAGCTTTTAAGCGCAATCCAGGAGATCGTTCCGTCTGCAGAGATGGAAAATGCAGTCTTTACCGACGACAAGCAGACCCGGGAGGAGAATATCCGTCGTATCACGGAGAAGCTGGAGGCTGCTTTTGCAGATAAGGAAGAATGGCTGGCTGGTTTGGGAGAAGCCGTTTATCAGTATCAGAAAAAGACGGTTCGAAAGATGATTTTGAGAGACCATAAGCGTCCGGATGGCCGTGCAGTTACGGAGATCCGTCCTTTGGCGGCAGAGATTGATCTGCTTCCCAGAGTTCATGGCTCAGGCATGTTTACCCGCGGACAGACCCAGATTCTGAATGTATGCACCCTGGCTCCTATGTCAGAGGCCCAGCGGTTAGACGGACTGGATGAGAATGAGACTTCCAAGAGATATATGCATCATTATAATTTCCCTTCCTATTCTGTAGGGGAGACCAAACCGTCAAGAGGACCGGGACGCCGTGAGATCGGTCATGGGGCGCTGGCAGAAAGGGCTCTGGTTCCGGTGCTGCCGACAGAGGCAGAGTTCCCTTATGCAATCCGTACCGTATCAGAGACCATGGAGTCCAACGGTTCCACATCCCAGGCCAGCATCTGTGCCTCTACCCTGTCTCTGATGGCGGCAGGTGTGCCGATTAAGGCTATGGTAGCTGGTATTTCCTGCGGCCTGGTGACGGGAGACAGTGATGACGATTATATTGTTCTGACGGATATTCAGGGATTAGAGGATTTCTTTGGAGATATGGATTTTAAGGTGGGCGGTACTCATAAGGGAATTACGGCCATTCAGATGGACATTAAGATCCATGGCTTGACTCGTCCCATTATCGAGGAAGCCATTGCCAGAACCCGTGAAGCCAGATTGTACATTTTGGATGAGGTGATGGCTCCCGTGATTTCTGAGCCTCGAAAAGAGGTGGGCAGATATGCTCCAAAGATTGATCAGATTACCATTGACCCTCAGAAGATCGGGGATGTGGTAGGAAAACAGGGCAGTGTGATCAACAAGATCATTGAGGATACCGGGGTGAAGATCGACATTTCTGAAGACGGGAGAGTGGATATCTGCGGTGCGGACAGGGAGATGATCGAGAAGGCCAAGGAGATCATTCAGGGGATCGTGACGGATGTGGAGCCAGGTCAGATCCTTACCGGAAAAGTGGTTCGGATCATGCCGTTTGGGGCGTTTGTGGAGCTTAAGCCCAAGAAGGATGGTATGGTGCATATTTCCAGGCTGTCTGACAAGCGGGTGGAAAAGGTAGAGGATGTGGTAAATATCGGTGATACGGTAACAGTAAAGGTACTGGATATTGACAAGATGGGAAAGATCAGCCTGAGCATGAGACCGGGCGATCTGGGCAAGAAGAATAGTGAGAAATAAGACTTATGATGAGATATAAAAGATGGGCGGCAGGGGTGATGACCTTAGCGATTGCAGCCGCGAATCCAGCCACTGCTCTGGCTGTCATGGAGGTGCCGGCTTTGGATATGACGGCAGAGGCAGGCCAGGGCCAGGAGATGGATATTGATAACGGAACAGAAAATACACAGGAAAGCAGTGAAAATCAACAATCTCCTGTAGTGGAGGCTGGAAATCAGGAGTCGTCGGAGACGTCCTCTCTGGCAGAAAGTACAGAAGCGGAAACTTCCGCCGGTTCGCCGGTGCTGACAGTCGGAAGCGGCAGTACCGGTTCCGGCAGTTCGCCGGTCATCGGCCCCGGAACCACCGCAGGCCCCGGAGCAGGGCCAGGTGTACCTTCCGAGAATGTGCCGGAACAGCCAATGACTGATCCGACCGGCAATTCCATGACTCTGGAACGGATCGACTATTTTTCGGAGCCGGTGGCAGATCCTACGGTGATACCGGTAGAAAAATACAGCTATGAGACCATGGTTTCCGACTTGGAGAAGCTTCAGGCCCGATATGGCAGCGAGCGGCTTCAGATCAATGTGATCGGAACCTCCTTAGACGGCAGAAATTTGTATGAGGCTGTTTTGGGCAATCCCAATGCAGGAAAACATATACTGATTCATGCCGGTATTCACGCAAGAGAGTATATGACGCCTCTTCTTGTGATGAAGCAGCTGGAATATGGTTTAGAGTTTTATGACCGGGGAAGCTATGCCGGCCAGCCTTTATCGGTAATTTTACAGCAGGTGGCTGTGCATTTTGTACCCATGGCTAATCCTGATGGGACGGCGCTCAGCCAATTTGGGATTGAGGCGATCCGCTCAGAGGAGCTGCGTCAGGCGATCCAGCAATGCTATGCAGACGACACGGCACAGGGAAGGACCTCGGCAGCTTTTGACCGGTATTTGATTTATTGGAAGGCCAATGCAAGAGGGGTGGATTTAAATCATAACTTTCCGGCAAACTGGGATCTGACAGGAAGCTCTCCGAATCCGTCCTATACTACCTATAAAGGGACGGAACCATTTTCCGAGCCGGAGTCCCAGGCTCTTGAAAGGCTGGTAAATTCAAGAAAATGGTCGGCAACCGTCAGCTATCACAGCATGGGAAATCTGATTTATTGGGATTATGTAGGGAATCGTGTTCAGCAGGCATCCGGAGAGCTGACCGCATTGCTTGAGGTCTGTACGCAATATCGGGCGGCAAGCAGCGGCAACAGCCATGGAGGATTTAAGGACTGGACCCAGATTAAGGAGGACCCAATTCCGGGAGTTACCATTGAGACGGGAAGCGTTGCGTGTCCGCTGCCGCTGTCGCAATATGAGGATATCTGGAACCGGAACAAGATGGTATGGGCGCTGGTTGCACGATACGCCATGGATCATTGATTGTAAAAAGGCGCAGGAGCTGTTTGAGAAGAAGAACAGCCTCTGCGCCTTTTGAGGATTAAAGGGGGATAGGGTGCGGTTTTCTCTGACGATATACCATAATATAGCGGAAGCCGCAGTCCTTTAGAATGGCCTGCATCCGGCCGAATTCACAGGCGATAGCGTTTGGGGAGTGGGCGTCAGAGCCAAGGGTAATCAGTTCGCCTCCCAGTTCATGGTAGCGTTTAAGGATATCCTCGGAAGGATTGGGATGGTTTAAGCCATAGCGAAAGCCGGCAGTGTTGCACTCCAAGGATTTTCCCTTTTCCACGAGGGCCTTTAAGATCGGGTCAATATGGTCCTGATAGGCTTGGAAGGAGTAATGCCGGTTGGCAGAGGGGCCGTAGCGAACAATGTAATCTAAATGCCCGAAGGAATCAAAGCAGTCCAAAGTGCGGATTCGGTTCAAGGTGACTTCAAAGTAATGCTCATACACTTCCCGTTCGCTTTTTCCCTCAAAAAAATCGGGAAAGTAAGGATCTTTTTTATCAATAAAATGGCTGGAGCCGATGATAAAGTCGACCTCTAAATTCTGAGCCAGCTTTTCCAGATATTCCTGAATATGAAGCTGCAGACCCAGCTCGACACCAATGTTAATCCGGATGCGATCTGCGTATTTTCGGCTGAGACGGCGCATATAGGGCAGATAAGCGTCAAAATCCAGCACAAAGGAATCCTCCTTGGCATCTCCTTCATAATCATGATGATCTGTGATACACAGCTCCTTCATACCCAAAAGAAGGCATTGGTCAATCTGGGTTTCCGGCAAAGCGCTGCTGTCCTGGGAAAAATTTGTGTGGATATGTGAATCGGGAAGCATAAGCAGATTCCTCCGTGGATATTTTTGAAAAAACTGAGATTGATTATAATCGATTTTAGGAGGCAGTGCAACGGGAATTTTAAAACAGGTTGAAATAACAAAGGCTTCTATGGTATCATTAGGTATAATGGGCTGAAAGGAAGCAACAGCAAAGAAGAAGGAATGGAGTGAAGAAAATGTCAGTAAGCGACGTTTCTAACATTTTTGGTTTTTTGGGCGGATTGGGAATGTTTTTGTATGGTATGAGCATAATGGCGGACGGAATGCAGAAGACGGCAGGAAGCCGGATGAGCAGCTTTCTTGGAATGCTGACCAATAACCGTTTTCTGGCAGTGGTGCTGGGGGCGCTGATCACGGCCATCATCCAGAGCAGCGGGGCCACTACGGTGATGGTGGTAGGGTTTGTCAGCGCAGGCGTGCTGAATCTGTCCCAGGCGGTAGGGGTGATCATGGGGGCGAATATCGGCACCACCATCACTGCCTGGATCGTGTCCATGAGCCAGCTGGGGGATGCCTTTGAGATCATGAAGCCCAGCTTTTATGCCCCCCTGATCATTGGACTGGGAGCGCTTTTGCTGGTCTTTGCCAAGGGACAAAAAAAGAAGACAGTGGGAGAGATTTTGATCGGCCTGGGGCTTTTGTTTACAGGGCTGGATTTTATGTCCGGATCTATCAGCCCTTATACGGATGCGCCGATCTTTGCAAGTGCATTTGCACTGCTGGGAGGGAATCCTCTGCTGGGAATGGGAATTGGCGCACTGGTGACAGCCCTCCTGCAGAGCTCCTCTGCATCGGTAGGGATTCTGCAGACCCTTGCTATGAATGGAGTTGTGACTGCCAATGCGGCGATCTATATTACCCTGGGACAGAATATCGGTTCCTGTGTCACGGCCATGCTTTCCAGCGCAGGAGGATCCCGGACGGCAAAGCGGGCGGCAGTCATGCATCTGGCTTTTAATCTGATCGGGGCTATTGTGTTTGGCGTACTGGGGTTTGCGGTGTTTTCCCTGCTTCCGGCTTTTGCAGCTTCCCACATTACGGCTGTGCAGATCTCCATGTTCCACACCGTATTTAACCTGACTATGACCACCTTGCTTTTCCCCTTTGGCGACTGGCTGGTAAAGCTTTCCGGAGTGGTAGTGAAGGAGGACAACGAAGAGCCTGTGGAGGATAAGGAAACTGCAGTCACCTTGAAGCATTTGGATGAGAGGATTTTTGAGTCTCCTGCCTTTGCGGTGGAGACCGCGTCCCTGGAGGTGGTTCATATGGGCCAGATTACCATGAAGAATGTGAAGCGGGCCTTAGATGCGATCCTTACCGGAAATCTGGAAGAAATACAGGATGTGTATAAAACGGAGAAAACCATAGATAATATGGAAAAGATGCTGACAGAATATTTGATCAAGGTAGATAACCTGTCTCTGACAGAGCGTCAAAAGCGGGTGGTCAACAATCTGTTTTACAGCGTCAGCGATATTGAAAGGATCGGGGATCATGCGGAGAATCTGGCAGAACAGGCAGAGTATATGGCAGAGCACGGACTGGATTTTACGGACACAGGCATGGAGGATTTAAAGTCCATCAGCAGCAGCGTGGTCAAAGCCTTTCAGCATGCCATTGATGCCAGGCAAACCGGCAATATGGATTCGGTTCGCAAGGTCAGCCAATATGAGGATGATGTGGATAATCAGGAGGAGGAGCTGAGGGAAAAGCATATTGAGCGTCTTTCGGCCGGAGAGTGTGCTCCTTCGGCCGGGGTGGTATTTTTAGACATTATCAGTAATTTAGAGAGGGTTTCTGACCATGCCTATAATCTGGCAGGCTATGTGAAGGATGAGATGTAAGAAAATCGCCAACAAAGAGCGATAAATACAGTAAAAAAGCCAAATTACCTCTTGCACTTTTGTCCATTATTGGGTAAAATAGGAACCAAGGTTGATTATATTTTAACAATCAACAATTTTTTAACAATCTAGGAGGAATTGAACATGGCAGTAAAAGTAGCAATCAATGGTTTTGGCCGTATTGGCCGTCTGGCATTCAGACAGATGTTCGGAGCTGAAGGGTACGAGGTTGTGGCAATCAATGATCTGACCGACCCGAAGATGCTGGCACATTTGCTTAAGTATGATACTGCCCAGGGCGGATATGCTGGCCATATCGGCGAGGGTAAGCATACCGTTGAGGCCGGAGAAGATTCCATAACCGTAGACGGAAAGACCATCCGGATTTACGCAGAGAAGGATGCTGCGAATCTTCCGTGGGGCGAGATTGGCGTTGACGTAGTTCTGGAGTGTACCGGTTTCTATACCTCCAAGGCGAAATCCCAGGCTCATATCGATGCCGGCGCTAAAAAGGTTGTTATCTCCGCACCGGCCGGCAATGATCTGCCGACCATCGTGTTCAGTGTAAATGAAGGCACCCTGACCAAGGACGACACCATTATTTCTGCAGCTTCCTGCACCACCAACTGTCTGGCTCCCATGGCAAAGGCTCTGAATGATTATGCTCCCATTCAGTCTGGTATCATGAGCACCATTCATGCCTATACCGGTGATCAGATGATCCTGGACGGCCCCCACAGAAAGGGTGATTTGAGAAGAGCAAGAGCTGGCGCTGCCAACATTGTTCCCAACTCCACCGGCGCTGCCAAGGCAATCGGCCTGGTTATTCCGGAGCTGAACGGCAAGCTGATCGGTTCTGCACAGCGTGTTCCGGTTACTACCGGTTCCACCACCATTCTGACGGCAGTTGTCAAGGGTGCTGACGTGACCAAGGAAGGGATCAATGCTGCGATGAAGGCTGCTGCTTCTCAGTCTTATGGCTACAACGAGGATCCGATTGTATCTTCTGATGTAATCGGCATGAAGTATGGTTCTCTGTTTGATGCAACTCAGACTATGGTTGCAAAGATTGCAGACGATCTGTATGAGGTTCAGGTTGTTTCATGGTATGACAATGAGAATTCCTACACCAGCCAGATGGTAAGGACCATTAAGTACTTCGCTGAGCTGTAATCAAAAGCTTAGGGAAAACAGGACAAGCGACGGGTCCGGTCTTGTGAAAAGGACCGGACCTTCTTTTATGTGAGGGAAGTATATGTATGGCAGCAGTTCAGGCTGTCTGGACTGCTGCTGTTTATAATTAAGAAAGGGGATTTTTTAATATGCTGAATAAAAAGACCGTGGATGATTTAAAGGATTTAAAGGGTAAGAGAGTTTTGGTGCGCTGTGATTTTAATGTGCCTTTAAAGGGCGGCGTGATCTCTGACGAAACCCGTATTGTGGCTGCTCTGCCCACCATCAATAAGCTGATCGGGGAAGGGGCAAAGGTGATTTTGTGCTCTCATTTAGGCAAGGTGAAAAACGGCCCCAACGAAGGAGAGTCTTTGGCTCCGGTTGCTGCACGGCTTACGGAAAAGCTGGGAAAAGAGGTTGTCTTTGTGTCAGATTACAATGTGACCGGGGAAGCTGCCGCAAAGGCAGTGGAGGCTATGGGCGAAGGCGATGTGGTTCTGCTCCAGAATACCCGTTTCCGTGGCAAGGAAGAAACCAAGAACGGTGAGGAGTTCAGCAAGGAGCTGGCAGACCTGGCAGATGTTTATGTGTGCGATGCTTTCGGTTCCTCCCATCGGGCACATGCGTCTGTAGAGGGCGTGACCAAGTTCATTACAGCCAAGGGCGGAGAGAACGCAGTAGGTTATCTGATGCAGAAGGAGATTGATTTCTTAGGCAATGCGGTAGAGAATCCGGTAAGGCCGTTTGTGGCGATTTTAGGCGGCGCAAAGGTTGCGGACAAGCTGAATGTGATTTCCAACCTGTTAGAGAAATGCGACACCCTGATCATTGGCGGCGGCATGGCCTTTACCTTCCTAAAGGCACAGGGCAAGGGCGTGGGTAATTCCCTGGTAGATGACAGCAAGATTGATTACTGTAAGGAAATGATGGAAAAGGCCGAGAAGCTGGGCAAGAAGCTTCTTCTTCCGGTGGACACCACCATTGCGGCTGCATTCCCCAATCCGATTGACGGACCGGTTGAGGTGAAGGTAGTTTCTGCAGACGAGATTCCGGCAGATATGGAAGGTCTTGATATCGGACCGAAGACTGCTGAAATGTACGCAGAAGCAGTGAAGACTGCCAAGACGGTTGTGTGGAACGGACCCATGGGTGTGTTTGAGAATCCGACCCTGGCAGCAGGCACCATTGCAGTGGCGAAAGCATTGGCTGAGACAGAGGCTACGACCATTATCGGCGGCGGCGATTCGGCAGCGGCCATGAATCAGCTGGGCTTTGCAGATAAGGTGAGCCATATTTCTACCGGCGGCGGCGCTTCCTTAGAGTTTTTGGAGGGCAAGGTGCTTCCGGGCGTAGCAGCGGCTGACAACAAATAAAAAGAGAAGGATCAAGGGAGAATAAGAAATGTCCAGAAAAAAGATCATTGCAGGCAACTGGAAGATGAATATGACTCCTACGGAGGCAGTTGATCTGGTGAACACATTAAAGCCATTGGTAGTGAATGATGAGGTGGATGTGGTATTCTGTGTACCGGCCATTGACATTATTCCGGCCATGGAGGCTGCCAAGGGTACAAATATTCACATTGGAGCCGAGAACATGTACTATGAGGAGAAAGGGGCCTACACCGGTGAGATTTCTCCTGCCATGTTAAATGACGCTGGGGTAAAGTACGTAATTATTGGCCATTCTGAGAGAAGAGAATATTTTGCCGAGACAGATGAGACCGTCAATAAAAAGGTTTTGAAGGCTTTTGAGCACAATATTACTCCGATCATCTGCTGTGGTGAGTCTCTGACCCAGAGAGAGCAGGGAATTACCATTGACTGGATCCGTCAGCAGATCAAAATCGCATTTTTAAATGTGACGGCAGATCAGGCAAAGAGTGCTGTAATTGCCTATGAACCTATTTGGGCCATCGGCACAGGCAAGGTGGCAACTACCGAGCAGGCACAGGAAGTATGTGCGGCGATCCGTGTGTGTATCGGAGAGCTGTACGACGAGGCTACGGCAGCAGCGATCCGTATCCAGTATGGCGGTTCCGTATCGGGCGCCAGTGCGCCGGAGCTGTTTGCACAGCCGGACATTGACGGCGGTCTGGTAGGCGGCGCTTCCTTAAAGCCGGATTTTGGAAAAATTGTCAATTACAACAAATAAGATTTTATTAAAAATCTGATAGTAGGAAAATGCAGTAAAACAGGGGTATCAAGGGAAATGCAGTCCTTTGATATCCCTTTCTTACACATTTTTGAACGAAAAAGGAATCGGGAAAATGCAGAATAAAGAACAAATGGACTTTAATACCCTGCTGGAAAATATTCTTATTACCGCCGGGATTTTTATTGTTGCCACTGTGCTGGCCATTGCTTTTTTTCACTATAGTCTTAATTCTACCAGTGTTGCCATTATCTATGTTTTGGCGGTTATGCTGGTGGCAAGATATACCACAGGATATGTACCGGGAATTGTCGCCACTTTTTTTGGCGTTATTTGTGTCAATTATGTATTTACCTATCCTTTTATGACGCTGAATTTCAGTATTGACGGATATCCGGTGACATTTGTAGTCATGGCAGTGATATCTGGACTGACCAGTGCTTTGACCACCCAGTTTAAGAAGCAGAATGAGATTTTAAATGAGCGGGAAAAGCTTTTGATGGAGGCGGAGAAGGAGACCATGCGGGCAAACCTGCTTCGGGCTGTATCCCATGACCTGCGTACGCCTCTTACCAGTATTATCGGGATGGCGGATACGTATTTGGCGGACAACGGCAGGTTGACAGAAGGGGAAAAATCGTATATGGTTAAGAGTATCAGCGAGGATGCTAACTGGCTTTTGAACATGGTGGAGAACCTTTTGTCCGTAACCCGGATCCGGGTAGGGGAAACACGGGTGAATACAAGTCCGGAGCCTTTGGAGGAGGTAGTGTCAGAGGCAGTACAGCGCTTAAGGAAGCGGCTTCCTCAGGCAAAGATCAAGGTGCAGGTGCCGGAGGAGCTTTTGATGGTTCCCATGGATGCGGTTTTGATTGAGCAGGTGATTATCAATCTGCTGGAAAACGGAGTATATTATTCCGGGACAGATTCCATTGATTTGTATGTGAAGAAAGCAGAGGATGCGGTGGAGTTCCACATTGTTGATCAGGGGAAGGGCATTGACCCGGAACGGCTGCCCACGATTTTTGACGGCGGCGGTGTGGACAGCAACAAAAGCGGGGATTCCCACAGAGGAATGGGAATTGGGCTGACGATCTGTAAGACGATTATCCATGCTCATCAGGGGACGATCTGTGCGAGAAATCAGCAGCAGGGAGCAGAATTTATTTTTACATTACCATTAGGAGAGAAGATAGGCCATGGCGAATAAACAGACCATCCTGGTGATTGAGGATGAGAGAAATATTGGAAATTACATTGACACGATTTTAAGCTCAAAGGAGTATAAGGTGCTTCGTGCCATGAACGGCAAAACGGGTTTGTCGCTCTGTACCTCCCATCATCCGGAGGTGATCCTGTTGGATCTGGGACTTCCGGATATTGACGGCATGGAGGTGCTGCAGCAGATCCGGGAGTTTTCCTCTGTGCCGGTCATTGTGATTTCAGCCCGTACACAGGAAAGAGAAAAGGTGGAGGCATTAGACGGCGGAGCGGATGATTATATTACCAAGCCTTTTGGGGCAGAAGAGCTGCTGGCCAGAATCCGCACGGCTCTTCGCCATCGGCTTCACACAGGGCAGTCCCAGTCCCAGGAGCCGGTTTATTCGAAGGATGGTTTGGTGATTGATTTTGAAAGACGTCTGGTGACGCTTCAGGGAAAACCTATTCATTTGACCCAGATTGAGTATAAGCTGGTATCTCTGTTAGCTCAGAATGCAGGGCGGGTATTGACGTATGATTTTATATTGAAAGAAATATGGGGACCTTATGCTGATACGGACAATCAGATTCTTCGAGTCAATATGGCAAATATCCGCAGGAAGCTGGAGGCGAATCCTGCGGAACCGCATTTTATATTCACTGAGATCGGTGTGGGATACCGGATGCTGGAATGACAATGGATGCTGCAGTGCTAAAAGCCGGTGTTAATGACTTTCCAGCTATCGGATTTGGATCTGCGGGCAATACTGATAGAACGGATGGGATTGCCTGCAGCCTTGTCCTTCCCGGTAAGAACCATGTAGATAATAATATTGCCTGGATCATATTCTGCTTCGATACCAATGTTTTGATAAAGGGGATCACTGTCTTTGGCAAGATAGATTTCTTCCACGCCCTCAAAGCCGGTTGAGGCTTCTGTAAAGTAATAATGGGCCAGCTCCTGGGTTTCTAAAAGCTCTGCTTCTGTCAGAGCGGCTGTGTAGGCTGGGGGTGTTTCGTCTTCTGTCTCCAGGGTATGTACCGTTCCGGGATGGGTAAATTCGCTGGGAACAAAGGATAAGGCGTTTCGATAATCTTCTGACAGAGTATGATACCATTCCAGCCATTTCAGGGTGTCTTCCGAAAGCTCACTTTTCATTTTTGTAATGCCGTTAAATTCTATAGACTCGTCACTGCCGGCAGGTGTGCCGGATTGTGGATCCGCAAGGGTATCTGCGTCAGAGGAATCAGCGCCGGACACGGCGGGCTTTGTTATGATGTTGGTGCCGCAGCCAATAAGAAGCATGGCAGCCAGGATGAAAAATAGAGAGATTCGCCGCATAAAAATGCCTCCTTGGAATTGGTTATTAGGACTATTATAGCAATGAATTGGAAGGAAAAAATGAAGGTAATCTTAAATTTCTGGAAAATTGTGCAGAAGAAAACAGCCATAGTTGTATTTGACATATGGGGCATCGGATTTTTACATTTACGTGGGGGAAAATAAATGATATAGTATCTGCAAAGACAAAAAGCCGGAGGAGTAAAAGGCATGGGGAAAACAGATAAAGTGAAAAGAACGGAAAATACGAAGGGGACGGAAAAGCTTAAAAAGGAGAATAGGATGCAGATAGCTGAAAAAGCAGAGACAGCTCAGAGGACGGAGAAAGCAGATCTGTCTTACGAGACTCGTCTAGGGCGTCATATGGACGAGCTGAAGTGGCTGTACATGGAGCTGTATGACAGCCAGGAGCATTTTCAGGACCTTCTTAAGAATCTGAAGCAGTTTTATGAAGAAAGGAAGGCACCTTTAAAGGCCTTGGATCAGGCAAGAGAAAAGGAGCCGGGCTGGTACCGCAAAAACGGTATGCTGGGAATGATGCTGTATGTGGATCAATTTGCCGGAACTTTAAACGGGGTCAGGGAAAAGCTGGAATATATTAAAAGGTGCAACGTAAATTATGTTCATCTGATGCCCCTTCTGGATACTGTGGAGGGCCGCTCTGACGGCGGCTATGCGGTGGCGGATTTCCGGAAGGTCCAGGAAAAGCTGGGAACCATGGAAGACTTAGAAAGGCTGGCGGATGAATGCCACAGGGACGGGATCAGTCTGTGCCTGGATTTTGTCATGAACCACACCTCGGAGGATCATGAGTGGGCAAAGCGTGCCAGGGCAGGTGAGAAGGAGTATCAGGACCGGTATTTCTTTTTTGACAACTATTCTATGCCGGCCATGTACGAAAAGACCGTGCCGCAGGTGTTCCCAACCACAGCGCCGGGGAATTTTACCTGGCTGCCTGACAGGCAGGAGTTTGTGATGACCACCTTTTACCCCTATCAGTGGGATTTGAATTACCGCAATCCGGTGGTATTCAATGAGATGATGTACAATTTCCTCTATCTGGCCAATCAGGGGATTGACGTGCTGCGGATTGACGCAGTGCCCTATATTTGGAAACAGATTGGAACCAACTGCCGGAATCTGCCTCAGGTGCATACCATTGTGCGGATGATGCGGATGATTGGGGAGATTGTGTGTCCGGGGATTGTGCTGCTGGGAGAGGTTGTCATGGAGCCGGACAAGGTAGCCCCCTATTTTGGAACAGTGGAAAAGCCGGAATGCCATATGCTCTATAATGTAACTACCATGGCCACCACCTGGCATACCGTGGCAACCAGGGATGTAAGGCTTTTAAAGCGCCAGATGGAGATTGTCAGCAGCCTGCCGTCGGATTATACGTTCCTGAATTATCTGCGGTGTCATGATGATATCGGATGGGGGCTGGATTATCCGCTTCTGGAGCAGTGGGGAATGCTTCAGGTGCCTCATAAGAAGTATCTGAATGATCATTTTACCGGAAGGCTGGAGGGCAGCGTCAGCCGGGGTGAGCTTTATAATGAGGATTTTGTTACCGGCGATGCCCGGTTCTGTGCTACAACGGCTTCCATGTGCGGCGTGGAAAAGGCAGGATTTGAACAGGATGAATATGCCATGGGTGCGGCAATCCAGGTGGATGTGATGCTTCACGCCTATATGCTGTTCTTGTCCGGGATTCCCATGTTATACAGCGGGGATGAAATCGGGCAGGTGAATGATTACACCTATAAGGAGGATCCCAATAAGGCTGCAGATTCCCGGTACATTCACCGAGGAAAATTCCAGTGGGATCTGGTGGAAAATATCGGAAAGCCTGAGACGGTTCAGGGCAGGCTTTTTGCCCGTCTGGCAGAGCTGGAAACAATTCGGGGCAGGGAGAAGGTATTTGATGCCTCTGCAGATTTTCGGATCCTGGAGACCTGGGACGACGGAATCCTGGGACTGGTGAGGGAAAGTGAGGATGGGAAGCTGATCGGTCTTTTCAATTTCAGCGATGAGCCCAGAATCGCCTGGATTCATGAGGATGATGGCCTTTATCGGGACCTGCTGTCTGGAAATGAGATGGAGGCATCCGGCGTGTGGGTAAATGGACATGGATTTTTCTGGATGAAGCGGGAGTCCTGAATATTTCCCGGCGTCATGGACAAAATACTCTGTGTACAAAAGAAGTACAAAACAGAAACGGGTGAGTCCATGGGTAAGCCAGATAAGAAACTGAAGAGAATTTTATTGATTATAGGAATTACAGGGGCAGTATACGGGGTATTCCGTTATCTGCTGCCTCTTGTGGTTCCTTTTTTGCTTGCATGGGGATTGGCGCTGATGCTGAGGCCGACTTCTGTCTGGCTGGCAAAACGCTGTCGTATGACTGTGAACATAAAAGGCAGAGAAAAGGTATTGGCTGTTCCGGTGGGAATCATTGGGGCGGCAGAGCTTATGGCATTGGTATTTTTCTTGTCACTGGCGCTTTATTTGGGAAGCTATAAGCTGTGCATGGAAACGGGGATGTTTCTGGAACAGATTCCGGTGTGGGTGGATGCATTGGATATGTGGCTGACAAAAATGTGTCATCTGATTGAGGATTGTCTGTGCCTGAGCCCCAACTGTCTGGTTCTGATTATGAGAGAGATGCTGAAGGGATTGATGGACAACCTAAAATACGGCGCCATGCCTTATCTGGTGGCCAATTCCATGACCTTGTTTCAGAAGGGAATGGAGCTTATGGTCGTGTCGGTGATTCTCTTGGTGTCTGTGGGCCTGATTTTGCAAGAGATGGACCGTTGGAAGCAGCGTTGTGACCACTCCTTGTTTCGCCGCGAATTTGCACTGATTTTTTGCCGTCTGGCAATTACAGCCAATGCATATTTAAAGACTCAGGGAATTATTATGCTGCTGACAACCGTGATCTGTACGGCAGGCTTCTGGATTTTAAAAAATCCATATTATATTTTGGCAGGTATCAGCCTTGGAGTCCTGGATGCACTTCCGGTCTTCGGAACCGGAACCGTATTGATTCCCTGGGCCGTGATCCGTTTTTTTCAGGGAAAATGGGGGGCAGGGATTCTGATGCTGGCTATTTATCTGGCCTGCTACTTTCTGAGGGAGCTTTTGGAGGCAAAGCTGATGGGAAGCAGGGTGGGCTTGTCTCCCTTAGAAACGCTGATATCCATGTATGTGGGACTTCGGCTGTTCGGAATCCTGGGTCTGATTCTTGGACCGGTAGGGATTCTTTTGATCGGGGATATGGTGAAGGCGTGGGAGAGCTGGGGCAGGCAGGAGGAGGGGGAAACGGGAGAGGAGCAGCCCCTCAAACCGTTTCCATAGGAAATTGTGCCTGCAGCTTTTGGAAAAGCTCCTGGGCTTCTTTGGCACGCTTGCAGATAATATCGGTCTCAGGAATCTCAATATCGTGAATCAGCATATTGCGGAGCTTGCGCAGGGAGATAATGGCACCGATACATTCCTGGCTGAACATATTCATGCGCTTTAAGGTATTGATATGAAAGGCACCTCTCTGCTTGGGAGAGTTGTGGTAGGTGATCTGGTTTAACAGATTTTCCAAAGGAACCCAGCATTCCAGAAAGCAGCGGATGGCAAGGGATGCTTCTTCATCAACCTCATGATTGACGGTGCGCAGGTCCTGGTAAGTCTGGTAGTGCATTTCATTCCCGGTAATGATCTGGTCAATGATCTGTTGGGAAATGTTTCGTTTGTCCTTTTCAAATTTAACGGATTTCATGACAGGCTCAATGGCTTTTACACTGTTCATCTCAAGACGGCTGATCAGACGGTATAACAGCTCTACATCTCCCATGCGAAGCTCCACATCCTCCTTGCGAAAATTGCTGCTTAAGTAGTTATACAGATAGGAGGCCAGGTCATACTGGCTGTCAAAGGAGGACTTTTTGTTGAGGATACGTTTGTCTCCGGCGCTCTGGAGACGTTCCAGGGCGATCTCGCCGGTCAGGACCAGGCCGTTGAGCTCGTCAATAATGGCAAGCTCCTCATCAGAAAGACTGCCCTGGAGAGGCTTGTAGACCAGGTCATGCTCTACCTCAGACCAGGCATGCATCAGCAGGGATGCCACCTGAATTTCCAGACGTGCGGAGGTATACCGCTTTTGGGCCGGAGTCAGGGTATCTTCTTTTAAAAGAGCCCGGTAATGGGTGGCCCAATAGCCGGAAAAGCGCCGGTTGTAGGTGGGCGGGCTGGACTGCTCCGGGAAATGACGGATATCCTGAATTTCAAACTGATCGGCAATCAGGTCGCCGGTCTTGTTCCGATCTCCGGGAAAGTACAGAGATACCCGGATGCCGCACAGGTCGGCAATATCATCATAGATCTCCCGCATATTTTTATAAGGGGTCTGGCGTTTGGCATTCCGGCGTATGACCTTGACTTTCAGGCGGTCAGGATTCTTGGCGCGGGAAGTTACCATGGCGCGGATACCGGCAGACTGGAGGGCAGATTCCAGCTGGGATGCTGCTAAGCGGCCTGCGGCTTCATAAAATGGTATTTTCTTTTTATAATTTTCAATAAACTGATTGACTAAGTCCATGGTACTTCTCCTTTTAGAGCCTTTTAAAATGCATTGTATTTAAGTATAACAAATTGAGAAGGGAAAGCAAGTGGAGAATTGTGAAATATAAGGAGAATTTTATTAAAATTTCGTTAATGGGAGGGGAAGATGCGATGAGGTCTGTCGAAAATCCATGAATGGCGGCAAAGAGACGGGTTGACGCCTAAGAAAAAAGGGAGTATGATGTTGGGAATAATCTGACAGATATCATAAGGGAGGGAAAGTGTGGAAGGATTAGAATATGAAGTGATCCGCAGCACAAGGAAAACCATTGCCATCCAGGTGGGGCTGGACGGATCCGTGACCGTAAGGGCCCCTAAGCGCTGCAGCAGGGCGGTGATTGAGGACTTTGTCGGGGAGCATAAAGGGTGGATCGTCCGGAAGATGATCGAAATGGAAAGAAAGTCCAGGGAGAGGGAGGAAAGAAGAAAAAAGCTGCCAAGGTGGAGTCAGGAGGACTACAGGAGTTATCAGATAGCCGCAGGGCAGGCGCTGCAGGAAAGGACAGCTTTTTTTGCGGAGATCATGGGGGTGGATTATGGGAGAATTACGGTTCGTGATCAGAGGACCCGGTGGGGAAGCTGCAGTGCCAAAGGGAATCTGAATTTTAACTGGAGACTGATTCTGGCGCCTGGAGAGGTGTTGGATTATGTGGTGGTCCATGAGCTTGCCCACAGGAGGGAGATGAACCATTCAAAGCGGTTCTGGAGTCTGGTAGAAATGGTTTTGCCGGATTATGAGAGGCGGCGCAGGTGGCTGAAGGAAAATGGGGAAGCGCTGATGGAGCGGTGAAGGGAAGCGGATGTTATCAAAATCGCAGGGAGAGATGTCTTGTCCTGCGGTTTTTCTTTTTCATAAATTTCTCACACTCTTATCAAAGTCCAAACACATTTATTTTATATTCTAGGTGAGGATTCGGAAAATCCTGGAAGGTATGTCTGAAGGGAAGCTTCCGAGAGAGAGAATCGGATGGAATGAGAGAGGAGATGTGTAGATGGCACAGGAAAGCTTTAGACGTTATGAGAAAAAATACAGGATAAACAGAGAGCAGTATCAGGAGCTGATCAGCCGGATTATCACACGGATTTGTCCGGAGCCTTATGGAAAGCATACGATCTGCAATGTGTATTTTGATACCAAAGACTATGCCATGATTCGGCATTCTCTGGAGAAGCCGGTTTATAAGGAGAAGCTGCGGCTGCGCAGTTATGGAACGCCGAGGAATGGGGATATGGTGTATCTGGAGCTGAAGAAAAAGTTTGACGGGGTGGTGTACAAACGCCGGGTATCCATGAAATATGAAGACGCACAGAAATACTTGTATGACGGAATCTGTCCAAAGGATCACAGCCAGGTGTTAAAGGAGATTGACTATGCCGTTAGGTGTTATCAGGCGCAGCCTGCCGTGTACCTGGCATATGAGAGGATCGCTTTTGGGGGAAAGGAAAATCCAGAGCTTAGGATTACCTTTGACATGGATATCCGGGCACGGAGGTATGCAGTGGAATTAGGAAAGGGAAGCTTTGGGACCGTGTTTTTGGACAAGGGAATGCTTTTGATGAAGGTGAAAATTCCGGGGGCCATGCCGGTATGGCTGAGCAGGATTTTTTCTGAGCTGAAGATTTATCCAGAGTCTTATTCCAAATACGGAACCTTTTATCAGGAATATATGGTTAGAAGTTTGGAAGGGAGCAATATGACAAAAAGAGCTTTAGATGGGAATGCTGCAGAAAATCCGGCTGTGAGATCAGCAAAGGACAGAGGGGAAGGAGCTGTAGGAGGAGGTGAAGGAATCTGTGCTTAACAGTATTTTATCAGATAGTTTGGCGTCTGCCGTGGCGCCGGAGGAGTTTATGGTTTGTATGGGAGCAGCCTTGATTATGGGAATTTTGCTGGCATGGATTCATACATATAAAAATCAGGTGACGAGAAACTTTATCCTAACCCTGGCGCTGCTTCCGGTGATCGTCCAGACTGTAATTATGATGGTCAATGGTAATCTGGGAACAGGCGTGGCTGTTATGGGAGCATTTAGCCTTGTGCGGTTTCGGTCGGCACCGGGAAATTCCCGTGAGATCAGCAGTATTTTCCTGGCAATGGCCATAGGACTGGCAGACGGAATGGGATATTTAGGAGCAGCCATCGTGCTGTTGGCAGTGTCAGGAGGCATGACGTTTTTCGTAATCTGGCTGCCGTTGGGAAAGGGAGGAAGCAGGGGGAGGGAACTGAAGATAACGATTTCGGAGGATCTGGATTATAGAGGGATTTTTGATGATTTGTTCTGCCGGTATACGGATCAGGCAGATCTGATGCGGGTCAGAACCGTAAATATGGGAAGCTTGTATGAGCTGCAGTATCATATATGGCTGCGGGATGAAAAGATGGAGAAGGAGTTTTTGGATGAGGTGCGGTGCCGGAATGGGAATCTTCCATTAGTTTGCGGAAGATTTGCGTCAAGCAGAGAAGAACTTTAAGGGAGCGGATTGCTTGGGCGAGGCTCTCTGAGAGGCTGCGGACTTGGGAGTGGATGAGGGAAGCGTCAGACAAGGACAGCAGAAGGACCGGGAAGGCTGTAAAGGAATACCGAATTCTGCGGGAAAACAACGGATAGGAAAGGAGTGGATTTTACAATGAGGAAAAGAAACAGATTGAGAAAGTGCAGTGCAATGCTTTGTCTTATGGCAGGCTTGGCAGTGAGCCAGACTGCAGGATGCGGGCAGGCCAGTGTGAAGGCGGATGACAGAACCGGAAAAAATCAGGATGAACTTAGCAAAGGAAGTGAGGAAGCTCTGCAGACTTCAGGGAATGTGACAGAGCAGCTGCGCAGCGAGGAAGTAAAGGAGAATGGAGAGATTGTGGTAACTGCTGTGCTGGGAGAGGAGGGAAGAAAACAGATCTCTTATGAGCCGGAGGATCTGGAGACAGGATGGGATCAGGAGTCTGCAGGAAAATTGATACTTTCTGATGAAGGAATCACGGCAGAAGGGACGGGAGTTGCCGTATCTGGCAGTGTGGCGGTGATCCAGAAGCAGGGAACCTATGTGGTTTCCGGAAGCATGACAGACGGACAGATCCGAATTGAGGCAAAAGATGGGGAGATAGTGCGGCTGGTGTTAAATGGTGCAGAGCTGTGGGGGAAAACTACAGCACCGATTTATGGAGAAGGGAAGAGTAAGGTGGTGCTGACTTTGGCGGAAGGTACACAAAATGTGATCGGGGACAGCAGTACATATCAGTATGAGGACAGCAGCCAGGATGAACCGGATGCGCCGGTTTTTGTAAATGGGGATCTGACAATCAATGGTCTTGGAGAGCTGGAGGTTTATGGGAATTACAAAAGCGGCGTCCGCAGCAAGGACAATCTGAAGGTAATGTCAGGAACGATCGATATAAAGGCTGCAGACGATGGGCTGAAAGGCAGAGACTGTGTGATCATTCGGGACGGGGAGCTGAATATTCAGGCAGTGCAGGACGGAATAAAGTCTAACCATGACCAGGACCCGGAGAAAGGATTTGTCTGGATAGACGGAGGACGGATTACGATAGAGGCAGAGGATGACGGGATTCAGGCAGAGACCAGGCTTATTGTGTGCGGCGGCCAGATTGACGTGAGGGAAAGCCAGGAAGGGCTGGCGGGGAAAACCGTGGATATTCTGGGCGGCCAGATAAAGGCTGTGACACAGGATGACGGAATTAATTCTGCAGCTTCCGTGGATACAGAAACGGAAAAAATGCAGGATCAGGAAGGCGTGTATACCCGGATTGCAGGAGGACAGGTGTGGCTGAATGCCAGGGCAGACGGAATTGATTCCAACGGGGATCTGTATGTGGAAGGCGGGGATCTGTATGTAAGCGGACCGGTAAGCCGTGGAGACGGAATTTTGGATTATAACGGAAATGCCCGGATTACAGGCGGGATTGTGTTTGCAGCAGGGACTTCCGGAATGATGCAGACCTTTGGTTCGGATTCGGTTCAAAATTATCTGGTGGTACATTGGGAGGAGGGAAAGAAAGCAGGAGATGTGATTCGTCTGACAGATCAAAAGGGAGAGGTGTTGGGAGAATATGCTCCGGAAAAGGATTTTGATGCTGCTATTATCAGTGTGCCTGGCCTTGAAAGCGGCAGTGTGTATCAGGTGCAGACAGAAAGCAGCCAGGGAGAAAATGAGACGGTTGAAATTGAGGTGGCTGGCGTGGAGACGGTTTATGGAACGTCTGCAGGCAGGATGGGAGGCCATGGAGGAAGAAGAAGCTCGGAAGACGGCCTCTGGGAAGGGGATGAGCCGCCCAAACCACCAGAAGGGATGCAGGATTTCAGAGAAAGGGAAATGCCGGAGGATGGGGAGCCGTTTCAATCACCGGAAGGGAGAAGGGATTTCAGAGGAAAGGGGATGCCAGAAGAAGGGGAAGCGCCGAAACCACCAGAAGGAATGAAGGGGGGCAGAGGAGAGGAAATGCCGGAGGAAGGCGAGGCGTCGAAACAGCTGGAAGATGGGAAAGATTTCAGAGCAGAAAGTGTACCGGAAAAAGACGGGACGTGAAGAATTGGCTGATTTTGTCAAAATAAGAGGAAACCGGACAAAAATCCATATTTTTTGAAAAAAATGATATTGATAAAGATATATCAATGTGAGATAATGTTTTGGTAGGCTCACAGTTCATTTCATTTTGAAGGGAGAAGTCATGAGAGTATCAATTTGTATTGGAAGTGCATGTCATTTAAGAGGGTCAAGAGAAATCATTCAGAAGCTGCAGACGCTGGTGAAAAATCACAATGTTGCGGACAAGGTAGATTTAAACGGTGCGTTCTGCAGTGGGAATTGTGTGAACGGTGTATGTGTAACTATAGACGGAGAATTGTTTTCCTTGTCGCCGGAAACCACCGAAGAATTTTTTAATAAGGAAATCATGGGGAGGCTGTAAATATGGCGGCAATTATTGACTTTAAAGCAACCAAATGCCGACATTGTTATAAATGCGTCCGCAACTGTGAGGTCAAAGCGATCATGGTGAAGGACGGGCGAGCTGAGATCATGCCGGAAAACTGTGTTTTGTGCGGCCGGTGCCTGCAGATCTGCCCCCAGTCAGCCAAGACTCTGATAAGCGATTTAGGCAAGGTGAGAAGCTACATAGCAAGAGGAGAGAAGGTAGTGGTATCCTTAGCTCCCGCCTACATGGGATTGTTGAAATACCATACCATTGGCCAGGTTCGGGCGGCTCTTTTAAAACTGGGATTTTCTGATGTTCGTGAGACCTCGGAAGGAGCAGCCTTGGTAACGGCAGAGTATGCCAGATTGCTGGAAGATGGGACCATGGAAAATATTATCACCACCTGCTGTCCCAGCGCCAATGATCTGATTGAAAAATATTATCCCCAGCTGATTCCATGCATGGCTCCGGTGGTATCTCCCATGATTGCCCATGGAATGCTTTTAAAGCAGGAGCTGGGCAAGGATATAAAGGTGGTATTTCTTGGCCCCTGCATTGCAAAAAAGCAGGAGGCTCAGGATGAGCGCCATAAGGATTGTATTGATGCGGTATTAAATTTTAATGATTTGAACCGCTGGCTCCGGGATGAGGATATAGTGATAGAGGACTGTGAGGATCTGCCGTTTGAAAGGGATCCCAGGATCAACCGGCTCTATCCGGTCAGCAGCGGTGTGATCAGCTCTGTTGTTGCCACGCAGAATAAGACGGATTCGTACCGCAAATTTTATATTCATGGGGAACAGAACTGTATGGAGCTGTGTGACAGTATGCTGCGGGGAGAGATCACAGGCTGCTTTATTGAGATGAATATGTGTTATGGCGGATGTATCAAGGGACCCACGGTTACAGACAAATCCATTTCCCGTTTTAAGGTAAAGCTGGATATGGAGGAGGCAGTCCCCAAAAATCCGGTTCCGGAGGAGGAGACGGCGCCTGTGCGGGCATCCATTTCCCTGGCAAAGACCTTCCAGGATCATTCGCCCAAGGATCCGGTTCCCACAGAGGCTCAGATTCGGGAAATCCTTGCCAAGACAGGAAAAAACAGGCCGGAGGACGAGCTAAACTGCGGCGCCTGCGGTTATCCTACCTGTAGGGAAAAGGCCATTGCTGTATTCCAGAAAAAGGCAGAGCTTAATATGTGTATTCCTTATATGTATGAACAGTCGGAATCTCTTGCCAACCTGGTTATGGAGACCTCTCCCAACATGGTTCTTTTGGTAGATGAGGAGATGAAGATTCTGGAGTATTCTGCTGTGGGGGAAAAGTATTTTGGAAAAACCCGCTCCGAGGCATTGAAAATGTATCTGTATGAATTTATCGATCCTGCAGATTTCCAGTGGGTGTTTGACACACATCAGAATATTCACGGCAAGAAGGTAACTTATTCCGAGTATCAGCTGGATACACTCCAGAACATTGTTTACATAGAAAAGGAAAATGCAGTCCTTGCCACCTTTATTGATATTACCCAGCAGGAGGAGCTGGCCCGGGCTGATTATGAGAAGAAGCTGGATACCATTGACCTGGCCCAGAAGGTTATCCACAAGCAGATGATGGTGGCCCAGGAGATCGCAGGGCTTTTGGGCGAGACGACAGCAGAGACCAAGACCACGCTGACGAAGCTTTGCCAGTCTCTTTTGGAGGACGGCGACAACGGAGGTGTGTAAATGGGAGTTTCCGTAGATGTTGCATATAAAAGTCTCAATAAATTTACCGAGATTTTGTGTGGGGATAAGGTGGAGATCCTGAAGACCGAGGATTCCAATATCATGATCTTGGCTGACGGCATGGGAAGCGGCGTAAAGGCCAACATTCTGGCTACTTTGACTTCCAAGATCCTGGGAACCATGTTTTTAAACGGTGCTTCCTTAGAGGAGTGTGTAGAGACCATTGTAGAGACGCTGCCTATCTGTCAGGTAAGACAGGTGGCTTATGCCACGTTCAGTATTCTCCAGGTGTTTCACAGCGGAGATGCGTATCTGGTGGAGTTTGACAATCCGGGTTGTATTTTTATCCGCAACGGAAGGCTGATGACCATACCCCAGAATATCCGGGAAGTTAAGGGCAAAAGGATCAACGAATACCGGTTCACGGTGCAGAGAGGGGATGCGCTGCTTTTAATGAGTGACGGAACCATCCATGCAGGGGTAGGACGTCTTCTGAACTTCGGATGGGTGTGGGAGGATATTGCAGATTACGCGGTAAAGCAGTATTCAAAGACCATATCTGCCATGCGTCTGGCGTCAGCGGTCTGTCAGGCATGTGACGAGCTTTATGAGTACCGCCCCGGCGATGATACTACCGTTGCCTGTATGCGGGTGATCAATGCAAAGCCGGTCCATCTTATGACCGGTCCGGCACAGGATGCATCCCGGGATGTGGAGATGGTGAACAGCTGGATGAGCGGCGGGGATGAGACCAGGCGGATCGTGTGCGGCGGCACCAGTTCAACCATTGTATCCCGCGTATTAAAAAAATCCTTAGATGTGTCCCTGGATTATGTAGATCCGGAGATCCCGCCCATTGCTTATATGGATGGAATCGATTTGGTAACAGAAGGGGTGCTGACCTTAAACCGGGTGATTCAGCTATTAAAGCGATACACAAAGAAAGAAACCGTGTCAGAGGATTTCTTTCTGGAGATTGACAAGCCTAACGGGGCATCCATGGTGGCAAAGATGCTGATTGAAGACTGCACGGAGCTTCATCTGTATGTAGGAAAAGCCATTAACAGCGCTTATCAAAATCCAGGTCTGCCTTTTGACTTGGGAATCCGGCAAAATCTGGTGGAACAGCTAAAGCACACCGTGGAAGAAATGGGAAAACCAGTTACGGTAACGTATTATTAATAGGATATCTGGTCAACGGAACGGTTACACTTTGTCTACAAGAACGAGGAGGTTAAAGGCTTATGGTAACAAATGACGCAACAATCTTAAAAATAAAGCATGACGTGCTCTGTGAGGTTGCAAAGCTGGCATGGGAGGGAACACTGGAGGAGAAGCGGGATGAGCTTCCCCATCAGATGTTCCCGGGTCCCCAGGCTCAGTTCCGCTGCTGTATTTATAAAGAGAGAGAGATAATTAAACAGAGGGTCCGCTTAGCAGAAGGAAAATGTCCGGTGGGAATGGATTCCATGAATGTGGTGCAGGTTATTAAGGCTGCCTGCGAGGAGTGTCCCATTGCCTCTTACGTGGTAACGGACAATTGTCGGAACTGTATGGGAAAGGCATGCCAAAATTCCTGTAATTTCGGAGCCATCACCATTGGGGACAGCCGGGCACATATTGATCCGGGAAAATGCAAAGAGTGCGGAAAGTGTGCGCAGGCATGTCCTTACAGCGCCATTGCCCACTTAGAGAGACCCTGTAAAAAGGTATGCCCGGTTGATGCCATTACTTATGATGAATATGGAATCTGTGTGATCGATGAAAAGAAATGTATTCAGTGCGGCGCCTGTATCCATAGCTGTCCTTTCGGCGCTATCGGAACCAAGACTTTTATGGTGGATGTGATTCGCCTGATCAATGCCGGAAAACGGGTGGTAGCCATGGTTGCCCCTGCTACGGAGGGGCAGTTTGGAGCGGAGATCACCATGGCAAGCTGGAAGACTGCCCTGAAAAAAATCGGTTTTGCCGACATGATTGAGGTGGGGCTTGGCGGTGACCTAACGGCAGCGGCCGAGGCGGCGGAATGGGCGGAGGCATATAAAGAGGGGAAGAAGATGACCACATCCTGCTGTCCGGCTTTTGTAAATATGATCCGGCAGCATTTTCCCACGCTTCTTGACAACATGTCTACCACCGTTTCGCCTATGTGCGGAGTCTCCCGTATGCTAAAGGAGCGTGATCCGGAGACGATCACGGTCTTTATCGGGCCGTGTATTGCAAAAAAGAGCGAGACACTGGACTTGAATATTACGGGAAATGCTGACTATGCCATGACTTTTGGAGAGATTCGGGCCATGATGCGGGCCAAGGGCGTGGAGCTGGAGCCAGAGGAGAACACCTATCAGGACAGCTCTGTATACGGCAAGCGGTTCGGCAATTCCGGCGGTGTGACTGCGGCGGTGGTTCAGTGCTTTAAGGAGATGAATGAGGATATCAGCCCCAATGTGATGAGGTGCAACGGCGCTGCGGAATGTAAGAAGGCGCTGCTTCTGATGAAGGTAGGCAAGCTTCCGGCAGATTTTGTGGAAGGCATGGTTTGTGTGGGCGGCTGTGTCGGAGGTCCCAGCAAGCATAAGTCTGAGACAGAGGCCAAAAAGGCCAGGGATCTTCTGATCGGGCAGGCGGACAGCAGGGAGGTACATGAGAACCTGAGAAACCTTGGAGCCAGCGAGGTGGCCATGCACCGGCATTAAAGAATTATATTTTGACTTTTCTATTGTAAAATGATATAACAAGATAGATAATCTTTATAACAATAGGAAAGGCAAAAGAGTGATGTTTAAATATGAAAGGATAGCAGAAGATATTCAGAATAAGATCCAGAAGGGAGAGTATCTGGCAGATGAGAAGCTCCCTCAGGAGATGGAGCTGTGCAGACAATATGACGCTTCCCGGATTACGATCCGGGAAGCTCTTGACTTGCTGGTATACAGGGGCTTGATCACACGGAGACGCGGAGCAGGAACCTATGTAAAAGCCATAATCGGGGAGGGCGCAGATTCGGATGGATTTGCCAAATCCCAGCAGTTCGGAGGATTCAGCCGGGATATGCGGGGAAGAAAGGTGGAATCTGAGGTACATCAGTTTTCACTTCTGCAGGCGCCGAAGGATGTGGCGGAGAAGCTTCAGGTGGAGGAAACTGCGTTTGTCTGCTATATCTGCCGCACACGGATTGTAGACGGAAAGCCTTACGTGGTAGAATATACTTATATGCCTACAGATTTTATTACCGGAATCACGGCTGAGGTGGTGGAAAATTCCATCTACGAATATATTGAGCATAAGCTCAAGCTGAAAATCAAAAGCGCACACCGGGCTGCCCGGGCAGATATGCCCACAAAAGAGGAACGGGAATGGCTGGCTATAGGGGAAGAAACCATGCCGGTGTTTGAGGTAGAGCAGACGGCATATCTGGATGACGGAAGAATCTTTGAATATTCAAAATCGCGGCACAGGGCGGATTGTTTTGTGCTGAGGACAGTCAGCGTGCGCTGAAGCCCGGCAGGTAAAACCATTATAAGGGATTGTCATATTTGACAGTCCTTTTTTCTTTTTTCACAATATCTTGTAAAAGATTATATCTTTCACGAAAAAAATCAATAAAAATTTCCAAAAAACTCTTGACAACAGTTAAAATATAATAAAAATATGTTATAACATTTTATTTTTAAAACATAACAAATAATGTAAGGAGGAGAAGGGATGGAGCTTCGGTTGCCAAAAGATTTTTTTATGGGGGCGGCGATGTCCGGGCCGCAGACGGAAGGCGCTTATCGGACAGGAGGAAAGCTGGAAATATCTGGGATACCTGGTCAGACCTTTCTATTTCCGATTTTTACAATAAGGTCGGAAGCTATGTGGGAAATAATTTTTATGAAAAATATGAGGAGGACATTAAGCTTTTCAAGAGTCTTGGACTGGACTCCTTCCGAACCTCTATTCAGTGGAGCAGACTGATGGATCAGGACCAGAAGCTGAATCCAGAGGGGGCTGATTTCTATCACAAGGTTTGTGCCTGTGCCAAGGAGCAGAGGATTGAGCTGTTTATGAATCTGTATCATTTTGATATGCCTGCTTATCTGTTTAGGAAGGGCGGCTGGGAGAATCGTGAGGTGGTAGAGGCATATGCAACATATGCCAGGACAGCCTTTCGGGAATTTGGAAAGGAAATTACATATTGGTTTACCTTTAATGAACCGATTGTAGAACCAGATCAGCGATATCGGGACGGACTTTGGTATCCCTTTATTCAGGACGCCAAGAGAGGTATGGCCGTGCAGTATCATCTGTCTCTGGCGCACTGTCTGGCAGTAAGGGAGTTTCAAAAAGCAAAGGAGGAGGGCTTCCTTCTCCCAGAGGCAAAGATTGGCCTGATTAACTGTTTCGCTCCGCCTTATACAAAGGAGGATCCAAGCCCGGAGGATCTGGAGGCGCTCCGAATGGAGGACGGGGTGAAGAACCGGTGGTGGCTGGATCTGGTAGCAGAGGGAAGGCTTCCCAAGGATATTTTAGAGACTTTAAAGGATAGCGGACTTCTTCCGGATATGAGGCCAGGAGATGAGCAAATTCTGGCTATGGGAAGGGTAGACTGGCTGGGCTTTAATTATTATCATCCCTCCCGTGTTCAGGCGCCGAGGGAGAAGTTTGACCAGAAGGGATATCCGAAATATGCCGACGTTTATGTATGGCCGGAGGCAAAGATGAACATTTACCGAGGATGGGAGATTTACCCAAAAGGAATCTATGATTTTGGAATAAAGATGAAGGAGGAATACCCGAATCTAAAGTTCTTTATCTCAGAAAATGGTATGGGCGTAGAGCATGAAGACCGATTCCGTGACAAAGAAGGGCAGATACAGGATGATTATCGGATTGAGTTCGTAAAGGAGCATTTAGAATGGATTTTAAAGGCGATTCAGGATGGAGCTAAGTGTATGGGTTATCATTATTGGGGATTGATTGATAACTGGTCCTGGAACAATGCCTTTAAAAACCGATATGGCATGGTTGAGGTAGATCTGGCAGGAAACTATCAGCGGAGATGGAAGAAATCCGCGGCGTGGATACAGGAGGTGATCAGAGCGCGGGAGCAGGAAATCAGCTAAGGGAAAGCAGCAGAAAATAACTGTATAGAGGAATCGGATTTACAGGAAAAGGAAGCTTGAACAGTCACAAAAATAATCTTAGGAGGAAGAAAAAATGGGTAATTCCAAGTTTGTGGAAAGGTTTACCATGTTTGCCTCAAAGCTGGGCAATGAGATCCATCTCCGGTCGCTAAGGGATGCATTTGCAACGATCATGCCGCTGTATATTCTGGCCGGTCTGGCGGTTTTGATTAATAATACGGTGTTTCAATGGCTTTTGTCCGGAGATGCTCTGACAGGGGCCCAGTATTGGGGTACATTGATTGTCAACGGAACATTGAATATTAGCTCGCTTTTGATTGCTCCGGTAATCGGATATATGCTGTCTCAGAATAAGGGATATGAGAATCCATTGGCTGCAGCAGTCATATCCCTGGCCTCTCTGGTGGTGATGATGCCGAATGTGATTGGGATCCGCTGGACGGAAGCGGGGAAGTGCTGGCACAGGGAGCGCTAAGCTTTAGCAACATCGGCACAGGGGCTATGTTTGCAGGCGTAATTATCGGTCTGGCAGCCACAGAGATCTTTGTCTGGATCAGCAGCATTAAGAGACTGAAGATCAATCTGGGGGACAGTATCCCTCCGGCTGTGGGCAAGTCCTTTAATGTATTGATCCGGTTTATTCTGGTTATGTCCGGATTTGCGCTGATCAGTGCAGTGTTGAATAATGTGTTTCACACGGACCTGGTACATATTATTACCATGCTGATTCAGGAGCCGCTTCGCACGGCAACCACAGGTCTGCTGGGATGTGTGCTTTTGTATAGTCTGGGTAATTTTCTCTGGATTTTGGGAATTCACCAGTCTGTCATTTACAGCTCGATATTGGAGCCCCTGCTGATCGTAAACATGACGCAGAACATGGCAGCATATGCGGCGGGAGAGGCAATCCCCAATATTATCAATGTGGCCTTTGTTCCGGCTTTTGGTATGATGGGCGGTTCTGGTTCAACCATCTGTCTGCTGATTGCCACGTTGCTGGTAAGCAGGAACAAGGCCACAAGAGGAGTGTCCCAAATGGCTTTTGTTCCAGGGCTTTTCAATATTAATGAGCCTGTGATATTTGGATATTCCATTGTGTATAACGTTTGCATGCTTATTCCCTTTGTACTTACGCCGGCAATCGGTATTGTGATTGGGTATGCGGCAACGGCCATGAATTTTATGAACGAATGTGTCGTGTATATTCCGTGGACGACACCGCCGCTTTTAAGCGGATATTTGGCTACAGGCGGGGATGTGCGGGCAATTGTTGTCCAGCTGGTGATTTTGATATTAGGAATCCTGCTTTATATTCCGTTTGTAAAGATGAATGACATTGTCATGGAAAAGACCATGGCGTCAGAATAACAAGCAATAAAGGCAAAACAAAAAGTAAAGGAGAAGAAATATGAAAAAGATTCTGTTGGTTTGCAACGCGGGGATGTCAACAAGTATGCTGGTAGCAAAGATGAAGAAGGCGGCCGAAGAAAAAAATGCAGAGGTGGAAATCGAGGCAAAATCCTTATCCGAGGCTAAAAAGGAGATTGCAGCCGTGGATATTGTGCTTCTTGGCCCGCAGATTCGTTATGAGCTGGCAAATGTGAAGAAGATGGCAGGAAGCGTTCCTGTGGAAGCGATCGACATGAAAGATTATGGGATGATGAACGGGAAAAAGGTTCTGGAGCATGCAATGGAGGTGATGGGCGTATGATTAGTGAGGATTTTGCATTAACTTGTGTACAGATGATTTCCAACAGCGGAAGCGCCAAGTCCTGTTATATTGAAGCCTTGCAGAAGGCTAAGTCTAAAGACTATGCGGAGGCGGAAAGACTGATGCAGGAAGGGGATGCTTTTTATGCTCAGGCACATGAGGTGCATGGTTCCCTACTTCAGAAGGAGGCGTCCGGAGAAAAGGTAGAATTTGCTCTTATTTTAATGCATGCAGAGGATCAGATGGCCAGCACTGAGCTGGCAAAGGTTCTGGCGAGAGAGCTGATTGAGCTGTATTAGAATAACGGAAATTCGTAAGCAATTCTTGTGATCCGGACGGCAGGGGAGTTTGAGATAATCTTGGGATAATAAGACGAAAAAGGAGCAGCTTATTGCTGCTCCTTGATATTTTTAGAGACTGTGATCTCCTGATTATCAATATGCTCTCGTATGGCAGCTTTGGCTTCTGCCACCCGGTGTTCTTTTAAGGCTCGGAGTATGTGGTCATGCTCTACCAAAAGGATCTGGTGCTTGGCGGTGTCTTTAATATATTCCAGGCGGTAGCGATACATCTGCTCCTGAAGATTATTCAGGATCTGTACTAAGCGGGAGTTGCCGGTGCCGTGATAGATCACATCGTGGTAATGCTCATCAGTCTCAGCGATATTCATCAGGTCGCCCTTCTGGACGGCGCTGCGGAAATTCTCCTGGGCTTCTTCTAATTCCAGCAGCGCTTCATCTTCCATACGCTGGCAGGCAAGCTCTGTGGCAAGCTCCTCTAAGGAACGCCGCACTTCTAAGACCTCCCGCAGGCTTTTTTCGGAAATGCGGGCTACCTCTGCGCCTTTCCGCGGAATCATAAGAACCAATCCTTCCAGCTCCAGCTTGCGGATGGCTTCCCGGATCGGGGTGCGGCTGACCCCCAGACGGTCGGCAAGCTGGATCTCCATCAGGCGTTCTCCTGGCTCCAGCTCGCCCTTCAGGATAGCCTGCCGGAGTGTGTTGAAAACCACATCCCGCAGGGGAAGGTATTCGTTCATGTTCACTTTCAGTTCATGGGTCATGGAAATTCTCCTTTTTGAGATTAAGGCTGATTCTGGGTATTGTAAAAGCTGGTCAGGTAAACCTGCTTGGCAAGCTGGCATGCAGAGCCAAAACGAAGTTCCTCAAAGGCATGCTGTGCGGCTGCCGGATTGGTGAAAAGTCCGAACACGGTGGGACCGCTTCCGCTCATCAGGGAGCCAATGGCTCCATATTCCAGCATGGCATCCTTGATGGACTGAATGACCGGATATTCCTGAATCGTGACAGTCTCCAGTACATTGCCCAGCTTGCCGGCAATCTGATAAAGGTCCTGGCTGCGGATTCCGGCCAGGATGCCGTCAATGTCCGGATGCTGCTCCGGCTTTAGCTGATCGGCATTTAAGCTGGTGTATACAAAACGGGTAGAGACATTGATTCCCGGTTTTGCAATCAGGACCTGGCACTGGGGAACCGGGGGCAGGGGGGTCAAAACTTCTCCGATTCCTTCCGAGAGTGCGGTGCCGCGCAGGATACAGTAGGGAACGTCAGCGCCGATCTTAACCCCGCGCTCCATTAGCTGGGAGGCGGTCAGCTCCAGACGAAACATTTTATTGATACCGAACAGCACAGCCGCAGCGTCACTGCTGCCTCCTGCTAAACCGGCAGAAACAGGGATAAACTTGCGCAGGCGAATAAAGATGCCTCCAGGAATGGAAAACTCGTCCATCAGCATCCGGGCAGCCTTGTATACCAGGTTGTTTTCATTGGTGGGCAGATAGAAAAGATTGGTCTCAATCCGGATGCCAGGGGTGTCTTCTCGTATCAAATCAATGCGGTCAAAAATACCGATGGTCTGCATGATCATGCGGACCTCATGATAGCCATCATCCCGTTTGCCCAGTACATCCAGGCCGAGATTGATCTTTCCGTATGCTTTTAAGCTTAAGTGCTTGATCATGGAATCTGTCACTCCTTTGTATCTGTATGCACATTGTATATTGTATAATAAAAACAATATACAGTATATTATATACATAAAAGGAAAATGTGCAAGTGTTTTTGCGAATTTTGGAGAAAATTGCAGGGGTTTGTCGCTTTTTCATAAATTTTTATCAGGTTTGGAGGAAAAAATGTATTTGACTTTTTGGAAAAAGAGAATATAATAAAGCATGTTGAAGGACGAGGGAGTTTTTTAGAAAGCTCTCTCGTTTTTTTTGTTTAGGGCATCGGCACAAATTGACTTGTGGGAATTGCTGTGCAGGCTGTTTGAAAGCCGCCCTGATAGATCCGGGAAAAGGAGGATGCATCATATGAAAAAGCTGGAAATGATCATTAAACCAGAAAAGCTGGAAGACCTGAAAGGAATTTTGGAGGAATGTAAGGCAAATGGGATTATGATCAGCAACATTATGGGTTATGGTAATCAGAAGGGCTATAGGCAGCGGTACCGGGGAACCGAATATACCGTTAATCTTCTGCCAAAGGTAAAGGTGGAGACGGTTGTATGTGAAGAATCGGCAGAGCAAATCATAGATCGGGTTGTTCATGAGATTACAACCGGTAATTACGGAGATGGTAAGATTTTTATTTATGATGTTCAGGATGCGGTTCGGATTCGTACCGGTGAACGGGGAGAGCGCGCATTGTAGAGTATGGTAAAGAACGGACGGCATCCGGTAAAAGGAATGAAATTTTTTATAAAGATGAAGGTTATCAAAGAAGATAGCAGCCAGTATGGCAGCGTCTTTTTTTGTTTGCCAGGAAATGGCGTCAGACAGGGGAAAACTGGGGGTAGAAGAAGGATTTGCCGGAAGGAAAACGGAAAAACAGAAAAACAGGAGGATACAATTATGGAAGATATTTTAAGTGAAGTATTTGGGATTTGGTATCTGATCGGAGCATCTCTGGTATTTTTTATGCAGGCTGGTTTTGCTATGGTGGAGACCGGATTTACTAGGGCAAAAAATGCCGGAAATATTATTATGAAGAATCTGATGGATTTTTGTATTGGCACAGTGGTGTTCATGTTTTTAGGATTTGGTATTTTGATGGGGGAGGATACCTTAGGCGGGCTGATTGGAATGCCTACACTTGGGATTGTCACGGATTATGCACACTTTGATTGGTCTGATTTTGTGTTCAACCTGGTGTTTTGCGCCACCACCGCCACTATTGTGTCAGGCGCTATGGCAGAGAGAACAAAATTTATTTCCTACTGCGTGTATTCTGCCATTATATCGGCAGTGGTTTATCCTATAGAGGCTCACTGGATTTGGGGCGGGGGGTGGCTGTCTGCTATAGGCTTTCATGATTTTGCCGGTTCTTGCGCCATTCATATGGTCGGAGGATTCAGTGCTTTGATCGGAGCATGGTTGGAGGGGCCGCGTCTGGGAAAGTATAATCAAGATAAAAGCCCCAATGCCATTCCTGGACATAATGTAGTGATTGGCGCTTTGGGATGCTTTATTCTCTGGTTTGGGTGGTATGGATTTAATGGGGCGGCAGCTACAAGCGGGCCTCAGCTGGCGTCCATATTTGCCACTACTACTATTACTCCTGCAGTGGCAACTGTAGTCTGCATGATGATAACCTGGGTGAAATATGGGAAACCGGATGTGTCCATGTGTCTCAATGCTTCTCTGGCAGGTCTGGTGGGAATCACTGCAGGCTGTGATGTGATGGATGCCATGGGAGCGCTTCTTGTGGGAGTTGTGTCTGGAATCTTGGTTGTATTTGGCGTGTGGTTCTGTGATTATGTGATCCATGTAGACGACCCGGTGGGGGCTGTGGCAGTTCATTTCTGTAATGGAATCTGGGGGACCATCGCTGTAGGGCTTTTTGCCACGGCTGCTGCTCCTGGAAATGATTCTGTAGGATTGCTGTATGGAGGCGGTGTTTCCCTGCTGTTAAAACAGCTTACGGGGGTGATAAGTGTATTGGCCTGGACCGGGGTGACCATGATTTTGGTGTTTAAGGTGATTGATAAGGTGCTGGGGCTTCGGGTGACTGATCAGGAGCAGATGGATGGTCTGGATATCCATGAGCATGGGATGAATGCTTATGCAGGGTTCCGGTTTGACAGATAGAGAAAGGCAGGAGGATAAAAAGCCTGGCTGTGGGATGCCAGGCTTTTTATCCTCTATTCGATTTGCACAGGCAGCAAATGAAGGGATATAGAGATACTTGCTTTTATAGAAAGGAAAATATCTTGGCTTGTAAAAGAACCTGAAATATCATATAATAGCATTAATGTGCAAAGCGTTTTTGCTGGCCGGAAACCCGGTAAACAGGAGTATGATACTTAAGAAGCATACATATTTGCCAAATGATTGTAAACGGTTCTGAAATGATGAGAATATATCGGCAAATCATTTGGCTCACAGGTATAAAAATGCTGCCAGAATGAAAACAAGGAGGTAGAAAATGTCTGTCATAACACCACAGTTAAGCTGGTTAGATGACCCGGAGGTGTTTCGGGTAAATATGCTGCCGGCTCATTCAGACCATCGATTTTACGGGACAGAGGCGGATTTTGCAGAGAGGAAGGACAATTTGTACCAGTCTCTCAATGGAGCGTGGCAGTTTTTTTGGTCAAAAAATGCTGTCGGACGTCCGATGGATTTTTACAGGGAGGATTTTGACGCATCTGCTTTCGAGACCATTCCGGTTCCCTGTCACATGGAGATGGCAGGGTATGACCGGATTCATTATATTAATACCATGTATCCCTGGGAGGGGCATGTGTACCGCCGTCCTGCGTTTTCTCTGGAAGGCGTGGGAGCACAGCCGGGACAGTTTTCGCAGGCAGAATATAACCCCGTCGGCTCTTACCGCCTCAGGTTTGATCTGGAGGAAAGGATGTTGGGAAAGAGGGTGTGTATTTCTTTTGAGGGTGTGGAGCAGGCCATGTATGTGTGGCTGAACGGACAGTTTGTGGGATACGGAGAGGACAGCTTTACACCGTCGGATTTTGACCTGACGCCTTACATCCGGGAGAAGGGAAACGTGCTGGCTGTGGAGGTTCATAAGCGGTCCACGGCTTCTTATCTGGAGGATCAGGATTTCTTTCGGTTTTCCGGCATTTTCCGGAACGTAACCTTGTATGCAAAGCCGCAGGTCCATGTGGAGGATCTGTGGGCCAGGACGGAGCTTAGAGAGGATGGGAGAAGCGGGGAGCTGGCCTTAAGGCTTCGGCTGTCATCAGCAGGAGGACATGGTTCAGAAGAACAGCAGGACGGGAGAGATTTACAAAAATATAAGGTTTCTGTGCTTTTAAAGGATAAAGAAGGTAAAGCTCTGTTGGAGAAAATGCTTCCGGCTGCTGAGACTGTTCAGACGGAGCCGGAGATTCTTGAAGAAATACAGCCCTGGGCGCATAAGAGTCCTAACCTGTATGATTTGGAGATCCGTCTTTTGAGTGAAGACGGGCAGGTGGCAGAGATTGTACCTTGCAAGATCGGCTTTTGCCGGATAGCTCTGGAGGACGGCATCATGAAGCTGAACGGAAAGAGACTGATTTTAAACGGGGTGAACCGCCACGAGTGGAATGCCCGTACCGGCAGGGTGATCGGCAGGGAGGACATGCTTTCCGATATGGCATGTTTTCATGAAAATCACATTAACAGTGTGCGGACCTGTCATTATCCCAATCAGATTTTCTGGTATGAGCTTTGTGACAGGGAAGGTATCTATGTGATGTCTGAGACGAACTTAGAGTCCCATGGTTCCTGGCAGAAGATGAATCGGGCAGAACCAAGCTGGAATGTGCCGGGAAGTGTGCCCCAGTGGAGGGAAGCCGTGGTGGATCGGATGCGTACTAATTTCGAAACCTTTAAAAATCATGTGTCCGTTCTGTTCTGGTCTTTGGGAAATGAATCTTATGCAGGGGATAATATTCAGGCCATGCAGGAGTTTTTGGAGGAGAAGCAGGATGGGCGGCTCATTCATTATGAAGGGGTGTTCCACAACCGGGCTTATGATGAGACGATTTCCCAGATGGAGAGCCGGATGTATGCAACGCCGGATCAGGTTCGGGAATACCTGGAGGGAGACGGGACAAAGCCGTTTATTCTCTGTGAATATATGCATGATATGGGCAATTCCTTAGGTGGAATGAAGTCTTATATGGATCTGATTGATCAATATGAGAATTATCAGGGAGGGTTTATCTGGGATTTTATTGATCAGGCGATTTTGGTGAAGGATGAGGTGAATGGCAGGGAAGTGCTGCGCTACGGCGGCGATTTTGACGACCGCCCGTCAGATTATGAGTTTTCCGGCAACGGGATTTTGTTTGCGGACCGGACGCCAAAGCCGGCGATGCAGGAGGTGAAATACTATTATGGATTATATGAATAGACAGCAGACCAGAGAGGGACGAGGAAGACTGAAGGTTGTGTTTGGTGATGTGGTGTTAGGAGTCCATGGCGACGGATTCGAGTATTTGTTTTCTTATGCGGCCGGAGGAATGGTGTCTTTGACAGTAAACGGCCGGGAATGGCTGTACCGGGCTCCGAGACCGGTCTTTTGGCGGGCCACCACGGATAATGACCGGGGGTCGGAATTTTCTTTCCGGTCAGCTATGTGGATGGGAGCAGATTCGTTTGTAAAAACAGAACAAATCCGGATACAGACAGACGGGGAGGATATGGAGCCGTTCCTGGCACCGGACAACAATCGGTTTTTGGGAGAAAAGGAGGCAGATACCCTGACTGTGACTTTTATCTATGCCACAGCCACAACGCCGTCTGCCCAGGTAGAGGTAATCTATACAGTGGAAGGATCCGGGCGGATCCGGGTAGATGTCCACTATTATGGGAAGAAGGGGCTTCCGCAGCTCCCTGTATTTGGAATGAGGTTTGTTATGCCTACTAAGGCTGACGGATACTGTTATTACGGCTTGTCCGGTGAAACCTATCCAGACCGGATGGCCGGAGGCATAAAGGGAGAATGGAAGGTGGACGGGCTGCCGGTGACTCCCTATCTGGTTCCCCAGGACTGCGGCGTTCATATGGATACAGACTGGCTGCAGGTGCGTCGGTCGTCTGTGCTGGCAAATGAATTACAGGGGCAGGGCGGGAAGACAGAAGAATTTTCTCTGCGTTTTGAAAAGCTGGATTCTCCATTTGCCTTTTCCTGTCTTCCCTATACGGCGTTGGAGTTGGAAAGTGCTGCACATCAGGAGGAGCTGCCCCCGGCCAGAAGGACTGTGGCTTGTATTTTGGGAGCAGTGCGGGGAGTGGGCGGCATTGACAGTTGGGGAAGCGATGTGGAGAGGCCATGGCATATTGACGGGGAGCAGGATATTGCCTATTCCTTTGCCATTGTGCCGGTATGGGAATAGGTTTTTGAACAATTCCTAATAATACGAAAAGAGGAATGTGGCATGAAATACGATTTTACTTCAATTCTTGACCGCCGTGGAAAGGATGCACTTGCGGTAGACGGGCTGGGAGGCGGAGGCTCTGCGCCGGACAGGCCGAAAGAGGGGTTTGATGCGATTCCCATGTGGGTGGCGGATATGAATTTTCCGGTGCTGCCTGCGATTCAGGAAGCCATTATAGAAAGGGTGAAGCATCCGGCTTTTGGTTATTTTAATCCCAGTGACGCTTATTTTGATTCCATTATGAATTGGCATCAAAAGCGTAACCATGTAACCGGTCTTACAAGGGAATGCATTGGATATGAAAACGGGGTGTTAGGAGGTCTGGTCTCTGTGCTGGAGGCATTTTCCGCACCGGGTGATCCTGTGCTGCTTCACAGTCCCACCTATATTGGATTTACGGGAAGTATTTCAAACTGCGGCCGGAGGATTGTACACAGTCCGTTAAAGCGGGATGAGGCAGGAGTCTGGAGAATGGATTTTGAGGATATGAGCGCCAAGATCAGGGAAAATAAGATTCATGTGGCAGTTTTCTGCAATCCCCATAATCCCTGCGGACGTGTGTGGGAGCAATGGGAGATGGAAAAGGCTCTTGAGGTATACAAAGCCAATGATTGTGTGGTGATTTCCGACGAAATCTGGTCTGATATTATTTTGGGCGGAAAGCGTCATATTCCGCTGCAGATGGTAAATGAGGATGCCAGGAAGCGGACGGCTGCTTTGTATGCACCGTCAAAGACCTTTAATCTGGCAGGACTTATTGGCTCCTATCATATTATTTATAATCCCTACCTGCGGGAGCGGGCGGAGGCCCAGAGCAGCAAATCCCATTATAATTCCATGAATGTGCTCAGTATGCACGGCCTGACAGGAGCATATAGTCCGGAAGGATTCCTATGGGTGGATGAGCTGTGTCAGGTGATCACAGAAAATGTGGATTATGCATGCAGGTTCATTCAGGAGCATTTTTCAGGGGTACAGGTGGCAAAGCCAGAGGGAACCTATATGTTGTTTTTAGACTGCAGCCAGTGGCTGAGGGAACATGGAAAGACCATGGATGAACTTTTAAAGGCAGGATGGAATGTGGGGGTAGCATGGCAGGACGGCAGGATGTTCCATGGCGCGAATGCCATTCGGGTGAATCTGGCGCTGCCTTTATCACGGGTGAAAGAAGCAATGGAACGGTTGAAAAACTATGTGTTTTTGTAAACAGCAGCCTTGGCTAAAGAATCTTTTACCTTTTGAACAGCTGCAGGATCGGGCAGGCAGAATGATACTTCGGGTATAAATAATCAGGTCACAGCCTAAGCGTTTCAAAGACTGTGACCTGATGCAGGCAAGCATTGTAATAAATGGCTTACACTGCAGATCTATTTTTATTATTCCATCCCCAAAATGTTTTTTAAATTGTTTTTATAAATATCTGCTTTTGTGCCGTAAATAATCTGGACTCCGTCATTGACACGAACCACCCCATTGGCTCCGGTCTGAGCCTTCCATTCGTTGTCAGACATGACCAGGGCCTTGTCCTTGACCTTCACTCTCAGGCGGGTAAAGCAGGCATCTACATTTAAAATGTTCTCTGCGCCTCCTAAGCCGGCTATAATAACATTCAGAATATCATCGCTGACCTTTTTGCCCCCTAAAGGTTTGACTTCTTCCTCATCCGCCTCCCGTCCCGGAGTTTTGTAATCAAACTTCAGGATCATAAAACGGAAGGCTGCATAATACAGCACAAAGAAGATGACACCCAGGATAAAGACCCAGATCCAGTTGGAGCCTTTGTCTGACTGCATGATACCGTTAAAGATCGTGCTTAAAAACGGTCCGCCGAAAGCGCTGGGGCCGGGAATATTGACCTTAAACAGGTAAGTCAGCAGGTAGGCCAGTCCGGCAAAGCCGGCATGGACCACGAACAAAAGCGGCGCTACAAACAAGAAGGAATACTCAATGGGTTCCGTGATACCCGTGAAAATAGACGGAATCACGGCAGCAATCAGCAGAGCCTTTACTTGCTGCTTTTTCTCCGGCTTTGCAGTCTGGTAGATGGCCAGGGCTGCGCCGGGCATACCAAACATGGCGAAAATAACCTTTCCGTTCATTACAAAACGAGAAATGTTGATATCAAACATCGTATCCGGTGAAGCAAGAATGGCATTATAAATGTTTAATGCCCCTTCTACCACATTTCCGTCAATGGTCATAGAACCGCCCAGGTTGGTAAAAAAGAACGGTGTGTAAATAAAATGGTGCAGGCCAAAGGGCAGCAGAGCACGTTCGCTTAATCCGTAAATCACGCTTCCGGCGGCACCTGTGTTGTAGATAAGCTGTCCCATTAAGGTAAGTCCATTCTGTGCAATGGGCCAGATAAATGCCATTACAAAACCCAGAGCCGAACAGCCAAGAAGAGTAACCATGGGTACGAATTTCGTTCCCGAAAAGATTCCCAAAATCGGCGGAAGCTGGATATTATAATATTGATTGTGAAGCCGTGCGACTAAAAGCCCTACTAAAATACCGCCGAATACTCCTGTATCCAGGGAGGCGATTCCCATGACCATGGACTGACCGGTGGTCATGGCCGCCGGGTCCAGCTTGCCAAGGCTGGTTAAAAGCACGTTCATTACATTGTTCATGGCAAGGAAGCCAATGACGCTGCACAGGGCGGCAATCCCTTTTTCCTTTTTAGCATATCCTACGGCTACTGATACCGCGAAGATAATGGGAAGATAGGAATTGACCGTGTTTCCCATGGCTTTTAAAAGGTTAAAGAACAGACGCACATAGGTAAGGCCCAGAAAAGGCATAATCTCCACAATGTTCTTGGTTGTAAAAGCAGAACCAACACCCACCAGGATTCCTGCAATTGGCATGATCATGACTGGCGTCATTAACACCTTGCCCAGCTTTTGGAATTGAGAAAAGGAAAATTTTTCTTTCATTGAAACCTCCTTCTTATCTCAGTTCCGGCCAAAATCCTTTGTTGGCCTCAATCATCTTGTCAAGAATTTTTCTGGCTACCTTGGCAGAAGGCACGGTCTTGTTCATGGTAAATGCCTCCAGAGCCTTCTGGTAGGAATTTTCAAAATAAGCGTCCACGATCAGCTTCTCAGCCGCAAGCTGCTGCTGCATCATGCCTAAATGGAACTGAGGAATCTTTCCGATGACTACCGGCTCCGGTCCCCATTTGCGCAGATAGCAGGGAACCTCAACCATAGCGTCATTTGGAAGGGCGGGAATGGAGCCGTTGTTCTCTACAATCACCAGATAGCGGTCTGCGTTGTTGTAGGCAATGGAGCATGCCACATCCACGATGAAATCGCCGAAAGCATTAAACAGGTTTAAGTTGACTTCATGGGCACCGCCGCTTTCCTTAATCAGGCGGACCTGATCATACATATCCTTTTCCCGTCCGTCCATAACCATGTTGGCTCTGGTGTAGTTGGGATCGCTGGTCTCCACACATTCTTTGGCATACAGATAGTACTGCAGGTAGGTGTTGGGCAGAAATTCCGGAAAGTCCGTGAGGATTTCCTTGAAATTCTCCCAGGTATGGCGCCAGGACGGATCCGAGTGGTGTTTGTCATGAGAAGCCGCCAGCCCGAACTGCATGATCTTGTCCTTCAGCTCCGGCATCCGGTCAACGCCGGTCTTGTCGAAAAGCTTGGTCCACCATCCAAAGTGGTTCAAACCAAAGTAAACAGGATCCAAATCATTGTATTTTTCCAGTCCCAGCATTTTGGCAAAGGACAGCATGATGGCTACCGGCATATCACAGATATTCAGGATCTTGTAATTTTGGTACTGGCGGCGGGTAGCCTCTGCAACGATAGCAGCCGGGTTGGAGTAATTGATGATCCATGCTTCCGGCGCATAGGTTCGGATATCATCAATCACTTTGAAAACACCAGGGATGGAACGGAGACCGTAAGCCATTCCGCCGGGTCCGCAGGTTTCCTGGCCTACAACACCGAACTCCAGAGAAATCTTTTCGTCCTTTTCGCGCATTTTCAGGCCGCCCTGGCGAATTTGTGCGAAGGCAAAATCAATGTCTGTAAAGGCTTCCTTGGGTTCTGTAGTGGTAAAATAAACACATTCCGGATCCAGCTTTTTAATCAGGGACTGACAAAGGGTGTCTACCAGCTCCAGACGGTCCGGATCAATGTCATAAAGAACCAGCTTTTGAAGTGGAAAACGGTCCAGGTTTCCGATCAGGCTCTGGATAATACCAGGAGTATGACTGGAGCCGCCGCCAACGATTACTACTTTAAAACCTACCATAATAAATTCCCCTTTCTGATGCTTTTTGTTGCTTTTTTCTTGGATTTTTGTTGCACGTGCATTTTGTATTAGTTATAATAACTATCGTCATCATAAACTCTTCGCGCCATTTTGTGAATAGCTTTGAAAGCTTTTGGAAGGAAGTGCGGAGGTTGAAATAATTTCATTTTGTGAATAAAATTTTGGGAGATCGTGTCATGGAATTTTACAATCGGATTGCAGAAAATACCCATCTGCTGAACAAAAGTGACAATGAAATTTTATCCTACTGCATCAGAAATAATAAGAAAATTTCTGAAATGAAGGTGCAGCAGGTAGCGGATGAACTGTATACATCGCCTGCTTCGGTGATCCGGTTCTGCAAAAAGCTGGGATTCAGTGGTTTTTCGGAGTTTAAGGCGGCTCTGAAGGTGGAACTTTTCCAGCGTCAGGAAGAAACAGAGGAATATCACTCTACAGATTTTTTAAAGGATGTGCATAAGACGATTCAGCTTATTCAGGAGGAGACGATTGATTGGCTTATTGAGCGGATTCACAGCAGCCGCCGAGTGGAGTTTTATGCGGCAGGAAGCAGTCGGGTGGTGGCAGCGGAATTTGTCAAAAGACTGCAGATTATAGGGAAGCCGGCCTTTTGGTACGATGACAGTTCCATGATGAATATCAGTGCGAAACAAATCGCAAAGGAAGATCTGGTCATTGTTATTTCGGTTTCCGGGGAGACCAGTTTAGTGATTGCTGCCGCTAATATGGCGAAAAGCAGAGGGGCTGCCATTGTGTCGGTTACTGATTTAGGCAGCAACACCTTATGTGATATGGCAGATGAAAATATTTATGTAAATTCCACATTTTTTGTAAAGTCAGGGATTGAGATCCGATCCCGTCTGCAGATGCATTTAATATGTGAGTATATTTTTTTCCGGTATCTGGAATGTTATGGGGGATACAGCTCAGACGGCAGCGCTTGACAAATGCCGGGAAATGGCGTAGAATCAACCAGATTTCATTATGGAGGACAGGAAGAAAAATAAAGGAGGAGCATTATGGCTAGTGAGAAGAAACTGGTGGAGGCCATCACATCCATGGAGGAGGATTTTGCCCAGTGGTATACAGATGTGGTGAAAAAGGCAGAGCTGTGCGATTATGCCAGCGTAAAGGGATGTATGGTGATTAAGCCGGCAGGATATGCCCTGTGGGAGAATATTCAGAAGGAGCTGGACCGGCGGTTTAAAGAGACCGGCGTGGAGAATGTGTATATGCCTCTGTTTATCCCGGAGGGGCTTTTGCAGAAGGAAAAGGACCATGTAGAGGGGTTTGCACCGGAGGTGGCCTGGGTGACTCACGGAGGCATGGAAGAGCTGCAGGAAAGAATGTGTGTGCGTCCCACCTCAGAAACCTTGTTCTGTGATTTTTATGCCAGGGATATTCATTCCTACCGGGATTTGCCAAAAGTCTATAATCAGTGGTGCTCTGTGGTACGGTGGGAGAAAACTACCCGTCCTTTCCTTCGCTCCAGGGAATTTTTGTGGCAGGAGGGACATACGGCCCATGCCACGGCCCAGGAGGCGCAGGAGCGCACGGAGCAGATGCTGAACGTATATGCAGATTTTTGTGAGGAGGTTCTGGCAATTCCGGTTATCAGGGGGCAGAAGACAGACAAGGAGAAGTTTGCCGGAGCAGAGGCTACCTACACGATAGAAGCACTAATGCATGACGGAAAGGCGCTTCAGTCCGGCACCAGCCATAATTTCGGCGACGGGTTTGCCAAAGCTTTTGAGATTCAGTATGCGGCCAAAGACAACTCTCTCCAGTACGTCCATCAGACCTCCTGGGGGATGTCTACCCGGATTATCGGTGCGATTATTATGGTTCATGGAGATGACAGCGGACTGGTGCTGCCTCCAATGATTGCGCCTGTCCAGGTGGTTATTGTTCCGATTCAGCAGAAAAAGGAAGGAGTTCTTGACAAGGCGTTTGAGATAAAAGAAGCACTGTCAGGATTCCGGGTAAAGGTAGATGATTCGGATAAAAGTCCAGGGTGGAAGTTCAGTGAGTCAGAGATGCGGGGGATTCCGGTGCGGGTAGAGATCGGACCTAAGGACATGGCTCAGAATCAGGCAGTGCTGGTGCGCAGGGACACCCGTGAAAAGCAGATCGTGCCGCTGGATAGGATCCAGGAAAAAATAGGAGAGCTGTTAGTACAGATTCAGAGGGAAATGCTGGAGCGTGCCAGAGAACATAGAGATGCCCATACCTATACGGCAGAGGATTTTGATGTCTTTAAACGGACCGTGGAGGAAAAGCCGGGTTTTGTGAAGGCAATGTGGTGCGGCTGCCGGGAATGTGAGGACAAGATCAAGGAGCTGACAGGCGCGACTTCCCGGTGTATGCCCTTTGTTCAGGAGAAGCTTGCCGATACCTGTGTCTGCTGTGGAAAGCCTGCGGTGAAGATGGTGTATTGGGGCAGGGCATATTAAAGCAGCGGTTTCGGATTTCCTTTGCCGGGGAACAATGGACGGACGGTATTTTGTTGTATTTTTCAAAAAGGGAAACAGACTTGGGAAAGGTATGACAGGAGCGTCAGGGGGATTTCAGAGAAATGAGAGACATGAGGATATGGATGCCGCCTCAGGTGGAGCGGATTTTAGAAAAACTGAATGAAAAGGGGTTTGAAGCCTATGCTGTAGGCGGCTGTGTTCGGGACAGTCTTTTAGGACGGCAGCCAAAGGACTGGGATATTACGACCTCGGCTCGTCCGGAACAAGTAAAATCTTTGTTTCGAAGAACGATTGATACCGGGATTCTCCATGGAACCGTCACAGTCATGCTGGACGGAGCCGGATATGAGGTGACTACTTACCGGGTAGATGGGGAGTATGCAGACGGGCGTCATCCTAAGCAGGTGGTTTTTACCCCGGATCTTCTGGAAGATCTGAAGCGTCGGGATTTTACCATAAATGCCATGGCATACAGCCATAAGACAGGTATTGTAGATGCCTTTGGAGGCACGAAGGATCTGGATGGGCGGCTGATTCGCTGTGTGGGAAATCCTGTGGAACGGTTTGAGGAGGATGCTCTGCGGATTTTGCGGGCCATTCGGTTTTCAGCCCAGTTGGATTTTTCCATTGAAAAGGAAACCTGCAGTGCGGTGATGAGGATTGCGCCGAATCTGTCAAAGGTCAGCAAAGAACGGATTCAGGCAGAGCTGACAAGCCTCCTTCAGTCCGGCCATCCGGAGAAGATTAAGAAGGTCTATGAAATGGGAATCAGTCAATATATTTCTCCGGCATTTTCACAGGTTCCTTGGCAGAGCTTTCAGGTTCCGGACAGCCTTTCGTCAGAAAAATATGTGCGCTGGGGAGCATTTCTGCGCATGGCCGGACCGGATATGGCGGTACAGGTTTTGAAGGAATTGAAAATGGATCTTGATACCATCAGCCGGGTAAGGGTTCTGGCAGCCTGGGCGGACAGAGAGGTAAAGGCAGAAGCAGAAGAAGTGCGCCGTGCTATGAGCAGGATGCTTCCGGAGGTTTGGGACGTGCTGGCGGAGCTAAACGGATATGGAGAAAGGGTCAGATGCCTGACAGAAGAAATACGAGATAGAGGCGACTGCCTGGATTTAAAGCACCTTGCCGTGAACGGTCAGGATCTGATTGCCGTGGGAATCCGTCCAGGAAAAGAGATGGGAAGAGCCTTGGAGGAACTTTTGGACCGGGTTTTGGAGAACCCGGAAAGGAATCAGAAGGAGGTTTTGCTGGAATATTTTCTGAAACAAAATCTTGCGGGAAATCAGGAAGCATGATATAATGGGAACACTTGTGGTTTATGTTCAGTCAAAACTGGATAGCTGGCAGTGACGACTGTGCGAAAAATTAACATTCAGGAGGAGATAACCCTATGAAGCATGTAAAAACTTTAAATAACAAAACTCTGAAGGAGTCCATGAAGAAGGGCGGCTGCGGCGAGTGCCAGACTTCGTGCCAGTCAGCATGCAAGACTTCCTGCACTGTGGGCAATCAGAGCTGTGAGAATACAAATCGGTAATCCTTAGCACAGATATCCGTCATCAGACGAAGATATGGAGAGAATGAAAAGACCCCTATAGTTTAAAGCTTGTAGGGGTTTTTCGTCATGAGCGGGGTTTGCTGTGAACAGGAATGAAATTGTTTTTTGGGAGGAAATAAGGAGGGAATCCGTGATTCATCAATATAAAAATAACGGTTATAATATTGTTATGGATGTTGCCAGTGGTTCCGTACATGTGGTGGACGATGTGGTATATGATGCGGTTGCCATTTTAAAAAAGTCCCAGAACGACCTGGAAAAACCGGAAAAGCTGCAGGATGAACTGCGGCGCCGGGCGGTGGATGAACTGATTTTGGCATCCTACGGGGCCGAGGAAGCGCAGGAGGCTCTTGATGAAATCCAGATGCTGATTGATGAAGAGGAGCTTTTTACCAAGGATATTTATCAGGAATATGTAGCGGATTTTAAAAAGCGGAAGACTGTGGTGAAAGCCTTGTGCCTTCACATTGCCCATGACTGCAATCTGGGATGTAAATATTGCTTTGCCGAGGAGGGGGAATACCATGGCAGGCGTGCCCTCATGAGCTTTGAGGTGGGAAAAAAGGCGCTGGATTTTCTGATTCTTAATTCCGGAAACCGCCGAAATCTGGAAGTGGATTTTTTCGGCGGGGAACCGCTGATGAATTGGGAGGTCGTGCAAAGGCTTGTAGAGTATGGAAGATCTCAGGAGGGGCTTCATGGGAAAAAATTCCGGTTTACCCTGACGACCAACGGGATGCTGCTGAATGACGAGATCATGGAGTTCTGTAACCAGGAGATGAGCAATGTGGTTTTAAGCCTGGACGGACGCAGAGAGATCAACGATTTCATGCGGCCTACCCGAGGAGGAAAGGGCAGCAGCTATGACAGGATCGTCCCTAAATTTCAGAAGTTTGCCAAGTCCCGTAAGGGGAAGGATTATTATATAAGAGGGACCTTTACCAGGCATAACCTGGATTTTTTACAGGATGTGAAGCATTTTGCAGATCTGGGATTTGACCAGATGTCCATGGAGCCGGTGGTGGCTTCTTCCGATGAGCCTTATGCCATTAGAGAAGAAGACCTGCCGCAGATCATGGAAGAGTATGATAAGCTGGCTTTGGAGTATATTAAGAGAAAGAAAGAAGGGCAAGGCTTTCATTTTTTCCATTTTAATATCGATTTGAGCCAGGGACCCTGTGTGGCGAAACGACTCGCAGGCTGTGGCTCTGGTACAGAGTATTTGGCAGTGACGCCATGGGGAGATTTTTATCCATGTCATCAGTTTGTAGGCAGAGAGGAATTTTGCATGGGAAGTGTGGATGAGGGGATTATCCGCACGGATATCCAGGATGAATTTAAGCTATGTAATGTATATGCAAAGGAAAAATGCAGAGATTGTTTTGCACGATTTTATTGCAGCGGCGGCTGTGCGGCCAATTCCTATCAATTTCATGGACGGATTACGGATGCCTATGATATCGGCTGTGAGATGCAGAAAAAGCGGATCGAGTGTTCGATTATGATTCAGGCAGCTCTGACTGACGAGGCAAATCCGTGAGCTTTAGAATGGCAGTGAGAGGACAAGGCATGAAAAAGGCTGTTATTTCCCGGTTTTTCAGGGAACAGCGTCGGCGGAGATACCAATCTATGAATTAGCTACAGGAGTAAGGAGAAAAAGGGTGAAAGAAAAGCATTTCACCCATACCTGTTTGTGCTGTGAAACACGCACAGAATGGAGGAAAGAATGAACAACAGTAAGGGAAAAGGATTCTTAGGCCTGTTGATTCTGCTGTTTGCAGTGGGCTTGTTTGGATTCCTGGGATATGATACCATGGACAGCATCAAGCTGGGACTTGACCTGGCAGGCGGCGTCAGCATTACCTATCAGGCCGTGGAGGCCAATCCCTCTGATGAGGATATGGCAGACACGGTTTACAAGCTTCAGCAGAGGGTGCAGAATTACAGTACGGAAGCAGAGGTTTACCGGGAAGGGGCTAACCGGATCAATATTGATATTCCCGGTGTGTCAGATGCCAATGCAATCCTGCAGGATCTGGGAAAACCAGGCTCTCTGATGTTTATTGATGAGACCGGCCAGGTGATTCTGACAGGGGATCAGGTTGCAACAGCCAAGGTAGGTCAGACCGAGCAGAACGGGATACGGTCTTATGTGGTCAGCCTGACCTTTACTCCGGAGGGGACTACAAGTTTTGCCGAAGCTACTACAAAAAATGTGGGGAAACAGATTGCTATTATTTATGATGGAGAGGTGAAGTCCAGCCCAGTGGTCCGGGAGGCGATCACAGGAGGACAGTGTCAGATTGACGGTATGGAAGGATATGAGGAAGCCAACAATCTGGCCTCTACCATTCGGATTGGCTCTTTATCCCTGGAGCTAGAAGAACTGCGTTCCAATGTGGTAGGCGCAAAGCTGGGGGAGGAAGCTATCTCTACCAGCCTGAAGGCAGGAGTCATTGGATTTGCCGTAGTGGCGGTGTTTATGGCAGTAGCTTATCTGGTGCCGGGTGTGGCGGCTGTCCTGGCTTTGGCGCTTTATGTGGGTCTGATTTTGATTCTGCTGGCTGCCTTTGAGGTGACTTTGACCCTGCCGGGTATTGCCGGAATTATTCTTTCCGTAGGTATGGCAGTGGATGCCAATGTAATTATTTTTACTAGAATCAAGGAGGAGCTGGGACATGGCAAGGTCGTGAAATCTGCCATTAAGACAGGCTTCAGCAAGGCTTTGTCTGCCATTGTAGACGGCAATGTGACAACCTTGATTGCAGCGGCTGTGCTGTATTTCCGCGGTTCCGGTACTGTGAAGGGGTTTGCCACAACCCTGGCTATCGGTATTATTTTGTCCATGTTTACCGCGCTTTTTGTGACCCGGTTTGCACTTTACAGCTTATTCAGCTTAGGACTTGAGGATCCCAAGTTTTACGGGGTGAAGAAGGACGGAAAACAGATTCATTTTCTGGGAAAGAGGCGGTTTTGCTTTGCTGTCTCCATTGTAATGATTGTTGTGGGATGGGGGGCAATGCTGCTTAATAACAGCCAGACAGGAAAAGCGCTGAATTATGGCATGGACTTTACCGGAGGTACTTCCACAAATGTAACCTTTAATGAAAATCTTTCTCTGGAGGATATTTCCAGCCGTGTGGTTCCGGTGGTTTCTCAGATTACAGGTGATGCAGATGTGCAGACCCAGAAGGTGGAAGGCACCAATGAGGTAATCATTAAGACAAAGACCCTGAGTGTAGATCAAAGGCAGGCATTGTCAAATGCCATGGTAGAAAGCTTTGGGGTGGAGGCAGAAAAGATTACAGCGGAGAGCATTTCTGCAGCAGTCAGCAAGGAGATGAAGCAGGATGCGGTGGCAGCAGTTGTGATTGCTACTGTGCTGATGCTTTTGTATATTTGGTTCCGGTTTAAGGATATCCGGTTTGCCACCAGTGCAATTTTGGCTTTGGTACATGACGTGCTGGTAGTTCTTACCTTTTATGCAGTGGCAAAATGGTCAGTGGGATCCACGTTCATTGCATGTATGCTGACGATTGTAGGCTATTCTATTAATGCGACGATTGTTATTTTTGACCGTATTCGGGAAAATCTGGCAGCCAGGACACCAAAGCAGCAGTTAGATGATTTGGTTGATCAGAGTATTACCCAGACCTTTACCCGTAGCATTAATACATCGCTGACCACCTTTATTATGGTGTTTGTGCTGTTTATAATGGGGGTTTCCTCTATCCGGGAATTTGCACTTCCCTTGATGGCCGGAATTGTCTGCGGAACGTATTCTTCTGTGTGTGTGACTGGAGCTTTGTGGTATGTGATGACATCTGCCAAGGGAAAGAAAGATTTAGGGGGAAAGGCAGAGAATCCGTAACAGGCTTTTGTTATATGCTGTCGGAATAGCCGCACAAAAAAAGGAATCAAAACAGTAAGAGTACCAGACAGTTACAGGGAATCTGCCAAAAAAGGAGAGCGGATGAGATATCAATTAATTGCAACAGACGGACGTGCCAAGCGGGCGGAGGTTCAGACCGTCCATGGCACGATTCAAACGCCGGTTTTCATGAATGTGGGTACAGTGGCTGCCATTAAAGGTGCAGTGTCTACGGATGATCTGCGGCAGATCGGTACCCAGGTAGAGCTTTCAAATACTTACCATCTGCATGTGCGGACAGGGGATAAGCTGATTCGTCAGTTTGGCGGGCTTCATCGGTTTATGAACTGGGACAGGCCGATTCTTACGGATTCTGGCGGTTTTCAGGTGTTTTCTTTGGCAGGGCTGCGCAGGATTCGGGAGGAAGGTGTTTACTTCAATTCTCACATTGACGGAAGAAAGATTTTCATGGGACCAGAAGAAAGTATGCAGATACAGTCCAATTTAGGGTCGACCATTGCCATGGCTTTTGACGAATGCCCTTCCAGCCGGGCGGATTCTGAATATATAAAAAGCTCTGTGGAAAGGACAACACGGTGGCTGGAGCGCTGTAAAAAGGAGATGGCGCGGCTAAATTCCCTATCAGATACCATTAATCGGGAACAGCTTTTGTTTGGAATCAATCAGGGAGGCGTAGTAGAGTCGATCCGCATTGAACATGCAAAAACCATTGCGGATATGGATTTGGACGGATACGCAGTGGGAGGCTTGGCAGTAGGCGAAAGCCATGAGGAGATGTATCGGATTTTAGATGTGACAGTGCCTCATCTCCCTCAGAATAAACCTACTTATTTGATGGGGGTAGGCACTCCGGCCAATATTTTGGAGGCAGTGGACAGGGGCGTGGATTTCTTTGACTGTGTTTATCCGTCTCGAAACGGGCGTCATAGTCATGTCTATACGAATCAGGGCAAATTAAACCTGCTGAATCAGAAATATGAGCTGGATTCCCGGCCTATTGAGGAGGGATGCCAGTGTCCGGCATGTCGTTCCTACAGCCGGGCATATATCCGTCATCTTTTTAAAGCAAAAGAAATGCTGGGAATGCGATTATGTGTCTTGCACAATTTGTATTTTTATAATACAATGATGAAAGAGATCCGCGATGCAATCGAAAAACACCGTTATGCGGACTATAAAGCCAGGAAGCTTAGCGGAATGGAGGCAGAGTCTTAAAGCTCTTGTCAGGAGAAAATATTATAAAAGAAAGAAAATGCAGACCCCCGGCAAGGCGGCGGGATAGTCTGTAAGGAGGAAGCGTATGTTAGCAGCAGCACAAACCGGCGGAATGCCAGTCTCCCTATTATTCGGCTACATTATCTTTTTTGTTGTATTAATGTATTTTATGGCGATTCGTCCTCAGCAGAAGGAGAAGAAGAAAAGAGAGGAGCTGATGTCCAGCGTGGCGATTGGGGATACGGTGTTGACCAGCAGCGGATTTTATGGCGTTATTATTGATATGACAGACGATACGGTGATTGTAGAGTTTGGAAGTGACCGCCATTGCCGGATTCCTATGCAGAAGGCAGCTATTGTGCAGGTAGAGAAGCCTCAGTAGGCGATTTGTATAAATAGTGGAGAGAAAAGCAGACAGAGCGTTTGGAGAGAGGGTTCTGTCTGCTTTTGCAATCAAAACTGTTTGCGTTTTGATCTGTTATGTGTTATACTGATAGCACTTATCAAAGGAAATCTTTTTTCTGGATGATTCTGGTGGTGAAAGCCATCCTTATACCGGCTATATCGGTCGGAGATTCCGTTTTTGTGTTAGTTAGCAAATCTGAATGGTTCAGTAGGCTTGCGTGTTCATTGCGCTGACTGTAAGAATACGCAGAATAACACGCAGAGCTCTCATCGCTGCAGGCGATTTTAAATGGATTTTTGCTTGTAGCTGTTACGGAGCAGTTACGTAGTATTATGAAAAGCTCATGATGAATGTGTTTTTGCAGGCTTGTTTTAATAACCGGTATACAGCATCGGCGCGGAGGGAGGGGAGTTTAAAGGGAAGTGTATTGACGGTGTGTAAGGAATAGTGGTAAAATAATAACAGAAAAAAGATGGACGGAAAAGAATATGAAAGGAAGATGAGAAAACAATATGAGTGAAGAAACCAGGCTTATATTAGAAAAGTTAGATAATATGCAGGAAGACATCAGGGAGATGAAGCAGGATATCAAGGAGTTGAAGGAAGATGTAGTGGTACTGAAGGAAGATGTAGCGGTACTGAAAGAAGATGTAGCGGTACTGAAAGAAGATGTAGCGGTACTGAAGGAAGATGTAACGGTACTAAAGGAAGATGTCAGAATTTTAAAGAAGGAAGTCAAGGTTTTGAGGAAAGAAGTGGACGTCCTGAAAGAACAAGTTACTCAGTTAAACAGCAGAATGGAAAATGTGGAAGGCGCTGTTGTAAGGCTGGATACCACCATTGAAAATAAGATATGGAAAGCAATTAAGGTAACAGGAGAGGGCCATGATTTTCTCAAAATGGGAGTAGAGGAGGCAAGGTCAATGCAGGTGAAAAATGAATGGATGGAGATACATATTTTGAAGCTGGAGTCTGATATGCTGCGGGTTAAGGAAGTTGTAGGAATTGTCTGATAAAAGTTTAAATATTGCTTGGAAAAAGAAATGATTAAGAAAAGGTCCCTGCCGGAATGGCTCCGGCAGGGATCTTCTTATGTTGTCAGCAATGACTTAAAGTTCATTGATTTTCCTTTTTACATAGGTTGTGTGAAGGAGATGGTGTGCTTTGGAGCTTCCCGGTTTTCCGAGATAAGTATCATAAAGCTCCTTGATAGCCGGATTCTCATGGGATTTACGAATCGGGTTATCTTTGTCAGAATCATACAATACCTTGGCTCTCAGAGAGCGGATATCTACGGTATTGCGCACATAGCCGGGCTGCTGGGGTTGGCCGCCGCCGTTGATACATCCGCCCGGGCAGCCCATGATCTCAATAAAATGGTAATTGGCTTCACCGGATTTCACCTTATTCAGAAGGGTTCTGGCATTGCCCAGTCCAGAGGCTACAGCAACCTTTACATCCATACCAGCCACCGTGTAAGAGGCTTCCTTGATGCCCTCCATGCCGCGTACATCCGTAAAGTCTAAGCTTGCCAGCTCCTGGCCGGTTAAGGTCTCCACTGCGGTACGCAGGGCAGCCTCCATAACGCCGCCCGTAGTGCCGAAGATTACGGCAGCGCCGGTACCGAGACCCAAAGGCGCGTCAAATCCTTCATCCGGCAGTTCTGAAAACCGCAGTCCCACACGTTTGATCATGCGGGCAAGCTCACGGGTGGTCAGAGAAATATCCACATCCGGCACACCGTTGGCAGCCTGGTCCGGACGCTGCACTTCAAATTTCTTTGCCGTACAGGGCATAATGGACACAGATACAATATCCTTGGGATCAAGGCCAGCCTTTTCGGCATAATAGGATTTGGCAATGGCACCGAACATTTGCTGCGGCGATTTGCAGCTTGACAGATTCTCGGTCATATCCGGGAAATAATGTTCGCAGTACTTGATCCATCCCGGAGAGCAGGAGGTGATCATGGGAAGGACGCCTCCGTTCTGAACACGGTCGATAAATTCATTTGCCTCCTCCATAATGGTAAGATCTGCACTGAAATCGGTATCAAATACCTTGTCAAAGCCAATCCGCCTAAGGGCAGCAGCCATCTTTCCTTCTACATTGGTCCCGATAGGATAGCCGAATTCTTCCCCAAGTCCGGCCCGGACAGCAGGAGCAGTCTGCACGATCACATGCTTTGACGGATCTGCAATGGCGGCCAGAACCTCATCGATCTGGGATTTCTCCTGGAGAGCGCCGGTGGGACAGACAGCAATACACTGGCCGCAGGATACACAGCTTGTTTCCCCTAAGCCCATCTCAAAAGGTGAGCCGATAAAGGTGGCAAAACCGCGTTCATTGGGGCCGATAACGCCGATACCCTGCACCCTTTCACAGACGGCGGAGCAGCGGCGGCACAGAATACATTTGCTGTTGTCACGGATCATATGGGCGGCGCTGTCGTCAATGCAGGACGGAGTGCGTTCTCCGTCATACTTGCCCTCATCATCTACACCCAGCTCCTTGGCAAGCTGCTGCAGCTCACAATTGCCGCTGCGGACGCAGGATAAGCACTTGCGGTCATGGTTCGATAACAAAAGCTGCAAGGTTTTTTTGCGGGATTCCAGCACCTTGGGGGTGTTGGTCCACACCTCCATATTATCATTGATAGGATAGACGCAGGCGGCTACCAGGCTTCTGGCACCTTTGACCTCTACCACACACATCCGGCAGGCAGCGATCTCATTGATCTCCTTTAAATAGCATAGGGTAGGGATCTCGATATGGGCCAGTCTGGCGGCTTCCAGTATGGTGGAGCCTTTTGGAGCACTTACTTCTATGCCGTTTATTTTAATTGTAATATTCTCCATATCCATTCTCCTTCAGTTACTGTTTGTAGATAGCGCCGAATTTACACTTCTCCATACAAGCGCCGCACTTGATACACTTATCCTGGTCAATAATGTGCGGGTTCCGTACAGAGCCGCTGATGGCGTTGTTGGGACAGTTCCGCGCACACAAGGTACAGCCGCGGCACTTATCAGCATTGATATGGTAGGAGAGAAGCGCCTTACATACTCCGGCCGGACATCTTTTTTCTTTGACATGGGCTTCATACTCGTCGCGGAAATAGCGAAGCGTGGAAAGCACCGGATTGGGGGCGGTCTGGCCTAAGGCACAGGCAGAGTTCTCTTTGATATAATAGCAAAGCTCCTCCAGCTTATCCAGATCCTCCATGGTAGCCTGCCCCTTGGTGATCTTGGTAAGCATCTCCAGAAGGCGCTTAGTGCCTACACGGCAGGGAGTACATTTTCCGCAGGACTCCTCCACAGTAAACTCCAGGAAGAACTTGGCGATATCTACCATACAGTCATCCTCGTCCATGACGATCAGACCGCCGGAGCCCATCATGGATCCGATAGCAACCAGGTTGTCGTAGTCAATGGGAATATCAAAGTGCTCGTAAGGGATGCATCCGCCGGAAGGACCACCGGTCTGGGCAGCCTTAAACTTCTTTCCATTGGGAATACCGCCGCCGATTTCTTCGATTACTTCCCTTAAAGTGGTGCCCATGGGAATCTCCACCAGGCCGGTGTTGTGGATCTTGCCGCCTAAAGCAAACACCTTGGTTCCTTTGGATTTTTCTGTACCCATGGAGGCAAACCACTCTGGACCATTCAGGATAATCTGAGGAATGTTGGCGTAGGTTTCCACATTATTCAAAATCGTGGGCTTGCCGAACAGGCCCTTCTGAGCCGGGAACGGAGGTCTGGGTTTGGGTTCGCCCCGGTTGCCCTCAATGGAGTGCATCAGGGCAGTTTCTTCACCGCAGACAAATGCCCCGGCGCCAAGACGCAGATCAATATCAAAATCAAATCCGGTTCCAAAAATATCCTTGCCTAAAAGCTCCATCTCTCTTGCCTGTCTGATGGCAATCTTGAGACGCTCTACCGCAATAGGATACTCGGCACGAACATATATGTAGCCCTGGTTGGCTCCGATGGCATAGCCGGCAATGGCCATGGCCTCCAGCACGGCATGAGGATCTCCTTCCAGTACAGAACGGTCCATAAATGCGCCGGGATCACCTTCATCGGCGTTGCAGCAAACATACTTCTGATCCGCTTCATTTTGTTTGGCAAGCTTCCATTTAAGGCCAGTGGGGAAGCCGCCGCCGCCTCTTCCTCTAAGGCCGGAATCCATCAGGCACTGGATCACCTGGTCAGGGGTCATCTCTGTCAGAACCTTACCCAAAGCAGCATAGCCGCCGGTTCCAATGTATTCCTCAATAACTTCCGGATTAATAATGCCGCAGTTGCGCAGGGCGATCCGGTGCTGTTTTTTATAAAAGTCCGTATCCACCAACGCTTTGACGCCTGATTGGGTTACGGTCTCCTGATACAGAAGGCGGGTCACTACACGGCCCTTTAATAAATGTTCGGAAACGATCTCCGGAATATCCTCTACCTTGACCATAGAGTAGAAGCTGGCATCCGGATACACAATCATAATCGGCCCTAATGCACAAAGACCATGACAGCCGGTCTGGACAACCGATACCTCGTCCTGCAGACCTGCTTTCTCGATCTCTGTTCTTAATGCTTCCATTATCTGCTGGCTGCCGGAGGATGTACATCCTGTTCCGCCGCAGACTAATACATGTGAACGATACATTTTGGTCCTCCTTATTTGATGTCTGCTGAATTCAGAGTATATTCTTCTACCACATGTCCCCCGATCAGGTGACGTTCCACGATCTCAGCAGCTTTATCGGCATTCATCTTGATGTAGGTGATCTTTTGCTTGCCTGGCTCCATGACCTCTACAATGGGCTCGTACTGGCACAGGCCAATACAGCCGGTCTGAGTGACGGCTACCTTGCCTGTAAGACCCTTTTCCTGGACCAGGGTGGACAGGGCATTTAAGACAGGTCTTGCGCCGCTTGCAATTCCGCAGGTGGCCATGCCGACAACCACGCGGGTATGGTTATGATCCTCCGCACGCAGACCCACCTGGCCCTGCATTTTGTTGCGGATGGCTTTTAATTCTTCAAGGCTTTTCATAGTATCCTCCAAAATTTAAGAAATATTGAGCAATCAATCCGTTACGTTCCTTTTAGTATACGGCGCCTTTGTCAGCTTCCAGCTTGTTTTCTGTCAGATAGTCTTTAATATATTGGGAAATCTCCGGGGTGTCAAAGGGAGCTCCTTCCAAAACCTCTTTAAATTCCCTGGTATCCAGAGTAAAAGACTGCCCATTATAGCAATACTCATAGAGAAAATCGGTCTCAGGATGGTAGACTACCAGCGTATGTATGGTACTTGTAATATCCCCAAGAGGCATCCGGTCAATGTGGGACAAAACGAATACTGCCTTTACCGTGGTACCGATGCCTAGCTGGGATTCGATGGAAAAAGAACCGCCGGCCGCTTCTGCCGCATATTTAAAAAACGGGACTCCCAGACCAACCTTGCGGGTGGTTCTGCTGGTGAAAAACGGATCCGTCACTTGTGCAGTCTGCTCAGGGGTCATGCCGCAGCCATCGTCGGCTATGGTAATGGTAAGCTGATCCGATAAGGTGTCTGCATCAATGGTGATCTGAACCAGGGACGCTCCTGCACGGGTTGAATTTTCCGCCACATCCAATACGTTTAAGGAAAGCTCGGTCATCATAGGCGCTTACTGATATTTGGCAAGAATGCCCGGAATATCATCCGGCACCAGCCGTCCGTATACCTCGTCATTGATCATCATGACGGGGGCAAGGCCGCAGGCTCCTACACAGCGGCAGGAATCCAGGGAAAACTTGCCGTCCGGAGTACACTGACCGTTGGTAATGCCTAAAAGCTCCTCCAATTTGCTGAAAATCGCCGCAGAGCCCTTTACATAGCACGCGGTGCCCAGGCATACGGAAATCTGGTATTTGCCCTTTGGCTGCAGGGCGAACTGGGCGTAAAAGGTTGCAATGCCATAGATTTTCTCCAGCGGGATACCCGTCTCATCGGAGATCATGGTCTGGACTTCAATGGGGAGATAGCCGTAAATCTCCTGTGCCTGCTGCATGATCGGCATCAAGGCGCCCTTGGTGTCCTTCAGCTCGGCGATGACCTTCTTTAAAGCGGCTTCCTGCTCCGGGGTCCCGCTGAAGGGAACTCCTTCTTTTTTGCAAGCCATGTCTCATCCTCCTTCTGTAATGCTTTTTGTGAAATGTAACAATATTCTAACATGAAAGTGATAAAAAATCCATAGTAAATAAATAGTTATCATACCTGTTAAAAACATATTGATGAAAAATGTTGATAATTCACTTTTTCGATGGTATTCTTATGGTAGGCAGAATAACGGGGGACTATTTATGACAAAAGAATCCGGATTTGCAGCAGCTTAAGGGGATACATACTGATTCAACAAATTTTATATGGAGGAGGAACGGAAAAGATGACAGTAAAGGATGTTCAGAATATTCTGGGAGCAAGGGTTCTGACAGGGGAGGAGTTTTTAGACCGGGAAGTGAGAAGTGCATGCGGATCCGATATGATGAGTGATGTGCTGGCGTTTTCCAAGGATCATTCCGTGCTGCTGACCGGGCTGTGCAATCCTCAGGTGATCCGCACGGCAGAGATGCTAGACATTGTCTGCCTGGTGTTTGTACGGGGGAAAAAGCCAGATGCTACGATTGTGGAGATGGCAAAGGAGCGGGATATTATTGTTCTGGAGACCGGACACAGGATGTTCTCTTCCTGCGGGATGCTTTATAAAGCCGGCCTGGGAGGGGGTGCGATCTGATGGATGAGGCGATTGTATTAAAATACGAAATATCTCCGGATGATTTTACCAGGGCAGGAGAGGCCAGCAGTGATGTGAAAGGCAAATTAAAGCAGCTTGGGGTCAGCCCGGAAGCGATCCGCAAGGTTGCCATTGCCATGTATGAGGGGGAGATCAACATGGTAATCCATGCAAAAGGAGGCGAGATCACCGTGGAGATCACCCCGGCCCGGATCAAGATGATTCTGGCAGATGTGGGACCGGGCATTCCGGATGTGGACCAGGCTATGAAGGCAGGATATTCCACAGCGCCGGATGAGGTGAGAAGCTTAGGCTTTGGGGCAGGCATGGGACTGCCTAATATGAAAAAATATACGGACAGCATGACCATTGACACGGTCATCGGAGTGGGAACAACCATTACTATGACCGTAAAGCTGTAGGACAGCAGGACGTTGGGGAAGAATGGACCCCGCGGCGCTGCCATGATTGAAAGGAAGTTTAGAAAAAGGACAGGAGGAAGCAGATTATGGATAAATTTTACCATTCCGTGCGATTGGATCCGGAATTGTGCAAGGGCTGCATTAACTGCATCAAACGCTGTCCGACCCAGGCGATCCGGGTCAGAAACGGCAAGGCGCAGATCAACGCCAAATTCTGCATTGACTGCGGAGAATGTATCCGGGTCTGTCCTCATCATGCAAAACATGCCACCTATGATAAGATGGATGTGATGAAGCAGTACCGGTATACCGTAGCCTTGCCGGCTCCGTCTCTGTACAGTCAGTTTAACAATCTGGACGATGTGAATATTGTACTGAACGCATTGCTTCTTATGGGATTTAACGATGTGTTTGAGGTCAGCGCCGGGGCGGAGCTGGTTTCAGAGGCAACCCGGGAATATTTAACCCATCATGAGGACAATCTGCCGATTATCAGTACGGCATGCCCTTCGGTAGTGCGTCTGATCCGGGTTCGTTTTCCTAACCTGATTTCCCACCTGCTGCCTCTTAATCCTCCGGTGGAGGTTGCGGCGGCTTTAGCGGCCCAGCGGGCCATGAAGAAAACCGGGCTGGAGAGAAAGGAGATTGGGGTCTGCTTTATTTCACCGTGCCCGTCCAAGGTCACATATGCCAAGTCACCCTTGGGGACAGAGAAAAGCCAGGTAGACCATGTATTAGCTATAAAGGATATGTATCCTCAGCTTTTGTCCCATATGAAGGCTGTGGGGGAGGAGGCATGGGACCTGGTAACTTCCGGCAAGATCGGGATAAGCTGGGGGCGCAGCGGCGGCGAAGCCAGCGGTTTGTTTACGGATGATTATCTGGCTGCAGACGGCATTGAGAACGTGATCCGGGTGCTGGAGGATCTGGAGGATCAGAAATTTTCCAATCTGAAATTTGTGGAGCTGAATGCGTGTAACGGAGGGTGTGTAGGCGGGGTTCTGACCGTGGAGAACCCCTATGTGGCTGAGGTAAAGCTGAAGAGGCTGCGCAAATATATGCCGGTAGCCAGAAGCCACATGGATATGGAGGACAATGCAGAAAGGCTTGTTCCCTGGACTACGGGAGTTCAGTATGAGCCGGTGTTCAGCTTAGGGGGCAATCTCATGGAAAGCTTTGCCCGGTTAAACCAGGTGGAGCGGTTATGTAAAAAGCTGCCGGGATTGGACTGCGGATCCTGCGGGGCGCCTACCTGTAAGGCATTGGCAGAGGATATTGTGCGTGGGCAGGCCAGTGAAAATGATTGTGTATACTATCTGCGGGAGAATCTGCACAAGCTGTCGGAGGAAGTCTCTGTTCTGGCAGACGATCTTCATGAGGGGAATAAAGGAGGACAGGAGACCCTGCGGATTTTGAAGGAATATATCCAGAGAATTTCAGACGAGATGTCCCTTCTGGATAACCAGGAGGCGGAGGAGGAAGATGGAAAGTAAACCTTCATGCGCCCGGCGGCGGACGCGCCACCACACATGAAAGTCTGGCGGGCGCATTTGGCATCTCTGATTTTAAAGTAAAGGAGAGGATGGTATGACAGTACAGGAATTGCTGGACAGCGGGATATTTACGGTGGTGAATGTGGGGGAGGACCCTGGGAGGGAGATTACCGTGCCTTTTTGCTGTGATCTTCTGAGTATTGCCATGGGCCGTGCCCCGGCAGGCTGCGCATGGGTGACGGTTATGGGGAATATGAACACGCTGGCAGTGGCAGCGCTGGCGGACGCAGCATGTATTATTATGGCAGAAGGCGCTGTGCTGGATGAGGCTGCCATGAAAAAGGCAAAAGAACAGGAGATCACGGTAATGGGGACAGAGCTTCCGATTTTTGATGCTGCACTGAAGATCCACGAGAGGCTTTCAGGGAACCAGACATGATCAGTCTTACCTATGATCTGCATATCCATTCCTGCCTTTCCCCATGCGGGGATGATGATATGACGCCGGGGAATATTGTGGGTATGGCTGCTATTAAGGGCTTGGATGTAATCGCAGTCACAGACCATAATTCCTGCCGCAACTGTCCGGCGGTGATGAAGCTGGCAGAGCAGTTTGGAGTGCTGGCGATTCCTGGCATGGAGATCAATACATCAGAGGAGGTTCATGCGGTTTGTCTGTTTCCTGCACTAAAGCAGGCTCTTGCCTTTGACGGTTATGTCTATGACAGGCTGATGAAATTCCCAAATAAAGAAACTGTTTTTGGAAAGCAGCAGATCTGCAGCGAGGAAGATGAGGTGGTGGGAACAGAACCCAATCTTCTGATCAACAGTGTGGATATTTCATTTGATCAGCTTTGGGACTTGGTGCGTTCCTACGATGGTGTCATGTTTCCTGCCCACATTGAGAAAAGCGCCAACAGCCTGATTGCCAATTTGGGATTTGTGCCGCCGGACAGCCAATTCAGGACAGCAGAGCTGAAGGATTTGAAGAAGCTGCATAAGGTAAAGAAAATGAACCCTTACCTGGAGGGATGCAGGATTATCAGCAATTCGGATGCTCATTATCTGGAGCACATACATGAGCCGGATCTGACGATTTTGGTTAAGGAGAGAAGCATCAGGGGAGTTTTGGAGGCGCTGATGGGAGAATGACACAGGAGGAAAAGCCCATGATAAATCTACCGGGAGAGATCGCGAAGAACTATATCAGTATTGGGAAAAAGAAAACGGCAATGAGCCTGGACCGGGTTTTTGTGCTGGCGGTTATGGCCGGGATGTTTATTGCTCTGGCAGGATGCGGGGCTTTGGCGGCATCCTGCACCATCGGCGGTTCGGCGGGAAAGCTGGTGGGGGCCTGCGTTTTTCCCGCAGGGCTTACCCTGGTGCTTTTGGCTGGCAGCGAGCTGTTTACCGGCAACTGCCTGTTGATTATCCCGGCGCTGGAAAAGGAGATTACAGGTGCCGCCATGGTGAAAAACTGGGTGATCGTATATTTGGGGAATTTTGTGGGAAGCGTACTCGTTGCCTGGATGGCGGCAGCCAGCCACCAGCTTAGCCTATATCATGGACAGTTGGCGGCAATGGTCATTGAGACGGCGGCGGCAAAGGCTTCCATGCCTTTTCTGGACGCCTTTTTGAAGGGGATTCTCTGTAATCTTTTAGTTTGCCTGGCTGTGTGGACAAGCTTTTCTGCGAAAGACGCGGCAGGGAAGGTGATTGTGCTGTTTTATCCCATTGTGGTGTTTGTGGTCTGCGGCTTTGAGCACAGTGTGGCTAATATGTTTTATTGCCCGGCAGGACTTTTTGCCATGGCGGATCCTGCCTATAAGGCGCTTGCTGCCTTGGATGTGTCTGGCCTGACGTGGGGAAGCTTTTTGATTCGAAATCTGCTTCCGGTTACTTTGGGAAATATGGCAGGAGGGGCTGGCTTTGTGGGGGCGGTATATTGGTATGTATATTTGAAAAAAAGTAATCGCTCAGAGGGTGTCTGAACTGCTGTAAAAAAGAAGTGTAACCATTTGATTTTCTGACTTTCATCTGGTAAAATGATAACAGTTCTGGTTGACAAGATTTAAAGAAGAAAGGTATTGCCAGAAAGAAAGTGAGATCAGGAATGAATCGGAAAGTAACCCGCAATGATGTTGCCAAAAAAGCTGGAGTGTCCCCGGCGGTTGTCTCTTATGTCATGAACAATTCCAACTATGTAAGCGAACAGAAGCGGAAGGCTGTTTTAAAGGCTGTGGAGGAGTTGAATTACACGCCGAATATATTTGCAAAGGGTCTTAGAACCAATCGCTCCAGCCAGATTGCTCTGGTGGGGGATACACTGCAGGACGAGCTGTATGGAACCCTTTCTTCCGAGCTTTTTGATCAGGGTTACTATCCCAGTCTTTTTTTCAGCAGAAAAGAGGATGCCTTTATAGGAAAGCTGATTGAAGGCCGGTTTGATGCTATGTTTATGGCAAGCAACGGATTCTCGGCAGAACAGTTAAACCGGATTGTAGACAGCGGGATCCCTCTTATCTTATACCAGAGCCGCAGCTATGAGGGATTAGACCCCAGGATCGTAGTGCGGGCACCTGATCTTTATGACGGTGTCAGGAAAACCATCAATTATCTGATTTTGAAAGGCCATAGGCGGATTGCCTGTATTCCGCCTTTAAAATATAAGACCGGAGGCGTGGGCGGCGATGATTTCCGCGCTCAGGCTTATACAGATACACTGAAGGCAAATGGGATTCCGGTAAATCCGGATTTTTTCTGTGTTCATACACAGAACGAGCAGAGTATCCTGGATGATGTGTGTAATATGCTGACAGCTTATCCGGCAGAGGAAAGGCCCACTGCCTTTTTTGCCAGTGACGACCATATGGCAGCTCAGGTGATGCAGTATGTGAAAAAGTGCAGTCTGCGGGTTCCGGAGGATGTGGCCATGGTAGGATGGGGCAATATTGCCAGCTCCTATATCACGACGCCGGAGCTTACAACGATTGATACGGAGATTGGTTTTTTTGCTCAGGAGCTGTCGAAGGCGTTAATTCAGATGGTGAACGGAAAGCAGCCGGAAAGCCGTTTGTACAAAGGAAAGCTGATTATCCGGGGAAGTACATAGAAAGAGATGGAGAGAGATTTTGGCAGACAGAGAGGAGAAGCTGGGGACAGCTTCTTTTTTTGCGCGCCATGGATTTTTGTAATGTAAAGCCTGATCCGGTAAGAGGGGTGACGACCGTGTTATGATAAAATTCTGTCCGAATTTATAAATTCAAGTAAATAAAATTGAATTATAAAGAATGAAAATAGCGGGATATAATAGATAAAATGGTGAAATAAGCGTTTTTAAAGCGTAACAAAAAAGATAAATTCGTGTAAATATTTTGTTGAAATTTTTGGCGAATTGTGTTACAATGAAATTACTACAAAAGACATGTCTTGTAAAAGTTACCAACAAATCATAGGAGGAATGCTTTTGAAATAAAGCTTTACAGCCAGAATGCGTTCCAACGACTTGGCAGGTGACGCGAAGCGGCTCATGCCGGTACAAATTATACAAGGAGGATAAGAGAATGTTGAAGAAATTTCTGGCAGCAGCAACGGCTATAGTAATGGCAGCAAGTTTAGTGGCATGTGGTTCGGGATCAACGCCATCGTCCAATGATACGCCGGCAGCGACGAAAGCAGAGGAAGATGCAGCAGGGGCAGAGGGAGGCTCAGAAGGGGCAGGAGAAGCTGCCGGGGCAGGGAGCTACAAGATCGGCCTGATGATCAGTCCCCTTGCAACCCGCGAAGAATATTACAGAACGGCAGAGATGCTGATTGAGCAGTATGGGGCAGATAAGTTTGTTATGGACGTATATCCGGAGGATCCTCAGAATGAACAGGAGGTTACGATTTCCAAAGCCTTGAACATTGCCATGGATCCGGATGTAAAGGCAATGATTTTTGACTCGGCAGACATTGGGACCATTGCTGCAGTGAACAAGATCAAGGAGGAGCGGCCTGACATTAAGATTCTGTTTGGCTCTTTAAATGAGGACGTATATGAGATGGCTAAGGTTGGCGACATTATGCTGACCATCGACCCGGAGCTGTATGGCGAGTCTGTAGCGCAGATGGCTGTGGATGCCGGGGCAAAGCATTTTATTTTTTATAGTTTTGCACGGCATATGAGTAATTCCATGAAGGTTCGCTATCTGGAATCCATGAAGAAGGTCTGTGAGGAAAACGGCGTTGCGTTTGAGCAGGTGACAATGCCGGATCCCATGGGAGATGCAGGCGTGACCGGCGCCCAGCAGTTTATGCTGGAAAGCATTCCGTCTTTGATGGATCAGTATGGAACCAAAGACATTGCTTATTTTGCAACCGTAAGTACCATTCAGGAGTCAATGCTGAAGACGATTGTTGAGAACGGCGGCATTTATCCGTGTCATACAGACCCGTCACCTTTCAGTGCATTCTCCGGAGCGCTTGGACTGGAGATTGACGACGAACACAAATATGATGCGGAGTATGTGACAGATCTGATCACCGAGAAGCTGGGTGAGTACAACATGAACGGCAGAGTAGGCGGCTGGGAGAAATCTCTGGTTCGCTGTGAGATGGAGTTTCTGTTCCAGTATGCGATGGATTACTGTGAAGGCAAGCTTAATGAGGTTGACGGCAAACCGGATGTGGAAGAAGTTGAGCGGCTTCTTGGCAGTATTTACGATCAGACCGCCAAATTTAATAACTGCACCAATGATACGACTGGAGAGGAGTATCCGAACTGGTTTACAGTTGCAAGAGATCTTTACGTTTTCTAAGCTCGAACCACTGTTGACAAAGAATAAGATGTGCTGTGATGTGGGGCTTTGAAGCTTTGTGTCACGGCACATTTGCATATCAAGACAGATACCGCTCTGCGGGGTGTTAGGAGAAAAGAATGCAGAATGTAATTTTGGAAATGAAGGGAATAGAAAAGGAGTTCGGCAGGAACAGAGTACTCAAGGGAGTGGATCTGCAGGTGTCTGCGGGAGAGGTGGTTTCCCTGGTGGGAGAAAACGGAGCCGGGAAATCTACGTTAATGAATATTCTTTTTGGAATGCCGGGCATTGTGAATACAGGAGGATATCAGGGAGAGATTAGCTGGGACGGAGAGCCGGTAAGGATCACATCCCCAAGGCAGGCTATGAATCTGGGGATTGGAATGGTCCATCAGGAATTTATGCTTCTTCCGGCCTACACGGTTACTGAGAATGTAAAGCTAAACCGGGAAATCACAAAGCCGAATGTGGTCAGCCGTGTATTTGGACAAAGCATGTGTACTTTGGATAAAGAGAGCATGAAGAAAGAAACTAAGACTGCTCTGGACAAGATCCATCTGGAGGTGAGTCCATCCACAACCGTAGGAGGAATGTCGGTTGGCTTTAAACAATTTGTGGAGATTGCCAGAGAGATCGACAAAAAGAACATTAAGCTTATTGTGTTTGATGAGCCCACTGCAGTACTGACCGATGTAGAGTCTAAATGGCTTCTGGATACCATTGGCGAGATCTCTGCTTCCGGGGTGGCGGTGATTTTCATCAGCCATAAGCTTAATGAGGTTCTGGAGATATCCGACAAGATTGTGGTTTTACGGGACGGGGAGCTGGTAGAAACCCTGATGCGGGGTCAGACGGATGCCACGGGACTGGCCAAATCCATGGTTGGAAGAAACGTGGATTTTTCTTCTATGGCAGGTCGTCCGGCTGAGGAGATCAAAAAGCGGGAAACCGTGCTGTCTATAAAGGGGCTTCACGTAAATATGCCGGGAGAGAAGGCAAAGGGAATCACCATTGATGTACATAAGGGAGAAATCTTAGGCTTCTGCGGTCTGGCCGGCCAGGGAAAGCTGGCGATTGCCAATGGAATTGCAGGATTGTATCCGTCTTCGGGAGAAGTGATTTATAAGGGAGAAAAGCTGCCTTTTAAAAAGCCTTTGGCAGTTCTGAAAAACGGAATCGGATTTGTATCGGAGGACAGAAGGGGAATCGGGCTTCTTTTAGAAGAAAGCATTAAGATGAATATCTGCCTGCTGGCCATGCAGATCAAAAATCGTTTTTTCCGGTCTTTCGGATTTTTCAAACAGGTAGATAAAGGACGCATGAAGGCTACGGCAGACGCGATGATTGAAGAATTGGGAATCAAGTGTGTAAGCTGCGAACAATATCCTAAGGATCTAAGTGGAGGAAATCAGCAAAAGGTCTGTATTGCCAGGGCGGTTGTCTTTGAACCAGAGGTGTTATTTGTTTCAGAGCCTACCAGAGGAATTGACATTGGAGCCAAGAAGGTGATTCTGGATTATCTTGTCAGTCTGAACCGGGAAAAGGGAACTACCATTGTGATTACATCCAGTGAGCTGACAGAACTTCGGTCCATGTGTGACCGGATTGCCGTGGTATATGACGGAAAAGTAAAGGCAGTATTAAAGCCGGAGGATTCAGATGAACGGTTTGGTCTGTTAATGTCCGGCCTGGATGCATAGGAGGTGAACGGAAGATGAAGAACAAGATGAGTAAATATATAGAGAGCTTTGGTGTCACAAGAATCGTGGCCATCACATTTTTTCTGGCAGTGGCAGTTCTTGTTCCGGTTCTGCATTTAAATACCTTGACTTTGTATTCACAGGCATTGACAAGGATGGCCATGAACGGGGTCCTGGTTTTGACCATGGTGCCGATTATGGTGTGCGGCGCCGGCATGAACTTTGCTCTTCCCATTGGCATTATCTGCGGACTGATCGGCGGATTGATCAGCCTGAATATGGAGCTGACCGGATTTACAGGGTTTTTTGCTGCCATTGCCTTTTCCATTCCTTTTGCATTGGTATTTGGATACCTGTATGGACTTTTGATGAACCGGGTAAAGGGCTCCGAGATGATGATTGCCACCTATGTGGGCTTTGCCATGATCTCTGTAATGTGTATTGTGTGGCTGTTTATTCCTTTGGATAACCTGATTCTGCGGATGCAGATGGGGCGTGGAGTACGGAAGGATGTGGTGCTTTCCGATTATTGGGCAAAGGTTCTGGATGAGTTCCACCCAATTGAGATCGGCGGACTGACCATACCTACCGGTACATTTTTGTTTCTGTTTGTCATGTGCTTTTTGGTTTATCTTTATATGAATTCCAAGACCGGCATGATGATGCGGGCAGCAGGTCAGAATCCTGGCCTGGCAGAGGCCAATGGAATTAATGTAGATAAAATGAGGATTTGGGGCATCACCCTCTCTACGGTGCTGGGTGCTGTCGGGATCTTAGTATATGCCCAAAGCTTTGGATTTCTGCAGTTTTATGATTCTCCCAAGATGATGTCCTTCTCGGCTGTAGCAGCAGTTTTAATCGGCGGGGCATCCAACAAAAAGGCATCCATTTTTAATGTGGTTTTTGGGGTTATGGTGTTCCAGGGGTTATTGACCTTGTCGCTGCCGGTTGCGAATGTGATTCTACCGGAGAGCAATATTTCGGATATCGTGAGAATGATTATCAGTAATGGAATTATTCTGTATGCATTGGGAAAGGGCTCGGGGCAAAAAGGAGAATAAGAAAATGGTTAAGATGCCTGAAAATAAGAGAAATGTTCCGTCCCTGTTTGTCTGTCAGGACAAAACCCGGATCGCTACAGCGCAGGAGTGGGTGGATAAGCGCAGACCGGAGATTTTGGAAATGCTGCGCAGGGAGGAGTATGGACGTCTTCCGGATATGAGTGATGTAAAGATTGATATCCATGTGACTGCCGTAAGGCAGGGAGAGAACATTATGAACGGACGGGCGATCCGCAAAACCGTGGAAGTGGAAAGTATCCGAAAGGATCGTCATTTTATCTTTACCTTTGATGTATTTATTCCGGTCAGCGCTGCAGGGCCAGTACCTGCATTTGTAGAAATCTGCAACCGGGGACCTATGAACTGTGATCCGGCCCGTGAGCTTTTAAGCTCTTTTTATCCGGCGGAGACGATTATTTCCCGCGGGTATGCCTGTGCGGCCTTTCGGACCCATGAGGTAGCGCCAGATTATGAGGAGGGCTTCCGAACTGGTTTTCATCGGCTGTTTCCGGAATATGCAGATAACCGGGCAGATGATGACTGGGGAACCATAACCGTGTGGGCATGGGCAGCCAGCCGGGTGATGGATTATTTTGAGACGGATCCTATGATTGATGAGAAGCGGGTGGCCGTGGTGGGGCATTCCAGAGGGGGAAAGACTGCTCTGTGGTGCGGCGCTCAGGATGAGCGGTTTGCTATGGCAGTCAGCAGTTGTTCGGGGAACAGCGGAGATGCCATTTCCAGAGGCAAGACGGGGGAGAGTATCCGGCAGATTCTTGACCGATTCCCCTTCTGGTTTGCCAGGAATTATCAGAAGTATGCAGATCATGAGGATGAAATGCCTTTTGATCAGCATATGCTGGTGGCTTTAATGGCGCCAAGGCTGGTGTATACCTCCACCAAGAGCAACGACAGCTGGGCAGATCCGGCATCTGAGTTTGAGAGTCTGGTGCAGGCAGATCCAGTGTATCAGCTGTTTGGAGTGAAAGGACTTTCTCAGTGGGAGAGGCCTAAACCGGAGCAGCCATTACATGAAGGGCATATCGGGCATCATCACAAGACCGGTGAGCACACCATGGATGATTATGACTGGGATCTGTATATGGATTATGCGGATAAGCATATGAAGGGTTAAATGGTTCTGACAGCATTTTTCAGGCGGCATGTTTATGTAGACCGTTTATGCAAATTACTGATAGAATTAAATAAAAGGGCGGAAAAGTAACCGGAAAGCGGCTGCTTTTCCGCCCTTTTGCGGAGATTTTCAGAGAAAACAGCTCCTTATTTCAGAAATTTAGGCAATGGCGTTCAGAATGGGTTATACTAGGTGACAGCAGATAGAAGATGGCAACAGTTCAGATACCCCTTGAACTGTTACAGAAGATGACATATTATGGCCAGTGAACGAAATTGTGAAATGACAAATGCGGGAAGTGGTTGTATAATGAGAGTGGAAACCAGAACATCATGGCAATCAGGGAGGGAAAATGAGAGCTACGGGACAAACGCGGGTGGAAAAATCATCAGAGGATATCCTGCAGTATATTAAGGATCATAATCTGACAGCAGGGGATAAGCTGCCCACAGAAATGGAGCTGTCAAAGCTTTTGGGGGTAGGAAGGAATACGGTGCGGGAGGCTTTAAGACTTTTGCTTTCCAGGAATATTGTGGTAATACGCCAGGGGGCCGGTTCCTTTGTCTCGGACAAGAACGGGATTTCCGATGATCCGCTGGGGTTTTTTATGGTGGATGACAGGAAAAAGCTGATTGAGGATCTGCTTCAGGCCAGGGTGATTATTGAGCCTCAGATTGCTTCCATTGCCGCTCAGAACCGGACGGAGGAGGAGCTGGCCCGTCTTGAGGAGGCGTTAAAAAACGTGGAGCAGGCTATGACTGAGCGCAGTAATTTCTCTGTGGAGGACGGAGAGTTTCATACCTGTATTGCAAATTGTACCCACAACAGGGTGATAGCAGAGCTGATTCCGGTTATCACAAAGGGAATTGCAGAATTTTCCTCCGGAGTAAAAAAACAGGAATATCAGCAGACCCTGGTTTCCCACAGAAATATCTTTATTGCCATTCGCGATCAAAAGCCCATCGAAGCCGGACAGGCCATGAGCTATCATCTTTTGTATAATCAGAACCGATACCTTCAGGAGCTATAAAAAGAAAAGCCCATCTGCTAAACACGGACGGGCTTTTTATGATGGCGGATATAGTTTCTGATTTCCTCGGAGGAGGAATCAATGACCCGATAAAGATTGTTCAAATGAATGTGAATGGCTTTTGTCAGGGCGGTCTCATCCCTGGCTGCTACGGCATCCAGGATTGCCTGATGCTGCCATACCAGGGCCTCCGGACTTGGGTCATATTTCAGGGCCAGGAAGCGGGCTCTCTGATAGTGAACGTTGTTAGCGCCCATATAATCACGGACAAACTCTTTGTGGGGCAGCTTGAGAAAAAAAAGATGAAACAAATCATCTAACTGATGAGCCAAAATCAATTCCTTCTTCTTGTAGGCATTCCACTGCTGATCTAATAGCGACTGAAGCTCATCAATGGAATCATCATAGGCATTCTCCCGCAGGGCATTCAGCATAACCTGTGTTTCCAGACATTCTCGTACATATCGCACCTGCTCCAGATTTTCATAGTCAATATACGAAATAAAGCTGCCGATCTGGGGCCTGGAGTCAATGCAGCCCTCCAGGCGAAGCTGATGCAGCGCCTCGCGAACCGGAATGCGGCTGCAGCCATATTGAGAGGCCAGCTTCATTTCGCTTAGCTTCTCACCGGGAATTAGCCGGATAGAGAAGATATCTTCTCTCAACTGTTTGTATATGGTTTGTGTAAGATTCAGAGTGTTGGGGTGACTGGAAACTATGTATGACATAAAGGGGACTCCTGTTCGTATCACTGGCAGATAAAGAGGAAGGGTTATCTTTCCTGTTCATATCTGCGCAGAAGATAAATATGACATTAAGTATAACAGCAAAAAAGAGGAGTGTCAATGGCAGGCTGGGTTGGATGCTTATTGACATATGATGCGCAGTCGTGTATGATACTAGTATACATTTTGATAATATAAAGGATGAATTTTGAAAAAGTGGAAAAGATCGGATGGTGGTGTTTGATGAAAAAACGGATGGATTCGCTGCAAACACAAAGAAAAATTGTGAATAACGTAAAATTAAAAGGAAATAATTTGCAGAATTTGTGAAAAAAGAAAATTACTTCTTGAAATATAGGTAAAAATAGAGTATACTCACTTTAAAGAATTTATAGGATGAATTCTGACGAGAAAAATAGCAATCCCGCAGAGGGTTCTATATAAAGAAGCCTGTGGCAAAAGAGGCTCACAAGCTACGAAAAAACATATGAGGAGGAACAAGAATGAGAAAAAGAAGTTGTATGGCAGCAGCGATGGCAGCGATGGTGGCTTTTTCGGCAGCAGGATGCGGCGGGGGAGGTTCTTCGGCTCCGGCTACTGAGGCGCCAAAGGCTGCAGAGGCAGCAAATGCTGCAGAAGAAGCAGGTAAGGAAGAAGAAACAGAGGCAGCAGCCCCTGCAGGCGAGGCCAAGTATGTGCTGCGTTTCGGACACACTCTGACAGAGCAGGATCTTCCTCACATTTATATGCAGAAGTGGGCAGATTCCGTTCGGGAGAAAACCAACGGGGAGGTTGAGATTGAGATTTATGCCAACGCCCAGTTGGGAACCGAGGAGGATGTTATTGAGCAGATCCGTCAGGGAGCAAATATTGGCTGGCAGACAGACTTTGCAAGGCTTGGTTCTTATGTAAATGACCTTTCTGTCTGCAATGCGGCATATTTTATTGACAATCAGGAGGAGGCATTTGCCCTGCGAGATTCCCAGACGATCATTGACCTGAATAAGAAGCTGGCAGATGAGTATAATATCTGCAATTTCTCATGGGACTGGGATCAGGGACCAAGACATTTGTTTACCAATAAGGCAGCTTATAAACCGGATGATTTGAAGGGGCTGATGATCCGCACGGCACCGGCTCCTATCTGGGTTGAGTCTGTCAACAGCCTTGGATGTACGGCAGCGGCACTGAGCCTTGGAGAGGTATATACAGGTATTCAGACCAAGGTTGTGGACGGCTGTGAGCTTCCCTACAATAATGCACTGAATTTGAAGATTCATGAGGTTTGTGATTATGTTATTGAGACAGGACATTTCTTTGCCATCAATACCATGATCGTCAGCCAGGAGTGGATGGATTCTCTGCCGGAGGAGTATCAGAAGATTTTTATTGACGAGTGCAATAAGTTCGGTGAGGAGGAGACCATTGCTCTTGCAGAGCAGACCGCAGGCAGTAAGCAGGCCATGATCGATGCAGGAATCACGGTTATCGGGCCGGATGAGATCGACATGGAGGCATTTAAGGCAAACAGCCAGAAAGCCTATGATGCTCTGAATCTTTCGGCAGTGAAGGAAGCAGTTTACAAGGATATCGGCAAACAGTAAAATGGGGAGTCCGCTGTGGAAGGAAGCCTGTCTTTAAAATGACTCGCTTATGGCAGAGAATCCTGCAGAGCAGAGTCGTGACATCATTCAACAGGAGTTGGATGCCTCAGGCATCCGACTCCTTGTCAGGAGGTATAAATTGGAAAGGTTTTACAGACGCATATGTGATATCGAAGTGATTCTGGCCATGATTTTGCTTGGCGCCAGTGTATCCATCATCTTTATAGCAGCAGTTATGAGAACAGCCGGACATCCGATTCGATGGGGGAACGATCTGGCTCTTATGCTTTTTGCCTGGAGTACATTTATCAGTGCGGATATTGTCTTTCGGATAAAACGGCATGTGGTTGTAGATATTCTCACATCAAAGCTGCCGGGATTTTTGCAGAAGATTTGTGAGATACTGGTACATGCCATTATTATATTTTCCATTGGTTTTCTGTTTTACTATGGCATGAGATCTGTGATTGCATCCAGGGCGCGGGTTTTTCAGGCGATTCCATGGCTGAGCTACAGCTTTGTGTCAGCCAGCCTCCCCTGCAGTATGATAATGATGATGATTAATGAGCTGAGACATTTGTATTATCGATATATTTTGCATACAGACCTAAAGGATGAAATGTAGGTTTACCTGTGAGCAGAATGCAGAAGCATGGAATTCATTGACAAAGAGGTATGCTCTTAAAGTATAACAGAATGTAGAGACATCTGATAAAGGAGTCGTTATGATAATTGTATTTACCGCATTTGTTATTTTGCTGTTCCTGGGTCTTCCGGTGGGCTTTTCCGTATTTTTCTCGGGACTTTTGTACTTTTTCCAGCACCCGGAGATTCCCCTGACAACCGTACCCCAGCTTCCGGTCACTCAGGTGCAGAATGTCACCCTGCTGGCAGTGCCGCTGTTTATTTTTGCAGGGAATTTGATGAATGCCTCCGGAATTACGGAAAAGCTGATTCAGCTGGCTATGGCTCTGACCGGCCATATGAACGGGGGGCTGGCTCAGGTCAGTGTTGTTCTTTCCACTTTAATGGGCGGTGTCTCCGGCTCTGCCAATGCAGATGCGGCCATGGAGGCCCGTGTCCTTGGCCCGGACATGATCAAACAGGGATATCCCAAGGGATTTACAGGGTGTGTTCTTGCCTTTACTGCCTTGATCACAGCGACGATTCCTCCTGGGGTGGGATTGATTACTTACGGAACAGTGGGCAATGTATCCATTGGTAAATTGTTTGCTGCCGGCATTTTTGTGGGTACCCTGATGATGGTGATTATGATGGTCATGGTGGCAATCGCATCAAGACGCTATGGGCTAAAGCCGGCTTTGGAGAAAAGGGCGTCTGCCAGGGAGATTCTGGGTCTTTTAAAGGAATGTATCTGGGCGGTTATCTTTCCGTTGATTCTTCTGGTCGGCATACGGATGGGACTGTTTACCTCCACAGAGGTAGGCTCCTTTGCCTGTGTGTATGCTATTTTTGTGGGTGTGTTTATCTATAAAAAGCTGACAGCCAAGGTTTTGTTTCAGACCATGAAGAATTCTATCATTGATATTGGTTCCATTATGTTTATGATGTCCATGTCTGGTGTGTTTGGATATGGGATTCCCATTGACAAGCTCCCCCAGAAGTTTACTACTGCGGTTATGGGTTTTACCACAAATCCGTTGGTTGTTATGTCATTAATTGTGCTGCTTTTGGTGATTGCCGGTATGTTTATGGAGGGATCGGTGATTATTCTTCTGACAACTCCCATCCTTCTTCCTATGGTACAAAGCTTTGGAATTGATCCGGTGGTATTCGGTATGATTCTCTGCACGGTTGTGACCATGGGAAATATGACGCCGCCGGTCGGCATGGCCATGTACACGGTTTGCGGGATATTGGATATAAAGCTGGACGATTACATAAAAGCCTGCCTGCCCTGGATTGCACTTGTGCTGCTTGAGGCTGCTATCTTGACCTTGTTCCCCAATGCCGTGATGTTTATTCCCAACCTGATGTATGGCAGATAACAGCGGTTTAGACAACAGAAATTACATCATGGCAAGTGTAAAAAAGGAGAAATCGGAAAGTATGGAAGAAAAAAGAAAGATTTTATGTCCCTCGATTTTGAATCTGGCAATTGACCACATTCGGGAGGAGATTGAAAAGCTGGATGCCGCAGATATGGATATTTATCATGTGGACATTATGGACGGAAGGTTTGTGCCTAATTTTGCAATGTCCGTAAGGGAGCTGGAGATGATCCGCAGGATTACGGACCAGGGCAAAAGAAGACTGATTGATTGTCATATGATGGTGATGGAGCCTCACCGTTATGTGGAAATGATGGCAAATGCAGGGGCTGACATTATCTATATCCACCCGGAATCAGAGCTGGTTCCCTCTGCAACCTTAGAACAGATTCAGAGACTGGGAAAAAAGACGGGGCTGGTGTTAAATCCCTGTACTTCGCTGGAAGGTGTCAAAAGTATGCTTCCCATTACGGATTATGTAATGGTTATGGGGGTGAATCCGGGATTTGCCGGAAGAGACTTTATGCCATATACCAGAGAGAAATTTGTGGAGCTGAATCAATATCGGCAGGATCATGGCTTGAGTTATCATCTGCTGCTGGACGGCGGGGCCACAAAAGAGGTTATCTCGGATTTGTACCATAATTGCGGAATTGAGGGGTATGTTCTTGGAAAGCAGGAGCTGTTTTTCCAGAAGGAAGATTATGCTGCCTGTATTGACCGGATAAGGGGATTTTAAGAAGCTTTTAAGAAAACGGAGGGAAATGTGGAATTTCAGGATAAGGTGATACTGATAACCGGAGCAGGGGCGGGAATCGGGGCGGCTTGTGCCCGGGCCTTTGCCCAAAAGGGGGCAAAGGTGGTCTGCAATTCGGTCTCGGAATCTGCCCGGCAGGTTGCCGAGGATATTCATGGCAATGGAGGAGAAAGCCTTTTTGCTCAGGGGGATATCTCGGACAGGGGGGATGCCGACAGAGTGCTTGGTCTGGCGGTGCAGACCTATGGAAAATTAGATGTGCTGGTGAATAATGCAGGGATCGTTCTGGGAGGCACCATTGAGGATACTACCTTTGAGGATTTTCAAAAAACATGGAATGTAAATGTGATGGGCACCTTTTTTATGTCACAGGGAGCCGTTAAGATTATGAAGAAGCAGGGAGGAGGGCGGATCGTCCATGTGTCGTCTGTGGCAGGGATAAAGGGTCATACAAATCGTCTGGCATATTCAGCCAGCAAGGGTGCGGTGATCGCAATGACAAAGGCCATGGCCTTAGAGCTGTGTCACTACAACATTCAGGTAAATTGTGTGTGCCCAGGAACAACCTTGACACCTTCTCTCAGGGAGCGGATCCGCACATCCCCGGACCCAGAGCTGGCAATGAAGCAATTTTGCGGACGGCAGCCTATGGGGCGTTTGGGCGAACCAGAAGAAATTGCCCAAGCTGTTCTTTTTGCTGCCAGCGAAAAGGCGGGATTTATGACGGGAAGTATTATTTCTATTGACGGTGGGATGACCATGTAAAGATGGAAAGGGTATATTGCAGAACAGATACAAAAAAGGCTGCTGTAAACCCGGGTGATCGATACACCCGATTTTACAGCAGCCTTTTTGTGCATTTTCACACGGAAAAAATTTTCATCGAATCAGAAATCAATATGATCCGGATTTGGCCCGGTTCTTCCATCCTCTCCCAGAGCGAAAATTCTGTCCATTTCTTCTGGTGAGAGTGTAAAGTCAAACACATCTGCGTTTTCCTTCATACGGGAAGGCTTCATGGACTTGGAGATGGGGATGATATTCTGCTGAAGCTCCCATCGAAGGGCTATCTGTGCAGGGGTTTTGCCATGGGAGGCAGCAATGGTGCCCAGAACCTCATTTTGCAGAATGGTGCCGTGGCCCAGAGGACTCCATGCCTGAACCTGAATGTTGTGCTCCTGGCAGTATTTTACAGTCTCTCTTTGCGTAAAGCAGGGGTGAATCTCAAGCTGGTCCACCACAGGGGCTACATTGGCAAAATTTGCAATGTTCTTGATGTGGTGAGGAAGGAAATTGCTCAGGCCAATGGCGCGGATGAGCTTCTCGTCATACAGACGCTCCATGGCCTTCCAGGTTGCGCGGCTGACCTCCCTCCAGTTGTCCTTAAACAGAACCGGCACGGGCCAGTGGATCAGGTAGAGATCCAGATATTCTGCCTTCAGCCGTTTTAAGCTGCCTTCAAAGGCTTTTAAGGTGGCATCGTAACCTTGATCGCTGTTTTTTAGCTTAGTGGTAAGAAAAATTTCCTGTCGTTTGATTTGGGAAGCTCGGATGCCCTCCCCTACGCTCTCCTCGTTGCCGTAAAGCTGGGCAGTATCAATATGGCGGAAGCCACATTCAATAGCATTTTTTACGGCTGTGGTTGTCTCGTCGCCGGCCGGGGTTCTCCAGGTTCCATATCCCATACAGTGAATGTTCACTCCGTTGGAGAGTGTGATTAAATCCTGAATATTCTTCATTTTTTCCTCCATTCTTTGCATGCCTCACAGCACAAGCAGGTATGGGTGAAAATGATTTTCTTTCACCCTTGTTTCTTCTTAAACAGATTGGTATCGGCACGTACCGCTTTGCGGCGCCTGCCAGGTTGTCAGATCGGTTTACAGCAGTGGGGTGAGGGCTTTTAAATAGTTGGCGCTATATTGAATATCATCTGTAATGGCGCCATAATTCCTTCCTTCAATGGAAATGGTCCCCTCATAGCCAATGGCTTTTAAAAAACGCAGGATCCCGGGGAAATCTATGGCTCCAAAGCCAGGATAATACCGGTTGTTATCAGATAGATGGACATTGTGGTACAGTCCCTGGTGCTTTTGAAGGGCGGCATAGATATTGGCTTCCTCTATGTTCATGTGGTAGGTATCGGGGAGAATGAAGAAAGACTCACCGATATTTATGGTAAATGAGGCGGCATCCTCCAAGGTGTTGGCAAGAAGGGCTTCATAGTGGTTGGTGGCCTCTATGTATACAGGAGCCTTATGGAAATATCCGCCGGCTTTTAGCTCCTTTAAGGATTTTTTTATTTGAGACCGGCAGATATCCGGATTTCCGTTTCCGTCTCCCTTGATAAAGCCGCAGACCACACCAGCGTCTATGGCGCCTGCAAAATCAATCATTTGACTAAGGGCCTTTACACTCTGGATCCGAATGGACTCATCCTCATGGGAGATAGAAAGGCCATGGCGTTTCGCATAGGCGCCGGAAGCGACCATTGTCAGGCGAAGATCATACTGATCCAAAAGAGATTTCAGCTCAAGGGGAGGAAGGCTCTCAAAATCAATGGAATTTAACTCCACGCCGTAAAAGCCATGAACCTTTAAAAGCTCCAAAAGCTTGATAAATTCTGGTTCATAGATGGATTCGCCTATTGTTAGCTGGATACAGAGAGGATAGGCATATTGCCTTTGCAGTTCATTCATGGAATACAAATCTCCTTTCCGTTTGATAGCAGGGCAGCCTGAAAGATCTCTGTAATCTCTCCGGCAAAAGCCAGGGAGCCTTTTTGGGGGGATTGATCCGTGAGGATACAATTACAGAAATATTCCAGTTCCTGAACCATGCCCTGCACAAACAGCGCTTTATTTTCAGGGCTTGCCTGGCAGGTGACTGGCTCCCATACCAGGTCTCCCCCTTCAAAGCCAGGGGAGGCAAAGGAGGAGGCATAGTCATATTCATAGGAGGGAATACCCCGGTGCAAAGTGACTCTGCTGCTGCAGTCAACCTCAATGGACCATCCCTTTCCATATATTTTGTACTCATCCCGGGCCGGCTTTTCACCGGCAGCCAGGTGGAGATTGCCAATGACTCCGTTTTGGAATCGGAGCTGAACCACCCCAAAGCCCCGCTCGTTGATCAGGGCCTGGACGCTTTTTACCGGGCCGGCAGCCTGAAGCATGAAGGATAAGGGATGGCTGCAGTTTTTCAGCCATTCGCTGAACTCTCCGGACTTTAAGGAGGCAGGTCCATCCTTTGGCATGTAGATAGGGTAGATTGCCAGGATGCTGCTCATATCCGGATAAAGTCCGCTTTCCAGGATTTCTGTCACCTTGCAGGTGGCTGGCATAAAGGCTTTTTTATAGCCAACCACAACGTGCTTTTTGTGTTTTTCAGAGGCAGATATCATTTCCCTTATGCCATCCATGCTGGCAGCAGCTGGTTTTTCGATGAAAACATGAAGATTGTGGGCCAAGGCTTCACAGGCCAGCTTTGGGTGCAGGAAGGGAGAGACTGCCATGATGACTCCATCCAGCTGCTCCTTTTCATACATTTCTTCAGGACAGGTGTAGCCATTACAATGATACTCGGCAATGGTGCGGTTTAAGCGTTCTTCGCTTCGGTTGCAGATGGCAACCAGCTCTGCAGGGAGAAAGTGGAGAGCCGGAAGAAGATTCCGGTATGTATGGGAACCGGCGCCTACGATTCCCACCCGTACTTTCTTGTTATATTCTCGCTGATACATCAGATTTCCTCCACATCTTTTGTTGCGATCACATCGCTGCCAAGGCCAAGTACATTAGACAGAATTACATCTCCTGTGCGGACCGGGGCAGTAAGGGTGACAGACTTGATTTGCTCCATGACATGAAAAATAGAATTTTTCGGTACTGGTTTGGTTAGACGGACGCTGACAAGAGGGAGAGCCCCGCCCTTTACCAGTATGGAGCTGGAAATGGTCCGCTGAGGATCCGTAATCTCCTGACGGACATAGCTGATACCTCCCTGGCAGTTGGCTCCGTTTATGGATTGGACTGTATTTTTTTCATCCAGCTCTGCCTGAATTTCGCATCCGTTGGGGCAGAGGATACAAGTAAATTCCTTTAACATACCACACTCACCTCGATTTCTTCGGTTCCCCGGATTCCGTTTTTGGGAAGATGGATCTGGATCATTTCCGCCGGAAGCGCCTTTTTCATCTGCCGACAGGCTAATACCTCATTTCCCTGTTTCACAAAAACAGCACAGTCATGAAATGGACCGTTGACCCGCATGGAGAGGGTTACATCCTCCAGGCCGCTGATTTTTTGAGGAAGGGCATACCGGATGCCAAGGCCAGCTTTTACCGGGACAGGGCACGGGGGCAGGGAGCTGTTTTTCACATATTGGGCAACACTCTTTGCCAGCTTCTCGGCTTCCAAGGACACGAAATCCACCAGGTCGTGAACGTGAAGTACGTTTCCGGCGGCGAAAAACCCGTCCTGGCTTGTCTGATAATGCTCATCCACAACCGCGCCCCGGGTCCGGTCATCCAGCCGGATTCCCGCGTCAATGGAAAGCTCGTTTTCCGGAATCAAGCCTACAGACAGGATAAGAGTGTCGCAGGAGTATTCTTTTTCCGTTCCGGGAATGGGCTTTAAGGTCTCATCTACCTGGGAGACCGTTACGCCGGTTACTCGCTCTCTGCCGTGAATGGCTGTGATGGTGTGGCTTAAATACAGAGGGATATGATAATCATCCAGACATTGGCGGATATTTCTGGGAAGGCCGCTGGGAACAGGCTGGATCTCAAAGACTGCCTGGACATGGGCCCCTTCCAGGGTAAGGCGCCTGGCCATAATCATGCCGATGTCTCCAGAGCCAAGGATAATGACCTCCCTTCCCACCATATGGTTGTAAAGGTTAATATAGCTTTGAGCCACCCCTGCAGTAAACACGCCGGCAGGTCGTTCTCCTGGTATTCCAAGGGCGCCCCGGGTCCGTTCCCGGCAGCCCATGGTCAAAATCACTGCTTTGGCCTGAAGCTTTTTCAGGCCGTCCCGGGAAGCCAGGGTGACTACCTTGTCCCTGGTGATGTCAAGGACCGTGGTGTCGGTAAGGAAAGGAACGGAAAGTGCAAAAACCTGGTCAATAAAGGCTTTGGCATATTCAGGACCGCTTAGGCTGCGGCGGAAACGGGTCATGCCGAAGCCATCGTGGATACACTGGCGGAGAATCCCGCCCATGGTCTTTTCCCGCTCTACAAGAAGAATGTCCGGAATTCCGTTTTTGTGCAGCTCTGCGGCGGCGGCCAGGCCGGCAGGACCTCCCCCTACAATCACAACGTCATGTGTTTCCATATGTTCAAACCTCCTTTCTGACGGTTCCTGTAAATATCCAGGAATCTCTGTGGGCGTACCGAAGCTTCTGAGGGAGAATCCCCAGTTCCTCCTCCAGCAGCTTTGCTATGCGCATCTGACAATAACCTCCTTGGCAGCGTCCCATCATGGAACGGGTGCGGTATTTTATGCCGGTAACAGTGGAGACGCCCAAGGGGTTGTGGATTGCCTGGAGAATCTCGGCCTTGGAAACCTTCTCACAGCGGCAGATGATTTCTCCATAATCAGGATTTTCGGCAATCAGCCGGGCCTTGGTCTGGTCATCCTGCGCCTCAAATCGGAGAATACCGGTACGCTTTGGCTGAAACTCTGGATTGAGGGGGAAGTTCTCATATTCCTTCATCATCTCTGTTACCATACGCCCAATGGGTACGGCGGCCGTCAGGCCGGGAGACTCGATGCCTACCAGGTTTACTGCATTGGGAGCCAATTCCGGGCGAATCTCGATCTTAAAATCCTGGATCACTCCGTTATCATCCACCCATTTGGGCAGAATGCCGGAGTAGTTGCGTATGTAGTCTGCCTTGTGGATATGAGGCCAGATCCGGAAAGCGCTTTCTGCCAGATAATCCATATTGGACTGGGGAACTCCATAGTAGGAAAAATCCGTGACCAGCTCTGCATTGGGTCCGATGATTACATTTCCATCGGTTGTGTTGGTCACATGGATGCCCATGTAGGTGTTTGAGGGAACCGGATAAATGGGCATGGGAAGCTTGGAGCCTGTGCGGCGGTCCAGAATAATATAGTCCCCCTTAGAGCCGATCACATGGTAGCCGGAGATTCCCAGCATGTCTGAGATTTTTCCGCAGCCAAGGCCGGCGCTGTTGACGATCCAGCGGGTTCGAAAGGCGCCGTGGCTGGTGGTTATCTGATAGAAACCATCCTGCCGGGAGATGGATGTTACCTCTTGATCAAAAAAATAGCGGGCGCCGTTCTGTGCTGCGTTTTCTGCCAGGGCAATGGTGTAGCCAAAGGGATCCAGGATGCCGGAATTGGGGGAATACATGGCAAATTCTCCCACGGCAGCAGGGACCAGACGGTGAAGCTCCTCCTTATCGATCAACTTTAAATTTGCTGCTCCGTTTCTTTCTCCCTGGGCTATGGTACGCTTTAGGGCGGCAAGATCATCTTCTGTTTTTCCTACGAGAACCTTGCCGCACCGGAGAAAGGTAAAGTCAAGCTCCTGGGAAAGCTTTGTCATTTCCCGGTTTCCCTCCACACAGAGCCTGGCCTTTAAGGTGCCTTCATCGTAGGCAAAGCCTCCGTGTACTACGGCAGAGTTCCGTCCGCTGGTCTCGTAGCACACATCCAGATTTTTTTCCAGAACTCCGATTTTCAGCTTAAACTGGGTCAGCTCTCTGGCGATGGCGCTTCCCACCACACCTGCACCAATCACAAGAACATCAAATTGTTCCATGTATAACCTCCTAACTTGTTTTGAAAGTACAATCATCCTATAAATATATATTAATATACCATGGAAATCCGGGAAAATCAAGGAATTATGAAAAAATAAATTAAATTCATCCTATAAATTGCTGCGATTCTGGTGTTTTCCTGGAATCGGTATAAATGCTTGAGAATTGTTTGGGTTAATGGGATTTTTGCTTGCTTAGAAAGGCACAGGCTCCGCCGGATGAACCTTGTGTCTGGTTTTTATATCCCTTATCCGATCATCCCTGCTGCCATGGGAAGCCCCAAGGTGATAGCAGAGACATAGGTGACTAGCATTAGTCCGGTTAAGATGGCTCCATAATATAAAAGCATGTAGGGCATGACCTTTGCCAGGGTGGTTTTGCCCACCTTGATGGCCACAAACAGGGTGTTTCCCACTGGCGGTGTGATATTCCCAATGCAAAGATTATACACAAGAATCAGGCCAAATTGAACCGGGTGCATGCCAAAGGTCTTGACCACCGGAAGGAACAGGGGGGTGAAGATCAGGATGGCAGGTGTTACATCCATAAAGGTTCCGGAAATCAGAAGAATCCCATTCATGATAAGAAGAAGGATAACCCGGTTGTCTGTGAGCCCTAAAAGGGCAGCAGAGATGGCCTGGGGAATCTGGGTGAAGGCCATCACCCATCCCATAATATTGGACACACCGATCAAAAATACGATCATGCCGCTCATTTTGGCGCTGTCTACCACGATCTGCCAGAAGGTCTTTAGGGAAAGATTACGATAGCAGATGCTTAGGATCAGAGCGTACACGACAGCGATGGCAGAACCCTCTGTGGCAGTGAAAACTCCTGCAATGATGCCGCCAATGACAACGACGATCAAGGACAGGGCGGGAATGGCGTTTAAGGTTGCTGACAGAAGATTTTTCCAATCAAATTTTCCGGGGATGCCCTGATAACCATTTCGCTTTGCTATTACAACAGCCACCAGGATGCAGCAGGCTGCCCAGATCACGCCGGGAAGATACCCGGCCAAAAACAGAGCTGCCACCGAAGTGCCCCCGGATACTAAGGAATAGGTGATAAGAGCATTGGAAGGAGGAATCAGAAGACCAGAGGGAGCAGAGGCTCCGTTGGTGGCAGCACATAATGCTGGATTATAGCCTTGATCTTCTTCGCCTTCCCGTACCATACTGCCCACGGCCGCGGCCGCCGCAGCCGCGGAGCCGGAGATTGCCCCGAATAGTGCGTTGGCTCCCACATTGGTTACAAGCAGAGAACCGGGAAGCTTTCCTAAAAGCGCCAGTACAAAATCTACCAGGCGTCTGGCAATGCCGCCCTGGTTCATCAGATTACCTGCCAGAATAAAAAACGGGATTGCCGTCAGGCTGAATTTGCTCATTCCCACAAAGATTCTCTGGGAAGCAGTGAGAACGGATACATCCAGGGGTACTACCTGCAGGATGGCGGCCAATGAGGAAATACCGATAGCATAGGAGATGGGCACCCCCACAGCCAGAAGGACTGCAAGGACTGCGAGGATAATGAGTAAAGCCTGAATTGCCATAAATTATGCCTCCTTTCCGATCTTTTGAGCATTTTGGATGGTCTCGTTGACAGGGTCTAAGCTGATTTTTCCTGTGAGAATTTCCACAATATTTAAAATAGTGTAAATGATATTTAAAATGCCGCTTAAGGGAAGTACAATGTAAAAGATACCGATAGCAATCCCCAGGGAGGAGGTCATCTGTCCCATGGCCAGACTGGTAATTTGGATGCCTCCGAATACCAGAATGATTCCGGCAAAGAGACAGGCCACAATCTCCGAAAAGACGGCCAGGGATTTTCTGGCCGCAGGTCCCATCCGGTCCATAAGAAGGGGAATGTTCATGTGGCCTCGTTCGCCTGCTACCAGGGAAGCTCCTAAAAGAGCCATCCAGGCAAATAAATAGGATACCAGCTCCTCAGACCAGGAGGATGGATTTTTCAGGACATAGCGGGTCAGAACCTGCCAGCAGGTCAGAGCAGTCATGGCCAGGAAGCTGCCGCCTGCCAGTACATGTAAAACTTGGTTTAAAAGCTTTCTTAGGGGATTCATACAGACCTCCTATTCTGTAGTGGTTGGGTATTGCTTGTTGTATTCCTGAATCACGTCGTAGATGGGGCGGATGGCAGGGTTGTTCTCTAATACGGATTGATGGAGAGGAGAGCAGGCATTCACAAAGGGAGCCTGATCCGGATACAGAAATTGCACCTTCTGCTGATTGGCGGCTTTTTCTATGGCTGCACTGACTGCGTTTACCCATTCCTGACGCTGTACCTGATTTACCAGGCGGTAGCCTTCCTCAAAGATCATACGCTCCTCATCTGTGAGACTTTCGATAAAGACGTTGTTTCCGATCAGAATATCCGGGACCATTTGATGCATGTCATAGGAGTAATATTTGCACACATCTCCATGTCCGTTGTCCGTCAGCGCCATCTCATTGTTTTCGGCGCCGTCGATGATGTTAGACTGAAGTGCCGTATAGACATCGCCAAAGCCCATGGGAGTGGCAGAGCCGCCTAAGAGGCGCATCATTTCAATATTGGTGGGAGATTGCTGGACACGGATTTTTAAGCCCTTTAAATCGGCAGGGCTTTGGATGGGCTTGTTAACCGTATAAAAATTCCGGGTACCTGCATCGAGCCAGGTGACAGCAGTAAAACCGGCTTTTTCTGTTGCAGTAAAGATCGGAGCTGTCAAAGAAGAATCATCCATAGCGTGATGGTAGGATTCTGTGCTGGCAAACAGGTAAGGGAGATTGAAGATCTCATAATTTTTGCTGAAGGTTTCTAAGATGGCATTGCTGGCAATACAGTAGTCAATGGCTCCTGTCTGGGTAAGCTGTACCATGTCTGTCTGGGAACCTAAAAGTTCACTGGGATAGACTTCCACCACATAACGATCCCCCAGATTTTGATGGATGTAATCCTGGAAGGCAGTCAGGGCAATGTGGGTCGGATGGCTGGTGGACTGGTTATGGCCGATTCTGATTATCCTTTTGTGAGAAGCAGCGCTGCAGCCAGCCAGGAGAAAGGCAGCAGACAAAAAGAGGGACATAGCAAAGATGGAGACAAAACATCGTGAAGGGCCATTCATTGGTTTGTCTGTGTTTTTCGGTTTTAAAAAGTTTTTTTGCTTTAAAAGTCTCATGAGTGAAAAGGTTCCTCCTTTTTGATGTTTTGGTGGTTTCCTAGTATTGGGGATGATTTTGCTGCCTTATATAGTATTGGTTGATTTTTAGGAATTTTACTGACAAAAAATGGAAACAGCTTGAAAAAGAGGTGGGAAGAAGATAAAATAGGTGATATGCCGAGAGGGATAAAGATGCAGGGAAATCATGCCTGGGGATGGACTTAAGGGTAAGTGGAGAGGAGAAAAGGAGTATATGCGGGAGAAGCTGACAAAGAGTGATGTGAGGAAGATTCAGGAAGAAATCGAACATCGGAAGCTGGTAGTGCGAAAGGACTGTCTGGAGGCTGTGAAAGAAGCCCGGGCGCATGGGGATTTAAGCGAGAACTTTGAGTATCACGCAGCTAAACGGGAGAAAAACCAGAATGAAAGCCGGATTCGGTATCTGGAGAATATGTTGAAAAACGCGGTTCTTATTTCTGAGGAATCAAAGGAGGATGAGGTTGGTCTGAATAATACGGTGACCTTGTATATGGAGGATGATGACGAGGAGGAAACCTATAAGCTGGTTACAAGTATACGAGGAAACTCTATGAATCATATGATTAGTACAGAGTCTCCTCTTGGGAAAGCGGTTCTGCACAGGAAGGTAGGAGACCGGGTGCTGGTAAAGGCCAATGATGCCTACAGCTATTATGTGATCATCAGAAAGATTGAGAATACGGATGACGGGGAGGATCAGATACGGAGGTTTTAAGAATATGCTTATCATGAAAAATAAGTTTAGAGAGGAGTACATTTAATGAGTAACAAAAGGTTAATGAAAAGGCTGACTGCAGCATCTTTATCTGCTGCCGTGGCATTTACCGGAAGCAGTTTTGCCTATGCTGCAGGTCAGGCATTACCAGAAGGAACGGTTGTGGACCGGGGGGGGGCAATTTATCTGACTGATTCACAGGGAAATCAGTATTCTGGCTGGTATGTAGATAGCAATGAGGATTGGTATTATTTTGATGATTCCAATAAAGCCATGAAAGCAGGCTGGCATCATGATGGAGTGGATGGATAGCGGTACACACAAGAGCATGGTTCTTACACGGCAGAGATGATAATGCATTTTTATAAGGAAAACGGATATAACAAGATTTCTTTGGAGTTACTCATACATAAAAAGAGCAATTTTGACAGTATAGCAGATGATTATACAAAGATGGAATTACAGGGAGTAAATGAAGAAAATCCCTATTATTATACTCGGAAGGAGATTTACATAAAATATAGATAGACAGAAAATCCCAAAAGGGGCTGTCGCAAAACGGCATATTTCTATAATGAAAGGTATCTGTATTTTTCAGATAACGGCCTTACATTGCAGCATTGCCAGATTTGCGACGGCCCGTTTTTTATGTTGGAATATATATTGATATAAAATGGATCGGATGGCTTCACATTGTAGTTCGGCTTTAAGTCCATCCGCCATCCAGTCCGATCACCTGTCCGGTCAGATAAGCATTTTTGTAGCCTAAATGATAGACCAGATCCGCCACTTCCTCTGCTTTGCCTAAGCGTCCGGCAGGGATTTCGTCTACCAGGCCGATCAGTTCATCTTCTTCCATCCAACGGTTCATTTCTGTGTCAATGGCGCCGCAGGCCACAGCGTTTACCTGAATGTTGCTGGGTGCCAACTCCTTTGCAAGAGCTTTAGTAAGAGCATTGATGCCGCCTTTTGTGGCAGAATAGGCCGCTTCACAGGAAGCTCCTACATTGCCCCATACAGAGGAAATATTAATAATCTTGCCCTGTCCTGCTGACAGCATCATAGGAATGGCAAGCTTACAGCAGTTAAAGACAGAGGTTAAGTTCGTGTTCAAAATCCGTTCCCAGTCAGCTGAAGACATATCCTGTAAAAGACCGATATAGGCAATGCCTGCGTTGTTGATCAGCACATCCAAGGTACCGTACTGTTTACGAATGATGTGGAACAGATTTTCACAGGTTTCTAAGTTTCCCATGTCTCCTAAAAAGGCAGTGCAGTTTACCTGATAGTTTTCAATCTCTTTCTGTGCCTGCAAAAGCTCTGCCTCCCGGTGGGCGCAGTTGATGATAACATTGTATCCTTTTTTTGCAAATTTTACTGCAATGGCTTTCCCGATTCCCCGGGAAGCGCCTGTTACAAGAACGGTTTTTCTTGCCATAAAATCATCTCCTGTCTAATGTCTTTCATACAATGCTGTTTTCCCTATTATAGAATGTCACCACCTGTCAGGGTGATGTTTTGCGCACACATCAGTGTGCTTCCTTAATTATACCACATTTTACAAATGAAAAAAAGGTTTTGGAACAACCTGTCATTTTTTTTCATATGGTAAGGTATGCCTGAAAAGGAACAAGGAAGATCCTGTAAGGCAGCATTGTCTTAAAAAGGAGATTGCAGTTATGAAGATTTGTATAGATGCAGGTCATTACGGCAAGTACAACCAAAGTCCGGCAGACAGCAGGTATTATGAGTCGGATTTTACCTGGAAGCTGCATCTTTTGCAGAAAAAGTATTTGGAGGAATATGGGATTGAGGTGATTACGACAAGGTCGGATCAAAGCAGTGACAGAGGACTTTACAGCCGGGGGGCAGCGTCAAAGGGATGTGCATTATTTATATCAGATCACACCAATGCAGTAGGGACAATTGTGAATGATTCAATAGATTATCCGGCGGCATATTGTGCAATTAATGGGAGCGCAGATGGAATAGGCATGGATCTGGCTCAGTGTGTGGAGCAGGTTATAGGAACCAGACAACCGGCCAGGATTGAACACAGGCGGGGAAAAAATGGAGATTATTATGGGGTTCTTAGAGGAGCCACAGCAGTAGGTACTCCAGGATTGATTCTGGAGCATTCTTTTCACACCAATACACAGATTGTGAGATGGCTGCTTAATGAAGATAATATTGACCGGCTTGCAAAAGCTGAGGCCAAAACCATTGCCTTATATTATAATGTGATAAATCCTATACCAGAGAAAAAATCCGGGTGGGTTCAGGAGGAAGGCGGATGGCGGTTTTATCTTGGGAATACAGGCGAACCGGTACGTAATGACTGGTATCAAGATGGGGAGGATTGGTACTGGTTTGACGGAGCAGGAATGATGGTATACAGCAATTGGAAGACAGATGACAGCGGAAAATGGTATTATCTCAATGAAAATGGAGCCATGGCCAGAAATCAGTGGGTAGTTTGGAAGGATGAGCTGTATCGGGTGACGGAGGATGGAAGCATGTTTGAGGGGAGCATGTGCCTGGAGACGGATGAAAAAGGGGCGCTGGTATGGCAGGAGAAGGCCGATTTAGGGAGAGAAGATGGAATCGGGAGGATGAAGAATATTCCAGAGGTGGGTGATATTTTTGAGGACAGTGACATTCAAAGGGAAAGTGACGTTCAAGAGGAGATCCGTATACAAGGGGAGAGGGGGATTCAGGCAAACCGATATTTCCATGAGTCAAATGGTTCTTCCAAAAAAAATTTCCCTAAGAGGAAAAAGCGTTCTAAAAAAGGAAATTATCTCAAAAGAGGTTTGAAAAATCAAAAAAAGGGAAAACCATCCGTTCAGGCAAGCTTGAGCATGTTTTTCTTTGCCAAAATAGAAGGATTTACAACACAAGATACAAAGAGGAAAAAAAGAACAGGCAAAAAGTAAGAGAAATGACAGGATTTTTGTTCCAGGTTTTCATAGATTTTACAAAACCATTACAATTTACGGAAGAGTATGTATCTTTAAAAAAAGTTATGATATACTTAACACTAAAAAGGTAAGACTTGGAAACGGAGTATGGAATGACAAATAAATACGACTTGATTATTATTGGTTCCGGCCCTGCCGGTCTGGCAGCGGCTATTTATGCCCAGCGGGCCAGGCTGAATACATTAGTATTGGAAAAAGCTGCCATGAGCGGCGGCCAGGTATTGAATACGTATGAGGTAGATAATTATCCGGGGCTGCCGGGGATAAACGGGTTTGATTTAGGAATGAAGTTCCGGCAGCATGCGGACCAGCTGGAGGCGGAATTTGCAGAGGATGAGGTTCAGAGGATCGTTCTGGAGACAGATGCAGGCGCGAATCTGAAGCCGGATACAGGAGAGGATCCGTCATTTCAGGAGGAACCGGGGGAGATGGGAGAGCTGCAGGCTGCCGAGCTGCGCCAGTCTTCCAAGCTGGTGTGGAAAAGGGTAATCGGCAAAAAGGGCGATTATATGGCAAAGACGGTGATCATTGCCTCTGGGGCGACTCACCGCAGTCTGGAGGTGCCGGGAGAAAAGGAGCTGGCCGGACGGGGCATCAGCTACTGTGCCACCTGTGACGGAGCATTTTATAAAAAGAAGGTGACTGCTGTGGTAGGGGGAGGGGATGTGGCATTGGAGGATGCTGTTTTTCTGTCCCGGCTGTGCAGTCATGTATATCTGATCCACCGCCGCAATGAGCTGCGGGGAGCTAAGGTTTTACAGGAAAAGCTGTTTTCCCTGGACAATGTTACCGTGGTCTGGGACAGTGTGGTGGAGGAAATCTTGGGAGAGCAGCGGGTGAGCGGTGTGGCTGTTAAGAATGTTAAGACCGGAGAGGAATCCCGGCTGGATGTGGACGGGGTGTTTATTGCAGTGGGAATTACTCCCAACAGCCAGGCGTTTGAGGGGCTTTTAGAGTTGGATCATGGATATATTCAGGCAGACGAAAGCGGGGATACTGGGGTTCCCGGCATCTTTGCGGCAGGGGATGTGCGCACAAAGCAGCTTCGCCAGATCGTGACTGCGGCGGCAGACGGGGCCAATGCAGTAACCAGTGCAGAGCGTTATCTGACAGAATACTAAGGAGGCATATGCGAATGAGGAGGAACTGGAGGGTACTGGCAGCAGGCTTTCTTTGTATTTTTATGGCAGGCACAATCTCTGTCTATGCGGATGTGGAAAAGGTCCTTCATCCGGTAACGGTTGTGACAGCCCAAGAAGATTATTCGAATATCGCGGTGTCTCAGGTAACGGACTATGTGAATATCCGGGAGCAGGCCAATACATCCAGCCGGATTGTAGGAAAAATTTATAACAATTGTGCCGCCGTGATACAGGAGACTGTGCAGGGAGAAGGAGGAACCTGGTATCGGATCCAGTCCGGCACGGTGACAGGATATATAAAGGCACAGTATTTTATCACCGGAGAGGCAGCAGAGCAGTTAGCCCGGTCGATTGGGCGGGAATTCGTAACCATTCAGACGGAAAGCCTGCGCCTGCGGGAACAGCCGAATCTGGAAAGCGCTGTGCTGACGGTGCTTTCTCAGGGAGCACGGTATGTGGTGCAGGGAGAGGAAGGCGGGTTTTATAAGGTTGAGGTTGATGCGGATCTGGTGGGATATGTGTCTGTGGATTATTGCAAAACCCAGGTAGAGTTTGACCAGGCAGTTTCCCTGGAGGAAGAACGGCAGAGACTGGCAGAGGAGAATCAGAGAAGGCAGGAGGCAGTTAATGCGATTGCGGCACTGCAGCTTGCCCGACAGTCAGAAAATATGAATGCCGGCTCCGGAGGTTCAGAGAATATAAATTCCGGCTCTGGAAGCCAGGAGATTTTGATTGCAGCCAATCCGGAACAAAGTGATAATTCCCAGCAGACCTCGGCGCCTGTCATTCAGGCGCCTGGGGGCGCAGGAGCGCCGGTTTCCGGACAGGCAGGTACGGGAACGCCGGTATCTGGCCCCGGAGGCGCAGGGGGGCCTGCTCCTGGCTCCTCGGCAGTAGCATCTGCTGCCAGAACAGCGATTGTGGCGTATGCCAAGCAGTTTTTGGGAAATCCCTATGTTTACGGGGGAAGCAGCCTGACAAATGGGACAGATTGTTCCGGATTTACTCAGGGTGTGTTCGCGAATTTTGGAATCACGACGGGACGCAGCTCCCGCGATCAGGCGGCCAATGGGCGGGAGATTGCCATTGAGGCGGCTCAGCCGGGAGATCTGCTGTTTTATGCCAGCGGAAGCTATATTAACCATGTGGCATTATACATAGGGGGAGGCCAAGTGATTCATGCCAGCAACTCCACCACAGGTATTATTATTTCTCCCTATAATTATCGGACCCCATGTAAAGCCGTGACATTTCTGGATTAATATTTGTCTGAGAGGACCGTTATATTTTAGGAATAGCAGGGAGTGGGAAAATGGTGGAAAAAAGACAATATAATGGATTGGATGTGACAAAGGCTGTGCTGGCTGTGCTGGTGGCGGCCCGGCACATGATTCAGATCTTTTATCCTGAGGAAAGCAAGTGGCGCCTGGTTATTGGAGCCTGGCTTTCCAATCTGGCGGTGCCGGTATTTTTTATCACCGCCGGATTTTTTCTTTTCAGGAAGGTGGACCGGCAGCAGCCGGAGGCAGGACGAAGGGCAGTACTGCAATATTGCGGCCGGATTTTAAGATTATACTTACTGTGGTCTGTTCTTTATCTGCCCATTGATTATTACAATTGGATTCATGGACAGGAGCGGAATGTGGGAGCAGCGGTTTTGAAATATATACAATCCTTTTTCTTCTGCAGTACTACAGTACAGCTCTGGTATCTTCCGGCGCTTTTGGCAGCCTGCTTTTTAGTGGGAGCTGCTTATGAGAAGGGGATGAGGATCTGGCAGCTTTTGGTCATCGGAGGTGGGTTGTTCTTTCTGGGATGTATAGGAGATAATTGGTATTGGAATGAACAGCTTCCTATGAAAATGCAGGAGCTTTTGAGGGTGTATGTTCGGTACTTTATGACCATGCGCAACGGGATATTTTACGGATTCTTTTTTGTGGCTCTGGGACTTTGGTTTGCAAAGACAGACAGGCGGATTCCGTTTTTTCCGGCTTTGGCGGGAAGCATTTTTTTTGTGGTCATGATGCTGTGGGAGATTCGCCGGTGCAGCAATACCAATATGGTGTTTCTGTCAGCTCCGGCTGCTTTTTGTATTTTCGGGGCAGCCTCAGAGGTTCGGTGGAGAGACCGTAAGGTGTACTCCCGGCTGCGGGCTGTGAGCCAGTGGGTTTATTTGTCCCATGTGTATTTTTTTCATTTCTATGTTTGGACATCTAAGTGGAATCCCCTTCCGGCTACAAAGAAAGGGATTACCGTGTCCGTTCTGGTTCCCATGGTTTTGTTTGCATGGGCAATGGCATGTATGTCGGAAAGGAAAGGGTTTGGGTGGCTGAAGGTGTTTGTGTAACCCTTGTCGCCGGAATGCTTGTGAATGATGTTAAATGACTGGTAATCTTTTTAGGAATCGTGTATGATAAGACTGATACAAATATCAAAGGTTATTTTTGAACAGATCCTTAGTATATAAGGTATAAGGATTTAGGACAGCTGAAAAAGGGGACGGAGGGAATGTAGGGGATGAATTATACTTATCTTCTGCAGTGTGCTGACGGCAGTCTGTATTGTGGATGGACAAACCATCTTCAGGAGCGGGTGAAGGCCCACAATGAGGGGCGGGGGGCAAAGTATACCCGCGGCAGGCGGCCTGTGAAGCTGGTGTATTTTGAGGAATTTGCTACCAGGCAGGAGGCAATGCGGAGGGAGTATCAAATAAAGAAGCTTACAAGGCAGGAGAAGGAAAGGCTGGTTAAAAGCGGAGAGGTCAGGGCAGTCTGTCAGGAAACAGGGAATAACATTGATAGATAGAAGCAGCTGAAGTGATTATAAAAACAGGCTGTGAAAAGAAAGAGAAGGCAGGAATATTTTTATGAAGAAATATGATTATGTGTTAGTGGGAAGCGGGTTGTATGCCGGGGTGTGGGCGTATGAGGCCAGGAAAAGAGGGCGGCAGTGTCTGGTGGTGGAGAAGCGGGACCATATCGGGGGCAATGTTTACTGTGAGGATATGGAGGGAATCCATGTACACCGATATGGGGCTCATATTTTCCATACCAGCGACCGGGAGGTATGGGACTATGTAAACGGGCTGGCAGAGTTTAACCGTTATACCAACAGTCCTGTGGCCAATTATAAGGGTGAAATGTTTAATATGCCCTTTAATATGAATACCTTCAGTAAAATGTGGGGGGTCAGTACTCCCGAAGAGGCAAGGCTTATGATCGAAAAGCAGAAAGGGGTCATAACCGGAGAACCTAAGAATCTGGAGGAGCAGGCCATCAGCCTGGTAGGAACGGATATTTATGAGAAGCTGGTAAAAGGATACACGGAGAAGCAGTGGGGACGGGACTGCCGGGAGCTGCCTGCTTTTATTATTAAGCGGCTTCCGGTGCGCTTTACCTATGACAACAATTATTTTAATGACCGGTATCAGGGGATTCCCATAGGCGGGTATAATGTGATCATGGACAAGCTTTTTGAGGACTGTACCATTCATACAGGGATTGATTATCTGCAGCATAAGGATTATTACGATAAGCTGGGAGAGAAAATTATCTATACAGGAGCCATTGACGCTTATTTCCAGTATCAGTTTGGAAAGCTGGAGTACAGAAGCCTGCGGTTTGAGACAGAAATATTGGATACGGAAAATTATCAGGGGGTGGCGGTGGTTAATTATACGGACCGGGAGACTCCCTATACACGGATTATTGAACACAAGCATTTTGAGTTTGGGACACAGCCAAAGACAGTCATTACCCGTGAGTATCCGGCTGCCTGGGAGGAGGGCATGGAAGCTTATTATACGGTAAATGATGAGAAGAATCAGAATCTTTATAAGCAGTATGCCGGACTGGCTGCCGGGGAGAAGAATGTGATCTTTGGAGGGCGTCTGGCAGAGTATAAATATTATGATATGGATAAGGTAATTGCTTCTGCCCTTGGACATATTAAGGAAAAGGGAATTTAGATCAGACCAGGAGGTTTTCCATGAACATCGTCTATGCTTCAAATGAAAATTATGTGAAACACATGGCGGCTTCCATGGCTTCTGTGTTCGAACAAAATAAAAAAGAGAAAAGGCTTGTTGTCTATGTGCTTTCTATGGGAATTAAAATGGACAGCAGAGAGAAGCTGGAATCTGTGGCAAACAGGTATGACAGGGAGATGAAATGGATTGAGTTTGATAATATCAGAGATTATTTTGATTTCCGGGTGCATACACGAGGATTTGATATCAGTGCCATGGGAAGGCTGTTTGTGGGAAGACTTTTGCCGGAGAACATCCGAAGAATATTGTATTTGGACTGTGATACAGTGGCTGTACAGCCTTTTGGAAGGCTTTGGAGAATGGATCTGAAGGGGAAGCTTGTGGGGGCTGTCATGGAACCTACGATTTACAGGGAGGTCAAGCAGGACATTGGACTGGGAGATCAGGATCCCTATGTCAATTCCGGAGTTTTGCTGATTGACTTGAAAAGATGGCGGCAGCAGGATGCAGAGGGCAGGCTGCTTGCTTTTTACAAGGGCAGAGGGGGGAGCCTTTTTGCCTGTGATCAGGATACCATCAATGGGGCTCTGAAAGGGGAAATCTTTTATCTGCCGCCCAAATATAATTTTTTTACCAATTATCGATATTTTTCTTACAGAGAGCTGATACGGTATTCCAAAACCTATGAGCTTGCAGGAAAGGCGGCTTTTAAGGCAGCGAAACGATGTCCGGTTTTGATTCATTACATGGGGGATGAACGACCCTGGATCAGGGGAAACCGAAACCATTACCGAAAGTATTATGAGCAGGCCTTGGCTTTGACTCCCTGGGCCGGAGAAGAAAGGGAAAAGGGAAAAGAAGGGTATATGCTGGCCTATCATTTGATGGATTATGTGACTGTAATCTGTCCTCCCATAAGGCGGATGATCAGCAGGGGGCTGGGAATGAAGGTGATCGAGGCGCGGAAAGGAATATCCTCGAATGAAAGCGGCAGAGTTTGGGATCAGGAGCTGCCGCAAGGCCGGGAGCTGCCAAAAGACCGGGAGCTGCCAAAAGACCAGGAGCTGCCAAAAGACCAGGAGCTGCCAAAAGACCAGGAGCTGCCAAAAGACCAGAAGAAGCCGCAAGGCCAGAAAATGCCAAAAGTCCAGGAAAACGGCGCCGGCGCGAAGGATGAGAAGGATATGGCGGCAAAAGGGAAAGGGGAGCAGAAGGAACAAAAATGTGAGGGCGGGGATCGGATCCTGGTATTGCTGGCTTCCTTTCAGGGAGCTGCATATATAGAAGAACAGTTGGACTCCATTTTAGCCCAGACGGTTCCCGGCATTCAGATCCTGGTTTCGGATGATGGTTCTGTGGACGGAACCAGGGAAATTCTGGACCGGTATAAAAGGATTTACCCGGACCGGATTTTTTTAAATCACCGGGTGAAAGAGGGGCAGTTTCAGGACAGAAAAAAACAAATCCCAAAGTCTGCCATGAATTTTTTCTGGCTTATGTCCCAGGCAGACGCAGATTATGTGATGCTATGTGATCAGGATGATAAATGGCTTCCTTACAAGGCGGAGAGACTTCTCAGGAGGATGAAAGAGATGGAAAAGCCGGATTGCCCGACCCTGGTGTTTTCGGATATGCAGGTGGTGGATGACAGGCTAAGGCTGGTCAGCCCCAGCTTTTTTCAGTATGGCCATTCCAATCCGGACCGGCTTTCTTTTTCAGAGATTCTGGTGGAAAATCCCGTAACCGGGGGCGCCATGATGATGAACCGAACCTTGGCAGAGATGGCAGGAAGGGTTCCAAAGGCATGTTTTATGCATGACTGGTGGATCGGGCTTTGTGCTTCCTGCTTTGGGGAGATATCCTGTGTGAAAGAACCTCTTTCCTTGTATCGCCAGCATGGACACAATGTGTTAGGCGCAAGGAAGACAGGAAGCCTGGAGGATCTGAAGGAACGCAGCGCCAGGGGAGAGCAGGTCAGAGAAAATTATTGTCAGATGTTCGGTCAGGCCAGGGCATTTGGAAAAATGTTCGGAAAAAGGCTGACAGAGCCTCAGAAACAGGTTCTCAAGGCGTTTATCAGGCTGCCGGACAGGACGCCGGCAGGAAGGCTTGTGAGTATTGTGAGAAACCGTTTTTATAAAAGCTCCTGGATTCAGACCATGGCCCAGTGCGTGACGATTCCAAAGGAAGGATGACCATGAAGATCAATTGTGTGGTATTAAACTATAATGATGCCGAAACAGTGGAAAAGCTGGTAAGAGGGATTGAAAATTATGGCTGCCTGGACAGGATCGTGGTGGTAGACAATGCTTCTACCGATGATTCCTGGCAGCGTTTAAAGCGCCTGGAAGGCGGGAAGACGGATCTGATCCGCGCAGGCAGCAATCAGGGCTATGGGGCAGGAAACAATCTGGGAGTCCGCTTTGCCATGGAGAAAAACAAAGCTACTCATGTGGTGATTGCCAATCCGGATGTGTTTTTTACGGAATCCTGTATCTTGAAATTGGCGCGGATTTTTTCCGGACATCCTCATGTGGGGGTAGCGGCGGCCGCCATGGAGGATCGAAATTATGGCAGCTCTCTCAATGGCTGGAGAAGCCATGGGTTTTTGGGGCAGCTTTTATGGATGGGACCTGTCAGCAGACGGTTGTTTGGCCGTGCTCTTTCTTATCCCAAGGAAAAACTGGAGGGAAAGAAGGCTGTCTATGTGGATGTGGTTCATGGGTCTATGCTGATGGTGGACGGAAAGGCATTTGCAGAGTGCGGCGGGTATGATGAGGGGATTTTTCTGTATCAGGAGGAGATGGTGCTGGCTGACCGGATGAAGGCTTTGGGGTATCGGACAGTTCTGCTTCTGACAGAACATTACCGTCACGATCATTCGGTGTCTATCGGCAAGTCATTTCATCAGGAGCTGGAAAGGCAGCGGATTCGGGAGCAGAGCACCCTCTATTATATGAAGCATTATCTTTCTGTCAATCCTTTACAGGAGTGGGCGGCAAGACTGTGGTTTTGGGGAATCCGCATGGAGGTGCGGGTGTTTCGGATGATTTTCGGAGGAGAAAGAAGGAAATAAGAGAACCATGAAAACAATAAAAAGATTTTTGGAGCCCACGCCCATTCAGTATCTGGGGAAGCTTTCAGGCGGACAGAAGCTGTTCATAAAGAGGGATGACTTGCTGGGATTTTGCTTTGGAGGAAACAAGTGTCGGATCGGGGCGGCATTTTTAGAGGACATGGAGAAGCTGGGAGCTGACTTTATGGTGTCCTACGGAAGCCGAAGCTCCAATTTGAACCGGGTAGTATCTGCTCTTTGCAGGAGCCAAAACATTCCCTGTCGGATTCTTTCCTCTGAGGAGAAAGGAGAAAGGGACGGATTTAATGCTGCCATGATCAGCCAAATGGGGATAGAAAGGATGCCGTGCAGTAAGGAGAAGGTGGCGGATACAGTAAGTCATACCCTGCAGAGCTTAAGGGAGCAAGGGTTTCATCCCTATTATATTTATGGAAATATGTACGGCAAGGGAAATGAGGCTGCGGCCAGAACCGCCTATCGAAAAGCATACCGGGAAATATTGGATTGGCAGGAGCAGAATCAGATAAGCTTTGACGCAATCTTTCTTGCCAGCGGTACCGGAATGACGCAAGGAGGGCTTCTTGCGGGAAAATGGGAAAATGGCGGCAGGGAGAAAATCATAGGCATTTCCGTGGCACGGGACCTGGAATCAGGAGTGGCAGGCGTTCGCCGATATGCCGGAGAGGGCAGGGAGGATATCTGTTTTGAAACCGAATATCGATGCGGCGGATATGGAAAATATGATGAGGAGATTGAAGCCGGGATCCGGCAGATGATGGAGGACAATGGAATTGCCTTGGATCCCATCTATACGGGGAAGGCATATACAGGAATGCTAAGGTGGCTGAAGAAGCAGGGAGAAGGCATGGAGCATGTCCTTTTCCTTCATACAGGAGGGCTTCCCCTTTATTTTGATTATTTGAATAGCAAAGTGAAGGAGGTGCGGCAGTGAGATATCTGAAAGACTGGCGGCAGCGGCTGGCTCTCCTGATTGTTCTGCAGATTTTCGTGCTCTTGCTGTTTACGACCCAGAAAAAGGGATATTTTATTGATGAAATCTATTCCTGGGGATTGTCCAACAGCTATTATGAGCCATTTGTGGTATCCAAGGATGTTTTTGGGCGTTGGGTGGATGGCAGAGAGCTGATGGAATATATGACCGTCCAGCCAGGGCAGGGATTTTCCTATGGTTCGGTTTGGTACAACCAGGCACAGGATGTACATCCGCCGCTTTTTTATGCGCTTTTGCATACGGTCTGCTCCTTTACTCCAGATACCTATGGAACCTGGCAGGGAATGATTCTCAATCTGATATTTTATGGAGGCTGTCTGGCAATGATATTTTTGACAGCAGACCTTCTTATGAAAAATCGGCGGGCAGCAGCAGCGGCTATGATGCTTTGGGGCCTTTCTGCCGGAGGGATCAGTACCGGAATCTATATTCGGATGTATATGCTGTCCACCTTCCTCACAAGCGTCAGCATTTATCTTCATGTGAGAATGATTCGGGACGGACAAAAGGCCCGATTTCTGGCAGGGATCTGTCTGGCGACTTTTCTTGGTCTTTTGACCCAATATTATTTTGTATTCCTGGCCTTTTTTCTTTCGGGATTTTATGTGCTGTGGAAGCTGGCGCAGAAGAAATGGAAGGAAGCGGCAATTTATTCTGTCTGCCTTTTTGGAGCTGTGGGGGCAATGATCGGTGTTTTCCCGGCCTGCATTCATCAGCTTACCCGACAGGATGAGTTTGTGGCGGAAAAGACAAGAAGCAACCTTGCTGCCGGAGGTATGCTGGCAACAAACCTGATCTCCTATATTTCCAGTATCAACATGGACTTTTTGGGGGGAAGGATTCGAGAGACGGCTGTTTTGACGGTGGCTGCTGCTGTATACTGTGTGTGGGCGAGGCTGAAAAAAGGATATGGAGATAAGACCAGGAAGACAAAGAGAAAGGCAGCAGCTTTGGCGCCGGAGGATAAGGCGGCAGTGATTCTGACATTGGCCTTCTGCTTTTCTTTTTTGGCAGTGTCCTGGGCAGCAGTGGTGCCAGGAGCACGGTATATCTACAATCTCTATCCCCTGATGACGATCCTGGCAGTATGGTGGGGGATACGTCTGACTGGCTGGTGTATGGGAACAGGAAAAGCAGCCCAAAGATTGTATATCGGAGCAGCAGTGTTTCTGACAGTCCTTTATGGAATGGGATATTTGCAGGGACATGTACAGTATCTGTATCCGGAAAATGAGGAGCGGACGGATTTGGCCGCCAGATATGGGGATCTTGATTGTGTTTATATTGACAATTACGAAAATGCTCCCTTGACGCAGGATCTGATCGAGCTTTCTGGCTTTCATGGCGTTTATGTGATGCCGGAGGAACAGATTGACCGGGTCGGGGAAATCCGGGAGGGGAGGGACTGGGAAAAGGGAATTATTGTGTATGTGGATACAAATGAATTTTGGAGCAGCGGGTATGACGGAGAGGCTGTGATAAAACGGCTTCAGGAGAAGGGAGGCTTTAAAAGAAACCGCAGGCTCTATTCTCACGAGCTTTCGGAAACTTATCTGCTGGAATAAGGAGCCGTCCAGAAATAACTGTTAATAGTGTGAAGGATTTTTCTTCGAGAGCGCCCTCAAAGCTCAGGCGCATAGCGGGCTATGTAACTGATTTTTGAGGGCATTTTCGGAGAAAAAGACAAGCAATATCTAAAACACAAGGCTGCCGCACGGTATAGGTGAGGCAGCCTTGTGTATGCTCAAGGAGCATATATGGAAAGAATTTACTGCTGTCCAAACTGAGCTAATGCGATGGGGTCAGTGGGATCCCAGCGCTGGGTAGACGGAATGACAGCGGCAATAGTGGGACGGTCATAAGGTCCGGCAATCGGAGAATTGTACACCTGCACCGTGGTTCCGATGGGGCAGTGGTCATAAATCCATTTGGCATCACCTGAGGTGAAACGGATACATCCTGCCGAACGGGCGACTCCCAGATAGTTGTAGGTCTCCGGCCACATGGTGTTGATATCCTGCACATCATAGATAATGGAGTGCAGCAAAAAGCTTAAGCCGGCTCCAAGCCTGGTGGCATACTGACAGGAAACACCGCTGTTCATAAGACGCCACCGGTATTTCTCCGGAGTTTTAAACGTACCTACCGGGGTATCATCGCCGCAGGAACACAGGAAGGACTTTAAGGGGATAATATATCCGTTGGCTCCGTCTGCCACATAGATGGTAGTGGTGTTCATCTCCTTATTGATCTTGATGAGATAAGGTCCCTGAGCTCCTATAATGGGCTCTAAATCCTCTACAAGCTTGCCGTCCTCTGCAAAGTAATATTTGTAACCGTCTATGTACTGCCAGCCGGTTACAGGATAAGAATCTACAAAGTAATAGCGCTGGCTCTCATTCCATGCCCATCCTGTATAGTTAGAGCCATCTCCGTGGATATAGCGAAGCTGTCCGTCAATATACTGGATGCCGTCTGTATGAACGGAAATCAAAGCATCACCCACCGTAATGTCTGCCGGGTCCGCTTTACGGAAGAAAGCCATACGAAGGGCCTTAATGGGATTGTTTTGGTTCATGGAACCTACTGACATTCCATTCTTTGCCCATCCGGTAGCAGTTCCGTCCATCAACACGGCAGAATAGAAAAGGTCATACTCGTCCAAAACAGGGCCGTCAAAACGGAGCTGAAGCGCTTCAATGGGAGCCATGTCCGCCGGAATGGCCGTCTGCTGCCCGTTCATGGCCCAGTTGGTCCAGCCGTTGCTGGCCGTGTAGGCGCGGTAATAAAGATTGCCGATGGCATATTCCATAAAAATGGAAATGGAGTAAAAGGTTTCGTCGCCAGTACCGCACCACTGGTCATTGATATAGGGCTGAGACCACTGCTGGCGGCTTAAAAGCAGGGTAGTCTGCAGACGTGGCTGCGGGCTGACGGCTGCAGGAGTCTGAGTCTCTGTAACCGGAGCTTCCGTTTCCGAAGGCTGGGTGTCCGGGGGTTCCGTTTCCGGTGTCTGGGTTTCCGGAGATGTGGTATCAGGTGTCTGGGTTTCCGGGGACTGGGTCTCCGGAGACTGTGTTTCGGGAACACTGACCTCTGTGTCGGAAACTGAGGTGTCAATAACCGGACTTTCTGTGGGACCGACGGTTTCCGGGGCCTGGCTTTCTGCAGGTGCCTCCATATCAGGATTGTAACGTGGGTCAAAAGCGGGACCGACGCCGTTTTCTGCGAATGCGCAGAAAGCAGAGCTAAGGCTTAAGACGCCGGATAAAAAGAATGCCAGCCGTATTTTTTTTCTGCTGTTCATAAATATAGACCTCCTAAAATAGTATCCAATGATAATTTAACACATTTATCGGAAAAATTCCATATATGATTTACAATTTCTGGGGAATATTGTAAAATGAAAGGTATTGGCAAGAGAAACGTAAGGATATTTTTACTTGAAATCATAAAATCAGGCCGTAAAAACGAGGATTGTAAAATTATGACAGAAGTAAAGTTAAAGCAAAAAGTGGCAGACGGGTTGTTCTGGAAGCTTTTGGAAAACGGAGGGGCCCAGGGAATTCAGTTTGTGATTGCGATTCTTCTGGCAAGGCTTTTGTCGCCGGCAGAGTATGGCGTGGTGGGAATTATTATGATTTTCATAACCATCGCCAATGTGATTGTTCAGAATGGGTTCAGCACTGCTTTAGTGCAGAAGCAGCATGCGGATGAAAAAGACTTTTCTTCTGTATTTTATTTCGGGCTGCTGGCATCTGGCGTTATGTATTGTGTGCTTTATGGGGCGGCTCCGGCTATTGCCAGGTTTTATCAGATTCAGGTGCTGGAAAAAATTGTCCGGGTGTTGGCGCTGGTGCTGTTTCCGGGGGCGGTGATCTCCGTACAGACAGCTTATGTTTCCAGAAAGCTGGAATTTCGCGGCTTGTTTTTGTCAACACTGACCGCATCCGTGGTTTCGGGAGCAGTCAGCATTTGGATGGCATATACAGGGTTTGGCGTATGGGCTATGGTAGGGCAGCAGGTGATCTATTATTTTTCGCTGATGCTGGTCTTGTTTTTTATGGTTTCCTGGCATCCGGCATTTTTGTTTGCATGGAAACGTCTTGCAGTACTGTTTGCCTTTGGATGGAAGCTTTTGACAGCATCTCTCATTGACACCTTATTTAATAATCTGTATGGACTTATTATGGGAAAGATATATAATGAAGAGATTTTAGGAATATACAACCGGGGGGATCAGTTCCCAAAGCTGATCGTAAATAATCTGGGGGCTGCGATTCAGTCTGTGCTGCTTCCGGCCTTTTCTTCCTGCCAGGGATCGCCGGAAAAGATGTGTCATATGGTTCGTCGTGCAGTGCGGATCAGCTCCTTTTTAATTTTGCCTATGCTGTTTGGGCTGTGCGCGGTGGCGGATACCCTGGTGCTGGCCCTTCTGGGAGAAAAATGGCTGTCATGTGTTCCCTATTTGAGGATTTTATGTGTGGCATATTCTTTTTGGCCGATTCATATTACCAATCTCCAGGCCATAAACGCAGCAGGGAGGAGCGATGTGTTTTTAAAGCTGGAGATAATTAAAAAGGCCATGGGACTTATGGGGCTTTTGGTGGGGATTCAGTTTGGACCATTGGTGCTGGTATCGATCAAGGCAGTGCTGGACTTTTTTTGCACCTTTGTCAATTCCTGGCCCAACAAAAGACTGCTGGGCTACGGAATCGGGACCCAGTGGGCAGATATTCTGCCGTCTGCCGGGCTGTCCCTTGCGATGGCGGGCTGCGTGTATGGGCTGGGATTGGCGCTTCCGCAGGGAGCTTGGATAAAGCTGTGCCTGCAGATTGGCTTTGGAGTAGGATGCTATGCGGTACTGGCGGCCATATTTCAGGCAGAAAGCTTTCGGTATCTGGTTTGTCTGGTACAGGACAGGGTGAACAGCAGGAAACAGAATATCATAGAGGAGTAAAGAAGGCCATAAGAAAAGGAATGAGAAAGGAAAAATATGGGAAACGAAAACCAGGAGAACAGAGAGACTCCGTTTGTAAGTATCTGCTGTCTCACATATAACCATGAAAATTTTATACAAGATGCCTTGGAAGGGTTTTTGAAGCAGAAGACCAAATTCCCTTTTGAGATTGTGATCTATGACGACGCCTCTACGGACAGGACGCCGGACATAATTCAGGAATATGCCCGGCGCTGTCCGGAGAAGATTCGGCCGTGGCTAAGTGAGGAAAACCAGTATTCAAGAGGTGTTACCAATCCCAGCGGAGCGTTTAATTTTCCCAGGGCAAGAGGAAAGTATATTGCCATGTGTGAGGGGGATGATTACTGGACAGATTCAGAGAAGCTGCAGCGTCAGGTGGATTATTTGGAAAGCCATCCAGGCTGCAGCCTATGTATCCACAGCGCCAGGATTCTGACTGTGGACGGCTCGCATTCTGACAGGCGGATGCGGCCCTGCAGAAGGAGCAGAAGAATATCCTCGCGGCAGGTGATTGACAAATCCTGCGGCTATGCCACAGCATCCATGGTTTTTCCTGCCCGGCTGGTAAAATGCCTTCCCTCTTACTATGTAGACTGTCCGGTGGGAGATATACCTCTGCAGCTTATGGCAGCAGCAGAGGGGTACTGCTATTATATGAACCAGGATATGAGCGTTTACCGTGTGGGTGTGGCCGCATCCTGGACTGTACAGGAAAAGACCGGAGATTACGTAGAAAAACAGAGACAATACTGTGAGTCCATGAAACGGACCTACCAGGCTTTTGACAAGGCAACAGACAGGAGGTTTCATCAGGAAGTAAAAAGGGCTGCCAGGAGAATCTGGTATTTGACAAAGGTAAACACCCGGTGCTATAGTGTGGTGACAAATAAAAAATATCGAGATTATTTTCGGGAGCTGACCTGGCGGACAAGGTTTTATATTTGTCTGGAGCTGCGGTTTCCAAGGCTGTATGGGTGGCTGGCAGAAGCAGCTTACAGGAAAAGAGGAAAAATGGGATGAATATTCTGCTGACAAGTGCGGGACGGAGGACTTATCTGGTAAATTATTTTAAAGAGGCTCTTAGGATGGCTGGGTTTACCGGGCTGGTTCATGCAGCCAACAGTGAGAGCAGTCCGGCATTTTTTGCGGCGGACCGTCAGGTGATCACCCCTTTGATCTATGATTCGGAATACATTCCGTTTTTGCTGGATTATTGTAAAAAATGGGAGATCGATCTGCTGATGCCTTTATTTGATATAGATCTTCCCATACTTTCCAGGAACAAGGAAGTATTTAGAGACCAGGGCACAAGGGTGGTGACAGCAGAGCCTGCAGCGATTGAGATCTGCAATGATAAATGGAAGACCTGCAGAGCCCTTCAGGCAGAGGGGATCTCAACTCCTGAGAGCTGGCTGGACAGGGAAGCCGCCCTTTGGGCAATTAAAGAAGGACAGGCATCCTATCCCTTGATTCTGAAGCCTCGGTGGGGGATGGGATCTTTGTCCGTCTATCAGGCGGACGACGAGGAGGAGCTGAGAATATTCCACAGAAAAATCTGCCGTGAAATCCAGAACAGCTATTTGAAATATGAGGCAGCCCAGGAAAGGGAGAGCTGTGTGATCATTCAGGAGAAGATCACGGGCAGGGAGCTGGGCATGGATGTGGTCAATGATTTAAAGGGAGCCTGCAGGACTGTGGTGGTTAAGGAAAAGGTCAATATGCGGGCAGGAGAGACGGATGCGGCCATTACCATAAGCTCACCAAAGCTGGAGCGGACAGGGAAACATTTGTCCAAGCTTCTGGGCCATCCGGGAAACCTGGATGTGGATATCTTGGAATCCCAAGGGCAATATTATGTGTTGGAGATGAATGCACGATTTGGGGGAGGATACCCATTCAGCCATGCGGCAGGGCTTCACCTTCCCTATGCCCTGGTCATGTGGGCGTCCGAAAGGGAGCCGGAGGAACGGTATCTGAAGGCGCAGGCAGGAGTCAGGGCTTTGAAGGATATACAGATTCTGGTGCAGCATTGAGATAGTACAAGGGGATTGAGTGGAAAGAGGAAAGATCTATGAGAGAAAAAGGGAAAAACATAAAAGGCCCCATAGCGGTTACTCGGTCATCCCTGCCGCCGCTGGAGGAATATGTGGAGATGTTAAAGCCCTTATGGGAGAGCGCATGGCTGACTAATATGGGGGATTATCACGAGGAGCTGAAGAGACAGCTTAAGATCTATTTGAAAACTCAAAATCTGGAATTGTTTGTCAACGGGCATATGGCGCTGGAGCTGGCTCTGCAGGCCCTTGGCTTAAAGGGTGAGGTGATTACCACGCCCTTCAGCTTTGCCTCTACCACCCATGCGATTGTGAGAAACGGGCTGACGCCGGTATTTGGAGATATTGATCCGGAAAATTATACATTGGATGCAGAGAGGCTGGAAGATCGGATTACAGAAAATACGTGTGCTATTTTGCCGGTTCATGTATATGGAAATCTCTGCGATGTGGATCGGATCCAGGAGATTGCAGACAGGCATGGACTGAAGGTGATTTATGATGCCGCGCACACGTTTGGAGAGGAGCTTGACGGGCGGGGGGTGGCAGAGCTGGGCGATCTTTCCATGTTTAGCTTTCATGCCACCAAGGTGTTTCACAGCATAGAGGGAGGGGCTGTGTCATACCGGGATCCCGGGCTGGCTGACAGGCTGTACCAGCTTAAAAATTTTGGTATTATGAACAGTGAGAGCGTAGAGTATGTGGGAGCCAATGGAAAGATGAATGAGTTTCAGGCAGCCATGGGACTGTGCAATCTGCGGCATATTGATCAGGAGATTGCCAAGAGAAAAAGGCTGGCAGACCATTACAGGAAACGGCTTTCCAACACAGAGGGAATCTGCCTGTGCTCGGAAAATCCCAGAGTACGCAGCAATTATGCCTATATGCCGGTGGTATTTGACGGATATAAAAAGAATCGTGATCAGGTTTTTGAGGAGCTGGCCAGGGCGGATATTCATGCCCGGAAGTATTTTTATCCGTGTATCAACAGCTATGCCTGTTATCGTGGATTGTTTGACGAGAAGGAAACGCCGGTGGCGGCACGGATATCCAGGCAGGTGCTGACCCTTCCGCTGTATGCGGAGCTGGATCCGGAGATCGTGGACAGAATTTGTGATTTGATACTAGTATGATTCAACTATAATTAACCTTATATTTCACTTGTCTAAATTTCCATCTGCTGGGCTGGCTTCCATTGACGATGCTTCCGGCATCGCCTCATTCAGCCGCCTTGCATAGGAAAATTTATTCTGCGTGAAGCAGTAAGGCAATTGGAGACAGAGCATGGAACAGTTGGATAAGGTGCTGGTGGTGATACCAGCTTATAATGAGGAAGCAAATATTGAACTGGTAGTGGAGGAGCTGATCCGAGATTACCCGGAGCTTGATTATGTGGTGGTCAATGACGGTTCTACGGATAAGACCAGACAAATCTGCAGGGAGCATGGGTATTGTCTGCTGGACCTTCCGGTAAACTTAGGGCTGGCAGGGTGTTTTCAGGCCGGTATGAAATATGCCTATTACCGAGGATACGCCTGTGCCGTTCAGTTTGACGGAGACGGACAGCACCGCCCGGAGTATATTCTTCCGATGAAGAGGAAGATGGAGGAGGGCTTTGATATTGTGATCGGAAGCCGATTCCTGGACAAGGCCAAGGGGTATTCTATCCGTATGGTGGGAAGCCGTCTGCTGGCAGGAGCCATTCGGATAACCACCGGGGTGAGGGTGGCGGACCCTACCTCCGGGATGCGGATGTTTAACCGAAGGATGATTGGGGAGTTTGCACTGAATTTAAATTATGGGCCAGAGCCGGATACGGTCTCTTACCTTTTAAAGCAGGGGGCAAGAGTGTCAGAGATTCCGGTGGAGATCGGAGAGCGTCTGGGCGGTGAGAGCTATTTAAAACCAGTGGTTGCAGTGCGGTATATGGTCAGGATGCTGCTGTCGATTTTGCTGATTCAGAATTTCCGGAAGAGGTGAAGCCTGCTCGTGTTTTGACATGTTCGGCTGGAATGCTTTAAGGGGCTGAATTTCGTGGGCTGGAAGAAGGGATTCAGGAGACATCAGGGGAGCTGGCAGACAGGAGAAAGGAATGGAAATACGGCATGAGCCTTGTGGATAAATGGGCGGCCCTGCTGATGAGGACAGGGAAAAATAAAGAAAAACAGAATATTCTCTGGAATATGGCAGGAAGCTTCTGCTATGCCTTTGCCAGTATGGTTCTTTCTTTTTTAGTAATGCGGATCGTGGGAAAGGAACAGGGAGGTGTGTTTGCCTTTGGCTTCAGCACATTCGGGCAGCAGATGTTTATTCTTGCATACTTTGGGATTCGGCCCTTCCAGGTGACAGACGGGGCGGGAGAATACCGGTTTGGAGATTATCTGCTTCATCGGTGTCTGACCTGCTTTGCTGCGTTGGCAGCAGGGGCAGCGTTTCTTTGGGCTTATGGATATACGCCATGGAAGGCTGGGGTGATTTTTCTTCTGGTGTGTTATAAGGTGGTTGACGGATTTGCCGATGTGTATGAATCAGAATTTCAGCGCACGGGAAATCTTTATCTTACAGGAAAATCCAATACCTTTCGGACGGTTTTGTCTGTGGGAGTGTTTTTGTCTGTGCTGCTGGCAGGCTGTCCGCTGGTATGGGCCTGCGGGGCGGCAGTGACAGCCCAGCTTGCAGGGGTGGCTGTCTTTGATATTCCGGTAAGAAGACGTTTGCCTTCTGTGGATATAAAAGGAAGCATGGAACGGACGGTGCCGCTGACAAAGGCAACCTTTTTGCTGTTTGTGTCCGTGTTTCTTGATTTTTATATTTTTTCTGCGGCAAAGTATGCCATTGACGCCTATATGGACGATGTGGCGTCAGGGTATTTTAATGTGATTTTTATGCCCACTTCTGTAATTAATCTGGCGTCAGGCTTTGTGATTCGTCCGGTGCTCACTTATCTTACCGAGGATTGGGAGAAGGGAAAATACCGAGAATTTGTAAGACTGCTGTGTGGGATTTCAGGGATTATCGGGGTTTTGAGTATTCTGGCCGTGGCGCTGGCATGGATTCTGGGAAGGCCGGTTTTAGGCATTTTGGAAGGACTTTTGGGGGCATCCTATGCGGGAAGCCTTACCGGCTGTCATGGAGCTTTTGTACTGGTAGTGCTGGGAGGCAGCTTTTATGCCATATTGAATTTTTATTATTATGTTTTGGTGATTCTGCGCAGACAAAGGGTAATATTCGGAATTTATATGGTGCTGGCTGTACTGGCTTTTGTGCTGGCTCCGGCTATGGTTAAGCAGGACGGAATTAAGGGAGCGGCATTTGCCTATCTGGCGCTGATGGCGGTCATGGCGGCAGGATTTACGGCAGGGGCGTGGATCTGTTATGGGGTTGGAAGGAGGAAGCGGTTTGAGGAAGGAAGATCATTTAGAACATAGCGGGTTAACAACAAACATGGGAGACGGGCAGGGAAGACCGGTGGTGGAGGTGATGATTCCGGTCTATAAGCCGGATCAGAGGTTTGCGCGTCTGCTTGAAAGGCTGAGGGAACAGACCTTTCCGGTAAGCAGAATCCTTGTGGTGAATACAGAGGAAAAATATTGGAAGCCGGAGCTTGTGGGGAAGGCGGACAATCTGGAGATTCACCATATTGAAAAAGAACATTTTGATCATGGCGGAACCAGGAACATGGGGGCAGGACTTTTAAAGGGGGATATTCTGATCTTTATGACAGACGACGCGGTTCCAAAGGGAAGACGGCTTGTGGAACGGCTTGTAGCGGCTCTGAGCCAGAAAGGGCCAAACGGAGAAACCATGGCCATGGCATATGCAAGACAGCTTCCGGATCAGGACTGTCAGGCAGTGGAGCGGTATACCAGGAGCTTTAATTATCCGAAGGAGGGCTGTGTAAAAACCCGTGCAGATCTTTCCCGTCTGGGGATTAAAACCTATTTTGCTTCCAATGTGTGCTGTGCCTATCAGAGAGAGGCTTTTGAGAAGCTGGGAGGATTTGTCAGCCCTGCGATTTTTAATGAGGACATGATTTTTGCAGCAGGGGCAGTTAAGGCAGGATACGGCATTGCCTACGCATCCGAGGCCAGGGTGATTCATTCTCACAATCTGACATGGATGCAGCAGTTCCGGCGCAATTTTGATCTGGCAGTATCCCAGGCAGATCATCCGGAGGTCTTTTTGGGGGTTCCATCAGAGGGGGAAGGCATCCGCATGATAAAGACTGCTGCAAAACAGATGTTAAAACAGGGACAGCCAGAGCAGCTCCCTGTGTTGATTATGGGAAGCGCCTGTAAATACGCGGGGTATCGGCTGGGAAAATTATATCGTGTATTGCCGCGTCCGCTGGTATTATGGTGCAGCACAAATAAAGAATTTTGGGGTAAAAAGGAGAGAGCCGATCTATGATGACGATAACCTTGCGGGCGGCGTTGATTCTGGTGTCTGTGGCAACATTTTTTCAGATGATGCGGGAAATCCGGCAGTCCAAGGTGCAGATTGAAAGCGCGATTTTCTGGATCATTCTGGCTCTGGTATTGGTCGTGTTCAGTGTTTTTACGCAGGCAGCAGATTTTATAGCGCATTGCCTTGGAATCTATTCTACGGCTAATTTCCTTTTTCTGTTTGCTATTTTTATTTTGATTCTGAAGGTGTTTTATATGACCATTCACATTTCCCAGCTTGAGACCAAGATCAAGGAGCTGGTTCAGAGGATGGCGCTGGAGGAACGGATTCGGGCAGAGGAAGGCCGGGCAGCGGAAGGTCAGACAGAGGAAAGCCAGGCGGGATTTCACGGTATTGTACCGAGAAACGAGAAAATCACAGGAGACGGTTATGCCAAAGGAGACGATGAAGAAAATAAATAAGACCTGGATGGCAGGAATGGCGGCATTACTTGTCATGTGCTTCTGGCATCTGAGTGAGGTGCAGATGAGTGTACAGGCATGTGGTGACAGATGGCTGACCGGCAATTATCTGGCACTGGCAGTCTTGGTATTGGGAAGCGGAGGATTGTTGGGGTGGCATTTCTTAGGAGGAACCAAAGGGCGGGAAAAAGGGCTGGAAGAAATCTATCCCCTGGCCGGACTGCTTTTAGGGCTTTTGTATCTTTTTGTACTTCCGCCGTTGTCTGGGCCGGATGAAATCAGCCATTATATCAGCGCCTATCAGCTTTCCAGCCACATGCTGGGGCAGCCGGCCAACAGTGAGGACGGACATGTGCTGGTGCGAGCACAGGATTGGTTTTTGGAGGATATTTACGGAGATTATGAGTATGAGCTCCAAGACGGATATCTGAGGAAAAAAGAGCAGGAGAATCAGAAGGAGGCAGTAGTTTTAGGCAGGCCGCTGACAGAGGCCGTTTATCGGCTGATTCATGAGAAATTTTGGGAGAGAGTGTCAGAGGAAGGGCAGCTTCCAGGGGAGGTGCTGGAAAAGACAGCGATTTCCCCTTACCCGCCGGTGAAGACCATACCGGCTGCCTATATTCCCCAGGCAATGGGGGTTTCCCTGGCCAGAATTCTGAATCTGAACAGTCTGTGGCTGGTTTATCTGGGGCGAATCTGCAACCTGCTGTTTTTTGTGGCAGTGACCTGGCTTGCTATGAAAAGGCTTCCTTTTGGAAAGGAGGTTCTTTTCGGTGTGGCAGTCCTTCCTATGACCCTGCATTTGTCTGCATCCTTTTCTTATGATGTGTGGATTATGGCGTGGATTTTCTATTTTACATCCTGCTGTCTCCATCTGGCGTATGCTGCTGATCAGGTAAAAGGAAAGGATGTGGCAATTCTGACCCTGGTGATGGCTCTTGTGGGACCCTGCAAGATGGTCTATGGAGTATTTATGGGACTTTGTCTTCTGATTCCGGTGAGAAAGTTTGGCGGATGGAGGCACTGGCTGCTGTCTGCCTGCTGTGTGCTGGGAGCGTGGGTTCTGGCCATGTCAGTGGTCAACGGACAAACGGTAAGCGCCTATGTGGCGCCGGACACGGAAAATTATATTGTCTGGGCAGAGGAAACCGGATACACCTTGGGGACGCTGCTTCATCAGCCCTATCAGACCATGCGTATTTTCATGAATACGCTTATGTGGCAGGCAGAGCAATACCACCTGACTATGATCGGCGCTTATCTGGGCAATCTGGATCCTGTGCTGGATGTGCCGTATGTGCTGGTAATGGGCTTTACGGCAGGGCTTTTGTATCTTGCCTTTCGAAAGCCGGGGGAAGCTATGGTTCTCACAGGCGGAAGACGTCTGTGGGTTTGGGCACTGTGCCTTTCCTGTACAGGCGCCGTCATGCTTTCCATGCTGCTTGGCTGGACACCCTTGGGGTCTAACGTCATCAGCGGTGTGCAGGGCAGATATTTTCTGCCGTTTCTTCCGGTGCTTTTCATGAGCTTTAAAAATGATACGCTGGTTCTGACCAGAAACGGGAACCGGAGGGTACTGTATGGAATGTGCTGCGGGGCAGGGTATGCTGCGCTGCGGATTTTTGGGGTGGTGAGCATGAGGCTGTAGAGGAAAGTGGTTTTGCGTTTTTTTCTAAAATGTGTCTGAAAATTGCTTAAATTCCGGTGAATGAATTGCCTGACAGTGGGTGATTGGTTCACCGGAATTTAAGATTTTCTAAAATCTCGAAAATATTCTTTCATAAAATCCCGAAATATAACAGCAGCAGAAGGGAGATATCCGTCGCTTCTCCAGGAAAGCTGGATATACCGTTTGCATTGAGGAAAATGAATCGGAAGCAGAACCAGATTTTTGGTTTCCATTCCCCGCCAGGTAATGGAGGGGATAAAGGCAATTCCGATTCCGGCGTGAATCAGCTCACGCACAATCTCAGGACTATCGCTTTCCAGAACCACAGTTGGTTCAAATCCGGCAATCTGACAATAGGTATCTGTGATCTTGCGGAGGCTTTTTCCTTTGTGGAGGCATATAAACTTTTCGTGGGAAACCTCAATCAGATCCACAAAAGGGCGGTTGGCCAAAGGGCTGGAGTCCGGCAGTGCAAGAAGGATATCTTCTGCAAATAAAGTGATTGTATTAGGAGAGCTCAGGGGATAGATGGAGGAGGAAAGGGTCAGGTCGCATTCTTCCGAAACATCAGGGCTGGGGCTTTCCTGAATGACCTTGAGGCGGATTAGGGGATGCTTGTGTTTAAAAGCAGTCACCATCTGAGGGAACAGCTTGGAGGCTGCATATAGAGACAATGTGACCAGCTGATGAGACTGGTCCGAGTAATCCGCAAGCTCACGTTCAATGTCAAAAAGCTCCTGAAGAATCCGGTTCGTGTGCCGGAGCACGATCTCGCCATAGGGATTTAAGGTGACATTTCTTCCGGCGCGGTCAAAAAGCTGGACGCCCAGGGATTGCTCCAACCGAGAGATGGTACGGCTCAGAGAAGGCTGAGCAACCCGCAGTTCTTCTGCTGCCAGGGTGAAATGCTGCAGCTCGGCAACCTTTTTAAAGTAAGTCAGAGAGTTTAAGTCTATCATGAAAGAATCTCCTTATTTATAACAAAAATGTTATTGATATATGACCTATTATATATTGGACGTTATGACAAGTCAAGGCTATAATACATAATAAGAAGTGGGAAACATGACAAAGGTTTTAAGGAGACTGTGTTAATAAATCGTCAAAATAACAGAAAAATAACTGGATTTTACAGTTAAACCAGGCAAAATTTTTTTCTGGCGGATTTGTTAAAAAAATAACGTTAGTAAAGTCTGCTTTTTTCCTGAATCATTCCTATTGCTTTGGAAAATTTATTACATATGAAACGGAGGTGATCACATGTTAGCAGGACAGGCAATTAATCTGGGAGATGCGGTTGTGATTTCTATTACAGGAATGGCAATCGTTTTGCTGGAATTGGCAATCCTGGCCGTATTCATCCAGGTGATGTCTAAAATCCTGGCAACGGTTGTGAAAGGGAAGGAAGAACCGAAGAAGGAACCAGCGCCAAAGCCCGCGCCGGCGCCAGCCGCTCCCAAGGCAGCCTCTTCCGCAGCTCCTGCTCCGGCAGCTCCTGCGATTCAGCCGGCAGCACAGGGATTGATGAGTTCAGAGGAGGACGATGATCTGGCAGTAATTATGGCAGTGGTTCTGGAAGAATCCGGCTTGCCTATGGAGCAGGTAGTGTTCCAGTCAGTTGTGAGAGTGCAGTAGCCCGTATAACAAAAAGATGGAAATAGGAAAAATAAATGTGGAGGAAATCGAGATGAAGTATATTGTACGTATGAACCAGAAGGTTTATGAGGTGGATATTGAAAAAGCAGGAGCAATGGGACAGGGAATGCCGATGAATCAGCCTATGATGATGAATCCGGGAATGCCGATGATGGCAGCTCCGGCTCCTATGGCCCCGCAGATGCCCCAGATGCAGGCAGCACCTATGGCAGCAGCTCCCATGGCAGCTCCGGCTCCTGCAGCAGCCCCGATGGCAGCTCCCGCTCCCGCAGCAGCCCCGGCAGGCGGTGCAGATGTGCAGGTAGAATGTCCCATGCCCGGCAAGGTACTTTCCATTACCTCCTCGGTAGGACAGAGTGTAAATGCCGGTGACTGCCTGTTGGTGGTAGAAGCAATGAAGATGGAAAATGAGATCGTGGCGCCTCAGGCAGGCGTGGTGAAACAGATCCTGGTGTCACAGGGTACTACAGTAGATACGGGGGATGTGCTGGTAGTTTTGAATTAAACGAAGGCTGATGGAAGGAGGAGATTTACTATGAATATTGTTGAAGTATTGATAAACACAATACAAAGCTCCGGATTTGCCGCCATAACCTCCAGACAGGCCATTATGCTGCTCGTATCTTTTGTGCTGCTTTATATGGCGATTGTGAAAAAGTTTGAGCCGCTTCTTTTACTTCCGATTTCTTTTGGAATGATGCTGGCCAATCTGCCTCTGGCGGGGCTGATGTATGACGCTCAGGATGCTGCTCAGGTCGGTCTTGCTGCTGCAGTGGAAAGCGGCTCTCAGGGAGAGATTCAGGCAGCTCTTGCAGAGCTTGCCAGTGCCCACTGGTACGATTCCGGTGTGCTTCGGATTATTTATATGGGGGTAAAAAGCTCCATCTTCCCCTGTCTGATCTTTATGGCAGTAGGAGCAATGACAGATTTTGGGCCTTTGCTGGCCAATCCTATCAGCCTGCTGCTGGGTGCGGCGGCTCAGTTTGGTATTTATGTAGCGTTTATGATTGCGATCGGTATTGGAATCTTTTCCCCGGAGCAGGCGGCTTCCATTGCGATTATCGGCGGAGCCGACGGTCCTACCGCGATTTTCCTTACCAGTAAGCTGGCGCCGGAGCTTCTGGGACCCATTGCTGTTGCCGCTTATTCTTACATGGCTTTGATTCCTCTGATTCAGCCGCCGATCATGCGTCTTCTGACCACCGAGAAGGAGCGCAAGGTGAAAATGAGCCAGCTTCGTCAGGTGTCCAAATCCGAAAAGATCGTGTTTCCGATTGCCTGTACCGTATTCTGCGTATTGATGCTGCCGTCTGTAGCGCCTTTGATCGGCATGCTGATGCTGGGCAATCTGTTCCGTGAGAGCGGCGTTACGGATCGTCTCAGTGATACGGCTCAGAATGCATTGAGCAATATTGTTACGATTATGATCGGAACGACCGTGGGCGCTACTGCCAACGGCGAACAGTTCTTACAGATACAGACTCTTGCAATCGTTGGTCTTGGCCTTACTGCCTTTGCATTTTCTACGGCAGGCGGCGTTATGTTAGGCAAGCTGATGTATCTCATTACAGGCGGAAAAATCAATCCGCTGATCGGTTCCGCAGGTGTGTCTGCAGTGCCGATGGCAGCCCGTGTATCGCAGGTAGAGGGAAGAAAGGCAAACCCCACCAACTTTTTGCTGATGCATGCCATGGGTCCTAATGTGGCCGGCGTTATCGGTTCTGCCGTGGCAGCAGGGTTTTTGCTGATGTTGTTCCAGTAGGAGGAGAAAACAGATGGAAGGAAACAGAAAAAGATGGGATTCGCTGAAACGTGACCGGATGGAGCGGATCCGGGAAGCAATTCCCCTGGTGAAGATCGGAAAGATCGTGGAAGCCTCCAATGCGGTGAAACTATTAGAAACCGTGATTAAGCCTTATGACAAGGTGACAATTGAGGGAGATAATCAAAAGCAGGCAGATTTTCTGGCAGACTGTCTGTGCAAGGTAGACAGAGAGCAGGTGCATCATCTACATATGATCCAGTCGGCAATTTCTTTGCCAAGCCATCTGGATGTATTTGAGAAGAAGATTGCCAGCAAGGTGGATTTTTCTTATGCAGGCTCTCAAGCCAACCGTCTGGCCCAATTTGTGAAAGAAGGAAAGATTGAGATAGGCGCTATCCACACCTATCTGGAGCTGTTCGGGCGGTATTTTATCGACCTGACGCCCAGGGTAGCGCTTACGGTAGCAGTTTCTGCAGACAAAGAGGGAAATCTTTATACAGGCTTTAATACAGAGGATACACCGGTTGTGATTGAGGCAACCAAGTTTAAACAGGGAATCGTTATTGCCCAGGTAAATGAGATCGTGGATAAGGTGCCCAGGGTGGATATTCCAGGGGATTGGGTGGACTTTGTTATACAGGCGCCTCAGCCCTTCTATGTTGAACCGTTGTTTACCAGAGATCCGGCTAATATTACGGACTCTCAGGTTCTGCGTGCCATGATGGTCATTAAAGGGATCTATGCTGAGTACGGGATCCAGAGCCTGAATCATGGTGTTGGTTTTGATACGGCTGCCATTGAGCTTCTGCTTCCTACCTATGGCGAAGAACTGGGGCTGAAAGGAAAAATCTGCAAATATTTTGCATTGAATCCTCATCCCACTTTGATTCCTGCCATTGAGAGCGGATGGGTGGAGTCCATTCACAGCTTTGGCGGTGAATCCGGAATGGCGGATTATGTGGCGGCACGGTCAGACGTATTCTTTATAGGACCGGACGACAGCCTGCGTTCGAATCGTACTTACTGCCAGGCTGCCGGACACTATGGGATCGATTTATTTATCGGAGGAACCCTGCAGATTGACAAGTACGGCAACAGCAGTACGGCGACAGCATCCCGTATTGCCGGCTTTGGCGGCGCTCCTAATATGGGATGCGACCCCAAGGGAAGACGTCATTCCTCTGAAGCGTGGATCAAGTGCGGTCAGGAGGATGGGCTTCAGCGTTCTCTTATCGGCGATCTGCCAAGGGGAAGAAGGCTGGTGGTACAGCTTCAGGAAACCTTCCGTGAGAAAATGGCCCCAGGGTTTGTGGATAAGCTGGATGCATGGAATCTGGCAGAGGCGGCGAACCTTGCCATTCCGCCGGTTATGATTTACGGAGATGATCTGACCCATATCGTAACAGAGGAAGGGATTGCTTATCTTCATAAATGCAGCTCCTTGGAGGAACGGATGGCTGCGATCCGCGCCGTAGCGGGCTTTACGGAGGTGGGTCTGGAAGAAAAGCCGGAGGAGACGAAAGCACTCCGGAAAAAGGGAATCGTAAAGACACCGGAGGATCTGGGTATCGATCTGTCCCGCGCCAACCGCAGTATGCTGGCAGCGAAAAATGTTCGTGACCTGGTAGAGTGGTCAGGGGGGCTTTATCATCCGCCGGCAAAATTCCGTAGCTGGTAAACAGCTTCATAATCAACTTCTAACGGAACTGTACAAAAAGCAGGATATGCCTTCAGGCTTTGACATGGACAACAAAAGGTCCGGGCATATCCTGAGCAAAACAGCAAGAAGATAGATGCAAAAAAAGCGGGAGAGGAGAACGATCATGGCATTACAGGAGCTGAATTTCTCATTTAAGCCGGAAAAGAATTTCACATCCTTTACCCCGGAATGGTTCCACAGCGGGGTGGTTGGTTCCGGTGATATGGAAGTTTTAATGGAACGGAGGAAACAGGACGGAAGAGTGACTGTAAAAGTGGTAACACCAGTAACTGGTTTTGATCAGGTGTGGGAGAAGGTACTGGGAAAATTTGTAGCAGATACTAAGATTGGAAATCTCCACATGGAGATCAATGATAATAATGCAACACCGTTTATCGTCCATATGCGGTTAAAGCAGGCGTTATTTGAGGCGAAAGGAGACGTGGAATCGTGAGAAAATGGGAGGAGATGCAGGAGAGAAGCTTTTATGAGTCCACGGCCAGAGAACGGGCGGTTAATCTGGTGGATAAGGGTACTTTTACGGAGCTTTTGGCTCCCATTGATAAGATGACCAGCCCTCATCTTCCGATTTTAGGAGAGGCTGTATCTTTTGATGATGGGGTTGTGACCGGGGTAGGAAAGATCGGGAAACGCCCGGTATTTGTGATATCTCAGGAAGGGCGTTTTATCGGAGGCGCTGTGGGAGAGGTCCACGGAGCCAAGATGGTGGCTGCCTTCCGTCTTGCCAGACAGAGCTATGAAAAAATTAAGGAGAAATATCCGAATGATTTTGAGAGCCGGGTTCCGGCTGTGGTGATTTCCTTTGAGACCGGCGGCGTTCGTCTCCATGAGGCAAATGCAGGACTATTAGCTCACGCGGAGGTTATGGAACAGATCCAGCATTGCCGGGGCAAGATTCCGGTGATCGGACTGGTAGGCAGTAAAGTAGGATGCTTTGGCGGCATGGGGTTTGTTGTCGTGGCAACCGATATGGTGATTATGAGTGACAGGGGCAGAATTGGCCTGACAGGTCCGGAGGTAATCGAGGAGGCCATGGGGAAAAAGGAATTTGATGCATCGGATAAGAGCCTGATATACCGGATCACCGGCGGAAAGCATAAATACATCATGCGGGATGCAGCCTATCTGGTTCGGGATTCAATCGGCGCATTCCACAAGCAGGTAGGAGAAGCCTTGAAAATGTCTTATGACGAGATTCAGAGCCATCGCTGCATCGGAAGTCTGAAGCTGGTGGAAGAACAACTGGAATTGGTGAAGATAGCAGCAGAAAATAATTTCAAGGATGCGACCGATGTGTGGGCATACTTTGGAAACAAAAAGAGCGATCAGATCCAGGATCAGTTTTACGATGAATTTATCCGGGAAGCAAAAAGAAGGCCAAGGAGGTAACTAATATGGGGATGACAATGCTGGGAAAAGGCAGAAAAGCCATTTCCATGATTTTAGATGAAGGTTCCTTTGTGGAAGGGAAGATTGATGAATACACATTGCCGGATATCGGTCCGGGCGCTGTGATCGGAACCGGATCTTTAAAAGGACGCAAGGTAGAGGTGATCGCCAATGACGCCATGGTAAGAAATCCCAGGTTCCCGGTTGTATATTCCGGCGTTATCGGTATGGAGGAAGCCTATAAAATGGCTACTGCTGTATATAAAATGATTGAGCTGGATAAAAATAAGCCTCAGGAAGAAAAGCGGCCGTTGGTTCTGATTGTAGATACTCCAGGAAACGGTCCAGGGAAGGTGGAGGAGCTTTTTGGTATGAATAAGGCAACAGGAGCCTACCAGCTTTCCCTGGCAGAGGCCAGGCAGCACGGACATCCTATTGTGGCTATGATTATTGGGAGAGCGATCAGCGGAGCATTTTTATGTCATGGCCTGCAGGCAGACCATATTTTGTCTCTGTCTGAGGAATTTCAGACCATGATCCACGTTATGCCTCTGGCAGGAATTGCCCGTATCACAAAGAGAGATATTGAGTCCCTTACAGAGCTTTCCAAAACCAATCCGGTATTTGCATCAGGGGCAGGATTTTTCTACAAGCTGGGCGGCCTGGAAGAACTGGTGCATAATGTAGATGATATGAAGGAGACCATTGACCGTCACATTACCGAGATCTACAAGTGTAATGCAGAGGGCAATTCTGAGAAGTGCGGGCCCTGGGGGCGCGGCACTTTGGGGAAGGAAAGAGGCGGAAGAGAGACCCGCTATAGGGTAATTCAAATGATGTATGATGAATTTGCCAGGGTGGAGGAGCAGTATATTTGACAAAACAGGGGATCAGCATTTAGGCTGTGCTGGATGGCAAAGGATCTGGTATAAAATCTCATATTTAGCGGGAGTGTGAAGGAGGAGCGTATGGATAAGATCCGTGAACTGAGAACATTTGTGGAAGAATTTGGGACAGCGCCTGCTTTGGAGGAGATGGAGCGGCGCGGTCTGAAGGAAAAAGGGATCCATGGCCCTACAGGCGCTCACGTGATTGAAGAAATCCATACACCTTATAACTTTGCTTATATTACCACTACTACAGGAACAATGGCATTTCAGAATCTGGTAGGAGTTACCCATAACGAAATACCAGGAAGGATTGAGGCTGCCAGGGAGCTGTTTTCCCTGGCAGGACTGGAAAAGGGCTGCAGAATGCTGATCAGCTATCCGCCTCTGGTTAGTGTGTTTTCCAAGGCGGCTTTAAATGCCCTGGAAGTAAAAACCGAATTTCTTATGCGTTCTGAGCGGGCCGCTTTTATCCTTGCTATGTGTGAGAAGAAACCCCAGGCTGTGACAGGGGAGTCTTCGTTTTTAAAAAGAGCGATTGAGGATGCAAAAGGAATGGGATTGCTGGAGGAATTTCCCAGGGGCTGTGTATTCTTAGCGGCAGGCACACCTTTGGACATGGAGCTTTTAGACGCGGTAAAGGAAGTGGACGGAAAGGTTCATGACCTGTACGGCTGCCAGGAATTTGGATTTTTGACTCTGGACGGAGTCCCGCTGAGAAAGGATTTGATTCTGATTCCACGAGAGGAGGAATATCAGGATCTGTTTGTGGGAGGGCTATCCACAGGAGACTGTTTTGCCGTGTCAGAGAAAGGCCATGTGTGCAATCCGGAAGGGAAGATTCTTACGTATTCCAGAAAACGTCATAATACAGAGTGTGAGACGATCTTAAAGAAGACTACAGCCAATGGTCTGCCTACGGCAAGGCGGCTGGCTAAAACGATTCTGCGTCTGAAGGCAAAGCTTCTTTCTCTGGATCAGGATTTGGAGTTTGGGGCAAAGGCCACTCAGCTTTTGATCCGTAATCCGAAGGGAGAAGAATGGCTTGTGGAAGGACCAGTGAAAACTCAGTTGTTTGACGAGCTTTTGCAGGCACAGATGGATTATCAGTCCAGGGGAAAGTCAGATCCAGTATGGCTGAAGGAGCGATGAAGCAGAGAAGTAGTTTTCCTTTCTTGTTTGTTAAAAAGATAACAAATACAAGAATTCTCAAATCGTTCTAAAGCAGGAAAGGGGGATCCATATGGAAAAGGGTAAAACAGAGGATGGCAGAAGGGAATGGAATCGTCATACTTTGATTTGGATCACACCAGAGGGAAGACAGTATGCGGCAGAGCATATTCTTCTGTGGCCATGGGAGGAGGATGACCAAAAAACTAATGCATGGAAAAAGCTTTTGGTACAGGATGTGGAGGTGCCGGGGATTATCTGCCGCCAGCCTGAGCCGAAAGCAGGATTTTGGCTGGCAGGCTTTTCCCATTGGGAGTATCAAAACGGCAGCAGAATGCGTATGCAGGCATATGTGCCAGAGGAAACCGTCTGGAAAAGCTGTTCTCCTTTTGAGCTTTGTGCAGGGAGCGCATGTGACCGGCTGTGCAGCTATTATCCAGAGCTGGAGCCGATCTTCAGGGCAGCCCAGCGGTTTGATCTGGAAGCAGGCTTGTATGGCTCTACTGCATTAGGCTGGGTGACAAAGCGTCCATACCGGAATCAGGATTCGGATTTTGATCTTTACATCCGGGCAGGACAGAAAGGGGATTTGAAAGGATTTGCTCAGGAGCTTGAAAAGCTGGAGAAAGATTTGGGAGTTCGTTTTGACGCAGAGGTGGACATAAACGGTTTTGGGGTAAAGCTGAAGGAAATTTTGGAGAATAAGAAGACATTTCTCGGAAAGGGTCTGTATGATGTGAAAATACTAGACAGAGAGAACAGCATGTTTTAATAAAGAAGGAAAAGGTAAAGTGGTTTTAAGATACCTTCTGACAATTTGCCGCTGAACAGATGTGAGGGGCATTACTGAAATACGAGGAGGATTCAGTATGGAAATTTTTGGATTGGGAATTATTGGGGCGTGTATGTTTATCGGCTCCTATATCGGGCGCCTTCTGGGAACTGCGTTGGGACTTGACAGCGATGTGGGGGGCGTAGGCTTTGCCATGGTTTTGATTGTGGCGCTTTGCGCTTATCTGGAAAAAAAGGGTACAGGATTGTTGAAAAAGACAGAAGGCGGGATTCAATTTTTGAGTGCTTTGTATATTCCGGTAGTGGTTGCCATGTCCATGAACCAGAATGTGTACTCAGCAGTTACAGAAGGGGTGATTCCTATTGTGGCAGGTGTAGTGGCAACAGTAGGATCCCTGGTCTTGATTCCGGTTTTATCTAAACTGGCAAAGGACAGCGGTTCGGAGACTGAATATGCGGGGGTGAATAAGGAATGAAGATTTTTACATCAATGGCTACATCCTATGGCCTGGTAGGAGCTTTTATTCTGGTAGCAGTCATCATGTGGGTCAGCTATACCTTTGCTGGTCTGATTAAGCAGAAACGGATGGGCTCTGCCATTGCGATTATGATTGCCCTGGTGGTTGCGTTTATTGGGGGAAAATTGACAGGCGGGGAAAAAGGGATTTCAGACATTGCCATTTTTGGAGGAGTCGGGCTTTTGGGAGGCGGAATGATGCGTGACTACACCATTGTTTCCACTGCCTATGGGGTAAAGATCGACAATCTGAAAAAGGCAGGACTTGCAGGTACGGTTGCCCTGTTAGTGGGAATTGTATTTTCTTTTGTAATTGGGGTTGCTGTGGCATGGCTTATGGGTTATCGGGATCCGGCAGAGCTTGCTACCATTGGCGGAGGCGTTGAAACCTTTGTAGTAGGCCCGGTGACAGGAGCCGCTCTTGGGGTCAGTTCGGATGTCATCGCTTTATCTATTGCAGCAGGGGTAGTTAAATCCGTGGTGGCAATGATCCTGACTCCGCTTGTAGCGGAAAAGCTGAAGGTAAATAACCCTACAGGAGCTATGATTTTCGGAGGGCTGATCGGTTCTACCAGCGGCGTTGCAGGCGGTCTGGCAGCTACCGATGCTTCTCTGGTTCCGTATGGGGCGATGGTTGCCACCTTTTATACAGGGCTTGGATGTTTGCTGACGCCTACTATTTTGTCATTGGCAGTAAACGTGATTTTTTAAACAGATATCTTCTTTCTATAATAATTTCTATACAAAAGGATTTAAGGGATGCACACAGCATCCCTTAAATTCATTTCACCTAATCTTTTTTTGACAAAGGAACCAGTTCGTAGTATTATAGTATAGCTGGTGAGAAAAATTGGAAACAAAAATAGGTGTATTTCATTTTCAGAAAAAGAAAAGAGGAATGAACAATGGGAAAGATTAAAGTCACAGCCTGTGAGATTGAAGGGCTGTATGTGATTGAGCCCACCGTATTTCAGGATGAACGTGGATATTTTGTGGAAACTTATAATCAGAATGATTTCAGGGAAGCAGGACTGAATATGGAATTTGTGCAGGACAATCAGTCCATGTCCGTGCGGGGGGTGCTGCGTGGGCTTCATTATCAGAAGCAGTTCCCCCAGGGAAAGCTGGTGCGGGTGCTGCGTGGAGAGGTGTTTGATGTGGCAGTGGATCTTCGGGCAGATTCCAAAACCTTTGGAAAGTGGTTCGGTGTGCGGCTCAGCGGGGAGAACAAGAAGATGTTTTATGTATCGCAAGGCTTTGCCCATGGTTTTCTGGTGTTGTCTGATGAGGCGGAGTTTGCCTATAAATGTACGGACTTTTACCGTCCGGGAGACGAAGGCGGCCTGGCATGGAATGACCCGGAGATTGGCATTCAATGGCCCCCTCAGGAGGGCGTGGAGCTGATTATTTCTGATAAGGATACCAAGTGGGGCGGCCTGGCAGATACCTTCCGGTTTTGATGCGGGGAGGGATGGGGCTTTGGCTAAGCGGTTTTGGCTGGAAGAAAACGTGAATGGGGCTGCAGAGCCTTGGAACCATTCCTAAGGCAGGATTTCGGAATCGTTCCTAAGCAGGATGGAGGGGGTCACAGCTAAAAGGCTCTGCAGAGAGAAAAGAACAGGGAATCGAACAAGAAAGGAAGAAGGGACGATGGCGTATGTGGTTTCACTGCTGGAGGAGATCATCAGAAAGCGGAGGATGATATGGGATTTGTCCAAGGCAGATTTTAGAAAGCGTTTTGTGGGTTCCTATTTTGGCATTGTCTGGATGTTTGTTCAGCCTATGGTGACTGTGCTGATCTATTTTCTGATTTTCCAGGTTGGGATGAAAAGCGTTCCGCCGATTCCGGGAGCGCCATATGTGCTGTGGCTGGTGCCGGGGATTGTGCCATGGTTCTTTTTCAGCGAGACTTTGAACTGCATTACCAGTTGTCTGCAGGAATATCATTATCTTGTGAAAAAGGTGGTGTTCCAGGTGGAGATCCTGCCGATTATTAAGCTGCTTTCCTGTCTTCTGGTTCACGGCTTTTTTATTTTGATTATGCTGCTGATGTTTGGGATTTACCGGTGGAATGTATTTTTTACCTGGGTGCAGCTTTTATACTATTCGCTGGCGGCTTCCCTGCTGGCGCTGGGGATTGGTTATTTTACTTCTGCGGTAAATGTGTTTTTTAAAGATATGGCACAGATTGTCAGTATATGTCTTCAGTTCGGAATGTGGCTGACACCGATCATGTATCATGAAAGTATGTTTGCAGATAGGGCGCCCTGGGCAGTGACTCTTTTGAAGCTGAATCCCTTTTACTATATATCTGCAGGATATCGGGACAGTATGCTGACCGGGGATTGGTTTTGGATGAGGCCGAAGCTGACCATCTATTTTTGGGCAGTGACGCTGGCAGTAGGGCTTGTGGGACTGAAGGTTTTTAAAAGATTGCGGCCGCATTTTTCGGATGTGCTTTAGAGTGTGCCATGGGATAACCTTAGGGAGAATAAAAAGGCTCACTTCCGGTAAGAAGCCTTATGATCCGGAAGGAGCCATATATTTTATTCTCCTGTTTCAATTTCTAATTCAGTAAAGCTTCACTGACCTTCACCAGATTGTCACGGATGGCAATGTGCTGGGGACAGGCCTCCTCACATTTTCCGCATTTGATACATTCATTGGCACGCTTTAAGCTATGGCCGCCTACAAGCCAGTCCTCCTGCCTTTTTGCCGCATTTTTGTCTCGATAGAGAGTCAAATAGTTCATTGCCGTAAATGAGCCGGAGATTCCGATATTCATGGGGCAGACCTTGGCGCAATAGTTGCAGGATGTACACGGAATCAGTGGGATTGCCTTTAATTCTTCCTGTGCCTGTTTTAAGACATCCTTCTGGGTTTCTGTAAGTCCGGAAAAAGATTTCATGTAAGACAAATTATCTTTCATCTGATCCAGATTGCTCATTCCGGAGAGAACCGTAATGATGCCTTCTAAACCAGCGGCAAAACGGACGGCCCAGGATGCTGCAGAGCTTTCCGGTTCTGAGCTTTTGAAAATTTTCTCCACGCTTTCCGGAGGAGTGGCTAACATTCCGCCTTTCACCGGCTCCATAATCACAACCGGTTTGCCGTGTTTTCTGGCGACTTCATAGCAGCGCCGGGACTGTACGGAAGGATCATCCCAATCTGCATAATTGATCTGAAGCTGGACAAATTCCATCTCAGGGTGTGCATTTAAAAGCCCCTCCAGCTCCTCTGGTGTGGAATGAAAGGAAAATCCCACATGCCGGATCAGACCGGCTTTCTTTTTCTCCTGTACCCAATTCCACATATCATATTCATCAAAATAGCGGGTCCTGTGCTCACCCAGATTATGAAGCAGGTAAAAATCAAAATACCCGGCCCCTGTCTGTGCCAGTGATGTATCAAACTGAGCATATGCTTCTTCCTTTGTTTTACAGTTGATCCAAGCCGCATTTTTGGTGGCAAGCTGATAGCAATCCCTTGGATAGCGTTCTACCAGCGCCTGACGAATGGCGTCTTCACTTCCTGCATATGCCCAGGCCGTATCAAAATAGGTAAAACCCGCATCCAGGAATAAATCTACCATCTCTTTCACCTGTTCCACATCAATCGCGCCGTCCTTCTGAGGAAGACGCATTAAACCGAAACCCAGCTTTTTGATTTCTTCACCTAAATAACCCATGTCTGACCACTCCTTGACTTTTTATTATGTATTGCGATGATGCTTGTACGAAGGGGAGCCTCGTATAATCTTTATTATAACAACCTGGAGTGGCTCCAAGTCAATAGTTTTTTGCTTTTTTGACGCTGTTGTTATGATGGGCCGTTGCTCTTTTGTGCCATTTGCAGGTTCAATGCTTGGTTAAGCAGTGATGGATAGAAAATAGGAATGATAGGATATGGGATTCATTGGCTGATAGGTGATTTTAAGGAATGGATTTTATCTTAAAAGAGGGGGCGGGAGAATGCAGGATTCGGTTTCATGTTCTGAATGGTTTTGAATATTGTAAATCTTGAGATTGTTATAGTTTGAAAAGGAAGTGATTGGTGATCTGAGTGCAACACAATGTAGAATTGTGTTGCACTCAGATCACCTCGTAATCATAGCACTGTTTTCGCTGTATTGCAAGGTTTTTTCGACAGAAAAGGTTAAGATTTTATGGAAAAACAGGGCG
>RAYY01000039.1 GCA_003611875.1 bacterium D16-56 | reverse complement strand
ATGTCCATAGGTATTCTCCTTTATCTGGATTTAGAGTTTTTGGAGTGAACCCTAAAAACTCTAACCCTGATTTTACAGGAGAACGCCATATATTTCACTACACGTTCTTATTTGACGCTTACAAATGAACGGATAAAAATACCGTATTAGCAAAAAAGAAAAAATCTGGTGTTTGAGAAGCTTCAAAATGGGAGTTTTATTAGCAGAAAAACAGGCCGGATTATTTGAACATCCGACCATTTAACTCGTATTAGCATGCAGGTTCTATTTTCAAATGTATTAGCATATTAGCAAATCCGAGTTTTGGTGCTGAAATGAAGAAAGCCGAAAACCCTCTAAAATCAAGGCTTTCGGCTATGTTCCCAGCGTTCCCGAGGTGACTCGAACACCCGACCTACCGCTTAGGAGGCGGTCGCTCTATCCATCTGAGCTACGGAAACCTGCAGACCTAAAATAAATCATCCAAGGATTCCGGCTGTTCCCACCTTCATCCCTGGAATCCTCTCTTATTATATTAGTAAAACGCTCTGCCGTCAAGCAGAATTTCTATTTTCCTTACTCCTCAAACACAGCTACACCCTGCATCCAAATCTGCCCCTTAAATCTTCTCCCGATTATTGGCTCTCCCAGCAGATTTTTCTGTGCAATTCCCACATGAAACACCATATCATTACAATTTAAGGTCAGATTGTAAACCATCTCATCACTGATCCGATTCAGCTTTTCCTCCACCCGAATAATCTCTCCAATCACAGTATAATGATCGCATTCAATCCCACTAGGCATAAAGCTGGAATCCACAATAGAGTAAATATCTTCCTTCATTACACGCCTGGAAATTTGAGAATACATGTCAATATCCTCAATGGTCAATGTTTCCATAGCATCCTCATCCCCATTGCGGGCCGCCTCCAAAAGATTGCTACGGTCCTTTGCCGCCACTTGAGCCTTTTCGATCTGTTTTCTCGTTTTGTGAAGAGGAAGAAGAATCTTTCCCTCCACCGAAAGTCCGGTAAGCTTCACTGCATTTACCTTTTGAGATGCTTTATCCAGACTCCGTTCCAAATATTCAAACCCATTATCCAAATAAAATATCAAAGAAATGCCTACCCGCGTCTCATCAAGCAGACCCGCAAAGGTTTCCTTCTCTGCATGACGCTGGATACTGCATTCCACCTCTGACGACACATCATCAGCCGTCAGATAAGGATAATAATATTCACGTCTGAAAATTCCATCCTCATCCGTCTCTCCTACCATTGTAATCCCCATACCTGGCGCTACCTCAGCGCGAATTTCGCAAAGATTGCTGTCTGGCTCAATCTGGATTCTTCTGCGCTTTCCCACAGTCTTCTCCAATTCATCTAACAGCTTAGTAATCTCCTTTTTTTTCTGATATCCTCCAAATCCGACACTGCACAAAAACTTATGCACTTATTATCACCTCACCAATTGTCCCTTACAATCCTGCATAAATCCTGTGCAGGATCGTAAAGTTATTTTTGTATAGCCCTGAAGCGTGTGTAATATTATTCCTATGCTCTGCATAAAACACACTCTAAACCGTGAACAGGCGGATTCCCTGTGTTTTGGAGAATCCGCCCGCACTGCCCTGTCAGGGCGGTAAAGTCGAATATTATGCAAATGATTATCTTCCATGATGATGGCTGCTGCATACTGAGGCACACGCTTCATACCCCTGGCAAACATCCCCATCACGATGATCTTCACAGTAATGTCCGTCTACTCCACATACATATCCGTCCTCACAATGAGATTGGCACACATTCTCATGGTGATAGGACCTTCTGCTGCCTCCATGACAATGAGCGAATGCCGGAACAGCACACATCATTGCAAGAAATGCTGCTGTCATCACAGTCATTACACGTCTTCTCATCTTCATCACCTCCTTCTGACCCTATCATACTATAGGCAGAGGAAATTTACAAGAGCTTTACCGCTCAATAATTCCTTGCTGAAACGGAAAGGTATTTAAAACAGGTTATACTAATACCGCATCAAGAGAAAATTTGCCGTAAGTCCTGCTGCTGTTCCCATAAGCAGCACCAGATCCCCTCGCCTTACCCGACCCGTTTCCTCCGCTTCACACAATGCAAATGGCACAGACGCAGAAACCATATTTCCATACTGCTCCACCCGATCTATATACTTTCCTCTCGGAAACCCCAGCCTTGGCATAATAATCCCCAATGCCCTGCTGGCCTGATGCGGTATCACCACATGAATATCATCGCGTGAAATTCGGGCATCTTCCAGACAACGATCCACAAAATCCGGCAGCTTTTTTGCACACAGCTTCAAAATTCTATGCCCCTTCATATCAAAATAATAATCATCCCTGTTCCCTTCATTCATACAAAATGCCGGCATTAGCCCGCAGCCGCCGCGGATCTCCGTATCGTGGGCTCCTTCTGACCAAGTTTCCTGACGGCTGTAGAGAATTTCCGATAAATCACCCTTTTCTGCCCTTGTCAGTACACAGGCAGCCGCCCCATCTGAAAACAGCTCATAGCTTTCCCTCTGCTCCATATTTAATGCCGCAGAAGCTGTATCTCCAGACAATATTAATATGTTCTCATACCTTCCAATATCCACAAGACAAGAAAAGATATCCACAGCAGAAATAAAACTGGTGCAGGTTGTGTTGATATCTATAGCTGAAATTGACGATCCCTTCGCCATTTTTTCATGAATCAGCGCTGCATTGCAGGGAATGGCCTGCAGCGGGGTTGCCATGGCACATACAATACAATCCATATCCTCTATTCTCATCCCTGATTTCTTCAATGCCTGATCAGCCGCCTCCACCCCAAGCTCCAAAATAGTCTGTCCAGGTAAAAGCCTGTATCTGGTCTGATGTCCAAAATTTATTTTTTCTCCTGCAAGAGCCCTTCCCATCCCTGCTATTTTTACCCTTTTTGTCTTCTGTTCCACTCTCATCTTCACTCTCCTTTTCCAAAACCAAGTTCATAATTTCCTCCATGCTGTATATGCTTCACATCACTCCTGCTTTGTGAGTTTTGCATGCCACGCTTCCTTTTCTTTCCACCCGTTTCATTTTTCTCCCCTTTTCACATTCATATTTCTCAAAAACTACCTGCGGCATTACAAATTCCCGATCCTCTGCCAATTTTTTCAGCTCCTGCCTGATTTGTCCCTTTTCACTCTCTGTAAAATCTCCATAAAAAATCAACCCCCCGTCTTCTTTCTGAACCACCCGATAATCATATACCACATTTTCACGATTCTCCCACCATTTTTCCTTCTTCACTTTTTTCTCACTTTCAGCAAACAACACACATCTTCGAATAAAATCCGGAAATACCAATTTTTCCTTCCCGTCTTTTCCCCGGAAAATAAAGATGTCATCCTCCCTGCCCTCAATCTTTTCAAGAGCTAAACAAGGACTTTTACAGCAGCATCTTCCCTTTTTCTCCACCAAAATATCATTCAGCCGATACCGGATAATCGGCTGTGCACGTCTCTCAAAATCTGTCACGATTGGTATAAACCTTTTTTTATCCAGATACTCCTTCTCAATATGTACAATCTCCTCATTCAGGTGAAGCGTACCACAGCGGCAGGTAGAAGCCAAAAATCCTTCCGTACATTGATAAACCTGGTGAATCATCTTCAAACCGAACATCCTTTTCAGGCGTTTTTCGTCCTCCCTTTCCAGTACCTCTGCAATGGAAATCACGATCCTTGGACTGATTTTTAATTTGTCCATCTCCATGTCTTTACCAATTTCCAACAAAACTGACGGCTGGCCCACCAAAATATCAGGATAGATTTTCTCCAAACGTTTTTTATGTTTCTCCAAATCCTGATAAATATCAAAAAAATGAAAAGCGATTCGATTGGAACCTATTGACTGATACAAATTGCTGTCTGCTCTCATAAAAAATCCAATAGAGCATTTCTCCCAAATTCTCACCGGCAAAAATTTTGCAAGAATATATCCGGCCCAGCGCACCCTCTCCTCATCAGACACCAGAAATATCCCGCGCTTTCCTGATGTTCCGGAACTTAATCCTACTGTAACCCCCCGCAGCTTCGGTAGAAAATTCCTCTCTCGTTCTGCCCTCACTGCAAATTCCTCTGCCTCCTCCCTCCCAATTCCTACGGTATTTATCTCTTGAAAATGTTCCATCATAAATTCCTTATCCACAATCGGATAATCCCGCAATTTCCTTTTTCCCCGATACAGCACGGAACAACTTGATACATACTGAAGATGTTTTTTGATTCTCCGTGCCTGCCGCCTGACCAGACATCTTCTGCTTCTTAAACGCAGAAAATACTTATAATAAAGATAATATTTCAATACCTTAATCTGCTCCTTCATACACCCTCTCCCTTCCTGTCTGATGAGAAAATACAACCTGAATTTCCGGATTCTCCTTTTTCATCCAGACAATACGGCCAAGCGTATCCTGATAATCTTTAAAATTTTCCTGAATCATCCGAGGCACGAATCTCATTCTCCCCACAACATGAACCAAATCCTTGCCCCAGCAAGCATCCGCCGCAAAAAACAGACTGACATCGGGAATCCAAATCCCCATCTGTCCCTTGCAATGTCCATCCAATATCACCCCAATCACGCTCCCATCCCCAAATAAATCATAAATTCTATCAAAATACCGACATAAAAAATGTTCCTTCATTCCTTGGCCTGACATCTGGCGAACCTTGCTTTCCTTTATCTCAGGTATCTGACTTGAGAACACCAAGCCTCCTGTTTTCGGCTTTCTTATCGCTTCCATTACCTCCTCTGAAGTCACCAGCTCATATCCTGAAAATCGAGAAAGCCCACCAACATGATCCGGATGGCCATGAGACAAAATAATTGTATTCACACTCTCAGAATCGATTCCATCCTGTCCCAGCTTTTTATCAATCATATCATCTCTTTCTACAGACACCGGATTTAACAGCCCATAAAGCTTTAAGACGATCCTCTCCCAAAATCCTGCCTTTTTCTGCATACCCTTGTTTACTATGTGCTCCGAATATCCTGTATCATATAAAATATTTCCCAACGTCTTATGCTGAATCAATACGGCCAAAGCCGGAAACCGTCTGCTTTTCCACGGCATTTTCCGAAATATTAATGCAAGATTATTGACGCAGAAGCCACAATGGTACAAGACTACCTTCTCAATCCTTCCCATACCTTTCACACCACCATTTTCCATATTCCTCTATAGATTCCTCCAAGGTCTTTTCCGGCGAATATCCTAGAATTTCCCTGGCACGGCTTATATCCATAGTCTGAGCAAATCCCAAGGTACAAACCGTATAACGTGTCAGGGCCGGCTCACCTGCCAAATCAAACCTTCGATAGATCCACTCCAATCCGGCTGCTGCCTTATAGGCTGCACAAAAGGGTATTTTTCGATAATGCGGCACTTTGTTTGCCGCCTTAAGAAATTGCTCTAAAAGCATTCCAAACTCTGCCGGTTCACCATTCGTAATATTAAAAATTTTTCCCTGTGCCCCCTTTACGGTCAGAGACAATTCACAGGCCAAAGCCACATTTTCCACACTGGTCAGATCCACCAGATTCCTCCCGCCCCGAAATAAAGGAATCCCAATACTGTCATTTACATGCAGAATCCGCGGAACCAGACTGGTATCCCCGATTCCAATCAATCCACGAGGCCGCAAAATTACGGTTTCCAGTCCCCGTTTTCCCCATTTTTCCACTTCCTTTTCTGCCATCAGCTTAGACTGAATATAATAATTCAAATCATTTTTTTCCGGCGCCTGTTCCTCCCGAATCTTGTATTGGTCTTCCTTTCTGGTATAAATACTAGGAGAAGAAATATACACCATTCTCTGTACCCTGTTTTCAAAACAAAGCCCTGCCACCAAATCCGTTCCCAGCACGTTCGTTTTATAAAATTCCTCCCATTTTCCCCAAACAGTAGACAAAGCACCTGCATGCACCACATAATTCACTTCAGAAAAATAATGTCCACAGCTTTTTTTATCTGTAAAATCCCCTGGACAGAACTCAGCCCCCAGCTTCTCAAGCTGTCTCCCCTTTTCACGATTTCTTCCTAATGCAAGAACACGATATTTTCCTGTCAGCCTGCGGATCAAATACTCTCCAAGAAACCCTGTTGCCCCTGTAATTAAAACCTTATGCTTCATCCCCTGACACTCCTCTCATCCATTCCCATATAACATCCATTTCCTCCAAACAAGCCTTCGTCATTTCCATCCTTTTCTTTTCATCCCATTTTTCCCTAAGCCTCATTACTGCCTCTGCCTCCTTACGCAGTCTGTCAGGATTTCTTAAAATTTTTCCAAATCCCAATTTTTCAAATCTCCTTGCATTTAAAAGCTGTTCTCCCTGCTGAGGACACATCAGACAAGGTACCCCATAATACAATGCCTCATGAATACTATTCATTCCTCCTGCGCTGATAAATAAACATGCCTGTCTCATTACTTCTTTCTGATTCACAAACCTTCTCACAATAAAGTTATCCGGAAACTCTGTCTTTTTTTCCTCATCCATTCTATTCCAAACCATAACCACCGAATATTCCTCATCCTTGTGCTCCCCTGTTATATTCCTCTTTTTACTCCCAAACTGTTTCACAACCTCCCTGATCAGCCTTTCATCCTGATTGAAAATAGTTCCAAGCGAAATATAGATCATACTCCCCTGCGGATAAACAAAGTCATTATTTCCGGTTTCCTGCCTGTAAAGTGCCAAAGGACCCAAAAACCGGTATTTCTCTCCAAATTGTTTTCCTCCAGGCTGAAACAATCGAGAATATCCCATCAGATTCCAATCTCCGTTCCCCATCAAAACAGAAATCATCCCCAGCTTCCTGCCGTTCCATTTCCTGGCGATCCTGTTCCTGATCCTCCATGCCTGAGGAAGTTCTCCCGCATAAGATAAAAAGTCTGCAGAAAATCCCCTCATGTACTCCATATATCCTTTTCCTGCCACCCGTCCAATGGATGCAATGCTATAAAAACTAAAAGATGGTACGTGAAGCAATTGGCCCACGATTCTTCCCCATAAGGCCAAAGATTCAAAAATCACCCCGCAAGGCTGTTCTTGCACCGCCTCCTCTAAAAGAAACGGCATCATATTTTCTGTATACTGTAAAATCAATCGATATAATTTTATAATTTTCTGTCCGTCTGTCAGATCAAGCTCCTTTTCCCCGATAGGATAAACACGGCACTCACATCCATGAGCCTCAATATCCCAACGAAACTCCTCCATAGAATAATAAATTACATAAAACCCTTTTTCCACCAAATACTTAGCCAGATAAAGATTCGAATATACATGTCCATAAGCAGGAATCCCATACCATAAAATTCTCCTGAATCCTCGTATATTTTCCATTCTCATATCCCCTCTTCCATTTTGATTCTATCTTTATTATATAAAAAAACCTCTGTTTTCACAGAGGCCGTTTGTCATATTCTGCAGTGACAAATGCAATAATTTTTTCATTCTTTCTCTATAAATTTACAAGCTCTATAAATCTACAAATACTTCCATCTGTTTTTTCAGCTCCTCCACAATCTCTTTATTCACATCCATTTTTCCTGTAATATTTGCCATATCCTGTTCCAGATTTTTAGTGCTGTCTGCTGCTCCTGTAATTCCTGCAGCGCCTTCATCCATAGCCTTACTGATACTGCCAATAGAATTGGCGATTTCCTCCATACTGCTTCTCAAATGTTCTGTCCTTTCATAAAACGCATCCATAGCTCTGCCCACATAAACTGAATCATCTTTATACTGTTTCCCCGATGCCACAAAGGACTGAAATTCTGTCAATACCGATTCCTTCAGGTAATCCACCAGCTCCTGCGATTGCCTGGAAAGATTATGCACCGCCCCGGTAACTACCTCGTTGACATTCTGAATACGTCCTGCTGTCTCACCGCAGGAATCTGCCAACTGACGAATCTCATTAGCCACCACAGAGAAACCCTTTCCTGCGGTTCCCGCCCGAGCTGCCTCCATGGAAGCATTCAGCGCAATCAGATTTGTAGTAGATACAATATTTAAAATATCCTTTGTAAGAATATTTACCTGATCCACACTGCTGCTCTTTTTAATCGCATCATCCAGCAAAGAAAGAATTTCTGTTACCTTTGCTTCAATAACTTTTACATTTTCCTTTGCCGAATGCTCCATTTCATCTGCCCGCATTCTCATTTCAGAAGAATAATTTGTGATAATTCCGCATTCCTCTGCCATATTATTTACATCCTTCTTCACACCTGCAGCGCTGGTATTGATTAAAGCAACATTGCTTGCTACCTGCTGAATGGCAGAGGATAATTCCTTGACTAGAGAAGCCAGGTCCTTTGCACTCTGATTCGATGTTTTTGTCCGCTTCAGCACCTCCCCTGTCACACCGTCAATACGCTTAGAGCTGCCCTGAAGGGAAAGCAGCATACCTTTCATCGGCTTAACCACATATCTGAGGATAATGCGAATTGCAAACAGCACCAGCACCACACCGATAATACTCGAAAGGATACCGATCCCAATGGAAATTCCATATACAATCATTAATCTTTTTCGGGCAGCCTCTGTCTGTGTGCGGATAGATTGATCCAACTGATCTATATTCTCCTCCACTGCTGCTCCATATGCCGCCACATCCCCATTTGCAAATCCATATGCCTCTTGGGTTTTGCTGTCTGCACTGGCGCATACCAGATCAATCAAAGCATGCTTAAAGGAATCATAATTTTCCAAAAGCTGTGAAAAAGTTCCTTCCTCACTTTTTCTTATATAAGCAGCAAATTCCTCCAGGTCTGCCTCCAGCTTTTTTTTCCTCTGCCTTGATCTGAGCTACCTCTTTGACCATTGTCTCATAATCTGCCGCCACAATATGAGACAGTGCAACCTTATGTATGTTTAAAATGGAACGGCGGATTTCTTCCAGCCTTGACTGTCCCACCATATAATTATCTACTATATTCGCCGCATTAGCATTTACATTATGAATACTAAAAATTGCAATCATATTCGAAATCAATGCTACAACTCCCAATAAAACAATAGGCAATATTAAACGCTGCTGAATACTCAGCCTGTTCTTCATTTCTCTTATCCTCCAAAACCCCTATACTTCTGCCTATCTGGCTGTTACATCCTGCACCATTTTATCCAGCAATTCCTGAAGATTCTCATTGTCTGGATTTCCTTCTGCTATGATTCCTGCAAATTTTGCCACTGGATCCCAGAACTTTCCTCCTACTCGCTGAAGCTGAGCATATTTTGACTGCTCCAAAAGAGCCATAATAGCAGGTGCCTTTTGCATTTCTTCTGACTGAGAGGCTCTTATATTAGATGGTCCCTGTCCCCGCATCTGGAATCGAAGCTTTTGATTTTCCTCATTTGCAATCCATTCTGCCAGCCTGGACGCCCACTCATAATGCTCAGAATAGGCATTCACCCCTACCAGCTTACATCCAGAAAAAGACGCCATTTGTACCTGCTTGCCCCGACAGGTATAGGTAGGCAGCTTTGCAGCTCCAAAATCCTTTCCCCAGGCTTCCTCTACTGCAACCGCATTCCATACTCCGCTGACTCCTGCTATTACCGTTCCATCCTGTACCCCGGCCAAAAACTGTTCATCTGTCCTGCTAGAAAAGGCCGGGCTCCTTGCTATTCTTCCCATTGCCTGAGCCACATCGATCCCACGAATACTTCCCTCTGTCTGGTTCCAGGTGCAAAAATTCGTAATTCCGTCTGTATTTAATCCGATCTCCATACCGGTATTTCCAAAAAAGGAATAAACATACCAGGCAGAAGACCAATCCATTGTGATCACCTTCTCATTCTCCTCGGCAACCTCCAGCATCCGATCCAGCGTCTCCACATCCTGTTCTGAAAAATATTTCTTGTTATAGTACATAAAATAGCCATTATCTGCTGTCAGCGGATATGCATAGATCTTATCCTGCACAGAAGCTGCCTTCACTGCTGCCTCCAGATTTTCCGATCGTATAGCAGCATCCTCCTTCACAGGCTCCAATCCTCCTGCTGCTGCCAAAGCATTTACCTGATCATCAGCAAAGGTAAATACATCAGCTCCATTTTCCAGATCCTCAAGAAGCACATCCTTGCATTTTGCCTCTCCCTGCGCCTGGATTACAATCTGAAAATCAGCTTCTTCCTGATACTGTCTTTTAAAACCGTCAATAATCTGTTTTAAAAGCTCCTCATCCTCCTCAGACCCCCAGACAACCAGATTTACATTCTCAGGTCTGTTATCCTCTGGCATTTCTTCCCTCTTAGATCTGCCCCCATTCTGGCATCCTGCCATCAGCAGCATACACAATGCTGCCGCAGACAATATTCCGACTCCTTTTTTCATTTTCCCGATACCTCTTTATTTTTTATATCTCTGTAAAAAAGTAACGTTAGTATATCATTTTTAATATAAATTTACAATCCTGTAATTTCTATCCTCCTAAGCCTTTTATCCATGATCCCAGAGCTTAACATTTTTCCTGTTTTATCTCTCATTAATATAAAGGAATTTCTTGGAAAATATGCTATACTCAATACTCAAGAGTATACTTATTTGCCAAATGATTGGGAATGGTACTCTCACTTGGCTCACAGGTATATGCTATTCTACAAACAAATACATCGGTGTCAAGAGAAAGGATTTGACCCTTTCCCTCAAACACAAAAGGAGTGTCTCATGGCGATTATATTTAATGAAAACACAAAAACAATCACTCTTCACACCAAAAACACATCATACCAGATGAAGATCGGCAATCTGGATTATCTGCTTCACCTGTACTATGGACCATCCATTCTGGATGAAGATATGAATTATCAGGTTATGCAGTACGACAGAGGCTTTTCCGGCAATCCATATGAATCCCGGAACGCCCGTACCTTCTCTCTGGATGCCCAGCCCCAGGAATTTTCCACCCAACAGCAGGGAGATTTCCGCACAGCCAGCATTGAAGTAGTCAACAGTGACGGAAGCTACTCTTACCATGGCAAAACGAAAGATTATAAGATTTCCAAAGGAAAGTATCAACTAAATACTCTTCCCTGTGTGTTTGCCAATGAAACAGACACTGCAGACACTCTGGAAGTTACCCTTTTTGACGCAGTGAGCAATATAAAGGTTATTCTGCTCTATGGCGTATTTGAAGAAGCTGATATTATTACCCGCGCCATAAAGGTAGTAAATGACGGAGACAAGCCGATTCACCTAAGAAAGATCATGTCTGTCTGCCTGGACTTTTTAAATGGAGCAGATTTTGATCTGGTAAGTCTTCCGGGACGTTATGGCCAGGAACGGCAGGTAGAACGCCAGCCCATGACCCACCATATCCATACCATTGGCAGTGTCCGCGGTTCTTCCAGCCATCAGCAGAATCCCTTTGTGATTCTCTGTGACAGGGAAGCATCTGAGGACCATGGCAAATGCTACGGTTTTTCTCTGATGTATAGCGGCAATTTCTTGGCAGAAGCTGAATTAGACCAATATGACCAGCTTCGCCTGGTAATGGGTATTAACCCAAAACAATTCTATTATGAGCTGAAGCCTGGAGAAATCTTTGAAGGACCTGAAGCTGTGATGGCATTCACCAGCCATGGTTTTACTGGACTGAGTCATATTTACCACGATTTCTACCGCACCAATCTTTGCCGGAGCAAATTTGTAAGCGAGGTACAGCGCCCGGTTCTGATCAATAGCTGGGAAGCCGCTTTCATGGACTTTGATGATGTAAAGTTGGTGGAAATCGCCAAGGCTGCCAAAGATATGGGAGTTGACCTGCTGGTTATGGATGACGGCTGGTTCGGCAAAAGAGATGACGACAACAGCGGTTTAGGAGATTGGTTTGTCAATGAAAACAAAATTAAATGCGGACTCCATAAATTGGTAGAACAGATTAATAACCTGGATATGAAATTTGGTATTTGGTTTGAACCAGAAATGGTTTCAGAGGACAGTGACCTTTACCGGGCTCACCCTGACTGGGCCATGCAGATTCCCGGCAGACATGCTGTGCGCAGCCGAAACCAGATGGCCTTAGATATGAGCCGTAAAGAGGTTCAGGACTATCTGATCGAAAAAATCAACGCCATCCTGGATGATGCCAACATCTACTATGTAAAATGGGATATTAACCGCTCTCTCTCTGATATCTGGTCCAATGATCTGCCAGGAGAAAAACAGGGAGAAGTCTATCACCGCTATATCCTGGGACTTTACCGGGTGATGAATGAGATTATTCTGACCCATCCGGATATTCTTTTTGAAGGCTGCAGCGGCGGCGGCGGACGGTACGATCCGGCTATGCTTCACTATTATCCCCAATACTGGGTCAGTGACAACAATAATCCCATTGACCGGCTGAAGCTTCACTATGGCACCTCCTTCGTCTATCCGACCTGCACCATGGGCGCTCACATTTCCGACAGCGGAAAATTTGTCCCATTGGAGACCAAGGCTGTGGTGGCCATGTGCGGCACCTTTGGATATGAATTAGATGCTACCCATCTTTCCAAAAAAGAACACAAAATCTGCAAAAAGCAAAGTGACCTGTTTCGAAAGTATTACCATATTACCTTTAAAGGGGATTTTTACCGCCTGACCAATCCCTTTAAGGCGGGAAATATGACTGCCTGGCAGCATGTAACCAAAGATAAGAAGGAGTCACTCTTAAGCGTAGTAGTCACCAACTTAACCTGCAATGGTCCCCAGGAATATATTCATGCAAAAGGATTAGATCCCAATGCCATGTACTCTGTCAACGGCAGCAAAGAGCTTCATTCTGGGTCTGCCTTGATGAATGCCGGACTTCCCATCAACCGGGAAGTACCAGAATATTCTGCATTTCAGTTCCATCTGGTCAAAAAATCTAACAGGTAGTAAAAACGGGCACCCATCAATGGATGCCCGTTTTTACTTCTTATTCGTTCTTCAAAGCTCTACACGATTCCCTGTGCCATCATGGCATCAACAACCTTCTCAAATCCTGCAATATTAGCGCCTGCCACATAATTTCCAGCCACGCCATACCGCTTGGCAGCATCATCTGCCTTGGCAAAAATATTCACCATAATATCTTTTAGCTTGGCATCCACTTCCTCAAAGGTCCAGGAAAGTCTCTGACTATTCTGACTCATTTCCAGAGCAGAGGTAGCTACGCCGCCTGCATTCGCTGCTTTCCCCGGCATAAACAGCATACCGCTCTCCAGGAAGAAATCAGTGGCCTCTCTGGTAGACGGCATATTCGCTCCCTCTGCTACAGCAAAGCATCCGTTTGCCTTCAATGCCTTGGCATCATCCAGATTCAGTTCATTTTGGGTTGCACAAGGAAGGGCAATATCACAGGCCACATTCCAGATTCCCTTACCCTCAGTATAGACTGCAGAGGCCACGGCATCCGCATACTCCTTAATCCGGCCGCGGCGAACCTCTTTAATCTCCTTCACTACATCCAGCTTGATTCCATCCTTATCATAGATATAACCATTGGAATCACTGAGCGCCACAACCTTTGCGCCTAACTGCTGCGCCTTTTCCGTAGCATAGATAGCCACATTACCGGATCCAGAAATCACAACCGTCTTACCGGCCAGCTCCTTACCATTCTTCTTAAGCATCTCATCCAGAATATATACCAGGCCATAACCAGTTGCCTGAGTTCTTACCAAAGAACCCCCATAATTCAATCCCTTTCCGGTCAGCACACCCTCATACAGCCCGGTCAGCCTCTTGTACTGACCATACAGAAATCCAATTTCGCGAGCGCCTACACCAATATCTCCGGCCGGTACATCCTGATCAGCCCCAATGTACTTGCTCAGCTCTGTCATAAAGCTCTGACAAAATGCCATAACCTCACGGTCTGACTTCCCTTTCGGATCAAAGTTAGAACCACCCTTGCCGCCGCCGATAGGAAGCCCGGTCAGGGAATTTTTAAACACCTGTTCAAAGCCTAGGAACTTTAAAATACCCTGATTTACAGAAGGATGAAGCCGCAGACCACCCTTATAAGGACCAATAGCGCTGTTAAACTGCACCCGATACCCTTTATTTACCTGAACCTGTCCATTATCATCGACCCACGGCACACGGAAAGAGATAATACGTTCCGGCTCTACCATTCTTTCCAAAAGAGCCATTTTGCGGTATTTTTCCTCATTGGCATCAATCACCAGCTTTAAGGAATCCAGTACCTCTTTCACTGCCTGGTGAAACTCCGCCTCCCCCGGGTTCTGCTCCACAACCTTAGCATAAATCTCATCAACATAAGACATTTCCTGTTCCTCCTTCTTGCACACGATTTTTCATTCCCCTGCCCAAATTGGCAGAAGTATCATTCTTCAACATATCTTAGAAATTATAGCAATTTAGCAAGTTAAAGTCAAGAAGTAATATCTCTTGCCTTAATATCTTTCGTGATATCTTAAGAATCTAAAGTGAATCCACAATATTTTATATAAAATAATGATCATTACATTATATATTTACTTAAACCGGTCATTTTATAATTATTTTCATAAAATTTAAATATAGAATAATATATATCTGAACTAAAAAAAAATTTATCTATAATTATCTATTTTATTATTGTATTCTATTCTTTTTTATGTTATACTAATCTCATATTTATTACTGCACTATCTTGGTGCAGTTTAGTTCTTTCACTAGTTGATTTGCTTAAGTTTCAAGTGTTTCCCTTATTAAAAAGGAGGTTGGTAGGGTATGATCAGAAGGCAAATTGACACTTGCCGCCGCCGCACTCCGGTACCGATTTCATTTCTTATCCACACCGCACGTACATTTGACTGCGACATTTACATTCATTGTGATGACAAAGACGTAAATGTAAAAAGCTACGATGAAATGATTCGAGACATGTCGGCACGAGCAAAATCACTGATGTTTTTTTTCAATGGATCCGACGAATTAGCTGCACAGCAAAAAATAGAAAGGATTTTTCAAGGCTAATGAACGCATACAGATCCCCTTTTCAAGCATTGTAAAAAGCTGAGCATTTCATATGCCCAGCTTTTTACTTTTGTACCTTTGCTTTTATATTATCTATAGTCTTTAATTATCCTCTGCCTGTTTCTCTGACACAGAGAACACAAAACGCTTTCTTGCCATCTCGTCATTAGCCAGATATTCATCATAAGAGGTAATCTTATCAATCAGCTTACCGCCCACAATCTCCATAATCCGATTGGCTGTAGTCTGTACGATCTGATGATCACGAGACGAGAAAATCAATACACCAGAAAACTTTACCATCCCGGTATTTAACGCTGTAATGGCCTCCATATCCAGATGATCCGTCGGTTCATCCAGCATCAATACATTAGCGCCGGAAATCATAAGCTTAGAAAGCATACAGCGCACTTTTTCACCTCCGGAAAGCACCCGCACCTTCTTCACCCCATCCTCACCGGCAAACAGCATCCGTCCTAAAAATCCCCGCACATAGGTGGCATCCTTTTCTGGAGAATACTGGGTCAGCCAATCCACAATCGTATCATCATTGTCAAATTCCGCGCTGTTATCCTTCGGAAAATAAGACTGGGTAGTAGTCAGTCCCCACTTATAGGATCCCTCATCCGGCTCCATCTCACCAGCAAGAATCTTAAACAGCACTGTCTTTGCCTGCTCATTGGGTCCTACCAGAGCCACCTTATCCTCTCTTCCCAGGGTAAAGGTCAGACCATCCAGAACCTTAACACCGTCTATTGTCTTAGAAAGATTCTCGACACTGAGCACCTCATTTCCAATCTCACGGAAAGGTCTGAAATCAATATAAGGATATTTTCTGCTGGACGGCTTAATGTCATCCAGTTCGATCTTTTCCAGCGCACGTTTTCTGGAGGTAGCCTGCTTGGATTTAGAAGCATTGGCCGAAAAACGCTGGATAAATTCCTGCAGCTCCTTGATCTTTTCTTCTTTCTTGCGGTTGGCCTCCTTCATCTGCTTAACCATAAGCTGACTGGACTCATACCAGAAATCATAGTTGCCTGCATAAAGCTGAATCTTCCCGTAATCAATATCCGCAATATTGGTACATACCTTGTTTAAAAAATAACGGTCATGAGAAACCACAATCACGGTATTCTCAAAATTAATCAGAAACTCCTCCAGCCATGCAATCGCATCCAAATCCAAATGGTTGGTGGGCTCGTCCAAAAGCAATATATCCGGATTTCCAAACAATGCCTGAGCCAGCAGAACCTTTACTTTAAGAGCGCCTGTCAGCTCACTCATAACCGTGTAATGAAATTCCGTATCTACTCCCAATCCGTTCAGAAGATTAGCTGCATCTGACTCTGCCTCCCAGCCGTTCATCTCCGCAAACTCTGCCTCCAGGTCAGCCGCCTTGATTCCATCCTCATCCGTAAAATCCTCTTTCATATAGATGGCATCTTTTTCCTTCATCACCTGATACAGCCGCGGATTCCCCATAATTACTGTATCCAGCACCGGAAACTCATCATATTTAAAATGATCCTGCTGAAGGAAGGACAGACGCTGCCCCTGGGAGATTACCACATCTCCGTTGGTTGGCTCCAGCTGCCCGGAGAGGATTTTTAAAAATGTAGACTTACCGGCTCCGTTAGCTCCAATCAAGCCATAGCAGTTGCCTTCCGTGAATTTAATATTCACATCCTCAAACAAGGCTTTTTTTCCTACCCTTAATGTGACATTGTTTGCACTAATCATATCAAACCCTCTGTTTTCCTATATTTTCATGTGTTTCCATCACTCATTCTATTATACATAAAACTCTTATTTTTTCAAGGAAAATCAAAAAATCCTGCCAGGATCCTGTGACCCTGGCAGGGGTATATACGGAAAAATTAGAGCAATCCCATCAGCCCCGGAATTCCCAGAGAAAGAACCGGAACATAAGTTACTGCCAAAAGCAGTAAAAACAGAACCACAAAATAAGGAAGCATCATTTTCGTCACATCCTCAATTCGAAGCTTACTGATTCCGCAGCCCACAAACAATACGGACCCTACAGGAGGAGTAATATTCCCCAGACACATATTAAAGATCAGCATTACTCCAAACTGAATTTCCGACATGCCAAGACTCTGTGCAATAGGAAGGAAAATCGGCGTAAAGATCAAAATTGCCGGCGTAATGTCCATAAACATCCCTACAACCATCAGAATCACATTCATAAGCAGAAATACCACATATTTATTGGTAGAGATTGACATGATCCCCGCGCTGATTGCTGCCGGAATCCCCGAATATGCCATAACAAAAGACATGGCGGAGGATGCTGAAATCAGAAACAGGATAATGCCGCTGGTACATGCACTGCTCACCAAAATCTTCATAAATGATTTTACCGTAAGGCTCTTATAGCAAAGGGACAAAATCAGACAATACAGCACACAGATGCCTGCTCCCTCGGTAGCTGTGAAAATTCCTCCTACAATACCTCCGATTACAATCACAATCAAAAGCAGGCTGGGAAACGCCTCCAGAGTCACCTTCACAAATTCCCCTGCTGCCGGAATGCCGGTAGTTGGATAGCTGTGCTTTTTTGCATAGAAGAAGGCTACAATCATGGAACCAAGACCCATCAGGATGCCTGGAACATAGCCTGCCATAAATAATGTGGAGATAGACACACCGCCTGCCACTGTCGAATACACAATAAATGCACTGGTTGGCGGAATCAGCAGCCCTGTAGGAGCCGATGCTATATTAACTGCTGTGGCAAATGCCGGGTCATATCCCTCATCCTTCTGAATCGGATAGATACAGCCGCCCATGGCTGACGCTGCTGCCACGGAAGAACCAGACAATGCACCAAACAGCATATTTCCCACCACATTAGCCTGGGCAAGAGAGCCTGGAATCCATCCTACAAACAGCTTTGCAAAATTAACCAGACGTCTCGCGATTCCCCCGTTGTTCATAATATTTCCTGCCAGAATAAACAACGGAATCGCCAACAGGGAAAAGCTTTCCACGCCGCTGTTCATTTTCTGCATGGTAATAAACGTGATCTGATCCCAGGACAGAGAAGAAATCGCTGTCACAATAGAGGAAATCACAATGCTTACAGAGATCGGGCAGCCGATAAACAGCAATACTGCAAACACTGCAAACAAAACCAGGGTCGTCATTCCAATACTCATTCTTCATTCCCTCCCTCGATCGTAATACCTGTCACATCCTCATAAATATTAATGATTTGTGCCGCAATAATAAACAAGCCGGAAATAGGCGCCATAGCATATACCAAGCTTCTTGGAATCCCCAAAAGTGCAGAAAACACCTTCTGAGCACTCATGGCAAGCTTAAAACCGCCGATGGTAATGACAAAAATTGCAAAAATCAAAATCAGCACGTCAATAAAAATCATCAAAATCCGGCGTCTTCCCGGACTCAGGCTGTCACGTACCAGCACCAGACACATATGCTCCCTGGTAATAAAAGCATAAGCAGCTCCGATAAATCCGGTCCAGATCAGAAAATAACGCACCAACTCTTCTGTAAATGCTGCAGGGCTGTTTAAAACATACCGGGTAAATACCTGATACAGCACCAGAAGAGTCATGATCGATAACAGCAAAGTCGCAATAGCAGCAAGAAGCTTCGTCATTCCTTTTTTTACAACTGTAAATAATTCTTTCATTAGAAACCTCCCCCTTATTCTACAGAATCAATGATATCAAGCAGTGTCTTTACCCCCGGATACTGAGCGCAATAGTCCCCGATCATACCACTGGTAGCCTGACGGAACGCTTCCTTATCCACATCATTCACAAATTCTACGTTCATCTGAGAGGATGCTTCGGCAATCGCCTCATCAATCGCTGCATCCCAAGCAATTTTATGACTTTCCGTAGACGCATGAGCCGCCTCCAGAATAATCTGCTGATCTTCTGGACTGATATTCTGCCAGACCTTGGCGCTCATAACCATTACATCCGGGATCATGGCATGCTGATCCGTAGAATACACCTTACAGATCTCCCCATGCTTTCCCGTAGTCAGCGCCGTTTCATTATTTTCTGTACCGTCAATAATCCCTGTCTGAAGAGAGGTGTACACATCTCCATAAGACATTGCTACCGGGATTCCCCCCAAAGCCTGCATCATATCTGTTTGAGATTTCATATCCTGTACCCGAATCTTCAATCCTTTTAAATCCTCCGGTGTGCGGATTGCCTTATTCTTGGTATAAAAGGACCGGGCTCCCGATGTATAATAAGTCAGGGTCACAAACCCATCCTTTGATGAGGACAGAAAAAAGTCCTGCATCTGTCCAGAATCCATCACATGATAAAAATTTTCCGTATCGTCAAAAATATAGGGCAGTCCAAAAGCATGATAAGCTTCATTGTAAGTGGCAAGTCCCGGCGCCGATACCTTTGTCATGGAAATAACCCCTGCCATTAATTGCTCCATATTTTCATTTTCCGAGCCTAACTGTCCATTGGGAAGAATCCTCACCTGAATCCGTCCCCCTGTCTTTTCCTCCACCTGCTCTGCAAATTCTGTCATGGCAATATGTACGGTATGTGTCTCACTCAAACCATGAGCCAATGTCAGAACCATGGGATTCTCCGGAGTAGCAGCCGCACTGCTGCCGGCCCCGGACTGTGAGCATCCGGTAACGGACATAGCGGCCATACCCAATGCAATCATAACTGCTGCAATCTTTTTCATGAGTGTATCCCCCTTTCTCACATTCCAATTAGATCAAACTGCTCAAAGGAAACCAAAACCTGATAATCCTTTCCGGGATTTTTATATTTAATCTGTACTGATTTCAGTCTCTGACTGTAATACCATCCACACTCAGCATCTTCAAACTTACGCCTGTGCAGGAAATGAGGAATCTGCTGGCCATCCACTGTTACCCAGTATGGAGATTTTTCTCTGTGAATCATATCAATATACATAGAATCTATTGCTGTTTTATAGTTCCCCTCTTGTTTAAAATCCAAATAAGTACGCTCTCCCACTGTCATACTAATATGGGTCTTTAAATATTCCCCCTTTTCATAGTCCATGGTTGCGCCATCATCCTCATAAAGTGTAAAGCTATTATCCTTATCTGCCGCACACAACAGCACAAGGGAGGTTGCCTGCTGGGTAGTCAGATTATCCAGCTTATTTCCTGCCATAGGAATGATCGCTCCGCTGCGGATATACATAGGAATGCTGGACAAAGTTACCGGAATCTCTATGGTCTGTCCGCCTTCTAAGCCTTCTCTGGTATCATAATCATAAAAATCATCCCCCTCCGGCAGATAAAGCTTACGGGTTCGGGCACCCTTTTCCACCACATTCGCTACCAGAAGAGAATCTCCAAACATAAAATCTACACCCTCCTCGTAGCATTTCGGATCATTCTGAAATGCACTGCACATTGGTTCCATAATCGGAAGCCCCTTCTCATGAGCACGAGCTGTCAGGGAGTATAAATAGGGGCTTAACTGATACCGAAACTCTATGGCATGACGGATATCCTCCTTCAAATCACCATACATCCATGGTTCTGTCACTGTATTGTCTGTGTTGGTCGAATGAATCGAGAATCTAGGCTGGAAAATTCCATTTTGTATCCACCGTAAAAATAACTCTCCCTCCGGAGCCGGACCATAAAATCCACCGATATCACAGCCCTGGTTAGCTACCCCTGACAGACTCATTCCCAGAATCGTAGCAATATTATATTTCAGCGCATCCCAGCAGGTCAGATTATCCCCTGCCCAAGTTTGGGCATATCGCTGGATACCACAATGTCCGGACCGACAGACAATATAAGGACGGGTATTTTCAAAAGTCTCATGAATAGCCTCATCCGTAATATGACACATAATATTAGACATGACAGACTTTAATTGTCCGATGGTACCGCCCTTTCCCTCAAAATCACAGCGGCAGTCCTTATCCACCATGCTGTCATACTCACAGTTATCATTCCACACAGAGCTTGTACCATATTCCAATACATGTTCTCTTAAAAGCGCCTTCCAGTTTTCCCTGGTTTTTGGGTTAGTGAAATCTGCAAAAACACCCTTTCCTCCCCACCAGGTTCCCACCCCGGGTTCCTCACTGTCGCTGGCTTTGACAAACATTCTCTTTTTCTTCATCTCCTCCAGCATGGGATGAATCAATAAAATCCCCGGCTTTACATTAGGCGTCACGGTAATTCCCCTTTTTTTCATCTGGGCGAAGAAATCCCTGGGATCCTTAAAACGTTTTTTGTTCCAGGTAAATACACAGCGTTTGATTCCTTTATCAGTTTCTACCGTACAATATCCGGAGGAAAGCTGAAATCCATCTACCGGAATCCCTTCTTCCTTGGTCGTATCAATAAACTCTGTGATTGCGTCGTCACAATCCTGGTCCAATTCAGGATAATACATAGAAGAACCCAGATATCCTAACGCACAGCGAGGCAGCATAACAGATTTTCCTGTCAAATCCGTATAACGCTCCACAATCTGACGGATAGACGGACCTGAGATCAAAAACAAGTCAATATCCCCTCCGTCTGTGCGGTAACGGCTGTGCATCCTCCAATAATTACTTTTTTCACGTCCCATATCAAAATCACATTCATACGTATTGTGATAAAAATATCCTACTGCCTTTTTGGTACTGCGATTCAGCTTAATGTAAAAAGGAATATGCTTATACAAAGAATCCGTCTCCTTCGGGTTATATCCCATAGCATCCTTTGGACTCATTCCCATAAATTTCTGAGCCTTATTAAACTCTCCGCTTTTTTCCCCAAATCCATAAAAACAATCCTCTGAAGAAATCTCACTGGTATGGATACGACGATGATTGCTGTCTTCCTGATAAGCAAGATCCACAATATCTCCATGAAGCTGGGTCCCCTCCCTGTCAAAAACACAAATACGGAAAGGATCCTTTTCCACCACTACCTTCAGCTCACGTCCTTGAATCACAGCCTCACGATCTCCGTCTGTCAGCACAGCCTTGGCCGTTTCAACCCTTTTCCGATAATTTTTCATAAAATCATCCATGCGGTCTTCCCATGCAGTCATAACCAGGCTATAAGATTCTTCCGCAAAATCTCCGTCAAATCCTGCTCGAATCCTTACAATAAAATCTGTCAGAAACCAGACACGAATCTCCACACTATTGGTTTCAATGGAATAATAATGATCCTTTTCACGTACTGTCTGTGCTGTTGTACAGATTTTCATACCGTTGCCTCCTTAATTGTTATTTTACTCAAACCGGTTTTTGTACTTTTATAATAATAAAATATCAACATCAAAACCAGACGAATATTGCTTTTTATCTTATAAAATTATACATATCTTGCTATTTTTATAGATAAATACTATAATAAACAAATAGAGAAAAGCAGCTATTTTCCAACGGATTTATAATAATGAAAAGGAGGCAGGAAAGAATGATCGATCAGGCAGGAATCAGAATGGCACAAGGCAGTACACTTGCCTGTGAGCGCATCAGCGGAGTCAATGACAATATGATGAAATCTCATTATCACAATTATTATGAGATCTACTTTTTAGAAGACGGAGAAAGATATCACATGCTTCAAGATGATATGTACACCATGCATCCCGGTGAGCTGATTTTATTCTCCCCCTATATTCTGCACCGTTCCTATGGTGATGAGAATGTGCCATTTCGCAGGCTGGTTCTGTATTTCCACAGAGACGAGGTAGATTCTCAAGATCTGCAGAATGCATTAGACAACGGCAATGGCCTGTACCATCCGGAACCTCGTACACGTCAGATTCTGCACAGTATGCTGGAAACTCTGCTTTATGAGCAATATCATATTTCCGAATTAAAAAATCGTTACTGCCATACAATTTTAAATATGATGTTGTTTTTTATTATCCTCCAAATCCGCCGACAGGATCCAACCAAAAAAGAAGATTATAACCGGATAAGCCAGGTAATCAGCTATATTCATGGTCACTATCAGGAGGATATCAGTTTAGAACAGCTTGCCCGTCATTTTTATATCAGCCCTTATTATCTGTGCCGCGAATTTAAACGCCACACCAGCAGCACAGTGATCCAATATGTAAATATCACCAGAATTATGAATGCACAGAGAAAGTTTATGGAAACCAACAAGAATATTACGGAAATCTGCAGTGAAACCGGTTTTTCTAATCTGACCCATTTTAACCGGGTATTTAAATCCGTAACCGGGATGACACCATCTGGATACCGGAAAACACATAAAAATCTGATAGGAGGGTATGGACAATAGCCAATCCCTCCTATCAGATTTAATCTTTTACATTTTTAAAGCAGCCTTTTTCTTAACTCTGCTCCATCCAACACACTCAAATAAGCCGGAGCAATATCAAAAACCGACCTGCAGCCACTCTGTCCTTCCTTATTTAAACGGTACGCAGCCCGTGCATAAGCCACCAGCACAGAAGACGTAAATTCCGGATTTGAATCCAGCTTCAGGCTGTACTCGATTACATGATTATGCTCATCCTTCCATCCGGTTTTTCCGCTGCGGATCACAAATCCTCCATGAGGAATCCCTGCATGGTCATGTTTCAGCTCCTCCTCACTGATAAAATGTACGGTTGTATCATAATCTGAAAAATAATTCGGCATATTGACGATCGTCTTCCGAATCTTCTCCAAGTCTGCACCATCCTCTGCCACCACAAAACACTCTCTGGTATGCTTTTCCCTAACAGACAGTTCCGGATTGCTGCCGCCTCTCACTGCTTCCAAAGCACTGTCCACAGGAATCGTATACTGCCTGGCATCTCTTACCCCTTCAATGCGGCGGATCGCATCGGAATGTCCCTGGCTGACCCCCTTTCCCCAAAAAGTATAATCCTTCCCTCTTGGCAGAATAGCGCTGGCATAAAGCCGATTCAAAGAAAACATTCCCGGATCCCATCCAACAGAAATAATCCCCACATGACCGCTCTCCCCTGCCGCCTTATCGACAGACTCAAAATGCTCCGGAATTTTAGCATGGGTATCAAAACTATCCACTACATTAAAATACCTAGCCAGATCCGGTGTCTGCTCCGGCAGATCCGTAGCGCTTCCGCCACAAAGAATCATCACATCAATTTCACTCTTTTTTTCAGGAGCATCTGCTAAACTGTATACCTTTACTCCCTCTGTCAATACAGACAGGCTAGCCGGATCCCTCCTGGTAAACACAGCCGCAAGCTCCATATCCGGATTATGCTTAATTGCACACTCCACGCCTCTCCCCAGATTTCCATAGCCTGAAATTCCAATTCTGATTGTCATATTGTCCTCCATTCTTTATAAAATCTCCTTCAGCCACTTGAGATCATCTTCTGTTGTGGACCAGCTTGTAGCAAACCGTACCACTGTTTGCAGCTCATCATACTTTTCCCAAAATCCAAACCTTACCTTTTCCCGCAGCTTCTTTAGTTTTTCATTTTCTATAATAAAAAACTGCTGATTTGTGGGAGATTCCAAATAAAACCGATACCCCTTCTCCTTAAAGACTGCTTTCATATCTTCTGCCATATTAATAGCATGTTTGCTGATTTCAAAATAAAGCCCGTCCGTAAACAGCGCATCAAACTGAACCCCCAATAACCGCCCCTTTGCCATCAGCGCACCATGACGCTTTACATGATTTACAAAATGCTTTGGCATATTATTTTTTGTAAATACCACAGCTTCCCCACAAAGTGCGCCAACCTTGGTTCCTCCAATATAGAACACATCACAAAGCCTGGCAATATCTTCAAGAGAAAGATCTGCCTCTTTGCTCATCAAACCATATCCAAGCCTGGCGCCATCCAGAAACAACGGAATCTGATATTCATTGCACACCTTTGAGATCTCTGTTAATTCCTTCTTCGTATACAAGGTTCCATATTCTGTAGGATAAGAAACATAAACCATCCCAGGAAACACCATATGCTCATAATTTTCATCCTGATAGAACTGCTCTAAAAACTGCTTAATAACAGGCGCCTCCAGCTTACCATCCACCTGAGAAAGCTCCAGAACCTTATGACCTGTAATTTCAACAGCTCCAGCCTCATGAAGACTCACATGTCCGGTTTTAGCAGCAATTACACCTTCATATTCCCGCAGCATGGAAGAAATCACTACTGCATTGGTCTGGGTCCCGCCTGCCAAAAAAAACACATCCGCCTCAGGACATGCGCACTCCTTCTGTATTTTTTTACGTGCTGATTCACAATAAACATCATTTCCATATCCAGACAGCACCTCCATATTTGTCTCTGTAAGACGCTGCAGAAGCTTTGGATAAGCGCCGGTTGTATAATCGCTTTCAAATGAAATCACAATATTCCCCTTTCTTTTTACTTTTCATCTTTTACTAAGATTGCATCATTGTAACATAACTGCCGAAAAACCACCACACATTTTATCATAAAAATCAAACAATATTCTATGTACAAGTTACCATCTGCCAAGTATGATAAAATCATTTATAACCTATTCACAAGGAGGATATAACAATGACCGCAATAAAACCGCCTATGGGCTGGAATTCCTGGAATACCTTTGGAAAAGATATCAACGAATCCCTGATCCGTCAGATTGCCGATACCATGATTGAAAAAGGATATCGTGATGCCGGATATGAATACCTGATTATTGATGACTGCTGGTCTTTAAAAGAAAGAGATGCATCCGGAAACCTGGTTCCTGATCCAGAGAAATTCCCAAGCGGAATGAAAGCTCTGGCTGACTATGTACACAGCAAAGGGCTGAAATTCGGCATGTATTCCTGCGCCGGCATCCTGACCTGCGCCGGATATCCCTCCAGCTATGACCATGAATTTCAGGATGCTGCCCTGTTTGCCCAGTGGGGTATTGATTACCTGAAATACGACTACTGCAACTTTCCCAAAAACGCTGACTGTATCAACCGCTACCAGACTATGAGCATGGCTCTAAAAGCTACAGGAAGAGACATTCTATTTGCTGCCTGCAACTGGGGCTCAGAAAATTCCTGGAACTGGATGCGTTCCATTGGCGCCCACACCTATCGCTCCACCGGCGATATTTTTGACAACTTCCGTTCCTTTATGGGTATTTTCCAGTCCCAATTAGAGCACCTGTGCCAGTCTGGTCCCTATTGCTTCAACGATATGGACATGCTGACAGTAGGCATGTACAATCAGGGTAACGTAGCTATCGGAAAACCCTGCACAGACAGTGAATACCGGATGCAGTTCTCCCTGTGGTGCCTTTCTGGCACTCCCCTGATTATGGGATCTGACATTCGTAATATGCCGTCCCAGATGGAAGATCTTCTCTTAAATAAAGAGCTGATTGCCATCAACCAGGATATTGAATGCCGTCCTCCTTATCTGGTAGGAAAAAGAAGCGTTATGGTTCCGGAAGATGATTCTGATGAAGCCGTAGAACCGCTGCGCATGGTAAAGGATAAGCTGCTTACCTTTATCAAACATCTTTCCAACCAGGAATTTGCCATTGCCTATTACAATCTTCACGAGGAGGAGCAGGAAATGCACTGCATCTTTGCAGATGTGGGTCTGCCTTACGCCTCCGGCTATGGCTTTGACATGACGGACGTATTCACAGGCGAACACATTGGGGTGAAACGGGATTATCATGTGATTTCTGTGCCTGGCCACGACTGCCGCCTGTTCCGCTGCAGATTGGTAAAATGCTGATGTGCCGCTGCAGAAAATGCGAAAAACTGCTGATTCCTGATGAGATCGCCATGACCAAAAAGCTCATTAACCGCGGTACTACAATTTACTATTGTATAGATTGTCTTGCAGAAGCTTTTGACGTAAAAAAAGAAGATATTGAAGCCAAAATTCAATATTTTAAAGAAATCGGCTGTACTTTATTTATTCAATGAAATATTGTACCATGGACTCCTGATCCATCATTGAAAATAACCTTAGGAACGGTCCTGAAATAACTTACTGAAATAACTTACAGATAAACAAAACTCACCAGGCCAGGAATCAGCTATCTGTTTCCTGGCCTGATATATACAGAAAAGCCTTTTACTCCATATTCAAAACACATTCGATTATGTTTTTCCTTACCCTCTTATGCTAAAATCCACTTATCAGAAAACAATAGACCTGCTGCAAAAGCAGGTGAAAAAAGAAGGCAAATACCTTAAAACGAGGAGGACGTAACCATGAAAAAAAATCGAGTACTATCCACAATTTTAGCCGCTGCTCTGTGTACTTCCCTGGCTGCCTGCGGCGGCAGCGCCGGCGGAAATTCCGAAAATGCCGGTAACACAAACAGCAACGCCCTTTCTGTATCCATCTGGGATAATAATCAGCTTCCGGGACTAAAGTCTATTATGGATGATTTCACCAAAGAAACCGGTATTGCCGTAGAAATCCAGGTTGTTCCCTGGGATCAATACTGGACTCTTCTGGAGGCAGGCGCCCAGGGAGGAACCCTGCCGGACGTATTCTGGATGCACTCCAATTATAGTCAGATGTTTATGCGCAATGATATACTTCTCGATTTGACTGACCGGATTTCTCAAAGTGACGTAATTAATCCAGAGAATTATTATGAAGATATTCTGGGATTATATCAATACGATGGAAAAACCTATGCTATCCCCAAAGATTATGACACCATTGCTCTCTGGTACAACAAGACCATGTTTGATGAGGCAGGCATCTCCTATCCGGACGAAACCTGGACATGGGATACCTTCGCCGAAGCTGCAGCAAAGCTGACCGATAAAGACAATAGCCAATATGGATTTGCTTCTCCTGCTTCCTACAATCAGGACGGTTACTATAACTTGATCTACGACATGGGCGGCTACATTCTTAATGAGGATAAATCCGCATCTGGTTGGGACGCTCCCGAGACGATCGCCGCCATGAACTGGTGGTATGATAACCTGGTGACTGTCTGCATGCCCACCCAACAGATGATGGGAGAAAATACCACTGATGTCCTTTTCAGCTCCGGCCGTTCTGCCATGACCCTGCAGGGCTCCTGGATGGTCAATGCATTTGCCGAAAATGAATACATTGCAGCTAACGCCGATGTAGCCGTTCTTCCCATGGCAAATGACGGAACAAGAAAAACCATCTACAATGGTTTGGGATGGGCAGCTTGTGCAGAAGGCTCTAACACAGAAAATGCCTGGAAGCTTCTGGAATATTTAGGAAGCGAAGAAGCTCAGAGAAAACAGGCCGAAATCGGTGTCACCATGTCCGCTTATATGGGAACCTCTGACAAATGGGTAGACTGTGCCCCTGACTTTAACCTGCAGGCATATCTGGATATGACAGAGGACATGATCATCCGCCCCTACACTGCCAACACCAAAATCTGGGAGGATTATTCTCAACAGGTAATGGTACGGGCTTACACCGCTGAAATTACTATGGAAGAAGCCTGCAAAGAAATTGCCAGCTTTATGAATGAAAAAATGGCAGAAGAATAAAAAAACGTAAAAAACCACATAACCCCCCTAATAGAGTTTAAATACTACAATACAAAATACCAGGATCTGGCATTCCATATTGTGGTATTTAAACTCTATTCCTTCTTTTTCGCATTCATAGCCTCTCGGAATCTCTAAGTCTTATTTCATGGTGCTTTTGAGATTCCATTTTTATCGCGATAAATTTATCGGAACCTTCAACCTTCCTTCTTCTCCAATACCTTCAGCCGGTAATGCTTTGGACTAACCCCATAAGCATTCTTAAACATCTTGGAAAATGTCAGAGGATTCTCATATCCAATAGCCTCTGCAATCTCCTGGATCGACATTCCGGTAGTCCTAAGAAGCCTGCTGCCCTGCTCCAGCCGATAGCTTAAAAGATACTCCTGGGGAGAGATCTCCATCCTCTGTTTAAAAATATGAGTCAGATAAGAGCGGGTAATCCCAATATAGGAAGCAATATCACTGACCTTTGCATGGGCATAATGATTATGAATATAGCCAAGAGCATTGTCCACATACACATCCGGCGAATAATCATGAGGCAAGGGCTTATTCTGCCTCTCAAGATTCTGATTATGGGAATTTACCAGCATAGCAAGAATTTGATACAAAAGCGCTGTTCTTGTCAGTTCATTGGCCACGGTAATCTCATGATGATTCAGAATCTCCTCAATAATCCCCAAAAACTCCTCCGGCTCCAAATAACAGTCACGAACCGGATGATCTGCCGTGATCCCCGCCTTCTCCAGATAAAGAGACGCCTTGGACCCGTTAAAAGAAACCCACGCATAATGCCATGGATCCTGCGGATCCGAATAGTAAAAAAGATCAACACCTGGCACTGTCACAAATATCTGCCCCCTGTGAGGCTGGTATACCCTTCCGTCCATTTCCAGAGTCCCTCTGCCCGACAGAACGAAATGGACATGATAATCCCTTCGCACAATCGGTCCATAGGATTTATCCGGCGTACAGCGCTCTGTACCACATACGGTCAGATAAAGCTCCACATCCTCAATGGGCAGCCTTCCCAGCATTCGGAAATTAGAACTGATACGGTAGCATTGTACCGGGTCATCCATCACATAATCCCCTTTCGTTCGTACTTTTCATCGCTCTGTCATCCATATTGAAACAAATCTATTTTAACAAAAATCTTCTAAAAATGCACCTGTTTTTAAAGCCGGAATTGCCTTAAAGAAATTTCTGAAAAATTCCTGCACTGTAATCATTTTAGCAGCCTTCATCCACTTCCCTGGCTGATCTGTCTGGCACGGTCAGCATTCTTCCGCATAGTATAGAAAGATATCTCCAGCTCCTCCGGCAACTCATCCGTCAAATGAATCCCTGCCAGATATCTTGCCTCCGGCTCCACAATTCTCCTGTACTATAAAACCTTTTCCATATCCAGACAACCCTGTTCCGTGACATTCATCTTTTGAGTCATAATTTTCTTTACCAATATTGTATGACAAGTTTTTTTCTGTTATATACAGAACTTTTCAAATATCAATGAAAAATTTATATTTTTCTTAACTTTGTTATAAGCTTACAAATTTCAAAAAACACTTTCACCTTTTTAAAATATAAAAAATTAACATTGACAATTTCTTTACCCAGTATTAAACTGTTAGCATACTTACATTTATTTCTTCGAAAGGATTTTAAATCCATGCCCACCGACCATATAGGCTTTCAGATCCGCACCTTATCCAACCTCATCAGCCGTAAGATCAATCAGATGGTCTCGGAAGAGGAGGAGACTTTGACTGCCCATCAAAGCTGGGTTCTAAACTATCTGACCCTGAATCAAGATCAGGATATCATGCAGCGGGACATTGAAAAAAATTTTTCCATTCGCCGCTCCACTGCCAGCCACATGCTGCAGCTCATGGAAAAAAACGGTTACATTCAACGTATATCCGCCCCGGATGATGCCCGAATGAAAAAGCTGATTATCACAGAAAAGGGAATAAAAGCACATAAGCGCATGAAAGACCGTCTCCACCGGTTTGAAGATATTTTTCAATCCAACATCTCTCCGGAAAACCTGCAGCTCTTGAGACGGCTTCTCAGACAGTTGGAAGAAAACATTCGATAGATGCACACCTAACTACCCAACTGTCAAATAAAAATATAATTACATGCCAACAAGCATCCCTGTTGGTATTTCTTTTTCTCAAATTGTAAGTATACTAACATTAAAATAGGAGGACATCATTATGAACACCAACAAATACCTGTTTGAAGACGCACCCATTCCCAAGGCCGTAGCTACTATGGCGATTCCCACTATGATATCCATGCTGGTAGTCGTTATTTATAATATGGCTGACACCTTTTTCATCGGCCAGACCGGCGATCCTATGCAGGTAGCTGCCGTATCCCTGGCTACCCCTGTATTCATGGTATTCATGGCACTGGGAAACCTGTTCGGCATCGGCGGAAGCTCCGCTATTTCCCGAGCTCTGGGCGAAAAAAAGACCGAGAGGGCAAGACAGATCTCATCCTTTTGCTGCTATGGCTCCCTAGGACTGGGTATTATCATGGCTGCTTCATTTCTTATTGGTATGGAATTTATCTTAAAGATGATCGGTGCCAGTGAAAATACCATAGACTATGCCAGAGAATATTTGACCTACATTGCATTTGGCGGTCCATTTATCATGTTCGGCACTGCATTCGGCAATATTTTGCGGGGTGAGGGCGCCTCCAAGGAATCCATGATCGGAAACCTGATTGGTACGATCACCAATATTGTCCTGGATCCGATTATGATTCTTGTCTTTGGCTGGGGGGTAGCCGGCGCTGCCATTGCCACCGTAATTGGCAATATTGCTGCCAGCGCCTTTTACATTGGATATTTCCTCATGAAGAAATCCAGTCTTTCCATTCACCTGAAGGATTTCTCCATGGGCAATCAGATCGCTTTAAGCGTCACCTCCATTGGTATTCCTGCCTCTCTCAATAATATTCTTATGAGCTGTGCCAACATTATTCTGAATCTGGCACTGGCAGGCTACGGTGACACCCCTGTTGCAGCTATGGGTGTTGCCATGAAATCCAATATGCTGGTTGTTCTTTTACAGATAGGTCTGTGTGCCGGCATCCAGCCCTTAATCGGATACAACTATGGCGCCAAAAATAAAGAAAGGCTGATGAAGGTTTTTAAATTCACCGGAATCTGTGCTATAGCCATGGGAACCATCCTGACCATTGCCATGGTCATTGCCAGACAATTCTTGATTCAAGCTTTTATTAATGACCCTGAAGTCATTGCTTACGGTATCCAGATGGTGATTGCCCTTCAGATATCCGGCCCGGTGATTGGGATTCTGTTTTTATGTATTAACACCATTCAGGGCATGGGAAAGGCCCTTCCTTCCCTGATACTGACCATATGCCGTCAGGGCTTAGTCTTCATTCCGTCCGTGTTTATCCTGAATAAATGCTTTGGACTAGATGGTGTTATTTATGCCCAGCCCTTTGCCGATTATCTTTCCATTGTCCTGTCTGTATTTTTGTGTTTGGGACTGTTCAAAAAAATTGAATATCAACAAGCCGTTATTAGCTCTCAGCCCAGCAATGCATAAAATGTAAAAAACAGCTTATATCTGCCATAGCCTTATTCATAGCCAGATATAAGCTGTTTTTCAATTAAAAATTCATACCTCATTTTCACTAACCAAACTTTCATCCATAAAAGTACCTGTATCCTCTGCTGTCATTAATATCTGATCTAATTCCTCCAGATCATTTTCAACCCAGGATGGAACTCCTGAAAAAATAACCCATGCAAAGCCTTCTGCCGGTTCCTTAAAATCAATCATACAGCAATAATAATAATTCTTAACTTTATTAAATTCTCCTGAGTACAATTCCCTATAAATCTTTTTATTCTCATCCTCCCATACCGGTTCTTCCTTTACTAATTCCACAAAATCCCTTACTTCAAAAATATCCTCCTTCTGAAATTCATAAATATCATCCGGAGTCATACCGTTAGACAAGTCAATATCTTTAAATCCAAATATACAGCAATAATATTTACCCTCTCTTTTCATCCGGAGATCATATGGAGAACCGTCTGTTTCTTCCGTCCAATCATAGGAAAAAGTAAAACGTATATCATAAGGAACAATATCAAAAACCTGTTCTTTCTCTGACTCCTTTTCTAATTCTTCCTTTATAAATTTATCCAATTCTCTCTCCTGATGCTCACTTTTAACTTCTTCCCAGTCTATATCATCCGCCATCTTTTTAAGCTTCTCATAATTCTCTAAAGGATCATCACTTTTTCTTTCACATCCAACTCCAGAAAATATTACAAAAACAGATAGTATTGCAAAGAAAATAAACCTTTTCTTCATGTATAACTTCTCCTCTTTAAACCCTGTGTAATTCATTATAACAGAATTTCATCTATATGCAAGAAAGTTTACCAGGTTTACTTCAACATCTCTCCATATCTCCCTAAAAAACTCCGTGTCCTTTCATTATCCGAAGCAAACACCATATCCGGTGTTCCCTCCTCCACAATTACCCCATCTGCCATAAAGATCACTCGATCCGAAATATCCCTGGCAAAAGCCATCTCATGAGTCACAATCACCATGGCTATATCCAAATCTGCCAAAGATTTAATCACCTTCAAAACTTCTCCTGTAAGTTCTGGATCCAAAGCGGATGTAGGTTCATCAAAAAACAAGATTTTTGGATTCAATGCCAATGCCCGGGCAATAGCTACCCGCTGACACTGTCCTCCTGAAAGCTGACAAGGATAAGCATTCTCTTTATCCTCCAGCCCCATCTTCTTTAACAGCTCTCTTCCCGTCCGATACACCTCATTTCTGTCCCTCTTCTGCACAGAAATGGGAGCATCCGTAATATTCCTCATCACGGAAAAATGAGGAAACAGATTAAAATTCTGAAATACTAATCCATAATTCTCCCGAATCCTTCTCAAATCCTTTTTTGAAGCATAAGCCATTTTCCCAGTCTGATCTCTCCAGGCAGCTCTTTCTCCCATATAAATCAACTCACCACTATCCATAGTCTCCAACATAGTGGCACATCGCAGAAGTGTGGACTTTCCCGATCCGGACGGACCGATTATAGAAACAATTTCCCCCTCTCCCACGGACAATGAGATATCCTTAATCACCAAAATCCCATCAAAGGATTTTCCCACATGATTCATTTCCAACAGCTTCATAACTATATCCGCCCTTCCCACTGCATCTTCTGTTTCAGTCATTCTTCCTGACAAATCACAGCCCTTCCATTACCCTTAAATGGCTGCGGCAAATCAACCTTTTATTGATAATACGCCAGCTTTTTCTCTGCAAATTCCATACCAAGTGCTACCACAAGATTAAACACATAATAAAATATACCGGCTGCAGCAAAGGGAACCAGACTGGTCTGAGAAGATGCCAATGCCTTGGCAATAGCAAACATTTCCAGCACACTAATAGTAAAAGCAAGAGAAGTATCCTTCACCAGAGTAATTACCTCATTTGTCACCGAAGGAAGAATCCTCTTAATCACCTGAGGCAAAATAATCTTAAAAAATGTCTGCATTTTTCCATATCCCAACAGCTTTGCCGCCTCATACTGTCCCACTGGCATGGATTGAATCCCACTGCGGTAAATCTCCGCAAAATAAGCCGCATAATTAATCACAAACCCAATCAATGCAGCCCAAAGCCGATAACTGTTGGTAATCCTAATTCCAAAGAGATAATAAGGACCAAAATACACTACCATTAACTGCAGCATCAAAGGCGTTCCCCTCATAATGGAAATATATACCTTCACAATGCCCTGCAGCAAAGGATTCTTAGACATTCTCCCAAAAGCTACAATCAAGCCAAGAGGCAAGGAAAATATCAGAGTTACCACAAAAATCTGAATACTGACAAACATTCCTCCTACTAACTGCGATACCATCATATTGACTGACATTTTCCCTGCTCCTTACTTTTCATTTACTTTGCGTCTGCTGGTCGGGCGCATGAAAGTTTCCTTTCCTCGTCCACACTATTTCCCAATCGTAGTAACATCCCTGCCAAACCACTTATCCGAAATCGTCTTTAAAGTTCCGTCTGCGGCCATTTCCTCTAATGTAGTCTGTACCTTATCCCGCAGCTCCTCATTTCCCTTCTTAAATCCGATACCATACTCCTCAGAGGCCAAGGTTTCCTCCAAAATCAAATAAGAATCATTGTCACCCCTCTGTTCAATCTGATATCCGGCCACAATCACATCCATGGCAATCGCATCTACTGCTCCCATCTCCAGATCCATAAATGCCGTATTGTAATCTGGTGTAGTCTGCAGCGTTCCGAAAGTCCCTGCAAGCTCTGTATTGTCCTTCAAGGCTGTCTCCGCCGAGGAATCAGCCTGAACCTCCACAATCTTACCTGCAAGGTCAGCAAAGCTGGTTATCCCCGAATCCGATGCTACCACAAATACTTGGCTGTTATCCATATATGGCTCGCTCCAGGTATAATCATCCTCACGTCCATTCATGGTAAATCCATTCCAGATACAATCAATGGTCCCGGAATTTAACTCCATATCCTTGGCATCCCAGGCAATCGGCTGCGGCACAAACTCCATTCCCAGACGGTTTGCCACCTCTTCAGCCAGCTCCAGATCAAATCCCGTGTACTCCCCGTCATTCCCCACAAATCCCATAGGCGGGAAATCCTGGTCAAATCCTACTATAAATGTACCGTTTTCACCGGCTGCTTCCTTCCCATCTTCTTCTGCTTTTTGATCCTCCTTCTCACTCTCAGATTCTTTAAGATCGTCTGAAGAATCTGCTGCTGTGGTTTCTCCGCTTTCCGCCTTAGTCTCTGCGGCTGTTGTACTTTCTGCACTTTGGCCACCACATCCAGCCAGTGATATTACCATTGCTCCCATTAACAACATACTTCCTACTTTTTTCATAATTTTCTGCTCCTCCTCTTTTTCCACAAATAATTAAAAACGATTCACAAAAATATATTTTATTTATTTCTGCGTCACGCTAACATATTAGCACACTAAAGTAATTCTGTCCATCCCTATTTCTAACAAAATAAAAATACCCTTTAAATCCAATTTTGATTTAAAGGGCATTTTTTATAAAGCTTTTCTTATTTTCCGTAATAAGCACGCAGATACATTTCTTTAATCTCACTCATAAGAGGATAGCGCGGATTGGCTCCGGTACACTGATCATCAAATGCCTGCTCTACCATATTATCAAGAGTATCCAAGAAATACTTCTCATCCACACCGTACTCTGCAATTGACTTCTTAACGCCTACAGCTGCTTTCAGATCTTCAATCTTCTCAATCAGCTTCTTAACTGCATCTTCATCATTATCTGCCTGGATTCCCACAAACCGGGCACACTCTGCATATCTGGCGCGGGTATGAGGATATTGATACTGAGAAAAGGTTCCCATCTTCCGCGGACACTCCTCAGCATTAAACTCCACCACCAGAGAAATCAACAATGCATTGGCAATACCATGTGGCAGATGGTGGAATGCTCCCAGCTTATGAGCCATGGAGTGACATACACCTAAAAAGGCATTGGCAAAAGCCATACCAGCCAGACAAGAAGCGTCTGCCATCTTAGAACGAGCCTCAACATTAGAGCCGTCATTATAACAGGTTGGCAGATATTCAAACACATTCTTCATTGCCTTTAATGCCAGGCCATCTGTATAATCCGTAGCCATCACAGAAGCATAAGCCTCCAGAGCGTGAGTTAATACATCTACGCCGGATGCGCTGGTCAAGCCTTTAGGCTGACTCATCATATTATCGGTATCCACAATCGCCATGTTAGGCAAAAGCTGATAATCAGCCAACGGATACTTTACCCCTGTCTCCTGATCAGTAATAACCGCAAATGGAGTCACCTCAGAACCAGTACCAGAGGATGTAGGAATTGCCACAAAGTAAGCCTTTTCACCCATCTTCGGGAATGTATACACACGCTTCCTGATATCAATAAACCTCATGGCCATATCCTGAAAATCTACTTCTGGATGCTCATACATTACCCACATAATCTTACCTGCATCCATGGCAGATCCGCCGCCTAATGCAATAATTACATCCGGCTGGAACGCTGTCATAGCCTTAGCGCCCTCCTGAGCATTGGCCAAAGTAGGATCCGGCTGTACATTTGAGAAACACTGATAAACAATCCCAAGTTCATCCAGCTTATCTGTAATCGGCTTTGTATACCCATTCATATACAGGAAAGAGTCTGTGACAATAAATGCCCTCTTCTTGCCCAATACCTCCTTTAATTCATTTAAAGCTACTGGCATACATCCCTTCTTAAAGTACACTTTCTCAGGCGCACGGAACCACAGCATATTCTCTCTCCTCTCCGCCACAGTCTTGATATTCAGCAAATGCTTTACCCCTACATTCTCGGATACTGAGTTGCCTCCCCAAGAACCACAGCCCAAGGTCAGAGACGGAACCAGCTTAAAGTTGTAAAGATCACCGATACCACCATGAGAAGACGGAGTATTTGTCAAAATACGGCAGGTCTTCATAGCTTCCGCATGCTTTAAGATTTTTTCATGCTCATTTACATTAATATACAAAGAAGCCGTATGTCCATAACCGCCGTCTGCCACCAGTCTCTCTGCCTTAGCTAAAGCCTCATCAAAGGTCTCAGCCTTATACATAGCCAGAACAGGAGACAGCTTTTCATGGGCAAACTCCTCACGAATATCAACAGATTCCACTTCACCAATAATAATCTTTGTATCCTTGGGTACATCTACACCAGCTAGCTTTGCAATCGTATAAGCAGACTGCCCGACAATCTTTGCATTCAAAGAACCATTAATCAAAATTGTCTTTCTTACCTTCTCAATCTCATTCGGCTGTAAGAAATAGCATCCCCGATATTCAAACTCCTTCTTTACCTCATCATAAATAGAGGCAAGAACGGTTACTGACTGCTCCGAAGCACAGATCATTCCATTATCAAAGGTCTTAGAGTGAATGATAGAGCTGACTGCCATCTTAACATCTGCCGTATCATCAATAATAACCGGCGTATTACCAGCACCAACACCCAAAGCAGGCTTACCAGAAGAATAAGCAGCACGCACCATTCCTGGGCCTCCGGTAGCCAGAATAATATCAGCTTCCTTCATTACCAAATTTGTCATATCCAGAGACGGTACATCAATCCAACCAATGATTCCCTCTGGAGCGCCAGCCTTGACGGCTGCTTCCAAAATGACTTTGGCTGCTTCAATCGTACAATTCTTAGCTCTCGGATGGGGAGAAATAATAATCGCATTTCTTGTTTTCAGACAGATTAAACATTTGAAAATTGCCGTGGAAGTGGGATTTGTAGTAGGAATCACCGCTGCCACCAATCCAATCGGCTCTGCCAGCTTCTTAATTCCAAATGCTTTATCCTCTTCCACCACTCCGCAGGTTTTCGTATCCTTATATGCATTATAGATATACTCTGCAGCATAATTATTCTTAATTACCTTATCCTCAACAACGCCCATGCCGGTTTCCTTTACCGCCATCTTAGCTAGAGGAATCCTCAGCTTATTGGCTGCGGAAGCTGCCTCATAGAAAATCTTATCTACTTGTTCCTGAGAAAAGGTTGCAAATACCTTCTGGGCCTCTCTCATTGCCTGCATTTTTGCTTCCAATGCTTCAACGCTGTCAACGCTGTTAACGACTGCAGGAACACTTTGTTCTTTCTTTGCCATTACTCTCTCCTCCACATTTTTTTGAGATCATTTTACCGATATTTGTTATCGATATTTTTTTAACAATCTTGCTATGATTGCATTATACTTCCTTGTTAAATAATTGTCAATATATAATTTAAAATTACTTCTCCAAAATTATCTTTCTGGTTTATAAAATACTATACATTATTGACAATAGTACATAATATTTTGTGAAATAAAAACAGAGGATATCTCATAGACATCCTCTGTTTTTACTACTCGTCCGGCTCCAATTCATCGAACAACTCCGAATCATAAAATTCCCGAATTGTAACACCCAATCCATCTGCAATCTTATTGATATTTACAATACCTGGATTTTTGCTTTTGCCATTAATAATACTCTTATATGTAGAAGACGGCATTCCCGCTCTATAACTTACAGAGTAACCACTTAAATTTTTTTGTCGGCATAATTCGGCAATCCTGAAGCTGGTTGCCTCACGTATATTCATAACCATCCACCCTTTCTCCATAAGTTTATTCTATATTGGAAATATAACAGGACTATATATTATCCTGTATATATAAGAATACCAAAATTTTCCAATTTTTAACAAACTTTATATTCAAGGCTGATGATTTTTATCCCATTACATGATATCAATCCAATAAAAAAGACCGGATTCAAGTTAACCTTTACCCGATCTGAAATATATCAAATATAAAATCTAAAAAATTCTTAATATAAAAAAGCCGATCCTCTATCTTTTAAGGAAGACCGACATTTCCTGAGCGTGCGGGGATTCGAACCCCGGACAACTTGATTAAAAGTCAAGTGCTCTACCGCCTGAGCTACACGCCCATATGCCTTGGACCGGAATCGAACCAGTGACACGAGGATTTTCAGTCCTCTGCTCTACCAACTGAGCTACCAAGGCACAAAATTGCGGGGGTAGGATTTGAACCTACGACCTTCGGGTTATGAGCCCGACGAGCTTCCAGACTGCTCCACCCCGCGACAATATTAACAAATATATAGTTATTTAAATGGGAGAGAGTGGATTCGAACCACTGAAGGCATTGCCAGCAGATTTACAGTCTGTCCCCTTTGGCCACTCGGGAACTCTCCCTTATATGATACTATTATATACCGAATATACAGAACGTATACCCGTAAGCCGATAATCGGACTCGAACCGATAACCTGCTGATTACAAATCAGCTGCTCTGCCAATTGAGCCATATCGGCGAAGACCTAATTTGATTTAAAAAATGGGGCCTACAGGGCTCGAACCTGTGACCCTCTGCTTGTAAGGCAGATGCTCTCCCAGCTGAGCTAAGACCCCATATTTTTAATTTGAAATGTGCAATTTATACATTTCAGCGACCCGGATGGGATTCGAACCCACGACCTCCGCCGTGACAGGGCGGCGCTCTAACCAGCTGAGCCACCGGGCCAACTTATTAGGATACTATACATATACCCTCAAAACCACATATTGAACACATCCGAACCTTCTGCAGCAACTGCTGCACCCTCCGACCAAA
>RAYY01000038.1 GCA_003611875.1 bacterium D16-56 | reverse complement strand
TCTTGAAATTATAGGATCATTCGTATTTATTGGTATCACCTCCATCATTTGAATTCATCTTACCAAATATGGGGATGAATTTGTAGATACTGATGATTACCTACTTACCATACAAAAAATGGAACGATGTCTCTTTTTTGCGTGCAAAACCCGCCGGAAAGGAGGAGACAAAAAAGACCAATGAAAAGAATTCAGCGACCAGAGTATACGACATGGACGGCTGTTTCTGCCTGATTATCGCCATTTTAAACGGTGTCGGCGCCAGTACAGCCCGAAGGCTCTACGACAATGGCCCAGGGCAACAGAGCCGGGGCCGTCCTTTACCAAGAGGCAGGCCGCCAGACCAGACGGCAGCACCAGGAAGGACAGAAAGAAACCAAAGAATTTATGTGTTAAAGAAAAAAGGATACAGCTTAGAGGAGATTTCCGACATTCTTGGCTGTGACAGTTCGACCGTAAAGAGAAACCTAAAAAGTGAAGGAGGAAGCGTGAATCATGACACTGGAGACATTTGCGGAGGAGATGAAGATCAGAGTTCAGGAAAAGGCAGGGAACCATTATGAGGTGGACCTGGAGCGAGGCCTGGGAAACAACGGGACAGAGGTAATCAGGCTGGCTGTAAAGAAGGAGAGCGACAGTGGTACTGCCCCGGCAGCGCTGCTGAATGGATTCTATAACCAGATATCGGAAAAGGAATCGGAAGATTTTCTGGAAGAAATGGCTGAGGAAATTGTAAGGCTGTTCTGCTTTTCCGATTTTGTGGAGAACTATGGGGAAACACGGGCAGCGCAGGTCATGGATTATGAGTTCTGCAAAGACAAACTCCTGTTTAAGCTGGTCAACACCGGTTTGAACCAGGAGCTCCTTCTTGACAGACCCAATATCCCCTTTCTTGACCTTTCCATTACCTTTTATGTGAGGCTGAAAGAAAGGGACGGAATGGAGACAAGGGTTCCGGTCAATGAGTTTCTAAGGGAGACATGGAAGGTGACAGCGCAGGAGTTATACCAGCAGGCATTAAGGAACGCTCCTGAAACAATGCCGGACAGATTTTCCGAAATGGATCAGATGGCGGCATTCCTGTTGGTAATGGCTGAAGAAATGACACCGGAGATTCAGGATATACTGCCGCCTGTGGAGAAAATGAGAGATGGAACCTTGTATTGTCTGACCAATCATCAGGCCAGAAATGGGGCTTCTGTCTTGCTGTATCCTGGGGTGTTAAAGGAATGTGCCGCAAAGTGCGGAAAAGACTTAGTGATTCTTCCAAGCAGTGTGGATGAGGTCCTTTTAATGCCTCTCAGCGATGGGAATAAGCTGAATGAACTGACGGAAATGGTCAGGGGTATCAACCAGTCGGTCTTGGAACCGGGGAAGGTGCTTTCCGACCACGTTTACCGCTATGAAAACGACCAGATTGTAATGGCGTAGTTTATCAGGAAAGGAGTAGCCGTGCATATCCATAAATACGCGGATTTAGCCTGTTTTCAGGAGATCGGGATTGGAGGAACGCTGCCGGCCACAGAGGAGTACCGGGAGTTTATAAAAAAGCTCCACCCGTCCCAGTTCCTCTCCGGGGGAATCCGGGCCACGCTTTATGAGGTTTCCTATTCCTACATGACCATAAGGGGAAATGGGAGGACAGCGAAGAAATACGCGCTGCTGAACCCGGACCATGAGGAGGCATACATAGAGATTGAAATGCAGATGAGTAACTGGGTGGAAAATCACAACGCAAAACGGCCGTACCGGATGATTTCCAACGTGACCATTCTGGAGATCAAGCCATTGGCCTTTGCGAATATCCAGTTTGAGATTTAGAAAGGTTTCATTCCCTCATTTCCCGGGGAAAACTCCGGGTTGTCCCTTAGAGGACGGGCTACTGTAAGCCCTGGCCTTGAAAAAGAACGGTAAGGGGCGTAAAAAGACACACCGAAGGAAGTATGGCTTTTCCGTCAAGAGCAGAATCTATTTTGCAAAGGACGGGAGAGAATGGAACAATATACATTCATGGATGAACTGCCAAAAAAGACTGCCAGGGCCATAAGTCTATTCCAGATGTTTGAGAAGACAGCGCTGGGATACCGGCCGGAGGGATATTACCTGGCATTCAGCGGAGGAAAGGACAGTGTGGTAATCTATTGGCTGGCAAAGATGGCCGGAGTAAGGTTTACAGCCCACTATCATTTGACAACCGTGGACCCGCCGGAATTAGTCCGGTTTATCCGAAGGGAGTACCCTAAGGTGCAGGTGGAAAAGCCGGAGCTTACCATGTGGGAGCTGATTGTAAAGAAACAGATCCCGCCTCTGAGAAGGGCACGCTATTGTTGTGAGGCCCTAAAGGAGCATGGGGGTGAGGGAGCGTTTACCGTAACCGGAGTCCGCTGGCAGGAGAGCAGGAAACGAAAACAACGAACCAGTCTGGAAATTCTGACTTCTAAAGATCCCATTTACCTGAATTGTGATAATGAAGAATCCCGCCGCCAGGTGGAAACCTGCGCCTTAAAGGGAAAACGTGTGCTGAATCCCATTATCGACTGGACGGAAGAGGAGGTGTGGCGGTTTATCCGTACCTATCATCTCCCTTACTGTGTCCTGTATGACCTGGGGTTTCACAGGCTTGGCTGTCTGGGATGTCCCCTTGCAAGCACGAAAAACAGGGAACGGGAATTTGCCCGTTATCCCCAGTATGCCAGAGCCTATATCCGTGCCTTTGACCGGATGGTGGAGGCACGCATGCCTTCGGGCAAGCCCAGGGGAAGCTGGAAGGATGGGGAGAGCGTGTTTTGGTGGTGGATGTATGGAAATGGGAAAAGGGAGAGACAGATTGACGGACAAATAGAGTTAGAGTTTGGAGATAAGGCCGGGACAGCGGTATAGGAAGGAGGCACCGATCTTTGTGGAGAAACATTCATGCAGGACTTGCAGGAATCTGGAAAAAGAAAGGAAAGAGGTGATGGAAGGCCGTCTGAAAGGGCGGTACCGCTATGGTTGCAGCGGCCAGGGCAGCGGATATGTCTGCGGTTTTCTGGCTGGCGATGAGGATTTGGAGACCTTGTCCTGCGGATTGTGGCATGGGCAGTCTGAGAGAAAGACGGAGAAGGAAGCGCAGAAGCTGGAGAAGGAGCTGGGAGAGAGCCTTCAGGGGCTGTTTGACCGCTGGAATGAGTGGTACGTTAGGGGCTGCCCGGAGGGGAAGGAGACAGACGGGGTGTATTTAAACCGTCTTCGCCTTGCCATAAAGGGGCTGGTGGAACGGATTGAGGAGGCTCTTGAAGAGTCCCGGTTCCCAGAAAGCTATTATTCCCCGCTGCCGCCGGAGATTGCTAAAGATTATATGGCGGATAGGGACAACTTGGTGCGGAGTGCTGAGAGGGCTTTGTACCAGTACCGGAATTCACCGGATTATCTCTGGCTGGAATCTTATATGAATGGGCAGAAAGGTAAGAGTAAGGAGATGGAGAAGGCTGCGGTGTTTTTTGAACATGGGAAGGTCTTGGAGGAGGCGATCAGCCGGAACCAGTATCTTCTTATGAAGCAGGAGATACGGCAGGAAGGGATTTTGGCAGAGCTGGCAAAGTATCGGAGGACTGTTTTGCAGAAGGAGCAGAAGGCAGCCAGGAGAAACAAAAGCGGACAGAAAGGCAAAAAAGATATGTCCGGCCAGTTTACGTTGTTTGAGGAGAAGGCGTCCTGACAGAGCGAAAGCCTCTGACTAGAAGGCAGGAAGCTAAAGAAGTGTAAGGAGTCAACCGCATGGCAGCGGAGTTGCGGCGGGTGGGAATGGAGTCTGATATCATAAAAGGAAACTAGATAAGACGTAGAGAAATAACTGAGAACAAGAATCAGAAAACGTATAGGAAGGAGACAGGAATGGATTATCAGATGTTGGTAAGGAACCTGTTCAATGACATGTTCGTGTTTTTTAACGGGACCCAGCCTCTGGGACTGGAGCCGTTGATGGACGTGTATCAGGATGAGCCGCTGCTCATGGCATTTATCGGCAGGCTGGATGAGGCGGTGAAGGTTCCCTACAATGATGTGATGAAGGAATGTTATGGCTTTTTTAAGCAGTATGCAGGGGGAGAATACACGGATGAGGTCTGGGAGAGGATTGTGAAGGATATCCAGGACTTTAACCAGAAGTGGATGAATCCCTGGTGCCGGGGGATTATGCTGGCGCTGTTGGAGCTGCTGGAACGGGAGGACAAGGAGAGACAGGAACTTCAAAACCAGGGTGGTTCGGCGGAAAACGAAGCGCAGGAGCCAGGATTGCAGGAAACGGAGGGGCAATATGAAGCAGACAAACAGTATGAAATAGAGCCTGGGCAGGAAGGAATGGGGCTTGATCAGGAGACAGGCGGAGAGACTGCCTTGCCGGAAATGGAAATGGGATATGGAGAGGACGGGCAGCAGGAAAATGATCTTGCGGCCTGATCTGCTAAAAGGCTGGGAAGTAATCAAATTCCCGGCCTTTTTAAGCCTTGCTTTTTGTAAAATGGCTGCTGTACCAGAGGTGTTTTCATTTTAGCGGCAGCCATTTCCGATTTCCAAATTGTAATGGCGGACAATAATCACTGGTGGAATTGTATTAACAGGGAGAATGAACATGGCAAAAAGCATTTTTGATAAGATGGAAAATATCCATGAAGTCAACCGCATGGCAGCGGAGCTGCGGCGGCTGGGAATGAGGGAAAAGCTAAAGGAACTGGCAGACAAGAACCGGGTAATGGATGAGGATTTTGAAGCATTTTTTCTGGGGAAGCGGTATTTTCTTGTTGACGCAGGAGAGACACAGAAGACCTATGACACGGCTAGAGCGAAACTGATGGATGAAATGCTTATCCTGAATGATCCACTTTTTGGCAACGTGATTGGCGGTTATCTGCTCCAGTGCTGCAGCGAACCAGGCTTTCAGGAATCTGTGCTTCAGGAGCATAAGACATTACAGAGATGTATTGAATATGTAATGGAGCAGGCTTACGGATTATTGGATGAAAACCAGAAAAAAGCCAGAAAGAACACGGCGGTGGCTGTAGTATCAGACCAGGTATTTGAGTGGGTGAAAAGCTACTATACTCTGGACGACAAAGCAGCCCTGGAAGAAAAGCGGAAAAAAGCAGAGAAGGAGTTTGCGGAGCGGAATAAGCCAAAGGAAAACAAGGCTGCGGGTAGGGGAACTTCTAAAAAGAGGGCTTCCAAAACCTCAAAAACTTCTAAAGCCTCTAAAACATCAAAAAAGAGTTCGGAGGCAGGGATTTCTGGAAAGGCCGGTGCCAGTGGCAATGTGGCAGATTCGGAAAAGAGTCTGGCAGAGAAAAGGGAAACCGGGGATACGTTATCGGAGAATATCCAGACAGAGGATTTACCGGAGACAGAGCCGAACGCTTCAGAGAAAGGACAGATTGAAGGGCAGGTGTCTATGTTTAGTATGGGACCAGCGGCCTAAAGGAAGGCAGCGATATAGGTGAATGATGAGAGAACAATCATGTTCAAAGAGAAACGGATACAAGGCGGACCCTTGTATGGAAGCATGAAAAGGAGAAGATAAAGGAGCGTAAAGAGATGATACTTGCCTATAAAGGATTTGACCTGGATTTGTCCTGCACATCAAGAGGAAACCGTTTCCAGTATGCCCCTGACCGCTGGAATGAGGAGCCCAGGGCCAAGTGCGGAGAGAACGGGTTCCACTGTGCGGAAAATCCCCTGGACTGTCTGACCTATTATCCCTCCATGGAGAAATCCGTCTACTATCTGGTGGTAGCAGCCGGGGATATCAATGATGATGAAAATGGCAGCAGAATCTCATGTACCAGGCTTCGGCTGGTAAAGCGGTTGAACCTGGAGGAGTTTGTGGCCCACAGCCTGAATTATATCTGGAATCATCCCCTCAGGGAGAATAACCGGCGGGTGTGTAAGGAAAGCGGAACCGGAAAGGAAGGCTTTGTGATTGTGAGAGGAAAATCTCCAAGAGCCTGTGGGAAGCTGGGGGATGTTCTTGGAATGGTAAAAGAAAAAAGCGGAAGCAGAGAGGGAATGGAAATGGGGCTTTATATCGTTGACGGCAAGGAGATTTTGCCGGATACATGGTATAACGTCCACGGAAATCCAGTGAAAAGCATGAGGAAAGGAGCAGCAATTCCAGCATGAAGAAATCACAGTTAAAGAAACTGAAATGTTTAAATGCAACAAGGCAGATCATGGAGATGGCAAAAAAGGAAGTGCCAAAAAGAAATGAGTATGATAATCAGGAATCTTTCAGCCGGGGGCTTTTTATGAGGTGCCAGGTGGAGAAGGGAATCCTGAAGGTGTCGCTGTTTCTCACAAGGGACCTGCGCATAGGGAGCCATAGACCTGTGTATCAGGTATTTGTAGACAGGGAGGCCAGAGACTTTGTGACCTGGGATTCGGTTCTGGAGAAATGGAGAGGGGCGAAGGTGGATTATCTGGACTGGCCTCACGCATTCTGGGGAACGGATAGATATATGGGTCCCAAAGATAACAAGATCCTGCAAACGTATCTGGGCGTTTCGGAAGGCGGATACAAGGGGCTTTTGGAATATCAGAGAAAAATACGGGAGGAACAGCTTAAGAAAAGGCACAAAAAGCAGACAGACCCCTGGGATCGGTATCTGGAGCAGGTTCCGGAATTGCCAAAGGACTGGGACCACTGGGTTGACAAGGAGGGAATCGGACAGAATTACATGTTCTACGATTACTCCAGGAAAAAGAACCAGAAAGGGTATTGCAGCTGGTGTGAGAAGGAGGTTCCCATTGAAAAGCCCAAACACAAGAAAGAAGGCGTGTGTCCTGCCTGCGGCCATAAAATCCAGTTTAAGGCCAGGGGACGGGCAGGCAGCTTCTGGACCGATAAGCGGTATGTCTATCTGCTCCAGGAGTGCCGGGACGGAATGGTGCTGCGGGAGTTTCGGGCATGGCGCTGTTATAAGAAGGGAGAATACGAAAACCCGGACTATATCTGCCAGGAAGAGAGGCGGGTTATTTATGGAGACGGCCTGGCAGCCAGAACCTTCTACTATGGGTTATACAAAAAGAGGGATTTCCGGTGGATTGAAACCAGCAGTCTGAGCTATGACCGTCCCAGCGTATACTGGCAGTATTTTAAAGAAAAGTATGAGGGACAGTTGTATGGTATTTCCTTGCCGGACCCGGAGTGCCGGGGACTTATGCGGACGGGGCTGGCCCAGTTTGCCAGACAGAGAGAGCAGACCGATCCGGAGCAGTATTTGTATCATTTAAGGAAGAAACCTTATCTGGAGAGACTGGTAAAATGCGGCCTGTTCCGGTTGTCTGAGGAGGTCTACAATGGGAAGGCGGACCTTAAGATCAGAGAGTCTTCGGATTTTGCCAAATCCATTGGCATAGACCGATACCGGATGAAACGGCTCAGGGAGCATGACGGAGGGAGCGTGTATCTGAAATGGCTGATCTTAGAGAAACATCAGGGAAAAGAAATACCGGATTCGGTGATTGACTATTTTTCCGGATATCAGATTGAGCCGAAAGACCTGGGTTTTATATCGGAGCAAATGAGCGTGGTGCGGATTAAAAATTATGTGGAAAAACAGCACAAATTGTCCGGAAGGCCGCCAAAAGAGCTTCTTTCCACTTGGGCAGATTATCTTTCCATGTCGTTCAGGCTGAGAAGGGATATTACCAGGGAGATTTTTTTCAAACCCAGGAATCTGCTGGAGAGCCATGATGAGGCTGTGGAGCTGTGCGGGAATAAAGAGATTGCCATGCGTGCGGTGGAAGTTACTAAGAAATATCCGGATGTTGATAAAATCTGCCAGTCCGTAAAAGAAAAGTTTGAATTTGCGGATAGGAAGTACCGGATTGTGGCGCCGGAGAAGGTGGAGGATATCATGTATGAAGGGCAGGCCTTAAGGCACTGCGCCGATTCCAGTGATATCTATTATGAACGGATTCAAAACAGGGAGTCCTATATCATGTTTCTTCGGAAGGCGGAGGAGCCGGACAAGCCTTATTATACCCTGGAGGTGGAGCCGGACGGGACAATCCGGCAGAAACGGACCGTAGGCGACAGGCAGAATAAGGACTTAGAGGACGCTGTGGTGTTTTTAAGGAAATGGCAGGAGGAGATCCAGAAAAGGCTTACTCTGGAGGATTACCGGCTTGCAAAGGAAAGCTCCAGGCTCCGGGTGGAGGAATTTAAGAAGCTGCGGGAGGAAAAGGCCAAGATTTGGCATGGGCATTTGCAGGGACAGCTGCTGGCGGACGTGCTGGAGAGAGATTTGATGGAGGCAGTGAGAAGCGCGGAAGTGGGAGACAGGAATTTGGGGTTGCCGGGAGACGGTTTAGTAAGCGGCAATTTATCAGACAGAAGTGAGGAGTGTATCAAGCAGGAAGAGCAGGAAACAGAGCAGAAGGAGAAACTGGTTCTGGCTGTGGCAGCATGATTTTTTGGTGGCTATTGGAGAGGCTGGGAGATAGTTGTTTCTGTATAAGGAAGGATGTGGTTACTTGTGGGAGAGGAATGTAAAGGGGTAAAGACAGTGGAGTTCAGTGAAGCGGATCTGGAGTTACTGTATGACGCCTGCGTTTTTTATGGCGGCCGTCTTACTGCAATCAATAAGGAACTAATTGGCTGTATAGAGGTTGCCGTAAAGTTGGAGGGTAAAGCAAAGGAAGCTTACCAGATGGCAGTGTGGATTGCGAAGCAGATGGGTGACAAGGAGTAAGCAAGGAGGAAAGATGTTATGAAATTTTGTCGGACAAATGGAGAAAAGCGGTTTTTTGAAGTGCAGATTCCGAAATTGATTCGGGCATTGGAGGATGTGACAGAGGCTTTGAACCGGAAGCAGGCTCCAGTGGTGCTGCCAGCAGAGGTGGGAGACGATTTCCTGAGAGAGCTTTACTTTGGGAATGTGGACATCGGAGTAAGTTCTACGGAAGGTTACAGCAATGAGAAGCTGAAAGAGATCACGCTTCTTCAGGAGGAATTACAAAAGGAACTGAATGAGGAACAATGGAAGCTGTTTGAAACATGCAGTTGTAAGATGAGTGGATATACTTCATCGGAGAGCTGCCGGATGTTTCAGCATGGGTTCCGGCTGGCGGTAAATCTGATTATGGCTGGACTTGGTGTGCCGGGAGAAAGTTGATGGATAACAGATACATGAGCAACAAATATATGGGCAATAGTCAGCGGTTGTACCGACATGCTAAGGGAATATAAGCAGGGAGTGATTTTGCATATAAGGATGTGAAACTAAGGGGAGGCAGGAAAGTTAGGCTGCTTCCCCATAGAAAGATTCAGGAAAAAGATTTTTCCGCTTTTCCCTAAAATATCGGTAGGAATCCCGGTGTTTTTTGGTATAATGAAAGTAGTACAGCGATTGGACAGCAGCGGTCGAACTGGCGGCAGGCAGGCGAAAGCGGAATTGTGTAAGATTAAGGCAGAGAAAAACAGCAGTAGGAGGTGTGGTTCCCATGTATCTGAAACGAAAAATATATGACCGGCTGATGGAATGGAAGAACGACAAAAGCCACAGCACCTTGGAGGTAAACGGTGCCAGGCAGACCGGAAAGACTTACATCATCAATAAATTTGCGGATGAAAATTTCAAGCATAAAATTTACATTAATTTGTTTGACCTTTCCGGAAAGCAGTTTATGGAGTGCTATCAGAAAGCAACGGAATGGGTTCCGGGAAGCAGACGGCCGGAGTTTCCGCTTCATGAGGCGGTCCGCCTATATGAACCTTCCTTTCAGGACTGTGGGGATACGGTGATTATCATTGATGAGATTCAGGAATCTTCGGAAATTTATAACCGGATCAGAGAGTTTACCAGACAGTTTCAGGCGCGGTTTATCGTCACGGGAAGCTACCTTGGACGTGTGCTGGAACCGGAGTTTCACTATGCCAGTGGGGATATTACAAAGCTGCGGATTTATACCCTTTCCTTTGAGGAATTTCTGGAGGCACTGGACGGGGAACTTTACCAGGCATGGAGAAGCCTTCCTTCGCCTGAGGCAGATGACAACTGCCCGGAGGTGTATGACCGGCTGAGACTGGCCTATGACCAGTACTGCCAGATTGGCGGCTATCCGAAGGTAGTGGAAGCATATCTGGAAAGGCGGGACGTTCTGGCAGCCCGAAAGGAGCTGGTGCGGATTATCCAGATTTTTTTGGAAGAATCCATGCGGTATTTTAAGGATATTACGGATATCAGTGTGTTTACTAATATTTTCTTAAGTATCTGCCGTATCCTTTTGCGGGAAAAGAAAGGTCTGGAGGAGGACAGTGTCAGTGAAGAACTGCAAAAGCTGGTGACGAAGAATTATTCCAGCAATTTGTCAAAGGAAACCTGCAACCGGGCGATTAGCTGGCTGTACCATTCGGGGATTATCGGATTCTGCGGAAAGATTATTGAAATGGACTTTCTGGATTTTAAGCCGGGAAGACGATGTTTCTTTATGGACCCAGGGGTTGCGGCCTACTATTTAAACAGGGTAGGAACTACGGAGGCGGCTGTTAACGGAACGCTGAATGAGAATTATGTGTTCATCAATCTTTTGAAGCGCCAGGATTTCCCGGAGGAGATTACCTTTGAAATGCCGGCATTTGCCACATATAAGGGCGGAGAGATTGACTATGTGGTGCAGACAATCTGGGGACACAGAAGATATCTGGTGGAGGTGAAATCAGGAAAGGGAAGGGCGGCTACTGCCCTTAAAGCATTGGAGGCTGGAAAGGCGGATTACCTGCTGTATCTGAAAGGCAACACAAAGGGCGGCAGGGAAGGGAAAATTTTCACGCTGCCTCTTTATATGCTGGAGCGATTTGAGTTTTAAAAATAAGAAAGAATAGAGATTCTATTAAGAAAGGCCGTGGGAAACTGCGGCCTTTTGTGATACCACAATATGAAAATGAAAACCATTCGGAAAAAGAAGGAGGAGCCTATGGAGTTAAAGGGAAAATGGCTTGACGAATACTGCAATAGCTGTGGCCGGCAGATCAGTACCTGGGATAAGCGGATATCAAAGGTACTGGCCTACAAATATCCCTGCTGTGAGGACTGTATTGCAAAAGAATATGACATGGAGCCGGAAGATCTTCGCAGGCGCATGGAAAATGTATTTGGAATGCGGCCCTGTCTGGGATTGTAGGGGCCTGCCATGAAAGAGTACAACCTTTTTACGCAAAAACTCTTTGAGCAGGGGTATACTTTTGAACATTATCCTGGCTATGCCAAAATGCCCAATCCGGTTTGCGACCGGAAATTATTTGACATTATGGGAGGCTTCCAATATGAAAACTGGTATCAGAACCAGAAGGTTTATTCCACCGGCTGTGGGCTTTTGTGCCGGGGGTCGGATTTCTCAAACGGATATATGTCTTATATGGGTATTGACTGGAAGCCGGAAAATAATAATCCGGTGATTCTCTGCCCTTACAAAAAGGAACAGTGTACGCTTCGCAGCCCCTTGCTGGACCATGTTGAAGGCGGTGGTATCTGCAAAATCAGTCAGTGCGACTGTCATGAGGTGGATGTGCCCTATGAGTATGAACACAGCAAGGATCGGGTTTGGGATGAACGTCACAAGAGAATCAGGGAAAAATATGAGGAGCTAAAGAGGCAGAAGAAAGGCCATGTCTGCTACTGGCAGACCAGCTATAACGAATGGACGGAGCAGTGGGAGCAGAGGTATGACCCGATGGAATGTGCCAGGATGTGTATGAATACAGGCGGAACCTGCGACCTGAAGCACACGCTGATTTCCAAAAAACGGGGGAATGTATTCTATGATGTGAAGATTACACGAATCCGCCGTGACGGTACGCTGTTTGACGGCCAGAAGGAGATCAGTATCCAGAAAGGGTGCCGGTTACTGGAAACCAGTAAATCCATGACAATCTGTGAGAACATTGTGCGGTATGGGAGAAAACTGATTATCAGCCATGAGCAGATGAAGTACCATAGTGAGATGTTTGTCTATGGCTGGAAAGTGGAGGTCTTAAATATCCGGGCCGAACGCAGGGAGAGCCGGGATCTGCTTCAGGACCTGCAGGATATCCGGGAGGGAATCACCATTGTCCATGCTTCGGATCAGGAAAAAAGGAATAAAGAGCTGAAAAAGCAGAACCGTGCGAAGCAGAAAGAAAAGCGGGAGAAAAGGCTGGAGCAGAAGATTGTGCAAAATGGCTGGGACAGCCTGGAGCCATTTTCCCTGGATTATCACCATGCTTTGAAGTGGTTTGGGCAGGAGAAGATAGAGGTTTTGGAGAGACGACATCAGAAGTATCAGGAGGAGGAGAGGAACAAGCCCCAGCAGATGAGTCTGTTTGAGTTTATGTAGAACGGCAAGGCGTATTATCAGGGGGGGGGGCAGCTTTTAAATACGAAAGCTGCCTTCTGATTGTAAATGAATCTGAAATTATCTGAGAAAAATTCCAAAAAAGTCTTATAAGAATCCTATTTATTTTATGAAAGGCCCAAAAGCCAATGTACCTTGACAGCAGAATAGGTTCAGTTGTTCTGTAACGCAGGCAGATTCTGAGCATGTGGGGGATACGCTATGGCAGAGATTTCGCTGCCGCGATGAATATCCACTCAAAAATAGGCCCTGGCAAGGGCCTGATGGCTTTGGCAGGTATCTGGCAGAATGTGTCAATATGTCAATAACATTCTTAACCGGATTTGCCTTCAAAGCTGTGCGAAGAAAAGAATCTGCCGGAGACTTGTGGGGACTGTCCCTCACCGAAGGAGGGGAGGCGAAGCCGTGATGGCAAGATCCGGCCTGGTTTAAGCCGTTTTGCAAACGGGCAGGACAACTCCGGTGCCGGGGGACGGGGAAATACGGCACAGAGATTTGCTTTGGAGAGAATAGGACAAAGCGCTGTTTGTATATATTTAAAGAAAACAGGCTTCCTATATTCAGATATATGACACAAACGTATGCTTAGATAGTCTAAGGGAGGAATGCTATGGTAGCAGCAGCTCATACAGCAGATTTAAAAAATTTAGATATCAGGACGATTAGGCCGGATACATTAGAACATATAGAGAACGTGAAAATAAATACGGATTTACCAGTGGAAGAACGAATGATGGAATTTGTAAGGCAGATTAAGAATCCCTATTTTTTCCGTTGTGGGAAGCTGATTGTCCAGGTCGAATACAGCGATACTGATAAAACCATTAACGATTGCCTGAAGGAATTTATTGAAAGCCAGATAAGCTAAAAGTATCTGGACAAATCCTTCAAAAATTGTTACAATAGTTTCAGGAATAAAATCAGAAAAGCTTATCAACCAGGCAATCAGTTTTCTGACTTAATTGATTATGTCAGGAGAGTGAGTTTTTTGCGCGGTTATTCAGAAGGTGTTTTTTACGCCACTCCATATTATCGCATTTCAAATGACGATGGAGATCTTGCCGTTTCAGGCAAAGGGGAAAGCAACAGTATCAGCAACCAGAGAAGCTTAATAGAGGATTATGTAAAGGACAAACCGGAGATCATTCTTTGTGAGGAGAGAGTGGATGACGGTTTTAGCGGCGTGGATTTTGAACGTCCTGCCTTTAAACAGATGATGGAAGATGTAAAGGCGGGGAAGACAAACTGTATTATTGTCAAGGATTTATCACGCTTCGGAAGGAATTACATTGAGGTGGGAAGGTTTATTCAAAAAATCTTCCCTTATTTGGGTGTGCGCTTTATTGCGGTAAATGACAATTATGACAGCGCGAAAGGAAATGATGTGGAGGACAGTATTATGCTGCCCTTTAAGAACCTGATGAATGATTCTTACAGCAGAGACCTTTCTGTAAAGGTAAGGAGCCAGTTTGAGATAAAACGGAAGAGAGGAGAGTTTATTGGCTCTTTTGCTGTATACGGATACAAAAAGAATCCTGAAAATAAAAATCAGTTGGTTGTGGATGAATATGCGGCTGTTGTGGTGAGAGATATTTTTAAATGGCGGCTCTCTGGTATGAGTAATGAAAAAATAGCAGAGAGACTAAATGAACAGGGAGTCTTATCGCCGGCAGAGTATAAACGGTCTCTTGGCCTTCGGTATCAAAGTGGATTTCATGTGGAGAAGCAGGCTATGTGGAGTCCGGTTGCCATTGGACGGATTTTATCGAATCAGACTTATCTGGGGTGGGTGGTCCAGGGGAAAAGGACCACCCCCAACCACAAAGTAAAAAAGGTGATTGAAAAGAATCCGGATGAGTGGGTGATTGTGAGGGATATGCATGAAGCCATTATCACAGAGGAAGACTTTCAGACCGTACAGAACCTGATGAAAATGGATACCAGGATATCTCCGGGAAAAGCAAGGGTGTATTTATTTTCGGGGATGTTGGAATGTGGAGATTGCAAGGCCGCCATGGTTCGGAAGCTGGTAAGTGCCGGAAAGGATTCGGAGGGAAAACCAAGAAAATATCCTTATTATGTGTGCTCTGGTTATAAGAAGGACAAATGCTGTACCAGTCATATGATTCGTGAAGGGGAGCTGGAAAAGGTGGTTCTGATTGCTTTAAATAACCATATTTCCGCATTAATCAATTTAAAGCAGGTGCTGACAATCCTGGAAAACACGCCTCATTTCAGACAGGAGACGAAGAAACTTGACATCCAGATGTTAAAAATAAATGAGGAGATTGTCCGGATACAAAACTTAAAGGTTTCTTTATATGAGGATTTGACCGATGGCGTCATTGATAAGGATGAGTATTTTGAACTGAAACAAATCTATACAAAGCAGATGGGTGAACTGGAGAAAAAGAAGGCCCGCCTGAAGGAAGAGCAGGAATTGTGCAAAATAGAAAATATCCGAAAGAGTGAATGGATGGAATCCTTTTTACAGTACCAGAATCTCCATTCTCTGTCCAGAGACATTATTTTGAAGCTGGTGGAGAAGATAAAGGTTTTTGAAAAAGGCCGCATAAAGATCGTGTTTCGATTCCAATACGATTACGAAATGGCTTTGCAGACCGCAGCAATATATCAGGAGTATCAAAATCATGAGCGTAAAGGGGAGAACCAGGATGGCCAGAAAAAGTAGAAAGGAAAGCGGCGTTCAAACCAGGGAAAGTTTTAGCAAAACCATTGGTTATCAGGTGGGATTCTATTTGAGATTATCGGATAAAGAGGCGAAGGACAGGGACAGTGAATCCATTGAGAATCAGTTTGCTTTGTTGAAGGATTTTATTAAAAACAAGCCGGATTTCCGTCTGATTTCCACATTTACGGATGATGGAAAGACGGGGACGAATTTTAAGAGAAGCGGATTTGAGCAGATGATGGATGAGGTAAGAAGTGGGCGGATCAACTGTATTATAGTAAAAGATCTGTCACGCTTCGGAAGAAATTATCTGGAAGCAGGGCATTATATTGAGCATGTGTTTCCTTTTCTGAATGTTCGGTTTATTGCGGTTACAGATGGCTTTGATACACTGACAGCTACTCCGGCCCAGTTGTCCTACCTGATTCCTCTTAAGAATATCATGAATGAGAACTATGCCAGGGATATTTCTAAAAAGGAGCGTTCCGCAAAAAAGGTATTGAGGAAAAAGGGATGTTTTTTGGGCGCCTATGCCATGTACGGATATGAAAAAACATCGGATAAACATGTGATTGGAGTGGACCCGGAGGCAGCGGTTCATGTGAAAACCATTTTTGATTTGTGTGAGAAGGGATACAGTGATTCTGCCATAGCAAAGTATCTCAATGAACGTAAGGTTCTCTGTCCGGCCAGGTATAAATATGAGAAGGGAATTGTAAAAAATGCCAAGTATGCCAACACATCTGGCTGGTATCCGCAGACCATAGCGGGTATTTTGACCAGTCGTGTTTACATAGGGGATATGGTTCAGGGAGCAAGAAGAAGTAAGGAAATAAAAGGGAAGAAAGAAGTGGTTCCTAAGAGTGAGTGGGATATTGTTTCAGGAACTCATGAAGCAATCATATCGAAAGAGCAGTTTGACAGAGTGCAGGAAATCCGTATGGACAGGCATAGGCAGTATGAGAAAATGATACAAGAGAATCGGAGACTGGCTGGGAAATCAGAAAACAGCGGTATTTTGAAGGGAAAAGTGTTTTGTGGTGATTGTAAAAGGGCTATGGTAAGGAAGCATATCAAGTCATGTAAAGATAAGTATCGGTATGTCTGTGATATGCATGAAAAAACGGGACAGTGCAGCCGCAAGTTTTTACCGGAGCAGGAACTGTTTGAGATGCTTGGCTGTCTGATCCGGAGACAGATTGAGGCGGCCTGCCAGGTCAAAGAATGGCTCCATAGCAGGGAGCAGGAGGAAGCAAGGGAGTTGTTCCGATTTGAACAGACCCTTAGAGAAACAGAGGATAAACGGAACCGTCTTGTGCAGAAAATGGCAGCGCTCTATCAGGATTGGAAGGAAGGGATTCTTGACCAGGACGAATATCTCTATATGAAGAAGCGATATGAGGAGGAACTGACCGGGTGTGAAGGGGAAAGAGAGGAGCTGATGGGCAGAAAACAGGAATATATTTTGGCCTATACATCGGAGAATCCTGCATTGAAAGCAGTATCAGAACTCCCGGATGATTTCCTGTTGTCAAGGGAATTGGTTGACAGGTTGATAGAGAGGATTGAAATTTATGAGGGAAACAGAGTAAGAGTTTCTTTTAAATTTCAGGATGAAATGCAGAGACTGCTTAGAGCAAAAGGGGGAGGGGTTATCAATGAAGAGAGAGGAGAGACTGCTGGTTAAGTATTACCGCCTTTCCCTGGAAGATGAGGCAGACGGGGAAAGCAACAGTATCAGGAACCAGAGAAAGCTTATTGAAGATTATGTGGAGGAAAGGGAGGATTTAAGAGAACTTACCAGTCTGGAACTGTCTGATGACGGATATACAGGAACCAACTTTAATCGTCCGGGAATCAAAAGATTCCTGGACCTTCTTAAAAAGAACCAGGTGGCATGTCTGGTGGTGAAGGATTTTTCCCGATTTACCAGGGATTATATTGAACTGGGGAATTATGCGGAGCAGATATTTCCGTTTATGGATGTTCGTTTTATTTCTGTAAATGACAGATATGACAGCAGTTTTCAGAGCAGTCATGACAACCTGGAGATTCCGTTTAAGGGGATTTTAAATGATTTGTATAGTAAGGATATCTCCACGAAAGTAAAGGCGGCGAAACGGCAGATGATTAAGAACGGAAAGCTGTGCAGCGGCTCTTATCCCTTTGGATATAGAAAGAGGGATCGGGGAGAGATTGAACGGGATGGGATACCTTATGGGATTGATGAGGAGGCAGCTAAAGTGGTGCGGCTGATTTTTCATCTGGCTCTTCAGGGGAAGAAAAATATTGAGATTGCAAGAGTGCTGAATGAACAAGGATGTCTTACACCAGGTATGGCGAAACGAAAAAACGGAAGTTTTGGATATGGCTTAAAAGAGGGGGAGAGATCGGTCTGGGATTCTACAAAGGTGCTGAACATTTTACGGGATGAACGATATGCAGGGACGCTGATCATCGGCCATTACCGGGGAAAGGGAGTGGGAAGCAAAAATGTAGAGGAGGCGCCGGAGCATACGTGGTTTCGCAAAGAAATGGGGATGCCGGCCATTATTCTCAGGGAAGATTTTGAACGGGTACAGAGTTTGAGACCTGTGAAAAAACGTGGTATGTATAAAAAGGAACACCATATTCTGTATCGAAAGGTTCGGTGTGCAAACTGCGGACACTTTTTATATTATAAGCCTTCAGAATATGGAGCACAGTATCATTCATTTTTTTGTAAACAGCCTCATTTGAGCCCAGACAGTAAATGTTTTCGGGGACATATAAAGGAACGGGAGATTCTGGAGGCTCTTTTAAGTATGATCCGGGTCCAGATGCGGCTGGCTGAAACCATAAAGGCAGAGTCAAAAAGAAAAGGGAAAGGAGAAGAAAGGCGGCAGGCAAGGAAGCGTCTGGAACGTCTGGAAAGAGAGATTGAGCGAAAGAAAGACTTAAAGGCGCAGTGCTACAGCGAATATAAACATGGGGAACTTACGAAGGAGGAGTTTCTGAGGAAAAAGGGAAGTATACAGGATGAAATTCAGGTATGTCAGCAGGAAACCCAGATAATCCGGGAATCTATGGAGGATATGGAGGATAAAAAGGAACTTGTGGAGAGATATGGTGGCTACCAGGATGATATTAAACTGGACCGGGATATGGTAGAGAGGTTTGTGGAGGTGATATGGGTGTATGATGTGGGGAGAGTGAAGATTGAATTGAAGTAAAGGGGAAACCCAGACTCCGCTTCGCTCCGTTTGGGTAGATATTCTTTATTCCCTTACTTGACACCAGCCGGCAGGGCCATTCCCGTCAGTACGCCGTAAACAGCAAAAGCCTGGTCGCTTTTCAGGCCGGACATCTGCAGACGGCTGGGAATCCAGATAGCTTCGGCACTGCAAAGGAGGTTCAGCACCAGCCGGTTGCCCATCAGGGGAAGGGCCAGGGCCATCAGAGGGGCAGCAGTGTCAGGGGAGAGAAGGCCGGCAGAAATAACCTCGGTCTGCGGGGGAAACAGATACAGACAGAGCAGGGTGAACACAGCAGAGGCAGCTTCCCCTACCAGATGTCCGTAGGCAGCCAGCATAACGGTAATGGTGTGTCCGGAGGCCATCCAATAGCTTGCAATAAGAAATACGGCAGCCATGCGGATGATTTGTTCCGCTACCTGGGAAAAGGCGGGAACATGGGATTTTTGCACGCCATAGTAGTAGCCATTGATGCAGGCATGGAAAGCCGCAAAGGGTACAGAGATGCCCATTATGGGAAGAAAGGGTGCGCAGCGCGGCTCCATTAACACCGCACTTGCTAAAAACTGAGCATGGCGGCAGATCAGAAAGGCAAGTACAAAAGACATGGTCATAGAAATCACAATGCCAGTTCTGAAAATGGAACGTCCTCTGGCTATGTGGGAGGCAATATGCTGTGAAAGGGCGGTCTGAATGGAGCCTGCGCACAAGGCAAAACAAATGCCGAATATCGGGTGTACCATGTTGTAGACGCCAAGGCCCTCTGCGCCGATTGTTCGGGAAAGGAAAATGCGGTAGAAAAAGCCAAGCACCCGGCAGGCAAAGCCTGTGCTGGTGAGAAGGATGGTGCCGGTGAGAAAGGCGCGTTTTTTGGGGGAAAGCTCAGATATTGATATCATGGGTTCTCCAAAAGGGGAAATTATTATAATATATGGTGGAATCAAAGGAGTAGAACAGGGGAAAGATTTTGGTTGTAAAGGGGTGGGAAATCGATTATAATAAAACCTGTCATATAAAAAAAAGCTGCTTATAGGGAAGCTGGTGATTGACGCGAAAAGCAATGGCAATTCAGAAATTTTTGAATATATTGTTAATAGCAGGAGGAATTCGATAGGGAAGATTTGTTTTTCAGAATCTATAGAGGAGCAGCGGACAGGCTGCTGACAATGATATTTTTATTTCATATTGAAACAGTATGGATTTGGTGTTATAATGAATACAGCAGTAAGGCAGGCTTACCTGCAAAAGCTGCGCGATCAGGAAATAAAATTTCCGGAAAGGTGGATTTTTATAGATGAAGAAGATAATATATCTGGATAATGCCGCGACCACAAGGACAAAACCAGAGGTGGCGGAAGCGATGCTTCCCTATTTTACGGAGTATTATGGGAATCCGTCTTCTGTGTATGATTTTGCTGCGTCGGCAAAGCAGGCAGTATTGGAGGCACGGGAGATCATTGCCGGTTCTATCGGCGCTCAGGCACGAGAGATTTATTTTACCGGCTGCGGCACAGAGGCTGACAATTGGGCTATCAAGGCGGCAGCGGATGCATACCGGGAAAAGGGGAATCATATTATCACCAGCAGGATTGAGCATCACGCGGTTTTGCATACTTGCGAATATCTGGAAAAGCAGGGATTTGAAATAACCTATCTGGATGTGGACGAGAACGGTGTGGTAAAGCTGGAGGAGCTGAAAAAGGCGATCCGGCCTTCCACAATTTTGATTTCGATCATGTTTGCCAATAATGAGATCGGAACCATACAGCCAATTCGTAAGATAGGAGAAATCGCAAAGGAGCATGGGATCCTGTTTCATACAGACGCCGTGCAGGCTTACGGACATCTTCCCATTCAAGTGGATGATCTTCATATTGATATGATGAGCGCCAGCGGACACAAGATTAATGGCCCAAAGGGAATTGGATTTTTATATATTCGTACCGGGGTGAAGATTCGATCCTTTATACATGGCGGCGCTCAGGAACGCAAACGGCGGGCCGGAACTGAAAATGTTCCTGGAATTGTGGGCTTTGGCAAGGCGGCTCAGATTGCGTTCTCCAACATGGAGGAGCGTGCCTGTCATGAGCGGGAGTTAAGGGATTATCTGATGGAGCGGGTGATGGAAGAAATCCCCTATACCCGCATTAACGGTGATCGGGTTAATCGATTGCCCAATAATGCCAACTTTGCATTTCAGTTTATTGAGGGTGAGTCCTTGCTGATCATGCTGGACGGGAAAGGGATCTGCGGTTCCAGTGGTTCGGCCTGTACCTCCGGCTCTTTAGATCCGTCTCATGTGCTTTTGGCGATTGGTCTGCCTCATGAGATTGCCCATGGGTCTCTGCGTCTGACTATGAGCGAGGAAAATACAAAGGAGGAGATGGATTTTGTGGTAGAATCCATCAAAGAGATTGTACAGAGACTCCGAAACATGTCGCCATTGTATGAAGATTTTATGAAGGCGAGAAAATAACAAACCAAGGAAGAAGAACGGGATGGATTGCAGCAAGATTCCCAATGAAAAGAGGCATGGAAAAGAAAACAGGAGATATTTTTGACAAAAAGCATCGGTAAAGGGCTGGAAACAGCCTTAGTAAAATGCAGCAGACAGGAGAAAGAGATATGTATACAGAAAAAGTCATGGATCATTTTGAACACCCAAGAAATGTGGGAGAGATTGAGAATCCCAGCGGCATGGGAACCGTAGGAAATGCAAAATGCGGCGATATTATGCGGATTTATCTGGACATTGATGAGAACCAGGTCATCCGGGATGTGAAATTTAAGACCTTTGGCTGCGGCGCTGCCGTGGCTACCAGCAGTATGGCTACGGAGATGGTAAAGGGAAAGACCGTGCAGGAGGCCATGGCGGTTACGAACAAAGCCGTTATGGAGGCTCTTGACGGGCTGCCTCCGGTAAAGGTCCATTGTTCCCTGCTGGCAGAGGAGGCCATTCACGCGGCTCTGTGGGATTATGCTCAGAAAAACGAGATTGAGATTGAAGGGCTGGTTCAGCCAAAGAGTGATATCAGTGAGCATGACGAAGACGAGGAATATTGATGAGTAAGGTAGTGGTAGGCATGTCAGGCGGCGTCGATTCATCGGTAGCCGCCTGGCTTTTGCAGAAGCAGGGTCATGAGGTTATAGGCATTACCATGCAGATCTGGCAGGATGAGGAACCGGAACAGACGGCAGAGAACGGCGGGTGCTGCGGCCTGCAGGCTGTGGAGGATGCCAGACAGGTGGCCTGGCAGATAGGGATCCCCCATTATGTGATGAACTTTAAAAAAGAATTTAAGGCCAATGTTATGGACTATTTTGCAGAGGAATACATAAAGGGCAGGACTCCCAATCCTTGTATTGCCTGCAACCGGTATGTGAAATGGGAGGCTCTTTTAGAGCGAAGCCTTGGGGTGGGAGCAGAGTATATAGCAACCGGGCATTATGCACAGATAGAACGGCTGGAAAACGGAAGATTTGCCCTGAAAAGCTCCGTAACTGAGGCAAAGGATCAAACTTATGCCCTTTATAACCTGACCCAGCAGCAGCTTGCCCGTACCTTGATGCCAGTAGGGGCCTATACAAAGGAGGAAATTCGCCAGATGGCCGAGGAACTGGGACTTTCTGTGGCCCGCAAGGCTGACAGTCAGGAAATCTGCTTTATTCCGGATCGGGATTATGCCGGATTTATCCGGCGGGAGGCCAGGTATGTGCCGGAGCCTGGTAATTTTGTGGATTTAGATGGAAATGTAATCGGGCGTCATAAGGGAATTATCCATTACACGGTGGGTCAGCGAAAGGGATTGAATCTTTCCATGGGAAGGCCGGTTTTTGTGGTGGAAATCCGCCCGGAGACCAATGAGGTCGTGATTGGAAATGGAAATGATGTATTTACGGATATTCTGATTTGTGATAAACTGAACTGGATGGCTATCGACGGCCTTCATGGAGAGGAACGCCAGATGAGGGTCAAAATTCGGTACAGCCATAAAGGAGCGCCTGCTGTGATACGCGAGATCGGAAGAAATCAGGTAGAATGCCGGTTCCTGGAACCGGTTCGGGCAGTAACACCTGGACAGGCAGCAGTATTTTATGATAACGGCTATGTGATGGGAGGAGGAACGATTCAGTGAGAAAAATAAAATTCGGCAGAAAAGAAGAACGAACAGGGAGCTGGAGAGCCATTCTGGCAGCCGCAGGGCTTTTAGCTGCAGCGGCAGCCGTCTCGACCGGGTGTCAGATGAAGAAATATGAAAAGATTGAGCTGACCGGCATTTCCGAGACAGAAGAAGAAAAAGAGGAACGGGAAGCTTTGGCTCCGTCAGAAGCCTCTGATACGGTCCAGAATCCGCCGCGCAAAGCAGAGAGCAGTCCGGTAGGGGCGGAGATTACCAAGGAAACGGCACCGGAGATGGAGGCACGGGACGAGACGGTGTATGTAAGTGGAAGCAATGTGAATGTACGTGATTTTCCAGGGACAAAAGCATCTGTTGTGGGCGCTATGAATCAGGGGGAATCGATTAAGCGCACGGGATACAGCCAATCCTGGAGCCGGGTTATATACCAGGGCAGGGAATGTTATATGTCTTCCCAGTTCCTCACTACAACCCAGCCCGCGCCTTTGGAAACCACAGCCGCAGCATCCCAGGGAACATCTGCCCAGGCCGGAGAGGTGGGACTAAATTCCGGTTGGAAATATGCAGACTTTTCGAAGATTAATTCCGGAAAAGCGATTCTTTACAAGGCAGAGGGAGCAAACCGCAAAGGAAAAGTAGTCTGTGTGAATGCAGGGCACGGTACATCGGGAGGTTCTAGTGTAAAGACACTATGCCATCCGGACGGCACACCTAAAGTAACCGGCGGAAGCACGGCGGCAGGGGCTACCACTGCCATTGCAGTTAGTTCTGGAATGACCTTTTCTGACGGTACACCAGAGGCTAAGGTTACGCTGGCACTGGCCATGGTGCTGAAGGAAAAGCTTTTGGCAAGAGGCTTTGATGTGCTGATGATCCGGGAATCCGATGATGTGCAGCTTGACAACATTGCCCGGACCGTGATTGCCAATAATATGGCAGATTGTCATATTGCTCTCCATTATGATTCTACCACCAATGACAAGGGAGCCTTTTACATGAGTGTTCCTAATATTGCCTCTTACCGGGCCATGGAGCCAGTGGCTTCTCATTGGCAGCAGCATCATGCTTTGGGAGACAGCCTGATTGCAGGTCTGAAGGGTGTGGGCGCCAAGATTTACTCCGGCGGGAAGATCGATATGGATCTGACCCAGACTTCTTATTCAACGGTCCCGTCTGTGGATATTGAGCTGGGGGATAAGGGTTCTGATCACTCGGCAGCTTCCCTGGATAAGCTGGGGAACGGATTGGCAGACGGAGTGGAGCTGTTCTTTAAAAATTAAGTCAGGCAGATAGGCGGTATTGAATTAAAAAAATTCGATGCCGCCCATTTACAATTTGCCTAATATCATGTATAATAATTTGGTCAGTATTTTTGGAGATGTAGCGAAGTGGTCGTAACGCGGCGCACTCGAAATGCGTTTACCGGCTCATAACCGGTACGTGGGTTCGAATCCCACCGTCTCCGTTTTTTATTTTAATTTCTTGCTTTGTCCGTTTAAGCAGCTATTTAACGGGAGTATATTTTGGTGATCAATGCTTCTTGAAGAACCTGGGAGAGGTTCCTGGTTGAGATTGCGGTCAGTGAGTGCAAGACCCAGGGCTTCAGCTGCCATTTTATATGCTTCATTCATAGAATCACCTTTAGTCAAACATTCAGGGAGATCTGGAAAAGAAACACAAGAGCCGCCTTCTTCAGCGGTATAAAAGCTTGCAGGGTAAAAATATTGCTTCATGAAATACCTCCTTAATATTAGTACATTGGGAAAATGAGGCAGGCTATTTCAATCCCATCGTATTATTCGTCGAGGAAAGTAAATCCGATGAACTGAAAGGGAATTAAGAATAGAGGTTATGGATATGACAGAGAAAGAGCGGGCTTGCCACCGCTCTTTTTTGGAAAATCCCCTGCAGCTGGCAGCAGGAATGAAATGATTTTTAGGTGCGGCCTAAAAAGCTCCATACCATGTTGTGCTGTAAAGCATGCACAATTTATAGGAAAAATGCAACACAGATATTTTTAACATCATTGCGCATATTTTGTGTTTGTGGTATTATATATCTCACAAGACAGAGCGTGTTTGAAGATTCATTCTCCATATCTGCACCTTCCGCTTCGTGATATGTTCAGGTCAAATTCAGTTAACATAGCCTGCGATGTCTCCTTCATTTGGCTTAAATCCCCATAAGGAGCGCCTGAGGTATCCCGCAAAGCGGAAGGTACATCTGACAGAAAGCAATTTTCAAACACGCTCTGGGATAAATGATATAAATAAAGACGTTAGCGCATTTCATCGCTCATGAGAGCCTTCATCACGAACGCATAGATTTCCTGGCTGTGTGCCTCCCAGTGGGAACACATAAGCTCCGCCTGATCTTTATCAGGGACGGAAAGCTCCAGATTGATCAGGGGACTGCGGCCCTCCCGCACCTCACAGTGAACAATATAGTCCTGGTTGGTGGATTTATAGTAATCAGATATCGTGCTGACCTCGTTCCGCATTCGGAAACGGTTTTCCTTTAAATAGTTGTCCATATCCTCCACAATGGCAGGAGAGATATTGCTGCCGAAAAAGGATAAGGTGTCCTCTCCCTCCCGCGTGATCTCATATCGGGTGCTGTTGTGGGAGGATTCAGCGCGGACCAATCCGGATTCCTGCAGCTCGTTCAGAGCCTGCTGCAGGGTGAAATAGTTGGTATATTCATGCTGAAGGAAAAATTCCGTCAGCTGTGCATTGGTCAGCGGGAAATTCACCTGCTTGAGCATATATAGATTCATCAGTTTGTATAAGGTCATGGGGTCCGATAACATAGCGTGCCTCTTTTCATGTCATAGGAGCTTAAATGTAACTGTCATTTAAACTTTTTCTTTATCATACCAATTTAAACCTTTTAAATCAAGTGAAAATATGCTAAGATAAGATGAAATGACGAATTTTTGAACAGGTGGTACTATGAGAGAAAGAATAAACCGGCTGGCAAAGGGTCTTCTTGACCCGGAAGCTTTAAGGCTGGTTATAAGTCCGGAGGAGCTGACGGACACAGTCTACGCCGGAGAAGTGACAAGAAAGACAATAACCGTGGCAGATGAGGAAAGCCGCTTTGTCAAAGGGCTGGTCTATTCTTCCAACATCCGTGTCCGCGTTGCCAATAACGCATTCGGCGGCGTCCGCAATCGCATTACATTCGAGATCGACAGCATGTACCTGACCCAGAAGGATGTGATTACGGGGGCCTTTTATCTTGTGACCAATGCCGGGGAGCGGAAGGTGCCGTATTCTTTTTCCATAGCGGTGGAGGCGTCCGGCAGGACACTGGAAAGCCTGAATACGGTGGAGGATTTTGCAGAGCTTGCAAGGAAGGATCAGGAGACCGCCCTTCGGTTGTTTGAATATCAGGATTTTGTGGAAGCGCCTTTTATGCAGGATATTCATACACGAGCCCTGTATGATGGGCTGAAGAGCAGAGGAAACAGGCAGAATCTTTTAGAGGAATTTCTGGTGGCCCTAAAGGCGAAGGAGCCGGTAAGACTGGAGGTGGAAAGCCACCATCTTTCTTTTGAGAGACAAGAAAAGCCCACAAAGCAGTGGCTGGAGGTGCATGCCAGCACCTGGGGGTATGTACAGTTCCAGGTATCGGCAGACGGTGATTTTTTGGAATTGCCTAAGAAGTTTTTTACTCTTCAGGATTTTAAGGACGGTGTGTGCCAGGTAGGATATATTGTGAATCCGGCCAGGCTTCATGGAGGAAGGAATCTGGGAGCGTTTTTGATTGCAACCATCCGGGATTTTCAACTGGTGCATGTGGAGGCACAGGGAGGTGACGAGGAGCTTAGGCTTCCCCGAAGTACAGACCGGGAGAATTTGGGACATTATCTGGCTCTGCGGCTGCAGTATGAGCTGGAGCTTTTAAAGCAGAGAGAGAAGGAGAACGGATGGCAGAGGCAGGAGCTGCCCGAAGGCAGCAGGCAGGAAGGATCCTCTGCAGGGAAGCTCTTGATGGGACAGATGAGACAGGAGACCGAGAATCTGCGGCGGGCAAACGGGGAGACCCCTCTTATTGTTCTTTTGCAGGCAGAGCTTGCCATTCTGGAAGGGCAGGACAGCCGGGCAGACGGGCTTTTGGAGAACCGCAGAGGAGAGCTTTTGGATCTGCGGCGGGATAAGCCGGAATTATATTGCTTTTACCAATACCTTCTGCATATTCAGAACAAAAAAGAGGGTCAGAAGGAGAGCCTGGTTCGGCTGGTAAAACGATGTCTTTTGGACGAGAACGGACATCCCTATCTTTTTTTGCTGTGGCTGAAGCTGGAGCCGGGGCTTCGGGAAAATCCGGCAGAGCTTTTAGAGCGGATGAGAAGATTTTTTGAGCAGGGCTGCTCCAGCCCGTTTCTGTATGCCCAGGCATTTTTCTTATATCGAAAAGAACCTCATCTGATTCACCGTCTGGGGAAGTTTGAGATTCAGGTTCTGAATTTTGCCATTCGGCGGGAGCTTTTGGAACGAGATGTGGCAGTGCGGATTTCGGAGCTGGCAGGCGCGGTCAAAACCTACAGTCGGTCTGGTTATCGGCTTCTGGCAGCGCTTTATGAGAAATATCCGGAAAAGGAGTTTTTAAGCGCTGTCTGCGGAATGCTGATTCGGGGAGATTGCCGGGATGAAAAGTATTTTCCCTGGTATGAGAAAGCTTTAAAGGCCGGAGTGAGCCTGACCGGACTTTATGAGTATTATCTGTATTCCATTCCGAAGGATTATCCCTATTTGCTGCCAAAGGAAGTGCTGCTGTATTTTTCCTACGAAAAATCTATGGATGATTACAGCCGTTCCCTTCTATACATGAATATATTAAAATATATGAACCAGGATTCGGAGCTCTATAAGCAATATGAGAGGGATATTGAGAAATTTACCATGGAGCAGCTTTTAAGCGCCCGGGTTAACAGGCGTCTGGTGGTGCTTTACCAGCATATGCTCTACAAAGAGATGATAGACCAGCGGGTAGCACGGGTTCTGCCGGCGGTGCTTCGATCCTGCAGAATCAAGATCGACAATCCCAATATTAAGTATGTGGTGGTGTGCTACGAGGAGCTGGAGGAGGAGGATGCATTTCTGGTTAAGGACGGGATGGCATATGTGCCTTTGTTCCGGGAGCATTCCGTGATTCTGTTTCAGGATGGCTTTGGCAACCGTTATGCTAATATTTCCTGCGAAAAGCTGCTGGCTATGGAAAAGAAGGATGTACGGGAGCTTCTGGATCGGTGCTATGAGGTTTATCCGGGCCATGAGATGCTGCGGCTGCAGGAGTGCGGAGATATTGTGGACAAAGGGGTATCCGGCGAGGAGGATGTGATGACTTTGGAGAGGATTTCGTCGGATCTGAAGTTTAAGTCTCTGTATCGGCGGAGAATCCTCAGCCGTATTATCCAGTATTATCAGAGCCGGGCAGAGACAGAGGGGAATGCGGCTGCAGGCGGCGGAGAGTATTTGCTTGGAATCAACATGGACAGGCTTACCAGAAAGGAACGGGTGGGAATCTGTGAGACGCTGATTCAGCAGGATTATGTAAAAGAGGCATGGGCGCGGATCCTCAGGTATGGAAGTGAGGATATAAAAAAGACAAGACTTTTAAAAATGTGCAGTCAGATGATTCTTCAGCAGATATTTGATGAGGATGAGCCGCTTCTTACCTTGGCCTGTGATCTGTTTTCAAAGGGAAAGCATGACGGGGTAATGCTGGATTACCTTTGTGAGTATTTTAATGGGTCCGGAAAGCAAATGTATAAGATTTTAAACCAGGCTGTGCGGGAGCGGGTGGAAGTGTATGACCTGCCGGAACGGCTTTTGGCACAGCAGCTTTTTACTGGGGAGACCGACCGGATGGATCAGGTGTTTGACTGGTATGCAGCTGGGAAGAAGACGGGAGAGACTCTGGTGAAGGCATATTTCACTATGAAGTCGTCAGAGTATTTTTTGAAAGGGTGTCCGACCAAGGACCGGGTATTTGAATATCTGGAGGGGGCCATTGAGGGAATTACGGATTTTGACAAGGTGCCGGTGGTATATCTTTTAGCGCTGTCTCGTTATTATGCAACACTGCCGGTGCTGGAAGGGCATCGGCTTAAGATGTGTCAGGCGGCAGTGGGATATTTGATGTCAGAGGGCATGGTGTTTTCCTGGTTCCGGGATCTGGGGAAATGGATTCCCATGCCGGATTCCATTATGGAGCAGGTGATGGTAGAGTATCAGGGAGACCGCAATTCTACACCGGCTCTGCAGGTAAGGATCCTGCCAGAGGAGGAAGAATATCATTGGGAAGAAATGCGTCGGGTATATCCTGGTATCTTTGTGCGTCAGAAGGTGCTGTTTGAGGGGGAGATTCTGGAGTACCGGGTCTATGAGAAAAAAGAGGAAACGCTTACATTAGTCAAAGAAGGAAGCCTTTCCTGGGAGCCGGACGGACAGAAAAAGGAAGGAAGCCGGTTTGTGTCCTTGAATGAGATCGGGCTTTGTCTGGCCTTAAAGGAAGAAGGGGCTTTGAAGGAAAAGATGAGATGCTATGTAGAGGACAGTGTGGTGATGGAGGAACTGTTCCAGGTTATGTAGCAGAAATAGAACAGCTTATTTTTGTCGGGATTTGGTTTGAGCAAATGATTTAGATGGGAAAGAGGAATGGATCTATGGACGGACTTTTGGTGGGGATTGATCTGTGCGACGAGTATACACAGATGAGTTGCCCGGATGAGGAGAAGACGTGGACGATTCCCACAGTGATCTGCCGCAACAAAAATGTGGATGAGTGGTATGTGGGGGAGGAGGCTTATGCCCATACGCTGAAGGGGGATGGGATTATTGTCGATAAGCTGGTGAATCTTGCCATGCGGGACGGGACCGCTACTCTGGGGGAAGTGCGTTATGGAGGGAAGGAGCTTTTATATCTGTATCTGGAGCGTGTTATAAAGCTGCCGAAGGAGGAATACAAGAAGGAAGAAATCGGGCAGGTGGTCTTTGCCGTAAAAAAGCTGGAACCTAAGCTGAATCATATGCTGCGGGAGTGTATGGTTCGTATGGGGATTCCCGAGGAGCGGGTACAGGTTATCAGCCATTCGGAGGGATTTATCTATTATATTTTAAGCCAGAAAAAGGAAATCTGGAATAATACGGTAGGGATGTTTGATCTGGCAGAGGTGGGGCTTCGGTATTATGAGATGAAGGTTCAGCGGGGAATGAAAAAGATTACGGTGGTGGCAGAGTATGAAGATTTGGAGGAATGGTTTAATCTGGATATTTTAAAGAGTCCTTCCGGAGGCCGGTTAGCGGACAAGATTCTCACTGCCTGTGCAGAGCGGATGATGGCCAGAAAAGCCTACTCGTCCGTGTTTTTGACAGGAAAGGGTTTCTCTAATCAGGATTGGGCAAAGGGACTGATGAAGTTTCTGTGTACGAAGCGAAAGGTATTTATGGAGCAGGGGCTGTTTGCGCGGGGAGCGGCATGCCGGGCGGCAGAGGATCCAGAGGGGAAGTCTTCCTCGCCGTTTACCTGTATCTGTGACGGCCGATTAAAAACCACGGTTTCCATGAATGTGCTGCACCGAGGCCAGGAGACAAATGTTACGGTAGCCGCGGCAGGGGACTGTTGGTATGACCGGGTTTCGGTGATTGATGTGATTCCGGATCGCCAAAAGACAGTAGATTTTATCGTCACATCTGCAGACTCCAAGAAAAAAAGGATGATCTCCATTCCCCTGGAAGGATTTCCCAAGCGTCCGGACCGGACTACCCGGGTGCAGATTCGGATTCTCTTTTTAGATGAGCGTACCATGGAAGTGACATTGCAGGATCGGGGGTTTGGGGAACTGTTTCCTGCTTCCGGGGTACAGATCAGGCAAGAGGTTATGCTATGAGTTTATTGTTGTGCAGACAGGAGCATGTGAAGCGGCCTTATTTTATGGAGGCTATGGGGGTACATTTGTACTCGTCTCAGGAATTATCCTATGTGATTTACAACCATCCCCTTCTGGTGCTGGAGGGGTTTGTGGATGAACGGCTTTTGACCTTTTTAAGGGAGGAGCTGAATCAGGGATTTCTGGCTCTCAAGCTGGAGCGGTGGATGAAGAATGGGGACAATCCGGATGAGGCTTTGCTGATTATTCTGCAGGAATGTGATTATTACAGTATGTCAGAGGTAGGGCGCTTTCGGCAGATGACGGCATCCTTAAGGAAAAAGCATCCGGCAGATTTTAAAAGAATGAAGGCAGACGAACTGTTTTCCCTGCGTCAGTATGGCAGAGCGGTGGAATTGTATCAGGAGCTTTTGGCGTATCCGCCGGGAGAGTATGTGGATGATCTGTTTTTTGCAAAAATCTGGAACAATCTGGGATCCTGTTATGGAAGAATGTTTCAGACGGAGAAAGCATTTGAGGCATTTGAAAATTCATACAGGAAGATGGAACAGGATGAGGTGCTGGAGAGGCTGTATCATTTAAGCAGAATAGACGAGAGGCTGGTTTTAAGCGACGAGCTGGCAGGGGAGATTACGGAGCAGAAAAAGAAAACATGGAATCAGAGGATGGAGAAGGCAAGAGAAAAGGCCAGAGGGGCTGAGCAGATGAAGGAGCTGGAGGCGTTGTTTCATCAGGATCCGGTGAAGAGGCTGGAAGGAGAGGCTGAGCTGGTGTATCGGTGGAAGCAGGAGTATCGGAATATGGCGTAAGGGATAGACCGTGTGGAAGACAAGTGAATCGCACCAGTTGTTTCAGGACAGTTTCTAAGTACAGAATTGCTGTGTCGGGGATTTTTACTTGACAAACTTATAAAAAGCTTTTATGATAAGGACTATACCGAAAAGGCAATGAGAAAGAGGAGTACATCGGGATACCCGGCAGAGAGGACTGTTCATCGGCTGAAAGGCGGTCTGGGGGAAGACGTATGGAAGGTAGCTTTGGAGCCGGAGGTCTGAAAATAAAGCGGGAGAGATTCCGGTTTTCTGCCAACATATGGCAGGGGTAGGACTTCACGTTTTGTCCGCGTTAAGGACTCAGAGAGATATCGTCCCGGGCTGTCGTGGCTGGAAGGGCGGTATAAATAAGGTGGTACCGCGGAATGGATTTTCGCCCTTTGTACAGGTTTATACCTGAACAGAGGGCGTTTTTTTTCCGAAAGACAAAGAGTGAAATATCAGGAGGGATGATCATGAAAGAACTGGAAAAGAATTACAATCCATCTCAGATTGAGGAAAAGCTGTATAAAAAGTGGCTGGATAACCGGTATTTCCATGCAGATGCGAAACGGGGAAGGAAGGAAGGAAAGAGGCCGTTTACGATCGTGATGCCGCCGCCTAATGTTACGGGACAGCTTCATATGGGACATGCTTTAGACAATACCATGCAGGACATTTTGATCCGGTATAAAAGGATGCAGGGGTATGAGGCTCTGTGGCAGCCGGGGACAGACCATGCGGCAATCGCCACAGAGGTAAAGGTAATTGAAAAGCTTAAGTCCGAAGGCATCAGAAAGCAGGATCTAGGCAGGGATGGATTTTTGGAGAAATGCTGGGAATGGAAAGAGGAATATGGAACCCGGATTATTAACCAGCTTTACAAAATGGGCTCCTCCGCAGATTGGGACCGGGAGCGCTTTACCATGGACAAGGGCTGCTCGGACGCAGTGCTGGAAGTGTTTGTCAAGCTCTATGAAAAAGGGTATATTTACAAAGGCTCCCGGATCATCAACTGGTGTCCGGTGTGCCGGACTTCAATTTCGGACGCAGAGGTGGAGCATAAGGAGCAGGACGGCTTTTTCTGGCATATCAATTATCCGATAGCAGGAGAAGAAGGGCAGTTTGTGGAGATTGCCACTACCCGTCCGGAAACTCTTTTGGGCGATACGGCAGTGGCCGTAAATCCGGAGGATGAAAGGTACCGGCATCTCATTGGAAAAATGCTGGAGCTTCCTTTGACGGGAAGGAAGATTCCGGTGGTGGCAGACGAGTATGTGGATAAAGATTTCGGAACCGGCTGTGTGAAAATCACTCCGGCTCATGACCCGAATGATTTTGAGGTGGGGCGCCGTCATGGCTTGGAGGAAATCTGCATTATGCATGACGATGCCACGATTGATTTTGCAGGCAGCCGGTATGACGGGATGGATCGGTATGAGGCAAGAAAAGCCATTGTGGAGGATTTAAAGGAGCAGGGGCTATTGGTAAAGGTGGTTCCTCATTCTCATAATGTAGGCACTCACGATAAGTGTACAACTACAGTGGAGCCGATGATTAAGCCTCAGTGGTTTGTTAAGATGGAGGAGATGGCAAAGCCTGCCATAGAAGCGCTGAAAAACGGGGATCTTAAGATTGTGCCGGAAGGCTTTGGAAAGACCTATCTTCACTGGTTAGAGGGAATCCGGGACTGGTGCATTTCCCGACAGCTCTGGTGGGGACACAGGATTCCTGCCTATACCTGTCAGGGCTGCGGAGAGCTTTTGGTGGCTAAGACCATGCCGGAAAAATGTCCGAAATGCGGCAGCGTTCATTTTGTTCAGGAGGAGGATACGCTGGATACCTGGTTTTCTTCTGCACTGTGGCCATTCTCAACCCTGGGCTGGCCCGAGAAGACAGAGGATCTGGAGTATTTCTATCCTACAGATGTGTTGGTGACAGGGTATGACATTATCTTTTTCTGGGTTATCCGCATGGTGTTCTCGGGGTTGGAGCAGACGGGAAAATGTCCGTTCCACACAGTGCTGATCCATGGATTAGTGCGGGACAGCCAGGGACGCAAGATGAGTAAATCTTTGGGGAATGGCATTGACCCGCTGGAGGTGATTGACCAGTATGGGGCAGATGCTTTACGTATGACCTTGATTACGGGAAATGCGCCGGGAAATGATATGCGTTTCTACTGGGAGCGGGTGGAGAACAGCAGGAATTTTGCCAATAAGGTGTGGAATGCTTCCCGGTTCATTATGATGAATATGGAACAGGTATCGGCGGAGCAGCTGAAAGGGTATGAGCTTTTCTATGGAGCGGGGAATGGAAAAGCTTTGGATGAATCAAGGGAGGAGCTTCCTCTTACCATGCCGGATAAATGGATTCTATCCAAGGTAAACAAGCTGGCTCGGGATATGACGGAGAATTTAGATAAGTATGAGCTGGGAATTGCTCTGCAGAAGGTATATGATTTTATCTGGGAGGAGTTCTGTGACTGGTATATTGAGATGGTAAAGCCCAGACTGTGGGACGAGAAAAACCAGGCCAGAACCGGGGCGCTCTGGACCCTTAGAACCGTGCTGATTCAGTCCTTGAAGCTTTTGCATCCTTATATGCCGTTTTTAACAGAGGAGATATTCTGCAATCTTCAGGATGAGGAGGAATCTATCATGATCTCAGCCTGGCCCACATACCGGGAGGACTTTAACTTTGGAGCTGAGGAGCGTGAGGTGGAAATCATTAAGGAGGCAGTCCGGGCTATCCGTAATGTGCGCACTTCCATGAATGTGCCGCCAAGTAGAAAAGCAAAGGTGTATGTGGTGTCAGAGGATGAGAAGGTTCTGGAGATTTTTGACCGCAGCAGGGTGTTTTTTGCCATGTTGGGTTTTGCCAGTGAGGTGAACCTTCAGAAGGATAAGTCCGGGATCGCCAAGGATGCAGTGTCTGCGGTGATTTCCCAGGCCACGATCTATATGCCTTTTGCAGAATTGGTAGATGTGGAAAAGGAAATAGAACGGCTGAAAAAGGAGCAGGAACGGCTGAAAAAGGAGCTGGCTCGGGTAAATGGAATGCTGTCCAACGAAAGATTTGTCAGCAAGGCGCCAGAGGCAAAGATTCAGGAGGAACGGGAAAAGCTGGAGAAATACACACAGATGATGACCCAGGTGGAGGCGCGGCTTGTGCAGCTTCAGGGATAATGTGAGGAACGTGGGAGCCGAGGATCCAGGCGATGCTTGTAAGACAGATATGGGGCTTTCTGCACCCCCTATCTTCATTGAGTTCAACATGGCTCCCAATTATTTGGCGGATAAGTATGCTTGTGAGTATAAAAGCAGATGCTATAAAAAGTAGATGTCATAAACAGAAAAAATTCACATATATTATAGTTATGGATGAACAGGCGAAAGAGTATCTATTAAAAATACCATTTTGGACGAAAAAGAAAAACTCCTTAGAGCAAGTGAGGGATTTTCTCGTGGAGCTGGGAGACCCGGAAAAGGGGTTCTCCATTATCCATGTAGCAGGAACCAATGGAAAAGGTTCTGTCTGCGCAGATCTGACCGCCATTTTGAAAGAAGCGGGATACAAGGTGGGGACGTTTATATCGCCTCATTTGTCAGATATTCGGGAACGATTTCTGATCAACGGAGAGCTGGCAGATAGGATGCTTTTTGAGGACTGCTTTCGGCAGGTGCTGGCAGCAGCAGAAAGAATGAAGGAGAGAGGATATTTTCATCCTACATTTTTTGAATTTGTGTTTCTTATAGCAATGGTAATGTTTGCGCGGGAAAAGGTGGATTATGTAATCCTGGAGACAGGGCTGGGGGGACGGCTGGACACGACTAATGTGATTCGGCGTCCCAAGGCATGTGTGATCACGTCCATCAGCCTGGATCATACTCAATATCTTGGGGAGACAATTCCGGAGATCGCGGCAGAAAAGGCAGGGATTATCAAGCCAGGAGTGCCCGTGATTTATGATGACGGCGATCCTGCTGCCTCAAAGGTGATCTGCCGCCAGGCCAGGATAGCGGGAGCGCCGGCCTGGCCGGTTGGACAAGAGGATGAGGCAGAGGAAGACCAGAAGCTCTTTGCTGCTCCCTATCAGGCGAGAAATGCCGCTTTGGCAAGGAAGGTTTTCAAGGTGCTGGAGATTCCCGGAATTGATGAAAATGTGTGCCGTGCAGGCATTAGGAAGGTTTCATGGCCGGGCAGGATGGAGAAGGCCGCGCCGGATGTCTGGCTGGACGGCGCCCATAATCCAGGAGGAATCCGTGCGTTTATACAGGCAGTAAAGGAGCAGACGAAAAAGGAATTCAGACAGATTCATCTTTTGTTTGCTGCCGTGGAAGATAAAGATTACAGGGAGATGATTCAAATGCTTTGTAATCAGCTTCCCATAACCCGGGTAACTGTGGTACACTTAAAGGATGAGAGGGGGGCCGCCCAGGAGCTGCTGGCGGATCAGTTCAGACAAGCCGGCTGTATGCAGGTGAAGGCATATAAGACTGCTGCCAAGGCCCTGGAGGCAGCGCTTTCTCATCGAAAAGAGGGGGACAGGCTGTATGTGGTCGGATCCTTGTATCTGATTGGGGAGATTCGGGAGCTTATGTGGGGAGGGCCGGCAGAGATCGGAATGGGAAAGGAGGAATGAGGATTGCTGGATTTTGAGGAGGAGCTGAAGAATTTCCAGCCCAGTATGGAGATTGGAAATGTAGAGGACGCCATCGGAAGAGAGGATTTGACGGATATGACAGACTTGATGGTGGAATTGTTGAACAATAAGTAGGGCAACCATAAGAGAAAGTAACGGAGACAGAGCATGGATACAGGAATGAGGAATCGTCAAATTTCCAATGCTTACTATAATGTTGGACTGGAAAAGGCGAAGGAGCGCGATCTTACGGGCGCTGTACAGGTCTTGAAGAAAAGCCTTCGGTTCCATAAATATCAGACAGATGCCAGAAACCTTTTAGGCCTGGTTTATCATGAGCTGGGAGAGGTGGGAGCTGCTCTTGCTCAGTGGATTATCAGCCTGAATCTTCAGGAAGAAAATAATCTGGCAGAGGGATATTTAAAGGCGCTGCAAAATTCGCCGGGATATCTGGACATGGCAGATCAGGCTGCAAAAAAATATAACCAGTCTCTGAATTATGCCCGCAATGAAAATGAGGATCTGGCGGTATTGCTGCTGATGCGGATGGTGGAGGAGATGCCTAATTACGTAAAAGCTCAGCAGCTTCTTGCCCTTCTTTATATGCACCATGAGGATTATACAAAGGCGGGCCGCTGTCTGTTTCAGGCTATGAAGGTGGATCGGTATAATCCTCTTACCCAGCGGTACATGACGATTGCCAAAGCCAATACAGGGAAGGCAGAGGTGGAAAAGCGTAAACTGAAAAATGCATTTTCCCACCGCCAGATGCAGGACGATGACATTATTCTGCCGCCCAGCTATAAGGAGAATACAGGACTGCAGTCTGTGCTGAATATACTGGCAGGGTTGGTTATGGGGGTGGTGGTGGTATTTTTTCTGGTAACGCCCACCATACGGGATTCCATTGTCAGCAGATATGAGGAGGAGATCCGGCAGGGACTTGAGCTGGTAAATCAGAAAAGCCTTCAGATCGATGAGCTGAACCGGAAGCTGGAAGATGCCAGTGAAGCACAGCAGGAGGCAGAATCCAGCTTAGAGACCATGGTCAATGACAGCGGCAGTGTGATCAGTCAATATCAGCGTCTGGCCCAGATTCTGCAGGCGTACCGGTCAGAGGACATGCGCACAGCTGCACAGCTTTATGTGGAGACCGATTTTTCCGTGCTTACAGACGGAGTTTTGGACGAGATTGGGTCCTGGGTGCAGCAGGATATGGCAGCTAATGGCTACCCGGTATTGGAGCAGATGGGGGATGAGGCCGCAGCCAGGGGAAATACAGACCAGGCAGTGGATTATTACCAAAAGAGTCTGCAGATCAACGGAGGGAATATAGGGGCAATCTTCAAGATTGGAATGGCTTACAAGAATGCAGGAAATGTAGATCAGGCCAATGAATTTTTCGGGGAGATTATTATGAACCATCCGGATTCCGAATATGCGGCTCAGGCCAAGGAGCAGCGGGGATTTTAGGGCAGACCGGATTTGGAATCCGTCAAAATTTACCATCAGATAAAGGAAAGAAGATACAACAAGAGAGGATGCTTGCTGTATCTTTTTTTGCTGTTTGCAAACAAGAGGTATCATAAGTCATTTCGTGACAGTTCTTAAGCAAATGACAGCTGTATATTAATTATTCAGGATAAAAGGCACAGCGATTGGTCCACGATCCGATAAATGTAAACAGAACAGGAACAAAGTCAGGGAAGGAGCAAAAAGGCAATGGAACAATCATTTATTTATGAGGCGCGGGGACAGGTATTGCTTATTCACATGCCTAAGGAGCTGGATCATCATAACTGTAGAAATTTAAAATATGAAACAGATCTGCTTATGGCAGAAAACTATATTAGTCGTGTGGTTTTTGATTTTTCCAAAACAGAGTTTATGGATTCTTCCGGAATCGGGATTCTAATAAACCGGTATAAGCAGATGGCAGCCAACGGGGGAAAGGTGGCGCTGTATGGGGTTAATGACCGGGTACAAAGGATTCTTACTATAGGAGGAATTACCAGGCTGATGAAGCATTACAATACCAGGGAAGAAGCACTGATTGGATAGGTGGCACAGCATGTGATACCCGCATGTGATATCCAAGAGCATGCGTATTTTCCAAAGGATTGGGAGCAGCAGCTGGTTAGGCGCTGATGGACGATTTCCTGCGCAAAATGGCAAAATTTTGGTTCTGGCTTGTTCAGATTAGGATTGCTGCTGCTGACCTTATATGACAGACAGGGAAAAATCAGATGGTTTTCCGGTGATGTTGGAACAGATTAATTTATGGCGCAGCTTGTGCGCTGTTGGAGGATAAGAGAAGATGGAACGTTTTCGGATGGAGATTGAAAGTTTATCAAAAAATGAGGAGCTGGCACGAGTGGTGACGGCTGTTTTTATGAGTCGTCTGGATCCGACTCTGGAGGAGTTGGATGATGTGAAGACGGCTGTTTCAGAGGCAGTGACAAATGCGGTAATTCACGGATATCAGGAAGGGGAAGGAATCATTTATATGGAGCTGCAGGCAGAGGAACAAGAGCTGACCGTGCTGGTTCGGGATACAGGAGTGGGAATCCGCGATGTGAAAAAGGCAATGGAGCCTATGTATACCACCGATAAATCCGGCGAGCGCTCTGGTATGGGATTTTCCTTTATGGAAGCCTTTATGGATCAGGTGCTGGTGGAATCAGAACCTGGGCGGGGAACATTGGTGACCATGAAAAAGAAAATCGGCAGGTGACAGAGCATGGAGGAAACCACAAAATTGATTCAGCTTGCCCATGAAGGAGACCAGAACGCCAGAGAACAGCTGGTGTTGGACAATGTAGGATTAGTATGGAGCATTGTGCGCCGGTTTGCCGGAAGGGGTCATGAGCTGGAGGATTTGTATCAGATCGGATGTATTGGGCTGATTAAAGCGATTGACAAATTTAATTTGGAATTTGACGTGAAATTTTCTACTTATGCAGTTCCAATGATAACCGGCGAGATCAAACGCTTCCTGCGGGATGACGGCATGATCAAGGTAAGTCGTTCCTTAAAGGAGCTGGGGATGAAGGTCAGCAGTATTCGGGAGAAGATGATATGGGAGCTGGGCAGGGAGCCGGGGCTTGAGGAGCTTGCCATGCGGGCCGGGGTCAGTCGTGAGGAGGTAGCGGCATCCATGGAGGCGTCTGTTGAGGTGGAGTCTATCTACAGAACCGTAGGTTCTGGCGAGGATCAAAATCTGCGGCTGCTGGACAAGCTGCCAGATGAGCACGAACAGCAGGAGGAGCTTTTAAATAAGATCGTGTTAAAACAGCTTTTAGAGCAGCTTTCCCAGAAGGATCGGGAAATTATTATGCGCCGCTATTTTGAAAATGAGACACAAAGTCAGATTGCCGCAGATTTAAATATTTCCCAAGTTCAGGTCTCTCGGCTGGAAAAAAGGATTCTTAGGAAGATGAGAGAATATCTAGGTTCATGATGACACATACTAAAGCGTGTCTGAAAAATGGCTTGTGTTCAAAGTACAGCAGATTTGCGCCAAAGGGAAGCACCTGGTTTTTCAGGCATGCTCTGGAGACATGTTTGAAAGGATGTGAGCATATGGACTTTTTGAAACAATTAATCGGGATAGTGGCCATATTTTTGTGCCTGTCAATAGCAGCCCTGATCGCATGGTACTGTCTGTTCGGCAATGTCAGGCAGGAGCCAAGGGGAACCTTGGTAAATCAGGCGTGGGAGGTGGCGCTTTGAGCAGCAAAACGAATACAGTCTATTTAAATTTGTCGGAAATCACGGAGGTTCACACAAAGGATGTGTTTGTGAGGGATGTGGCTAAACTGTACTGCAGTGATACCAACATCCAGAATAAATGTGAATGTGTAAAATTAAAACATATTACAGAAGACAGATGCAGACGATATGTGGAAAATGCCCTGGACGTGATCGAAAAGCTGGAAGCAGTGGATCCCTCTGTTTCCGTAAATAATGTAGGTAAGGTGGAATATATCATTGATTATCAGCGGCCCAGGAAGCCAAGATATTTTTGGCAGTGGACGAAAACGCTTTTTGTCTGTGTAGTCTGCTTTTGTGGAGCGGCATTTGCCATTATGACTTTTAATAATGATGCCAATGTGCGGGATGTATTTAAAGAGCTTTACCGACTGGTAACAGGGTCTGAAGCCCAGGGAACCACAATCCTGGATCTAACCTATTCTATCGGTCTGGCTCTTGGAATTACTGTGTTTTTCAATCATTTTGCCAAATGGAAGCTTAGCACAGACCCAACTCCCTTAGAGGTGGAAATGAGACTGTATGAAGACAATATAAGTAAAACCCTGATCCAAAACGATGGGAGAAAGGAGCAGGGAATTGATATTCAGTGAAATGATAGCAGGAGCAATGGGAACACCCTGCATTCAGGCAGCGTCAAACATTATGGGATTGCCCTGGTGGCAGGCATCCGTGTTGGGATTTATCGGATTAAGCGCAGGAGGAACGATAGCGGCAGGGGTATTTGCGTTTTTGGCTATCATTGGTGTCTTCCCCCGGATCATGGGCAGAACCGGCACCAAACGCATTTTGCTTTATGAAACTTTTATTATTTTGGGCGGAATTTTGGGAAATGTGTCTGACCTTTATGAGCTTCCGATTCCTATTTGGTTTGGGGGAACGTTTATATTGGGAATTTTTGGACTTTCAGCAGGGATTTTTGTAGGATGCCTTGTAATGTCTCTTGCAGAGACATTGAAAGCAGTGCCGGTTTTAAACAGACGGATTGGATTGGCAGTGGGACTGCAGTATGTAATCCTTTCCGTAGCATTGGGAAAGCTGGCAGGGGCTTTGGTTTATTTTTATAAAGGGATGTGTATTTGAGAATTTGGGATTTTCTGTTAGAGAGGTGCAGTATTATGAGTAAAGGTGGGAAAGGCAGCGTAAATAGGGAAGGGATGGGGAAGGAGGAAAATGAGAGTGGGGCGGGAGGATGATGAAAAGGAGAGTGGGGAAGAAGATAAAGGATTAGAATAGAGGAGATGAGATTTGGGAAAGGGAGTTTAGGGAAAGAGGGTTTAGGGACAGGGGGTTTAGGGAAAGGGAATTTAGGGACAGGGGGTTTAGGGAAAGAGGGTTTAGGGAAAGAGAATTTAGGGAAAGAGAATTTAGAAAAATGAAGTTTAGAAAAATAGAAATGACAGAGCGAGAAATGGCTAAGTGAGAAATGGAAAAGACAGGTCAGCATCTTGTGGAAAATGGGAAAAGACATGACACAGAGGCCATAAATTGGTTTTGAAATATACAAGGAGCGTACATTATGGAATTGAATAAACAGGAATATGATAAATATGTGAAGAAAATTACACCGACTCATCCTATGGGAGCTGATATGCTTCGGGCGTTTGTGACGGGCGGAACGATCTGCCTGTTGGGACAGATTTCAACAATGAGTATGATGAATCTTTGGGGGATGGAAAAGGAAACGGCAATGACCTGGACACAGCTGGAACTGATTCTTTTGAGTGTGGTGCTGACGGGAATGAATGTGTATCCTAAGATTGTGAAGTGGGGCGGCGCCGGGGCTTTGGTACCGATTACCGGGTTTGCAAATTCGGTGGTGGCGCCGGCGATTGAGTATAAGGCGGAGGGACAGGTGTTTGGGATCGGGTGTAAGATCTTTACTATTGCGGGGCCGGTGATACTTTATGGGATTTTGGCAAGCTGGGTGCTTGGTGTGGTTTATTGGGTTGGGGGAGTGATGGGGGTTATTTAGCAGAAACAGAAGAGAAGTGAGAGGATAATTCAGTAGTAAGTTCTATAGACAGAGTGGTGAATGAGTAAAGTGGTTCATTACTCTGTTTTTATTGTATTTTTACTTTTTATAGACTATAATTAAGAAAGAATGAGAGCTTGACCAAGAAGAGAAAATCTGTTGGAGAACCGTAATAACTTTTCAAATGTGGCATAATTAGAAAAAATCTGTCAAAACAGTGCAAGATTTTTTGTAATAGTGAGGGGTTTATGAATATAAAGGAAAAGATTGATGATTTATTAAAGTATTGCTCGTCTTATCAAGGTCATACTTACATTATGGATGAACGAAGAAAAGATCAGACGTTTCAGGTATTGCTTCCGGAAGAACAGGATATCATGGAACGTATGGATAAACTTCAATTTATAACTCAAACTTCGCACATAGATTTTTTCTATGCACCTGGTGAGCAGGCACTTATCCAAGTGTGAAGTTTGAGTTAAATAATATTAAACATACCGGAAATGAGTATTTGGAATTAGAGAGGATAACCACAAAGAGGTAAATAAAGTATAAGGCGGCCTTTCTGAAAAGCATCAGATTTAAAGAGAGGAGATGGATTTTATGTCGGAAAAAAGGCTAAATAATACAATATTTTTAATGTATCTAGTGACAGAAAACTATCGTAAAAAATATGGTCTGTCCAGGCAGGAGTATTTACAGTTAGATAAGAAATATAAAATTTTAAACTATATTTCAGAATGCCCGGATGTTTTTGATAGTATGACAGAGACAGAAATGGTGGAGGAGGTGGATCAATATGTATCGGAATCTTAAATATGTCTTATATCATGGGACAATCGCCACCATTGAGGAAATTGATATAAATCAGGGAGAAGGAAGGAAAGATTTTGGAAAAGGGTTTTATATGGCTGTTTCCCGCAGTCAGGCAATAGGTATGATGCATAAAAAGTATAAAGAGGCAGTCAGGCGAAGCAGGAATAAAAGGGCCTCTGATTTTACAGAACATCTTTATCAAATTGAATTGGATGCTTTGGCAGTTAAAACTTTAAAGATAAGATGTTTCGAACAGGCAGATGAGAATTGGCTAGATTTTGTTCTCATGTGCAGAGAAAAGGGAGGAACACCGCATGATTATGATATGGTAATTGGCCCCACAGCGGATGATGATACCATGTTGTGTCTGAAAACATATTGGGATGGCCTGTATGGAGCAGTTGATTCTATTGAAGCAAAAAGGATTCTCCTGAACAATTTGGAGACAGAGAATTTAGGAATCCAGTATTTTATTGGGAAACAGGAAGTTGTGGATCATGTAATAAAGAGTATGAAAGAAGTAGATTGGAGATAATATTGTGAAGGAGAGTAAAATTGAAACGACAATCGGTCTGTGTGTAGTTGCTCTAAGTAAATTTTTGATGAAGAAATATAGTGTGTTAGAAGAAGAAGCGTACCAGCGACTTATGGAGATGGAATTATATGAACTGTTGCTTGATACAGATACCCGGCTTTTTTTGGAACCAAATGAGTTCCTGATTCAGTGCTGTGAGATAGAATGCGATAAGGGGAAAGAGACATTGTATAGATTTATAAATGCGGAATAAATGTAGAAGGGGTGTAAGATCTTTACCATTGCGGGGCCGGTGATACTTTATGGGATTTTGGCAAGCTGGGTGCTTGGAGTGGTTTATTGGGTTGGAGGGGTGCTTGGAGTTATTTGATAAGCTGATAGAAAAATAGAAATTAATATGGTAGTTGATTTTATAAGCAGGATGATGGATGAAATAATTCATTAGCCTGCTTTTTTGAGGTGGGCTGAAGATATCATATGATGGTTCTGGAAAGATAAAAAATGGATAACAGTAGAGATAATATTCGAGATATCAAATGTAAACGGTAGATAGTGCGTACCTCGACTATTGCGGCAAAATGTGTGACAATAGACTATATTTCTATCATGGGTATTAAAAGTTAAGTCTCAACTTTTGATAC
>RAYY01000037.1 GCA_003611875.1 bacterium D16-56 | reverse complement strand
CTGGAGCAAATCTGTTTCTATCATACAGGTTTGCTCCAGTTTTGTATAGGTACCCACTATCTACCGTTTACTTTTCTTATTTCCGTTTCTTCCTCTGGCCGACATAGCTTTTGAAGAATTTGGACTTTTCAAGGATATGTACAAGCTGCCGGAACTCCGCATCAGACAGCTTGTTATAATTGATACCCAGCCGCTTGCAGTAAAGCGCAGCCTGTTTTTCAAGCGGGCTTCCCTTGAAATTTGCAACATCCTCTAAATCCTGTTTCAATTCTTCGGCAATGGTAGTTGACGGCGCACTCTCACTGTCAGACTTGTGTGCGGCACGAATATCCCGGACGACTGCGCTTATATCATCCTGTATCATGTGGCTGAAATATTCATCATCCTCAATGTGTGCAGCCTGTAAAATCCGCAGGTACGGGTCATCTTCTCCTGGGCGGTAGCGTTCTATAATTTCGTGCCGGACAGTATCGACAAGGGAGTTGAGGTTCTGAATCTGCATGGAAGCAATCCCATCCACATAAACCTCAATATCAGCCAAAAACTTTATAAAGTCCTTGTGGGTGGCAAGTTCGCACAGCAGACGGTTGTTAATCCGGCCACTTTTCAGAAGCGCAACCATTTCGTCATTCAAATGCAATTCTGTTAAAGGCGTGTTGACCTGCTCCCTGTTTTCTGTCCGGCATAACAGATAATCAATGGACACTCCATAAAAATCTGCCAGCGTAATAAGGTTGCCATGATTGATTTCTTTATTGTCCTTAGATTCATAGCTAGCAAGGGCAGATTTTGAAATCTTTGTCAGTTGTGCCAGTTCTTCCAGATTTAATCCTTTTTCCTTGCGTAAATCCCAAAGGCGTTCCTGTATGGTAGTCGCTCCTTTCATGGGCGCACGCTCCTTTCTGGCGGCTGCTTCCCTGCCGCTTAACTGGATTATACCATACTTTCCACAATCGTGGAAATTTCTGATATTTGCCCTTAATTCCTTTTTTATGGACATACGGCACAAGGCTCAAAAATGTTCTATGATACAGGCAGTTCATCGATGGATTATTCCAATCGAATGACCGGCCTGTATGGGATATGCTCCCCGGCGATGTAACGCAACGACTTCCGGCAGGGAAACGGAGGAACCCTGACCGCAACGAGCGTACCAAGGAGAGCAAAACGCCGCCAAAGACGGGGGCAGGAACGACAGCAGAAAGAACCGGCAAAAATGAACACCGAAACGATACCGAAACACAACAATTTCACAGGGCATAGTCTGCCCTGCCCGTAATACCAAGGGGGATTTTGGGGAGGCTCTACGGCTGTATTTCCCCTGAAAATCGCCCCGAAACGATACACAAAAAACCACTGCCCGACCATTCCGGCTGTTACTGCTGAATCGGGCGGTTTTTCTATGAAGGAGGCACTATGCCGAGAATGTCAAAAAAGTTGAAGAAAGAGCTTGCTTTCTTCCAACGGAAATTTATTTCCGTTTATGACCGGGGGCGCAGAAGCTACAACGGACTCTGCCGGAAATGCCAGCATGGGTGCAAGCAGAGTTTCCGGGCTGTCATGATCGACTGCCCCCGCTACCTATCCAAACGAGCCAAAAGGAGGACACCACCCAATGAATTGTGAATTTATGATAGCCAGTACGCCCCTGCCGCCCTGTATGCCGCTCCCAAAGGCAATGCTCCGGCTTCCGGTCAGCAATACGGCAAAGGTCATGTATGCCCGCCTGCTGGATGAAATCCTGACAAAAGGAACCGAGGACAGCAACGGGATTCTGTTCATCCGCTTCCCCGTCATGGAGATAGCGGCGGCACTCTCCCGAAGCCCCCAGACCTGCAAGCGTTCCCTGAACGAACTGGAACAGGCCGGGATGATAATGCGTGTCCGTCAGGGAATCGGGGAGGTCAGCCACATCTATATCCTGCTTCCCAAGGAGGACGCTGCCCATGAATGAGAAGCTGGAAAAACTGAATCAGGAGATTGAAAAGACCGAAGCAAGGCTGCGGCGGGCGCAGCATAAAGAAAAAATGCTGGAACACCAGATAAAGACCCTGAACCGGAAGGAACGGACGCACCGGCTCTGCACCAGAGGGGCAATGCTGGAAAGCCATCTCCCCCACCCGGAATCCGTGACGGACGAGCAGGTCAGCACCATTTTAAAAGTATTGTTCCACCGGGGCGACACGAAGCGTCTTGTGGCACAAGTTCTAACCGAAAATCAGAAGGAGGACGCAGAATGAAATTTTCAAAAAGCGAGCTGGACATTATCTATCAGTATGCCGCACCGACCAAGGCGGAAACCCTTGCGGGCATGAAAGAAATCGTGCCGGTGATAAAGGACTTACTGACAAAGGCAATCGCGGAGAACGCCATCCGAAAGCTGGAAAAGATACCGGAGCCGGAGTGCAGCCAGTTTGTTGCCGCAACAAAAGCCCGGTTCCTGACAGAGCGTGATAATTCCATCCGCCAGCGGCTTGCGGCGGCAAAGGCACAGGAGCCAATCATGCAGGGACATGACCTGTCAGGAAAAGAACGGTTCCACCCGGAAACCCGGCACATGATTACGCTGGAAGTACAGAAGCAGTGCTTTGTCGGTTTTAAGGGGGAGCGGTTCCGCTTCTTCCTCTCCGATGAAGGCTACCGGAACGCAAAATGCAGCGAGCAGGAGGGGGAAATCAAGATAAAGAGCCATGCCGCCGTTGTTGCCGGAAAGCTCTATCCTGACAAGAAGCCCCGACAGCAGGAACGATAAAAAAGCCTGTCCCAGAATCAAAGTGCGCTGGGCGCGTCTTGATTTTTGCGGGAAGTCTTAACGTGGACGAGCCGGGCGCGCTCACATTGGCGGCTTTCCATGTGTGGAAAAATCAGAACGAGCCGGGCGCGTTCTGATTTATGCCGCCTATGGCACAATCGGTACGGCTGATTCCTGACTTCTGGATATTCCGCTTGCAAATTTGGCTTCCAAAGTGACAAGCTGGAAAATCCCCCTCTGAAAGAGGGCGCATTATCCGAGATAATTGGGTAAATCACACCTTTGCCTCTGATAATTTTTGAAATGGCAGTTGCTCTTTTCATAAATAATTATCCGAGTTCTTGGATAGGGCGCAACTATACACCACCTAAAGGCGGTGCATTGCGCCCTGCCGGGGGCTTCCTGCGGAAAGCAGATGATTCCCCGCAACGTACCGGCTGCTGTCAATCATCACAGGGGACGCTACACTTCCCCTGCGCTGGCTGCCGCCAGCTACCCTTTTGTGGACTTGCCGTATGAAAACGTCTTGCGCTGCAAGCCGTTCCCAGCCGACAAGTTAATAATTTATTCAGGATTTTTTTCTTCTCAAATGTAGCAGGACATTGTATAATGAGGGCAACGACAAATCGGGATTTTAAGGAGGATAAGAATATGGACTTAATAAATGAACTTTTGAATTGCCTTAATAGTATCGACTACGATATATTTGATGAAGATTACTTAAATGAATTACTTGACAGTAGGGATAGTACCCCGTTTGATACTGAATGGTGTCGAGTTGATGAAGAAATAGAGGCGCTGAAAAATACCCAAAGTTATACAGGTAAAAATGAAGAAGAACAAGGCGAAATAAGAGAAAAGGCGTTCATGATAATTGAGGAAAATATCAACGGTGAACTGTCGGAATATGTTTCTGATGACTTTGGACTGATTTATGATAGTCTTGTATTAAACTATAAAGACGAGTGGCTTAACAAACTTATTACGGCATACAAAAATAAAAAAATTCCTGCCGGAGAGCTTTAATACAATTCCAATTTATCAAGCCGCCTCATCTTCGGGTCAACTTGACCCGAAGCGCCTACCGCTCCCCTGTTACGTTTAGGGGCGAAACAGCCCCATTCCATCAGGCTTTCCGGGTATAAAATTCGCATAAGCGATATTTCCCCTGTACCTGTTGTACCGCTCCCCACTGTATTATCTGGGAGCCATTTATAACTGAATATCAGCCGCCCATCGGCGGCACCGCCGAGCAGGAAATCTAATTTAGGTTCCCTGCTTTTTTCATGCCCGAAACCGGGAGAAAGGAGGACACCTTTGCCATGCCCGCATTTTGATATTAAAATCGTCCAGCGCAGCAACCGTCAGTCCGCCGTTGCGTCAGCCGCCTATCAGAGCGGGGAACGGCTCTTTTCAGAGTACGACCAGAAACAGAAATACTACTCCCACAAAAGCGAGATTGTCCACACCGAAATCATGCTGCCGCCCCATGCACCGCCGGAGTACGCCGACCGCAATACTTTATGGAACTCTGCCGAAGCGCAGGAAAAACAATGGAACTCCCAGCTTGCCCGGAGATTCGTGCTTGCTATTCCAAGGGAAATCCCGCCGGAACAGTACGCCGGCCTTATCCGTGACTACTGCCGGGAGTTTTTTGTTTCCAAAGGCATGATTGCCGACTTTGCCATCCACGACAAAGGGGACGGCAACCCCCACGCCCATATCCTGCTCACCATGCGCCGATGGACGGAAAAGGCAGATGGCTCCCCAAGAGCCGCAAAGTGTATGACCTTGACGAAAACGGGGAACGCATCCGGCTTCCGTCCGGCAGGTGGAAAAGCCACAAGGAGAACACCGTGGACTGGAACGACCGGAAGTACGCTGAAATCTGGCGGCAGGGATGGGCGGACACGGCTAACCGCTATCTGGAAGCAAACGACCGCCCGGAACGGCTTGACCTGCGCTCCTATGCCCGACAAGGGATTGAGCAAATCCCCACCGTCCACATGGGGCCAGCCGCCTGCCAGATGGAGAAGAAAGGAATCCAGACCAACATCGAATACCTGATGGACGTACTTCTATCGGGGGAACTTTCAGAGCGGGCAGCCCTTATCACAGGACACGGAAAGGAAGTGAGAAACCTTGAAAGACGAATGGCAGAACTTACCGCCAGAGATACGGCAGGAAGTAAAGAACATGGCAGAAAGCACCGAACCGCCCCGGAACGCCACTGAAGTCAAAGCCATGCTGGAAACCACCGAGAAAGGCGGCTTCCGAAACAGCATCCGCAACTGCCTGACCGTGTTCCAGTGCGACCCGCTCCTTTCCGGGGCGGTTGCCTACAACCTGCTGACCGACCGCACCGACATTTTAAAACCTATCGGCTACAAAAGAACCCCGGACAGCCCCATGACCGACACCGACATGAAATATATCCGGCTGTATCTGGAAGAAACCTACGGCCTGACAAGCGAAAAGAAGATACAGGACGCCGCCGACCTTGCCGCCCATCAGAACAGCTACCATCCTGTCCGGGAGTATTTGAACAGCCTGACATGGGACGGAACCGAGCGGGTTCGCTTCTGTCTGCGGCATTTTTTAGGGGCAGACACAGACCAGTACACCTATGAAGCCCTGCGCCTGTTCTTGTTGGGAGCCATCCACCGGGCATTTTCCCCCGGCTGTAAATTTGAGGTCATGCTCTGTCTGGTAGGCGGGCAGGGAGCCGGGAAGTCCACCTTCTTCCGCCTGCTGGCGGTCAAAGACGAGTGGTTCTCCGATGATTTACGGAAGCTGGACGATGACAACGTATACCGGAAGCTGCAAGGTCACTGGATAATCGAAATGTCAGAGATGATTGCCACCGCAAACACCAAGAGCATAGAGGAAATCAAGTCATTTTTGAGCCGCCAGAAGGAGGTTTACAAGATACCCTATGAAACCCACCCGGCAGACCGCCCAAGGCAGTGCGTGTTCGGCGGCACATCCAATGCCCTTGACTTCCTGCCCCTTGACCGCTCCGGCAACCGCCGTTTCATCCCCATACAGGTATGCCCGGAGCAGGCGGAAACACACATTTTAGAGGACGAACCCGCTTCCAGAGCCTATATCAGCCAAGTATGGGCGGAAGCGATGGAGATTTACAGAAGCGGCAGGTGGAAGCTGACGTTCAGCCCGGAAATGGTGCGATACCTAAAGGAACGCCAGCGGGACTTCATGCCGGAGGACACCAAGGCCGGGATGATACAGGCTTTCCTTGACAGCTACCCCGGCGATACCGTCTGCTCCAAACAGCTATACAAAGAAGCCCTGAACCACGCCTTTGACGAGCCAAAACAATGGGAAATCCGGGAAATCAACGAGATAATGAACCAGTGCGTCACTGGCTGGAATTATTTCTCCAATCCCCGGATGTTTGCCGGGTACGGCAGACAAAAAGGATGGGAACGGGAGCAGCCGACAACGGACACCGGCAACGGGGCAGGAAAAACCCAGGAGGGATTTACGCCAGTGCCGGAGCAGATGGAGCTTCCCTTCTGAAAAAATCCGGCAAATGACAGCCCGTTGCACACTTCGTTGCTATCCCGTTGCCGGGCCGGTTGCCGGGCAAAATCCCGTAACTGCGGGCTTTTCTCCCCTTTAACAACCAAAGCAACAGAAAAATAAAAGAAAAAGTATAAAATAACCCAACCGCCAAACAAGGATTCGTTCCAAGGTTTTTTGAAGCCCGTTGCCGGACTTCCCTGTCTGGCTGTTTTCATGTATGGAGGATAACTGCCTATGGCGAATAAAAAAATAAATGTTGATGAAAAAAGATATTCAGATATTCCGGTCTGGCGCAGGTATACGCTGACTATTGAAGAAGCAGCCGGATATTATCATATCGGGGAAGGAAAGCTGCGAATGCTCATTGACACACATCCCAATGAAGATTTCTATGTGATGAATGGAAACAGGGTTCTGATTAAGCGTGAGAAATTTGAACGGTATCTGGATCACGCAACTGCTATATAAAAATATCTGAAAAAGAGAACAGCAGATTGCCTGTATCCCATGATAAAGCTGTACGGAGAGTCAAATTTGTGATATGATAATTTTGCAAGTCTGACTCTCCTTTTTTGAAAGGAGAGGTTCGATGAGTGAGAAAAGAAGATATAACCGTAATCGTATTTTACGTGAGGGCGAGTATCAGCGCACAGATGGGAGGTATCGGTTCCGTTATATTGACGAGGACGGAAAAGAGAAAAATGTTTACAGTTGGCGTTTGGATAAGAATGACCCAATGCCGAAAGGTAAGAAACGGGAACTTTCATTGAGAGAGAAAGAAAAGCAGATTGAAGCGGATTTGTTTGACCACATCGTAACCAATGGCGGCAATTACACGGTGCTGGAGTTGGTGGAGAAGTATGTATCTCTGAAAACAGGAGTCCGCCACAACACGGTTGCTGGATATAAGACAGTCATTAACGTCTTGAAAAAGGAAGCATTTGGCAGGCAACGTATTGACAAGGTACGTTTATCAGATGCAAAGGCGTGGCTCATTAAGCTTCAGCAGGTGGATGGCAGAGGATACAGTTCCATTCATTCTATCCGTGGTGTTCTCAGACCAGCATTTCAGATGGCTGTAGATGATGACCTGATTCGTAAAAATCCATTTGGATTTGAACTGGCATCGGTGATTGTCAATGATTCTGTTACCAGAGAGGCGATCACCCGGAAACAGGAGCGGGATTTGCTCAAGTTTATCAGGGAAGATACTCATTTTAGCAAATACTATGATGCAATTTACATTCTTTTTCATACGGGACTTCGTATTTCGGAGTTTTGCGGACTGACAATACCTGATATTGAGTTTGGGGAAATGCGTATTAAGGTAGACCATCAGTTACAGCGCACATCACAGATGGAATATGTGATTCAGGAGCCGAAAACAGAAAGCGGTGTCCGCTATGTTCCTATGACAGAAGAAGTGGCGATGTGTTTTCGCAGAATCATTGCTAATCGGGAAGCACCGAAAGTTGAGCCTATGGTAGATGGTTATATTCGTTTCCTGTGTCTGGATAAGAATGATATGCCAAAGGTTGCCCTTCACTGGGAGAAGTATATGGAGCATATCATTGAAAAGTATAACAAGATTTACCGCATTCAGATGCCAAAAGTAACCCCTCATGTATGCAGACATACCTTTTGCTCCAATATGGCGAAGTCGGGAATGAATCCGAAGACCTTACAGTATATCATGGGTCATGCGGATATCAGTGTAACATTGAACACCTACACCCATGTGAATTTCGATGATGCGAAGGAAGAACTGCAACGAGTGGCGAACTCTTAAAAAAGCCCATTGGTAAAGCCGCTTACTTTACCAACGTATTTACCAATTTTGCAGGGACAAATATGAGAAAGTATGAAACGATTTGAGAAAATGCTTTGGAAACATAGAATTTCGGAATAGTCTGAAAACCCAGCAAAATCAAGCATTTGAGAAGAAATACAGGATATATAAGGAGTTATAGAAAAATGATTAAAATACTTTTTCACGAGCCAATGTGATGATACTGACCATGCAAAAGGTTTATGTCAGGGCATATTCCGGACGCTTTTCTCCTGCAAAACAAATGTTCGAAAAAGCTTGCAAATTTGTTTTGTGTATGATAGAATATCATAAAAGAACACACGTTCCCGTTTCCTGGCATAGATATTGGGAACAGCAGGAGGTGAGAGCAGGATGCTGATACAGGAGGAGATGAATATACAGGAGAAACTAAGGATTTTGTCGGATGCCGCTAAGTACGATGTGTCCTGTTCCAGCAGCGGAGTTGCCAGAAAGGGAAAGAAAGGGACGATTGGGAACACATTAGCTGCAGGTATCTGCCACAGCTTCGCGGCAGACGGCAGATGTATCTCACTACTGAAGATTCTATTTACCAACCAGTGTATCTACGACTGCTGTTATTGTGTGAACCGGCGTTCCAATGATGTGGTGCGCACGGCATTTACGCCGGATGAGGTGTGTATTTTGACTATTGAGTTTTACAGAAGGAATTATATAGAAGGATTGTTTTTAAGCTCAGGGATTTTGTATTCGCCGGATTATACCATGGAGCTGATCTGTCAGACCCTCCATCGCCTAAGGAATGAATACCACTTTAACGGATATATCCATGTGAAGACCATACCGGGGACATCGCCGGAGCTGGTGGAGAAGGCAGGCTTTCTTGCAGACAGGATGAGTGTGAATCTGGAGCTTCCCACAGCGGAAGGGCTTCGCAGGCTGGCTCCCGGGAAGACCAGGGAGAAGATTCTGGCTCCCATGCGTCAGGTGCAAAGAGGAATTGCAGCACAGAATCTTCGGGCGTTAGAGAGCTCACGGGGACTTTACGGGAGCAGGATACCTGGACTTGAGGACAGAAGCAGGAAGGGAGAACGTCAGATCGGCATGGCAGATTCGGTCAGCCATCCAGGAAGGAATGTGTGGAACCGAGGGCATGGTATGGGAGGGAGAGTTTTTGTTCCTGCCGGGCAGAGTACCCAGATGATTGTGGGAGCTACGCCAGAGAGTGATTATCATATGATTCGGGTGGCAGAAGCACTGTATCAGAATTATGATCTGAAGCGGGTATTTTATTCCGCATTTGTACGGGTAAATGAGGATAGTATGCTTCCGGCCCTTCCGGGCGGACCTCCGCTTCTCAGAGAACACCGCCTGTATCAGGCAGACTGGCTGCTGCGGTTTTATGGATTTCAGGCAGAGGAGCTTTTATCCGAGGACCGTCCTAATTTTAATGTGCTGATGGATCCCAAGTGTGATTGGGCCCTGCGCCATATGGAACAGTTTCCGGTGGAGGTAAACAAGGCGGATTATGGTACGCTTCTGCGGGTGCCGGGGCTGGGAGTCAAGTCTGCCAGGCGGATCATAGCGGCCAGACGGAGAGGAGCATTGGACTTTCCTGATTTAAAAAAGATGGGAGTGGTGCTGAAGCGGGCTGTGTATTTCCTTACCTGCTCCGGCAGAACCATGTATCCATTTCGTATGAACGAGGATTTTATTGCCAGTCAGATTATCAGTGCAGAGCGACGGAAGGCATGGGATATTGAGAATCATGACAGCTACCGGCAGATGAGCTTGTTTGACGATTATCAGATTTCGGCGCCTGTAAGCGGAGAGGACAGAGAATCTGTGATAACAGGAGTGCTTTGAGCGGACAAGGGTGAAAGAAAAGCATTTCATCCATATCATTTTGTACCGGATAAAGCGGGATATGCCATACTCACAGAGTACGATGTGCCGTGAAGCATGGGCAGCGAGGAGGGAAAATGACAGTTTTCGTATGCGGAGAAGAAGTGGAAGATATCTGGTGTGGGATCTATGATGCATGGATGAGCCGTCTTGGCCATAAGAATGTACGTCTGGAGCCCCAGGGACGGGATCGGGAGCTGTTTTGTGAATACAGGCAGGTTGTGACAGATATGGAGAAGGCACAGAAGGTGATTGACAGTATTCGCCAAAAGCTTTCCGAGGAGCTTTATGAGACGGCATATCGTGCGGCATTATCAGAGGATCCGGATCGCGCAGACAAGCTTTACCGGTTTCTTATTTATGCTTTTGCCATGGGGGTTAAGGTAGCGGACTGTCTGCAGATTCCGGCGGTTTTTCAGGTGTTTCAGATGGTGCGCTATCTGAGCAGGGAATATACCCACATAATCGAGTTTACCCGTTTTTCTCAGATGGAGGAGGGAGTACTGTTTGGGAGGATAGAGCCAAGGAATGATTTGCTGGCCTTGGTTTCCCTACACTTTTCGGACCGCCTTTCCGGTGAGAACTGGATTTTGTATGATTGTAAAAGGGAAAAGGCAGCCGTTCACCAGGCAGACAGGGGCTGGGCCATCGTGCGCACCGATTCTTCCTGGTGGCAGGAGAGGCTGAATAAGAAGACGGACGAGGAATGCTATGAAGATCTGTGGAAAACCTTTCATCAATCGATTGCCATTGCCCAGCGGACGAACCTGAAATGCCAGCAGAATATGCTTCCTCTGCGTTTTCGTCCCTATATGACAGAATTTTTGTAACATTTCCTCTTGCTATTTTTCTCATAATCCGTTATGATAACAGCAGTATCATAAAATTTCTTTTTTCTACAGGATTTCGGAAAATTCAGATGTACGTTTCGTGCTATATGCCAAGTTCCCGGATGAAAAGAGTGTGTATGACAGACAGCGGTTTCAGGAAGCCTTGAACCGTTGTGATGAAGGCAGGAAAGGAGTGTCTGTTTGTTCAGTAAAGTGTATAGTGCAGGTCTGCAGGGGATCGACGGATATCCCGTGCAGGTAGAGGCAGACGTGGGAAACGGGCTTCCGGGATTTCACATGGTGGGATATTTGGCATCAGAGGTCCGGGAAGCAGAGGAGAGGGTGAAAACCGCCTTAAAAAATTCCGGTTTTTCCATGCTGCCGAAAAAGGTGACGGTAAATCTTTCCCCGGCAGATGTTCGTAAGGATGGGACTGCCTTTGATCTTCCTGTGGCAGTGGCAGTGCTGACGGCATATGGGGCAGGAGGGGCTTTTGCCTTGGAGGATTCTGCCTTTATCGGAGAGCTGGGATTGGATGGCCAGGTAAAACCGGTTCGCGGCGTGCTGTCTCTGGTGTCGGCAATGCGGGATGCAGGGAAGGAACGCTGCTTTCTTCCAAAGGAAAATGTGCCGGAGGGGATGGCAGTGGGACAGATTCAGATCGTAGGGATAGAGAATATGAGGCAGATGATGGAGCTTTTGAACAATCCTCAGAGGATTACCAGTGAGGATCCGTCTTCCTGGAGCTTTTTGGAGGAGCCAGAACAGGAATTGGTGGATTTTTCAGAGGTGAGCGGTCAAAAGTTGGTTCGCAGGGCTACAGAGGTAGCTGCCGCCGGGCGGCACAATATTCTTTATCTGGGACCTCCGGGAAGCGGGAAGAGTATGGTGGCGCGAAGGCTCTCCACGATTCTGTCTTCCATGTCGCCGGAGGAGCAGCTTGAGGTGTCGAAGGTATACAGTGTATGTGGTATGCTGCCTCCAGGGAAGGCTTTGTTGGGAAGAAGACCCTTTCGCGCTCCACATCATACCATCAGCCCCCAGGCCATGGCTGGAGGAGGAAGGTATCCAAAGCCAGGGGAGATTTCTCTGGCATCCAGAGGTGTATTATTTTTGGACGAGTTTCCGGAATTTCGGCGGGAGGCTTTGGAGATTCTGCGGCAGCCCTTGGAGGAGAGGAGGGTTACGGTTTCTCGGGTTCACGGAAGCTGTGTTTTCCCGGCAGGTGTACTGCTTGCCGCAGCGATGAATCCCTGCCCCTGTGGATTTTATCCGGACAGGAGCCGCTGCTCCTGCAATGAACAGCAGGTGCGCCGGTATCTGGGAAAGATTTCCCGTCCATTGCTGGAACGGATTGATATTTGTGTGGAAACATCTCCTGTTTCTTTCCATGATATTCGCGGGAAGGAAGAAGGCAATGAATCTTCTGCCAGGATTCGGCAGCGGGTAGAACAGGCCAAAGAGATTCAGAGAAAGCGCTTTGAAGGCAGCAGCATATTTTTTAACAGTGAGATGGGAAGCCGTCAGGTAAGACAGTATTGTGCTTTGGGAAGCCAGGAGGAGGAGTTTTTGCAGCGGGCATATCAGGCAAAGCGTCTCAGCGCCCGCAGCTGTCACAAGATTCTCAAGGTGGCCCGGACAATTGCGGACTTGGATGGTGCAGCCCACATTTTAAAGGAGCATTTGTGTGAAGCGGTAAGCTATCGGGATCTGGAAGAAAAATATTGGGGGAAAGGGGTGTAAGAAAAGGATGGCAAAAGAGAGGGAAAAGGAATATTTATATTGGCTGTGCAGTCTTTCTTATCTGGGAGCTGTGTCCATACGAAGGCTTTATGAGCATTTTCATAGCTTTGAAGTAATATATAATATAGAAGAAAAGGAGATGGAACGTACAGGTATTTTAAATAAAACACAGAAAAAGGCTTTGGCAGAGTGGCATGGCCAGTTTGGCAGATGTCAGCAGGATTATCAGAAATTGGCGGAGGAAAAGGTTCGGTTTGTTACGCCTCTTGATCAGGATTATCCCAAACGGCTTTTGGAGATTTATGATTATCCTATGGGTCTTTTTGTGAAGGGAATGCTTCCCAGAGAGAATTTGCCTTCTGTGGCAGTCGTAGGAGCCAGAGGCTGCTCTGATTACGGAGAGAAGCTGGCAGAGGAGTTTGGCCGTGCCTTGGCAGACAGCCAGGTGCAGATCATCAGCGGACTGGCAGTGGGAATCGATGGAGCGGCTCATAGGGGAGCATTGAAGGGGGGAGGGAATACCTTTGGTGTTCTGGGATGCGGAGTGGATATCTGTTATCCGGCACAGCATTATTCCTTGTATACGGCTATGGAACAGACGGGAGGGATTCTTTCCGAGTTTCCTTTGAAGACAAAGCCAAGAGCCATGCATTTTCCTATGAGAAATCGGATTATCAGCGGTTTGGCAGATGCAGTGCTGGTGGTGGAGGCAAAGGAAAGAAGCGGATCCTTGATTACAGCAGAGCTGGGGTTGGAGCAGGGAAGGGAAATCTTTGCTGTGCCTGGCCGGATCACGGATCATCTGAATATGGGCTGCAACCTTCTCCTTCAGCAAGGCGCCCATATGGCAATTTCGCCCAGGGACATTCTGGAATATCTGGGAATAAAGTGCCAGAAAGAATTAATTCTTCATGAAAAAAACGTAAATGGTCTTGCAAAGAAAGAAAAAATGGTGTATAGTTGCCTGGATTTTAAACCGAAACACTTGGACGATATCCTGGCAGGCTGTGGGTTGGGGATCAGCGAATGTATGAGTATTTTGCTGGAACTGGAGCTGAGCGGGTACGTCTTTCGTTCGGCGAATCATTATTATGGAAAAAACTGTGAAATGTAGGAGCAATCATGGCGAAGAATTTAGTTATTGTGGAGTCACCAGCAAAGGTAAAGACCATCCGAAAATTCCTTGGCACCAATTATGACGTAGATGCCTCCAACGGGCATGTACGGGACTTGCCTAAAAGCACATTGGGGATTGATGTGGAGCATGATTATGAACCAAAGTATATCACCATTCGGGGAAAGGGCGATATCCTGTCAAAGCTTCGCAAGGAAGTGAAAAAGGCAGAGAACATTTATCTGGCAACGGACCCGGACCGGGAAGGGGAGGCGATTTCCTGGCATTTGATGAAGGCTCTTAAGCTGGATGAACTGGAGGATAAAAAGGTTTACCGGGTCAGCTTCAATGAGATCACCAAAACGGCTGTGAAAAATTCACTAAAATCTCCTCGAAAGCTTGATATGGATTTGGTGGATGCCCAGCAGGCAAGGAGAATGCTGGATCGGATGGTGGGATACAGCATCAGCCCTCTTTTATGGGCAAAGGTGAAGCGAGGCTTAAGCGCCGGACGGGTGCAGTCTGTGGCTCTTCGTATGATCTGTGACCGAGAGGATGAGATCGCTGCATTTGTTCCGGAGGAATATTGGAATCTGGAGGCAGAGCTGCTCCAGCCAGGCGGTAAAAAGCCCATGAAGGCCAAGTTTTATGGGACGGTTCAGGAGAAGCTTCCCATTCACAGCAAAGAGGAATTGGAGAAGATTCTGTCAGGACTGGAGAATCAGCGTTACACGGTAAAGGAAGTGAAAAAGGGAGAGAGGACTAAGAAACCGCCGATTCCCTTTACTACCAGCACCCTTCAGCAGGAGGCATCCAAGGCATTGAATTTTTCCACACAGAAGACCATGCGTTTAGCACAGCAGCTTTATGAAGGAGTGGACGTGAAGGGTCAGGGAACCATTGGACTGATTACCTACCTGCGTACTGATTCTACCAGGATAGCGGATGAGGCTGACGCTGCGGCCAGGAAATATGTGGAAGAAACCTATGGAGCAGACTATGTATTAAAAAGCAATTATTCCGGAAAGAACAGTGGTAAGATTCAGGATGCCCATGAGGCGATTCGCCCTACGGATATCACTCTGACTCCGGTAAAGATAAAGGATTCCCTTCAGCGGGATTTGTTTCGTCTGTATCAATTGATCTGGAAGCGTTTTACGGCAAGCCGTATGCAGCCCGCAGTCTATGAGACTACCTCAGTAAAGGTAGAGGCAGGGCAGTATCTGTTCACCTTGTCGGCATCTAAGCTGGCCTTTGACGGTTTTATGTCGGTCTATGTACAGGAGGATGAGAAGGAAGAAAGCAATAAGCTTTTCGGCAAGCTGGAGCAGGGGGATGTGCTGGAGCTGTCTCAGCTGATACCCAGCCAGCATTTTACCCAGCCGCCAGCGCATTTTACAGAGGCATCGTTGGTGAAGGCTTTGGAGGAACAGGGGATCGGCCGGCCGAGTACCTATGCTCCCACCATTACTACGATTCTGGCGCGGCGTTATATAACAAAAGAAAACAAGAATCTGTATGTGACCGAGTTGGGGGAAGCCGTCAACGGCATTATGAAGCAGTGCTTTCCCAGTATTGTGGATACCAGATTTACAGCCAACATGGAGATGCTGCTGGATAAAGTAGGGGATGGTTCCGTCAAATGGAAAACCGTGGTAGAGAATTTTTATCCGGATTTGGATGAGGCGGTAAAGACGGCCCAGACAACCTTAGAATCCATTAAGATTGCAGATGAGGTATCGGATGTGATCTGCGATGTGTGCGGCCGGAATATGGTGATCAAATATGGCCCTCATGGCAAATTTCTGGCCTGTCCCGGTTTTCCGGACTGTAAAAATACCAAGCCCTATTTGGAGAAAATCGGAGTCGCCTGTCCGAAATGCGGCGGTGAGGTGATTCTCAAAAAAACCAAGAAGGGACGCAAATTCTTCGGATGTGAGAATAACCCGGAGTGTGATTTTATGTCCTGGCAGAAGCCGTCTCAGGAAAAATGTCCTCAGTGCGGCGGTTATATGGTAGAGCGGGGAAGCAAGCTGGTATGTGCAGGAGAGCAATGTGGGTACAGTATGAGTATAAAAGAAAAGTAGAGATAGGATAACCGTGGATGTTGTTTGAACTGTTGGGATAAATCCTGCAAAAGTGTAAAAAGTTTCGAAAAACTATTGTTATTACCGAAAAATCGTGTTAATATTTATATAACACACTTTGATTCGGAATAAAATAACCACAAGTTGAGGAGGTTTTTCGATATGAGCGTACAGCTACTAGACAAGACGAGAAAAATCAATAAATTATTGCATAACAATAGCTCGCATAAGGTGGTATTTAATGACATTTGTAAGGTCTTGAGTGATATTTTATTATCTAATATTCTTGTTATCAGCAAAAAAGGAAAAGTCTTGGGAGTCGGTCTCTGTTCTGGCGTGGATGAGATCGAGGAGTTGATTGAGGATCAGGTTGGAGGCTTTGTGGATCGAATGCTGAATGAGCGTCTGCTGAGTATTCTTTCCACCAAGGAGAATGTGAATCTGGCTACTCTTGGCTTTGCAGAGGAGAATGTGAAGAAGTATCAGGCCATCATCACCCCCATCGATATAGCAGGAGAACGTCTCGGAACTCTCTTTATTTACAAGTGTGACGAGCAGTATGATATTGATGATATCATTCTCAGCGAGTACGGAACTACCGTAGTAGGGCTGGAGATGATGCGCTCAGTCAATGAGGAGAATGCGGAGGAGACCCGAAAGATTCAGATCGTAAAGTCGGCTATCAGCACATTATCTTTTTCGGAGCTGGAAGCCATTACGCATATTTTTGAGGAGCTGGACGGCAATGAAGGCATCCTGGTGGCAAGTAAGATTGCGGATCGGGTGGGCATTACCCGCTCCGTGATTGTGAATGCTCTGCGCAAGTTTGAAAGCGCAGGAGTGATTGAGTCGAGGTCCTCCGGCATGAAGGGTACTTACATTAAGGTTCTCAATGATGTGGTGTTTGAGGAATTAAAGAATAACAAAGCGGTCAAGTAGAAATTTGGAATAAAAACTTGACAAATGTTCTTCTATGGCGTAAAATACGCCCATGGACTAAATGAACCGCGGAGCTGTCTCTGCCAGACAGAGACAGACTTCAGGGGAATTTATATCCGTGAGTCAAATGATTTGCCAATGTATTTCCGCTGTTTCAGGAAAGCTTCCATTTATTTGGCTAATCAGTATACTCTCACGTATATTTTGCAGCTTCATAATGATCATGAACATGGAGAATGGATATGAACAACCGGACAAACCTGCAGATGGATATGGCTATGATGAGCGGCATGATGATGTGCATGTGCCGCATGTTTGTATGCTTAAAAAGCCTGAGATAGCTGCATGGATTGTGAGAAGAAGGGACATATTCCGGTTCATTTGACGGATAGATCAGATCGCAAACCTGCTCAGGTTTGCGTTTTTTTGCGTTTTGACTGTCAGCAGTTATGAAATGCGGCAAAGATGCTGGAGAGTTCAAATTTACGGTTATGGTTCGTTACGATTCATACCCCGGCGGGCTGCCATGCAAAAGCCGGGAGAATGCTGCACGAGAGGAAGGGAACGGTTATGGCTTTGGAAGAACCTATTATCCGGCTGCGGAATGTAGGAAAGGAATTTAAGACGGCAAACGGTCCGGTGGTAGCGCTGGAGGACATTAATCTGGATATTGAGCGAGGGGAAATCTTTGGAATCATCGGTTTGTCCGGTGCAGGAAAGAGTACCTTAGTAAGGTGCATCAACATGCTGGAGACGCCTACCTCCGGACAGGTGATTTTTGAGGGGGAGAACTTGGCGGCGCAAAGTGACAGACAGAAGAGAATGGCAAGACGGTCCATGGGGATGATTTTTCAGCAGTTTAACCTGCTGGCCCAGCGAAATATTTTAAAAAACGTATGTTTTCCTCTGGAAATTGCAGGAGTGTCCAGGCAGGAGGGAAAAAAGCGGGCAATGGAGCTTTTGGAGCTGGTGGGCTTAGCGGACCGGGCGGGAGCCTATCCGGCGCAGCTCTCCGGCGGGCAGAAGCAGCGGGTGGCTATTGCCAGGGCTCTGGCTACCAATCCCAAGGTGATCTTGTGCGATGAGGCTACCAGCGCTTTGGATCCTAATACTACCAAGGCGATTTTGGCGCTTTTAAAGGAGATCAATCAGACTATAGGGGTGACGGTGATTGTCATTACTCATGAGATGGCAGTGATTGAGGCGATCTGTGACAGGGTGGCTATTATTGATCAGAGCCATATTGCAGAGCTGGGTACTGTGTCAGAGATCTTTTCGGAGCCCAAATCCAGGATCGGCAGACAATTGATTCTGGGAGATGCGGTTAATCAGGTAAAGTTCAGTGATTCCAGGCAGCTTCGGATTATTTTTGACGGAAGGGAGTCCACAGAGCCGGTGATCTCCAATCTGGTTCTGGCCTGCAAGGTTCCTATTAACATTATGTATGCAGCCACAAAGGATATTAACGGCACGGCTATGGGGCAGATGATCATCCAGATTCCGGAGGATGAGACAGATGCCAACCGGATAATTAATTATCTGAAATCGATTCAGGTACCGTTTGAGGAGGTGACAAAAAATGACATTTGATGCAGTAACGGTTGCAATGCTGAAAACCGCAATTTGGGAGACCTTTTATATGGTGGCCCTTTCTTCCCTGTTTGCCTATGTGATCGGGCTTCCTTTGGGGATTGTGCTGGTGGTGACGGATACAGATGGGATTTATCCGATTCCCTGGCTTCAGAAGATTTTAGGGCTGGTGATTAACCTGCTGCGCTCCGTTCCCTTTTTGATTCTGCTGTTTATTGTGCTGCCTCTTTCTAAAATTGTGATTGGCACCAGGATCGGCTCTCCGGCGATTGTGATTCCTCTGACCATTGCAGCGGCGCCTTATATTGCCAGGGTTGTGGAATCTTCCTTCCGGGAGATTGATGCCGGGGTAATTGAGGCGGCAAAATCCATGGGTGCTTCCACCTGGCAGATTATCTGGAAGGTGCTGCTGCCTGAGTCTAGGCCGTCCTTGCTTTTGGGTGCGGCCCTGGCCGTGACCACGATTCTCAGCTATTCCGCCATGGCAGGCTTTACTGGCGGAGGCGGTCTGGGAGCTGTGGCAATCAACTATGGCTATTACCGGTATGAGCCGGGACTGATGTGGATTGCAGTGATTTTGCTGGTGGTGATGGTACAGATCATTCAGGAGATTGGGACACAGCTGTCCAAGAAGGGGGACAAACGGATTCGGTAAGATAGACGGGTCAAAATGGGGAAAAGGGATTCGGTAAGATAGATGAACTAAAATGGGGAAAAGGGATTCAGTAAGATAAATGGATTGAAATGGGATATGCAGATTCCATAAGAAAAGCAGATCTGATAAAACTACAAATGGATTTAGCAGCCAAAAGCGCTGAAAGGTCTTTAGGCTGTTGGCGAAATGCCGTATAAATCATTTACAACACGGGGAGGAAGGCAGACGAAAAGCGTTTTCAGAGAGCCTTCTCACAACCTGCCGCCAAATGTATGTGAAGAGGCAGGATCTTAAAACAAGTAGGAGGAATGAATTATGAAAAAATCAATCAGTGTTTTAACGGCAGCGGTACTGGCAGCATCTGTTCTGACAGCCTGCGGCGGGAATGGGACGGAGGCTGCGACAGCCTCCACATCGGCGGCAGCTTCCGACACTGGCAGCGAGACAAAAGCAGAGGCAGAGGGTGAAGATGCAAAGGAAGCAGAAGAAACCACTGCTGCAGCAGGGGAGCTGAAAAAAATCATAGTAGGAGCAAGTCCGGCGCCTCATGCGGAAATCTTAAAGGCAGCAAAGGAAGTGCTGGCACAGAAGGGATATGAGCTGGAAATTCTGGAATATATGGATTATATTCAGCCCAACCTGGCGTTGGAATCATCAGATTTGGATGCCAACTATTTTCAGCATTTGCCTTATCTAGAGTCTTTTAATGCGGAAAATGGCACAAAGCTGGTATCAGCAGCAGCCATTCACTATGAGCCCTTTGGAATTTATGCCGGCAAAACCACCTCTTTGGAGGAGTTGGCAGACGGCGCTACGGTAGCAGTTCCCAACGACACCAGCAATGAAGCCAGAGCGCTGCTTCTTTTGGAGGCCCAGGGCTTAATTAAGCTGAAGGAAGGCGCGGATTTGACTGTAACCAAGAATGATATTGTGGAGAATCCGAAAAATCTTAATCTTTATGAGGTAGAGGCAGCACAGATTCCGCGTGTGGTGGAGGATGTGGATATTGCGGTTATCAACGGCAATTATGCTATTGAGGCAGGTTTTAAGGTGTCAGAGGCTTTGGCTGTGGAGGATTCGGAGTCCATTGCAGCGACTACCTATGGAAATGTGGTTGCTGTTCGGGAAGGCCATGAAAAGGATGAGAACATTGTGGCTCTTGTAGAGGCGCTGACCAGTGATGAGGTGAAGGCATATATAGAGGAAACTTATGAGGGGGCAGTTGTGCCGCTGTTCTGAACCAGCTAAAATCGGAACCAGACATACAGAATATGCATAGGATACACTAAGAAGACAGGGGTGTATCCTATGCGTATTTTTGATTTAAAAAAAAAGAGGTCATAAATATTTGTGACTGTAAAAGGCTGGGATTTGTGGGGGATGTGGAATTTGATGAAAAGACAGGATGCATCACTCATTTGATTGTGCCGGGGCCAGGCTGTCTCTGCGGAATATTCGGCAGGGAGAGGGAATATGTGATTCCTTTTTGTGATGTGAAACAGATCGGGGATGATATTATTTTGGTGGAAATCAGGACACTGAAGGATGCGGAAAAAGCATGTAAATGCGGATGAAGCATGGTTTGTATTAAGAAATCGTTATAAAAATGCAAGTATTTTGTACGCTTTTTGTAAAAAAGGTTGCAAATTGTCAATGGGTGAGGTAAAATAAAAGAAAGTTCATAAATTTTTTAACAATTCATTCAGACGTGATACAATGACGAAAGGATATCGCCTGATGTGAGATTGTGGAAATTCAGGAAATGCTGTATCAGGAAGTAGGCGGTAGTGGAAAGCATGTGGTTGGTGCAGCAGGGAGTGAGCCTGAACTGCTGCATTGTGCGAAAACAGGAGGAAATGACAGTGAAGTGTCCGTATTGCAGTGCGTCAGATACCAAAGTGATTGATTCCAGGCCGGCAGATGAGAACAGTTCCATCCGAAGGCGTCGTCAGTGTGAAAAGTGTAAGAAGCGGTTTACTACCTATGAAAAGCTGGAGACCATGCCTCTTATGGTGATTAAGAAGGACCGAACCAGGGAAACCTATGATCGTTCCAAGATTGAGGACGGGGTGATTCGTTCCTGCCATAAGCGTCCGGTTTCTACAGAACAAATCAATGCCATGATTGATGAGATTGAGAACAGTGTTTTTAACATGGAAGAAAAAGAGGTGGAAACCTCGGTGATCGGAGAGCTGGTGATGGGGAAACTCAAAAGCTTAGACGAGGTGGCCTATGTTCGTTTTGCTTCGGTTTACCGGGAGTTTAAGGATGTGAATACCTTTATGGAGGAGCTGGGAAAGCTGTTGAAGAACAAATGATATTAGAGCAGTTTTATCCGAAGGAATGGGTGGAAAGCACCTATGAGATTGATTTTGAGGCTTGGAGGGATAAGGGGATTCGGGGTGTTATTTTTGATATTGATAATACGCTGGTCTGCCATGACGCTCCGGCAGATGACCGGGCAAGGGAACTGTTTGCCCGTCTGCACAGTCTGGGAATCCATACCTATCTTCTCTCCAACAACAAGGAGCCAAGGGTGGCGGCCTTTGCCAGAGAGGTGGATTCGCCGTATATTTATAAATCAGGCAAGCCGGCGGTGAGAAGCTATAAGAAAGCAATGGAGAAGATGGGGACAGGCATTCAGGATACCCTGTTTGTGGGGGATCAGCTTTTTACGGATGTATATGGGGCAAACCGGGCCGGAATCTATGGGATTTTGGTAAAGCCCATGAATCCCAAGGAGGAGATTCAGATCGTAGTAAAGCGGTATCTGGAGGCTGTGGTGCTGTATTTTTATAAGAGAAGCCTGAAGCGAAGGAAGAAAGACTTCTGCGGAAATTCGGACAGGTCTGTGGATTCCCCGCATTGACCGAGAGAAAATGCTGCGGGCATTTGACCTATGGCAGCAGGGATTTTCAATGGCCGGATGCCGTCACAATTCCAAGAGAAATCTGAACAGTTACCGCTTTCTTGCAGCAGGTTTCTCATAATAGAAAAAAATGGTTGAAAAAAAGGAAGGTTTATTATAGAATATAAAAGATTACGAGTGAGTATGTAAATGCAAGGAGGACTATCCCATGATTTCAGCAGGTGATTTTAGAAATGGCATTACTCTGGAGATTGACGGTTCCGTATATCAGATTGTTGAGTTTCAGCATGTAAAGCCAGGCAAGGGCGCGGCTTTTGTCAGAACAAAGATTAAGAACGTGATGACCGGTTCAGTAGTAGAGCGGACCTTCCGTCCCACAGAGAAGTTCCCTGCAGCCAGGATTGACCGTGTGGACATGCAGTACCTGTATGCAGACGGCGATCTGTTCAACTTTATGAATATGGAGAATTATGAGCAGATGGCTCTGGCTCCGGATGTGATCGGAGATGCTTTGAAGTTTGTGAAGGAGAATGAGACGGTAAAAGTGTGCTCTTACAACGGCAAGGTGTTTTCTGTGGAGCCGCCTCTGTTTGTGGAGCTGGAGATCACCAACACAGAGCCGGGATTTAAGGGTGATACGGCTCAGGGAGCTACCAAGCCTGCTACGGTGGAAACCGGAGCTACCGTATATGTGCCGCTGTTTGTGGACAATGGGGACAAGATCAAGATCGATACCCGTTCCGGAGAATACCTGTCCAGAGCATAAGGAACTGTCTTGAAATAGCTTACGGATCGTGTGCATGATTTTTCTTCGAGGCGCCGCTCAAAAATCGGGCGCATAGTGGGCTATGTAACGGATTTTGAGCAGCGCTTCCGGAGAAAAGACAAGGAATATGGTAAGTTGTTTTGGGGGACAGTTCCAAAGGCCATTCCCTTTAAGATGAAAGCGAAGCCAGACCTCTTAAAAGTCTGGCTTTTGCTGTTGAGATAACAGAGGCGGAAAGGAACAGCAGAATATGACAGAGCTTTTGTTTCAGGATAATATTGCACTGATTGGATTTATGGGGGTTGGGAAGAGTACCGTGTCTCATTATCTGCGGGATCAATATTCCATGGATGAGGTGGAGACCGATGCTATGATTGTGGAGTCAGAGAATATGGCGATCCGGGATATTTTTGAAAAGTATGGAGAGCCTTACTTTCGTGACTGTGAGGCCAGGGCGATCTTAAAGCTTCTGGACTGCCGCAGGACGGTTATTTCCTGCGGAGGCGGAGCAGTAATGCGAAGGGAAAATGTGGAAAATTTAAAAAAGAGCAGCCGGATCGTGCTTTTGGCAGCAGAGCCGGAGACCATTTTAAATCGGGTAAGGCATTCGGACAGCCGTCCGATTTTGAATGGCCATATGAATGTGGAGTATATTGCAGAATTAATGGAAAAGCGGCGTACTGCGTATGAGGCGGCGGCAGACTGGATGGTTTCTACGGATGGAAAAAGGGTGGAGGAAATCTGTGAGGAGATCGTGCAGAAGCTGAACGGAATGGTCCGTGAGAAAGAAACATGAGAAAGAGAACGGAGCAGGGATTTTTGGAATGTCTGCTCCTTGCAAGGATTAAGAAAATGACAGAAAACAGCGAATCGCAGTAAAGAGATTCAAAAAAGGAGATTAACAACGTGAAAAAAATACTGGATATGATTTCTGCCCAGATGGAACAGGCTTTTGAAGCCTGTGGCTATGAAAAGCATTTTGGAAAAGCCGTGCTTTCCAATCGTCCGGACTTATGTGAATATCAGTGCAACGGGGCAATGGCAGCGGCAAAGGCATACAAAAAAAAACCTATTGACATTGCAAACCAGGTGACGGCTTATCTGACCGGCTCTGGCGGGGCAGAGCCTGCTATGTTTTCGCAGATCAGCGCAGTGATGCCGGGATTTATCAATCTATGTCTGGACGGAGGATTTCTGGCAGATTATTTAAATACCATGCAGAGGGAGGAGAAGCTGGGGCTGGAAGATCCGGGGCATGGGGAGACGGTGATCGTGGATTACGGCGGCGCCAATGTGGCAAAGCCGCTGCATGTGGGACATTTGCGCTCTGCGGTTATCGGGGAAAGCATTCGGCGGATGGCAGCCTTTTTGGGCTATCATGTGATCGGGGATGTGCATCTGGGGGATTGGGGCCTGCAGATGGGCCTGATTATCGAGGAGCTGCGGGAGCGGAAGCCGGAACTGGTGTATTTTCAGGAAGCATATGAGGGGGAATATCCTTTCGAGGCGCCGTTTACCATTGAGGAGCTGGAGGATATTTATCCCTGTGCCAGCGCCCGGTCCAAAAAGGACGATACTTTTAAGGAGCGGGCTCAGGCGGCCACTTTGCGGCTGCAGAGCGGATATGCTCCGTATGCTGCCATCTGGAAGCACATTATGAGGATTTCCCTGGAGGATTTGAAAAAGAATTATGGGAATCTGGATGTGCATTTTGATTTGTGGAAAGGGGAGAGTGATGCGGGACCTTATATTCCATGGCTGATTGAGGATCTGCAGAAGAAGGGGCTGGCCAGGGAAAGTCAGGGAGCGCTGGTGGTAGATATTGCCCGGGATACAGACTCTAAGGAGCTTCCGCCCTGCATTGTACAGAAATCGGATGGGGCGGCTCTTTATGCCACCACGGATCTGGGGACGATTCTGGAGAGGGAGAAATTGTATCAGCCGGATCAGTATATTTATATAGCGGATAAGCGGCAGGAGCTTCATTATACCCAGGTGTTCCGGGTGGCCAAAAAGGCCGGGTATGTGAAAGAGGATACGCCTATGGTGTATATTGGCTTCGGAACCATGAACGGGAAGGACGGGAAGCCGTTTAAGACTAGGGACGGAGGCGTGATGCGGCTGGAGCATCTGATCGCGGATATTGAGGCAGCGGTCTATGACCGGATCCGGGAGAACCGAGGAGTGCAGAAGGCAGAAGGCACCGAGGCGGATACTCTGACAGGAGGAAAGAATCCCGGGGAGCCGGCGGCAGATGTCCTGACAGAAGGGAAAAATTCCGGGACAGAAGCAGCGGCTGACATAGAGGATGCTTTAAAGGCAGGTATGGAAATGTCGGAGGAGGAAGCAAGAAAGACTGCCAAGATGATCGGGCTGGCAGCATTAAAATATGGAGATCTTTCAAACCAGGCTGCAAAGGATTATGTGTTTGATATGGAGCGTTTTACCTCCTTTACCGGAAATACGGGACCATATATTTTGTATACCATTGTGCGGATAAAGTCAATTTTGAAAAATTATCAGGAAACGGCAGAAGGAGCGGAGGATGCTTTGATTCTTCCGGATGCCGGAGAAGCGGAGCGGGGGCTGATGCTGGAGCTGACCCGGTACAATGATGTAATGGAGAATGCTTTTGCGGAGCTGGCGCCTCATAAGGTCTGCCAGTACGTCTATGGTCTGGCCAACGCATTTAACGGTTTTTATCGGGATAATAAGATTTTGACAGAGGAAAATCAAGGGAGACAGAAGGGCTGGATCCGTCTGATTACGCTGACGCGGGATGTGCTTTCTGCGGGGATCCATGTGCTGGGGTTCGAGGCGCCGGAGAGGATGTAGGCTTGCCGGAGAGCCGCAGCCGTTCAGGTAGTCAGCATGGGCGGCAAAAATCTGCTGCTTGTGTGAGACGGGAGAGATGGAGAAAGGAGTTTGGCGATGGCATTATATGATTACAGCGGTGCGCTTCGGCAGGGGCGGAAGCGGTATCAGGAGGCGATTTCCAAGGGGCAGTATCCTTATCTGCCGGTGCTGGATGATATTTTATCGAATACGGAGATTGTGTCAGAGGTAAACTTAGGGATCATTGACATTCCGCTGGATCGGGTGGTAGGGACAAAGACCCAGGGAAGAACGCAGGCATTTGCCAGCAATTTTATGCCTCTTTTGGGGGAACGGTCGGAATTTGGGGCCAAGTGGGGATATCTGTATGACCATCAGATTGAGGAGGGTATCCATGATCCCATCATTGCCTATGAGTTTATGAACCGTTATTATGTGCAGGAGGGAAATAAGCGGGTCAGTGTGCTGAAATATCTTCATGCCTACAGTATTTCCGCATCTGTGATTCGTCTGATTCCCAAGAGGAGCGACAATTACGATACGAAGCTGTATTATGAATTTCTTGATTTTTACCAGGTTTCCTTTAACTGCGATGTGTGGTTCAGCAGGACGGGCAGCTATAAGCGGCTTTTGGAGGCTATGGGAAAAGGACCTCAGGAGATTTGGACGGAGGATGATAGGCAGTATTTTAAGGCTGCTTATGACCGGTTTTCCAAGGTGTTTTATAATCTGAGAACAGAGGAGATGGAGCTGACGGCTTCGGATGCTTTCTTGAAATATGTGGAGTTTTTCAGCTATGAGGTGGCCAGGGACAGAACCGGGGATCAGATGAAAAGGGATCTGACCCGTATCTGGGATGAGCTGCTTTTGACCTCACGGGGAAGTGAGATTGCGCTGGTGGAAAAGCCGGAGGTAAAGGAGAGCGCCTCTCCTAAGCTTTTAAACTGGCTGCTTCCCGGAACTGCCATTGAGCCGGAGATGCTGAAGCCTGCTTTTCTTTATCCCAAAGGAAAGGAAGTGTCAAGCTGGGTCTACGCCCATGAGCTGGGGCGGATGTATCTGGAGCAGCGTTTTCATGGGAAGATGCATACACGGGCCTTTGAGGATGTGGGTACAGAGGAAGATGTTTTGCGGGCAGTAGATCAGGCGGTGGAGGAAGGCTGTAATGTGATCTTTACCGTAGCTCCTCAAATGGCGTCTACCAGCGTCAAGGCGGCCATCAAATATCCGAAGCTGAGAATTTTTAATTGTTCGGTGAACATGTCCTATTCTTCTATCCGCACCTATTATGCCCGGATGTATGAGTCAAAGTTCCTGATGGGGGCTTTGGCAGCAGCCATGAGCGAGCGGGAAAAGCTGGGGTATATTGCAGATTATCCTATTTACGGCATGATGTCCAACATCAATGCCTTTGCCATGGGGGCCAAGATGATCAATCCCAGGGCTAAAATTTATCTCAAATGGTCAGGCTTAAAGGAGCACCACTGCCGTCAGGAGCTGGAGCAGGAGGGAATCACCCACATTTCCGGCGAGGATCTGATTGCTCCTATAAAGGCGTCCCGTGAATACGGGCTGTACTGCAAGGCCCCTGACGGCATGGTGGAAAATCTTGCCACGTCTCTGACTAACTGGGGAAAATTTTATGAGCAGATCGTCAACCAGATCTGCCGGGGAGAGCAGGAGGATAAGAGCTTAAAAGGGAAAAAGGCCATTAATTACTGGTGGGGAATGTCTGCAGATGTGATCGACGTAATCTGCTCTAAGGATCTTCCTTCCAGCACACAGAAGCTGATTGACTTTTTGAAATGGTCCATTTGCTGTGGCTCCTTCCGAACCTTTGAAGGAAAGATTTATGCTCAGAATGGTTTGATTGTAGGGGATGAGGGACGTTGTTTGACCCCGGAGGAGATCATCCGTATGGGCTGGCTGTGTGACAATGTGGTGGGACAGATACCGGACACAGAGCTTTTTAAGCCGGAAGCTCAGGCGATGATCCGTTTTAATGGAGTCAAGGCAGAAGAAACTGGTACAAAAGGAGAAAAAAGGTGAAGATTCTGGTGCTGGCAGACTGTGAGTCCAAGTCATTATACGAATATTTCAGACCGGAAAAGCTTGCAGGGGTGGAGCTGATACTGGCATGCGGAGATTTAAAACCCAGTTATCTTGACTTTTTTGCCAGCGTAAGCAAAGCTCCGGTGATGTTTGTCATGGGGAATCACGATAAGCCCTATGATGCAGAGACTTACAATGGATGTATCTGTATTGAGGATCAGATCCGGACTTTCCGGGGGATTCGGATTTTGGGTCTGGGCGGCTCGATGCGCTATCATCCGGATGCAGCGAATCAGTACACGGAAAAAGAGATGCGCCGGCGCATCGGACGGCTGCGGTGGAAGCTGAAGCGGAATAAAGGGTTTGATATTTTAGTTTCCCACGCGCCGGCGGCTGGAATCCATGACCTGGAGGATCTGCCTCACAGGGGATTTGCCTGCTTTTGTGAATTGATTGAGACTTATCAGCCAAAGCTGTTTGTCCATGGGCATGTCCATGCCAATTACGGGACCGGGTTTCAAAGAGTGGACCAGGTGGGGGAGACCATGGTGGTCAATGCGTATGACCACTATATCCTTGAGTTTCCGGAGGGATGACTGTTTAGAGGTATTTGTGCTTTATCCGGCCCAAAATCCGACTTCTAAGCAGTCGGATTTTGGACCCAATGGGGCATTTGGCAATCGATCATTCAGCGAAGGTGAATCCACAAGAGAGGCTAAAAGTACAGTCCGTATTATCTCTCTCAGGAATAAAGGCTTCTCTGTATGCTGAGAATCATTACAATTTAGAAGAAGCATCCGCTTACATACTATTTCAAATAACTTAAAAGGAAATCCGAGGCGGCCATACCGAGATATCCGGGAGGCCAGGTTCCTTCCAAAGAGTATTCGGATGTTCTTGTCAAAGGAAAATCTCTGATGATTCTCACAAAATTATGATAATAAATGGAATCTATTTTATCGCGTCCGTCTGAGGCTGTTTTTGCTTCGGGCGAAGAAGCTCTCCTCCGTCCACCAGAATCGTAGATCCAGTCATAAAGCTGTAGGCATCGCTGACCATGGAGGCGACCACATTGCCGATTTCCTCCGGATTGCCGATTTTCCCCAGGGGAATACTGGCTTCCTTTGATTTGCGAAATTCATCAATGGAGAAGATATGCTGGTTGCCGGCAGAGTGGACACAGCCAGGAGCACAGCTATTGACCCGGACCCCGTACTGGGCCATGCTGCCTGCTAAGGCCCGCATGGCGCCTTCCAAGCCGAACTTAATGCTGGAGTAGACTGCCTGGTTGATCAGGGGGCTTAAGCCGTTGATGGATGTGATGACCACAATGCTGCCGGAGCGCTGTTCTTTCATGATGTTGGATGCCTGGATCATACCGAAAAGGGTTCCCACGTAATTGGTTTTCAGAAGCGCTTCGATATCCTCCAAGGAGGCATCCTGCAGTTCGGCCCTGCGGTTAATGCCTGCATTGGCAATGAAGATATCCATTCGGTCATGCTTTTTCATGTAATCCTGAAAAAAAGCCTTTTGGGCGTCTGTATCTGAAATGTCAACGATGTAATCTTCACAGATGCCGCCGCTTTGTATGATTTCCTGGTGGGTAATGGAAAGTCCTTCCTTGGAGCGGCCCAGAAGCGCTGCCTCTGCGCCGAAGTTGGCCAGGGCAATGGCAATGGCGCGTCCGATTCCAGAGCTGGCGCCGGTGACTACGGCTTTGCGCCCGTCCAGGGAAAAGTATTTTTCAATATAGGATGTGTTCATGATTTCCTCCATTCTGTATACGCTTTAAGGTGCAGGCAGGTATGGGTGAAACGTTTTCCCTCTGCCTTGTTTGTGTCAGGAGTGCTTTATCAGAGGCGCTCCTTTGGTTTGTCTAGGTTTCTGATAGTCTGTTTGCTTTTCTTGTCAAATTTATTTAAGCTTTCAGGACTTGGAGGCTTCATCTTCCGGCGGCGGTGCGGCGCCGTTTGCCTCCTTGTGGATCAAATCCAGATAATTGTATAAGGTGTATCGTGAAATATTCAAATATTCATAGACTCTTTCCGATGATTTTGTGATCAGGAAAGCTCCTTTCTGGTCCAGATAACGGACAAATCGGATCTTATCCTCCCGATTCATTTTGCTTACCGGCTTTCCCACCAGCTTTCCGGCCTCTGCAATCAGAAAGTCCAGGATCTGGGACACATCGTTGGCGAAAATCTCAGGCTCTGTCTGAGAGCCGGAGACTTCCCTTTCCCTGGGTGTTTCTGGAGAGGTGACGGCTGGAAGGGGCGGAGCGGCGGCAGGAAGATTGTATTGGTTATACTGGCGCAGGTATTCTTCAAAGTGGACGGTTTCTGTAATGTCCGTATTGATGCACAGGCTGCCAATGGCTTTTCCTTGCTCGTCATAGATAAACATGGTGGAAGAACGAAGCAGCTTGCCATCCCTGGTATTGACAATGTAGTTGTACCGGTCTCCGTCCTTTACTGTGCCGCGCAGCACCTCTAACCCTAAATTGGAACCGCAGTCTCCGATTTTCCGGTTGGTGATATAGCCGTTTCGGATGTCTACAATCGTATGGTTATAATCCTTGGTCAGATCATGAAGAATAAATTCACTTTTGGTTCCAAATTGGTTTTCCAGCATGGTAAGCAGTTTTTGCCAAAGACTCCAGTTGTCATAGATCTGGTTCATGGGATCCTCCTCTTTTTTTCGCATTGTATTTTACCTACCAGGCCAGAGCGTTCATTTTGCGGGTAATGTCTTCAAGAAGTTTTACGGAACTGCAATACTCCTCATAGGGTACGGGAGGCTGACCAGTTTCGAGCATCTGGATAAATCTGGCGGCACCATCAATATAACATTCATCCTGGTTTAAGTCAAAGGAATATGACTTTTTACCTGTAAGATGGATGTTTACCAGCTCTGTGTCCAGGGTGGTCATGAGGACGGCGCTGCAGTGTGCGTATTTTACTACGGAGCAGACGTTTTTTTGATTGCGGCTGACGGTTACGTCGTGATAATCGGGACCGCACAGGGACATGCAGATCTCGGCAATGTGGCTGGCGTAGTAGGGATACAGTCCCAGGGGGCTTTCTGGATCTGCCCGGTAGGAGATGGAGATGAAGGGAAAGGTATCCTCTTTTATGAGCTGGCGGATTTCGTCCAGTTTTTTTAGGTGACGCAGGGTGGAGCCTCCGAAGATAGGGACGTGGTGGAGGCGTGCGGCGTCGGTGATGGCTTTGGCATCTTCATAGGTGGTGGCAAAGGGCTTGTCTACGAAGACGGGTTTTTTGGCTTCGATGACTTTTAAGGCGTAGGGAAGGTGGGTTTCTCCGGCAATGGTAAGGATCATGACAGCGTCTGAACGTTTGATAAGTTCTTCTACTGTGCTGCAGTAGGCGTCTATGTGGTAGAAGCGTTGGTTTTTTTCTTCTAGGGATAAGGGTTCGTCTTCTCCGAATACGTAGGAGAAGCGGTAGTTTTCGAAAAGTGGGTGTTGGTTGAAGATGCGTGAGAAAAATTCACCGTGGCGGCCGGCGTGGCCGATACATCCGATTTTGTACATGGATTGGGTTCCTCCTGGTATTTTATTTAATGTAGTGTGGTTTGGTTAATGGGTTTCGTGGGGTACGCAGCCTTGGGGAGTGGGGTGTTAGGTGGTGGGAGGGCGGTATTGTAAAAGTTGTTTGCAGATCCATACCATTTCTTTTTGGGTTAGGGTCATGGGGTTAAGGTAAAGGCTGTGGTGGCCGGCGGGGGAGGCGATGATCGGCGGGGTGCAGTGGGATAAGTATTGGAGTATTGTTTTTGCGTCTGTTGTTTGGTCCAGAAGGTTTATCAGGACTCTGGGGATGGGTTGGCCTGCCTCGTTGGGGTAGCTTCGGAGGGCATGGTAGCCTGGATGGGTGTTCAGCATTTGGCAGGCAAGCTTTACTTGGTCTTCTGCGTTTTGTATTTGGGCTTCCTGGTCTAGGGTCAGGTATTGCTTTATGGCAGAGTAGAGTCCGATGATTTCTTCTTTTCCTACTTTTAGAAATCTGCCGTAGCCGTGTTTGGGGAAGGCGGATTCTAGCAACAGGTCAATCAGGGTTTTTCGTCCTACGATGAGTCCGCTGGCCTGGGGGCCTTTTAAGTCTTTTCCTCCGCTGAAAACTACAAGATCCACACCTGCCTTTGTGTAATTCCACAGATTGGCGGTAGGGGGAAGCATGGCGGCTGCATCCATGATAATGGGAAGACGGTGCCTTTTTGCGGTGTCGATGGTTTCGGTCAGAGATGGGGCTCCGGGGGCTACCCAGCCGGATTCCAGGTAATAGATAGCAGCGGTCCGGTGGGAGATGGCAGCGTCCATGTCTTCTTTGGGACAGGGAAGGCTGTGGTTGGAGTATGCCAGCTCTGTGATGGATACGCCTAATTGCTCCATTACAATGTCATAGGGGCTTCGGTGGGAGCGGAAGACTAGGATCTCGCTTTCCTGAAAGTCCTGTCTGGTCAGATATCGTATTTTTTTTCCGCGATGGGCGGCAACGGCTGCCAAAAGTCCTAAGTAAACGCCGGCGGCAGCTCCATTGCAGACATAAGCAGCCTCGTTGTGGGTCAGCCCGGCAATGGCTTCTCCGGCTTGTTTTTGAAGCAGATTTAAGTCTATAAAGGAGGAGGCAGCGTCCTCCATGTCCTGTAGGGTCTGGCTGCTCATTTTGGAGCCGCCGTAAATGGTGTAGGTCCCCATGGCGTTGATGATGCGGGGAACGCCTAATTCTTCATAGATTCCCATAGGATGCCTCCAATTGGTTCATAATATGAGTGGATGAGCTGCAAATGTGAAACATATTTTCGATTCGGATTCCCCAATGGCCGGGAAGATAGAGGGCTGGCTCTATGGCCAGAACCATATTTTCCTGGAGAAGCTCTGCGCTGTCCGGGGTAATGTCAGGATATTCGTGGGCCTGCAGTCCTACTCCGTGTCCAATGGTGCCGGCCTGAAGGGCATCCGGACGGAGGCGGGACAGTTCTTTGCGGACAAAGCGGTCAATGTCACATACCGGGACGCCGGGGCGCAGCTTTTCAGGGAGCTGCGTTAGGATTTCACAGATTCCCTGATGAAGACAGGAAAGCTCGGAGCCGGTATTTTGTGCCGAATTTTCTGTCAGGTAGGTTCTGGCGCTGTCTGATTCGTAAAGCCCCACAGAGGCGCTTAAATCCACGATGGTGGAGCTTCCTGATAAGATCAGGCTGTTTCCTGCTACGTGGTGGGGAAGGCTTCCGTTGGATCCGGTGATTACCTTGGTAGTAAATCCTCCTCCCAGAGAGCCTTCCTGTATCATCAGGCTGTCTAGGGCTGACTGGATCTGTATCTCCTGGCTTCCTTCTTTAATAAGGTGCCGTGCCTTTTGCAGGGCATGATCGCTGATATGGCATGCCTGATATAAGGCTTGGATTTCAGACGGCTCCTTGTCCATGCGGCACCAGGCCAGCACCGGATGCTCATCCAGGAGGGAAATATGAGGAGCTTCCTTTGACAGAGCGCGGTACAAAAGGGTGCTCATCCAGGTAAGGTCTGCTCCCACCTTTACCTCAGAATGCTTGGGAAGCAGAGAGGCGATGACCTGGGCACAGCCTTCTGGGCCTTTGGAGTATTCGATGACCTGAAATCCGGACACCGGAGAGAACTCCTTTCCCCATGGCTTGGGCAGGATCAAGGCCCTAAGACCGTTTTGAGAGATCAGGCAGCAGGTCTGTCCGATCTGCCAGTAGGGCCGGGCTGTGGTGGAAAAGCCTGACAGATAGAATACATGCTTTGGGTGACAGGCGATCAGGGTGTGGATTTTGCAGGCAGCCATAAAAAGAGCTGCTTTTTTTAAACGGTTTTCTGTCATAAGGTTTTTTCCTTTTCTTCTGGTGCAGCGCTGCTTATCAGCTGTGAAAGGGCAAAATCTGCATAAATGTAAGCAGCGTCACACAGTTCCCGGATGTCAATATATTCTAAAGAGGAATGAGCCACATGGATGTCTCCAGGTCCGAAAATAATGGTGGGAATGCCATGCTCTGTACAGAGAATGCTGGCATCACAGTAATAATTCATAACGGATTTTCTTCCTTCTTTTCCAGTGACATGACGGAAGCTTTCTGCCATGGCCTGTACAAGAGGGTGATCAGGGGCAATAAAGTAGGGCAGGCGGATTCTCTGCTGGATGGTGCTCAGCTTAACCTCTGCCTGAAGTCCAGGATCTTCGGTTTTCAGGGAATCGATGTATTCCTGAATTTCAGCCAGAATCTGTTTTGTAGTTTCTCCGGGAAGATCCCGTCTTAAAAAGGAAGCAGTACAGGAATCTGCCACTGTGTGGATTCTGGTTCCTCCGGTGATGATCCCCAGATTTATGACCGGGTGGCCCAAGAAGGGATGGGTCCTGTTCTCATAGTGAGGAAAAAAGTCATTTCTTAAATGGGTTATGACCGAGGCCATTTTCTCAATGGCATTAACTCCCCGCTCCGGGTAGGCGCTGTGGTAGGCTTTGCCTTTGGTGATCACGTCCAGATGGGTGCAGCCCCGGTGGCCGAAGCCCACATCCATTCTGGTAGGCTCGCCCACAACTGCCAGATCTGCCGTGATCCCATGCTCCATGAGCCAGGTGGTGCCTTTGTTGAGATATTCCTCGTCTGGGACAAAGGCCAGCATCAGGGTGCCGGAAAAATCTTCTCCGGAACGCCATAACAGCAAAGCGCTCATGATCATGGCGGCAATGGAACCTTTGGCGTCACAGCTTCCTCTGCCGTATAGAAGAAAATCTCGTATGTCGGGAGTGAAGGGCGGAATTTCCATATTATCAACCACATGGGTATCATAGTGGGTGGTAAACATAACCGTCTTTCCGGGATGCTTTCCATGAAGAAGAGCTACAACAGCAGGTCTGTGCGGCTCTACTTCATAGACAGTACTTTCCCAACCATGTTTTTGAAAAAAATCATGAAGATAAAGGCCAATGGCTTCCTCCTGGCCATTGATACTGGGAATTTGAACCAATTCTTGTAAAAAGCGGATGGTTTCCTCCGGAGCTAACATTTTTTTGTATTCTTGTGTAAGGTGCATCAGAATCTCCTTTCGAATCTGACAAATTATTTTGTCTTTTAAAAAGATTATAATAGAACCATCCAGAAAAATCAACATAAAAGTAAAAAAATCCAGAAGAAAAATCAAAAATTTGTTGAAAAGAGAAAGAATATTAAGATTTTTTGTTAGTTTTATGTTGACAAAAAGTTATGTTTGGATTATCCTTAAATCAGGAAACATAAACAATAGTTTTCATTTCACATTCAAGGAGGAGTAAAGATGAAGAAACAGATCGCATTGTTGCTGACGGCAGCTATGGTATTGACGGGACTTACAGGATGTGGTTCAAATTCTGGAAAGGCACAGACCTCAGGAGCTGCCGATTCCGGCACAGAGGCAGGAAATGCAGAGCAGGCAGGCGGCGATTCAAAGGAGCAGACGGCAAAGGAAGACCAACCCAAGGATGTTATTGTGCTCAAGTGGGGAGATGCGGCAGTGGACGGCACGGCCGAATATGAGGCTAATCAGAAGTTTATTGAGCTGGTGGAGACTTACACTGACGGCAGGGTGAAGATTGAGTATTATCCCGCCGGACAGCTTGGGTCTGACGGAGATGTGGTGCAGGCATGTATGGCCAATACACTTGAGATGGCCAAATGCTCTACAGCCAATCTTTCTGAGTTCTGTCATGTACTGGATTTTTGTGATTTTCCGGGAATGTTCCGGGACACGGACCATGTGTATCAGGTGCTTGCCTCGGATCTGAGGGATGAGCTTGCGGCTCAGGTATATGAGGAAATCGGATGCTATCCGGTAACTTTTGATGTAGACGGAGGAGCGGCCAGATGGCTGTTTAATACTAAGAGAGAGGTGAAGGTTCCGGAGGATGCTTTTAATCTGAAGGTTCGTACTACAGGATCTGAGATTGAGATGGCGCTTTATCAGGCTTGCGGCATCGGGGCTACTCCCATGGCATGGCAGGAGCTGTATACAGGACTGGAGCAGGGAACCGTGGATGGCGTGTATGCCGGTCCGGTGCCGGCCTTTACCAATAACTTTACTGAGGTGGCCAAGTATGCAACAGTTATGACACTGTCCTTTGGACCTTCGGTGCGGGTGATAAGCTCAGGGGCTGTGGATGCGTTAGGCGGCGTGGACGGAGAGCTTTTCCAGGCTGTGATTAAGGCGTCCCGTGAGTCTGAGCAGATCAAGAGGGAGCTGAATGAGAAGGATGTAGCCGGAGTGGCGGATAAGATGAGAGAGCAGGGAGTTGCTGTGTATGAGCCTACTGCAGAGGAGCAGGAAAAGTGGCTGGAAGCAGCAGGAGAAATTGTTCCCACATTTATTGGGGATGGAAAGACGATTTCCAAGGAATTGTATGACCAGGTACAGGCAATTGGAAAATAAACCTTTATGCGCCCGGCCAGCGGACGCACTACCGTCCCATGAAAGTCCGGCGGGCGCACTTGGAATACCTGATTAGAATCGCCTCCGGCGATGGGACTTTCAAAGTAAACCTTTATGCGCCCGGCCAGCGGACGCACTACCGTCCCATGAAAGTCCGGCGGACGCATTTGGTATACCTGAATTCATGCCGCCTAATCGGCGGCGGGAGTTTTAAAGTAAAGGATCAAGACGGCAGTTACATCTGGATTGTGCTGTGCGGCTGTGTCAGTCACAGCCGCTGTAACAGCAAGGCTGTATGACTGCCGTTTTTTCTCTAACCAGGACAATTTGGAATCAAAGCTTTGCTTTGTTGTGCAGGAGCTGCTTCCGAATAATGTATGATATTGTTGTCTTGTTCCTGGAGAGCGCAGCTCAAAAATCAGCTGCATAGCCTGCGATGGGCAGGATTTTGTGGATTTTTGGATGGAAGGGGTGAAGATGTTGACGGAAAAGACGGATAGGGCAAAGGGGTCACAGCTTATGTGGGTGATAGATCAAGGCAGCGGGTGGGCAGAGCGGATTGGAATTGTGCTGGCAACCGGGTCTGGGTTTATTATGTTGTTTGCACTTTTGGTGGGAGTGGCCACCAGGTGGCTGCCATTTATGACTTCTGCCATCTGGTCGGAAGAAATTGCCAGGATGTGCATGCTGTGGCTGACAGCCAATGGAGCCAGCGTGGCATATAAGCGGTCGGATTTGGTGAAGTTTAATCTTTTGGTGGATCTGTTTTCCGCGAAGGTTCGCTATGTGCTGGAATTGTTCAGTTATCTTTGCATTGCAGCAGTGCTGGGAGTCCTTTTAAAGTATGGATATGAAATGCTGCTCTTAAAGATGAAGGTAAGAGCAGCGGCTACCAGGATTTCTTACTTCTGGTGGGCGCTGGGATTGTATATCGGATTTGTTTTGATGGCAGTCCATACAGTCCGGTTTCTTGTAATACATGTGAAGAATTGGAATCAGGTGATGAAGGGAGGGAATGCTTAGTGGGCGTCTATCTGTTCTTGTTTTTGTTCTTTTTTATGTCATTGGGGATTCCGATTGCGTTTGCCATGGCCATGGGGCTGGTGGCGACCATTTGGTGCTGGGGAGGAATTTCCTTCAGTATGTTGTTTCAGCAGATTTTTCAAGGGGTGAACAGCTTTACCTTTATTGCGGTTCCCATGTTTATTCTGGCAGGGGAGCTGATGGCCAGGGTAGGAATTATTGATGATATTTTGCTTTTGTGCCGGGTTTTGGTCGGCTGGGTGCCGGGAAGCCTGGCCAATGCCAATATTGTGGCGTCGATGTTCTTTGCCGGAGTGTCAGGGTCAGCTGTGGCGGATACCTCTGCCATAGGCGGGGCGCTGATTCCTGCTATGGTGAAGGAAGGGTATGATGATGATTTTTCTGTGGCGGTTACAGCCAGCTCCTCGGTGATTGGACCGATTATTCCTCCCAGTATCGGCATGGTGCTGTATGGGGCTACCCTTGGCACGTCCATCTCTGCCATGTTTATGGGAGGCGTGCTGCCAGGGGTAATGCTGGGGGTGGGACTGATGATTCCGGCCACCTATTTGAGCATTAAGAGGAAATATCCAAGAAACACAGAGAAATATTCCATGGGACAGATTTTGCACGCCATACTGCGGGCGGTTCCGGCCTTGCTGATGCCGGTTATTATTCTGGGAGGAATCATGACCGGGGTATGTTCGCCTACAGAGGCGGCTTCCATTGCCATTTTATATTCTGTCTTGGTGGGAGTGTTTTACTATCACAGCTTAAACGGGAAGATCCTGCTGGAGTGTATGGTGGCGGCTATGATCCAGTCCGGAGCGGTTCTGCTGATTGCAGCAGTGGCATGTCCTGTAGGCTGGCTGGTGGCTATGGGCCAGGTGCCGGTTCTTTTGGCAGAGTTTATTACCTCCCTTACAACCAACCGATATGTAGTGCTGTTTTTGATTAATATTTTCCTGCTGATTTTGGGATGCGGCATTGACGCCAATGTGAGTCTGCTGATCTTTGCGCCGATTTTGGCTCCGTTAGCAGTGTCTTTAGGGGTACATCCGATTCATTTTGCCGTGTTGTTTGTGCTGAACATTACCATTGGTCTGGCCACGCCGCCTTATGGTGTTTGTCTGTTTATCGGCAGCAGCATTGCCAAGATTCCCCTTTCCCGGACCATGAAGGCGGTGCTGCCCTTCTGTGTTGTGGAGATATTGGTGCTGATTTTGGCTACCTATGTGCCGGATGTGGTGCTGGGACTGCCCAGGCTTTTGGGAATAATATAGGGGATGAGGAGGGAATAATCCATTTTTTTGCTTGTGGAGCAGCATTGGGGGGGATCGATAAAAAAGAATCAAGGCAACAAGGATTTTATTATATTTTATAGAAAAGAGGATAAGAAAATATGGCAATCATAGAGAAAAAGCTGGAGGAATTGGGGGTCGTGCTTCCGGAGCCGCCAAAGCCGGTGGCAGCATATCTGCCGTCGGTAAGGTTTGGGGAAAATCTGGTGTATGTGTCAGGTCAGGACTGCAGAAAGGACGGCGAGCTTTTGCATGAGGGAAAGCTGGGAGATCCTCTTACGGTGGAGCAGGGAAAGGCATGTGCCAGACAGTCCATGTGCAATTGTCTGGCAGCGCTGAAATATACTGTTGGTGATTTAGACCGGGTGAAACGGATCGTGAAGGTTCTGGGATTTGTTGCCAGCGCACCAGGGTTTGGGGAGCAGCCCTTTGTGATAGACGGGGCTTCTGAGCTCTTGATTGCAGCGTTTGGGGAAAATGGGAAGCATGCAAGGGCTGCTCTGGGAACCAATGAACTTCCCTTTGGAACGCCGGTGGAGATTGAGATGATTGTGGAATTGAAGAAGGAAGGAAATGAGGGAGCATAATGTATATTCGTCTGGAGCAGGGGCTTTATATGGTAGGAGGAGGATCCGGGGGTCCGGGAATCTCCAATTACAAGGACTGCAATGTGTATCTGGCAGAGGGGGAGCAGGATGCGTTTCTCATTGACGGCGGAAGCGGTCTGGATAATCAGTTGATTTTGGACAACATTTTCGAGACCGGTTGTAAGCCGGAGAAAATCCGATATCTTTTTTTGACCCATGCCCATGGAGACCATGGAGGCGGCGTGAAAGGCCTGAAGGCGCTGATGCCGTGGATCAAGGTGGCCGCTTCTTTGGGGGAGAAACGGCTTTTGGAGGAAGGCAGTGAGGAGGAGCTGGGGCTTGTGGCGGCAAAAAAGAAGGGGGCTTATCCGGCGGATTATGTGTATCCGCACTGTTCGGTGGATCTGGTTTTGGAGGATGAGCAGGACTTTTTGGCGGCTGACGGAAGGATTACGGCTATTTTTCTGCCGGGTCATAGTGTAGAGTCGGTGTGTTATCTGTTTGAAAAAAACAAGCGGAGAATCTTATTTTCCGGAGATAGTGTTTATTTGAATGGAACATTGAGCCTGATTAATTGTTATGGGTCTACCATGGAGGGGTATCGGAGGAATATTCACAAATTGGCGGGAAGGAGGATCGATGCATTGATTCCTTCTCATTATCGGATGACCTTGACCAAAGGGCAGGAGCATGTAGACAGGGCGATTGAGCTGGTAGGGTATTCGTCGCTGCCGCCGATGATGTAGGCGGATGGGGAATTTAATACGAATTGTGGCATTTTCATGGCTTGCTTGTGCTTTAGGCGAAGCGAAAGGAATGACGAAAAAATGAAAGAAAAGCTGATTATAACAGATCATTTGATCTCGTGTGCAGGAGAAGATGTAAGGGTAGAGCAGGGGGAGAAAGGAATCCTGGTTTCAGGGGAGAAGATTGAGAGGATTGAAGATATGGATTTCTTTTCTTCTGTGCTGCTGGAAGGAAAAATGAAGATTTGGGATATGCGGGGGCATTATGTATTGCCTGGATTGATTGACGGGCATGTTCACCTTTCTTTCAGTGCCAGCAGCCAGCCCTTGACAGAGCTTTATGGGGATGATGAGGAGACCTGTCTTCTTAGGATGGTCCAAGCTGCTCAGATGGAGCTGAGAAGCGGAGTGACCACGGTGCGGGACTGTGGAGCAAGGGGAATGGCGATTCTCAAGCTAAGGGATTTTATTGGCAGAAAGGAAATGCAGGGGCCGGATATTGTCAGTGCAGGAATGCCGTTAACCATCACAGGAGGCCATTGTAATTTCTGTGGTCTGGAATGTGACACCGTGTCAGAGGCCGTGAAAGCAGTCCGGTGGCTGTGCAAGCAGGGGGTGGATTATATTAAGGTGATGGTGTCTGGCGGGAACATGACACCAGGAAGTGATTCCTTGATTGATCAATATCCGGAGGAGACTTTACAAGCGATTGTGGCAGAGGCTCACGCCAGAGGGAAAATGGTGTCGGGCCATGTTCACAGCACAAGGAGCATTTCGCGTGCCGTGAAGGCCGGGTTTGATGTGCTGGATCACTGCAGCTTTAAGGCAGAAGGCGGGGAAGATTACAGGCAGGAGCTGGTGGATGAGATGGCAGAGAAACGAATCGCTGTCAATCCGGCTGTGGGGAAGGCTTATATTCTTTCTCCCGAGGAGGCTGCTCCTTTGCCGGACAAGGTGGCGATGTGGGGAGAATTTCAGCAGAGCCGTTTTGGAACAACCAGACGGATGTATCAGTCCGGGGTTCCGATTATGGCAGGCACGGATGCCGGGTGCAAAAATACCCATTTTGATGAATTTTTTCTGACTATGGATTTGATGTGTGAGAAGATTAGGATGAAAAAGGAGGATGTGCTTGCTTCTGCTACCTGGCAGGCAGCCAGGATTCTGGGTATGGATTCCCGGATCGGATCTTTGGAGCCAGGCAAACAGGCTGATATTCTGGCGGTGAAGGATAATCCTCTTGATTCCATGAGAAATCTTGGACAGGCAGTATTTGTGATGAAGAGAGGTGAGCGGGTTTGTCTTTGATCAAAGAGGAGATGGAGAGCCTGTCTCCTGAGGAGCGGTTTGAATGGTGCAGAAAGCAGATGCCTGCTGCAGAAAAATATATCTATATGAACTCTGGAGGCTGCGGGCCAATGCCTGTGCCGGTATGGAAATCCATGGAGGATGTGTTTGAGCGGATGGTCAGTGAGGGACAGGTCAATGTGGAAATCCATGGCTGGCTGAAGGAGCTTCTTGAGGAAGTGAGAAAATCGGTTGCGGATTTTATTCATGCAGAGCCGGAGGAAATCTTTTTTGTCCGCTGTATTGCAGAGGGATTAAATACCATTGTGCGGATGTTTGACTGGGAGCCGGAGGAGAGAGTGCTGATCAGCGACCAGGAAAACCCGGCTTCCATTCTTCCTTTTTATGCTGCGGAACCCATTTTAAAGCTTCATACGGATATGTTTTCCGGAATTGGGAATCAGGAACAGATTGTGGAGCAGTTTTCGGAAAAATTGACGTCCAAGACGAAAATGGCGGTGGTCAGCCATGTGTTTCACACTAATGGGACTGTGATTCCGGCAGCCTGTATGTGCCGTCAGGCAGCAGAAAAAAATGTGATCACCGTGCTGGACGGAGCACAGGCAGCAGGAAATGTGCCGATTGACGTAAAGGAGCTGGGCTGTGACTTTTATCTTCTGTCCTGCCATAAGTGGCTTTGCGGCCCGGAGGGAATCGGGGCAGTGTATATCCGGAAGGATCTGATTCCTAATGTGAAGGTTCCCTTTGGCGGAGTGGGGATGCAGACGGATTTTGATGTGGAGAGCCACAGGATTTCCTATATGCCGGATGCCAGGCGGTTTGAATATGGGGGACGCCATATTCCGATGTATGCTGCTTTCAGGGAATGTATCCGGCTGGCGGATGCCATTGGCATGGAGCATATTACAAACAGGACCCGGCATCTTCATGGCTATTGCAGAAGATGTATGGAAAAATTGGGTTCTTCTGTGGAAATTCTTTCGCCTGAGGATGAGCGGCTGTGGACAGCCATATTTGCTCTGCGGATTCCGGGAAGGGATCACAGGGAAATAGTGAGAAGGGCGTGGGAGGAGGAACGGATGATCATCCAGTGGAGAACCGTGGATTTGAAAACAAAGGAGGAAGGACTGCGAATTTCATTAAACTGGTTTATACGGGAGCAGGACATTGACCGGCTGGCAGCCTTTTTGAAGAAAGTGATCGAGGAATAATATGGGAAAGTATCAGGTGGCGGTGGTACAGAATAAGGCTCTGCAGCAGGGAAAGCCAGAAGAATCGGCAAGTTCAGCAGGCAAGGCGGAAGCGCCTGAAAAGGTCAGCGCACAGGAGGCTTCAGGAGCATTTGATAGAAATATCCGCAGCCAGGTCAGGCAGGTTATGGAGCTTCTGGGCGGTATGGGACGGTTCGTGAAGCCAGGACAGCGTGTTCTCATGAAACCGAACCTGACAGGTCCTGCCGCCTGGGAAAAGGGTGTGACCACCAATCCGGCTCTTTTGGAGGCGCTTATTGAGCTGGCTCTGGAGGCAGGAGCCGCTAAGGTGGATGTGGGGGACGGAACCGGTTCCATCCATATCGGCACAAGGAAAGTGATGGAGCGGTGCAAAATTGCCGACAAGGCAAGGAGGCTGGGGGCAGAGCTGTTGGACTTAAATGTAGGACCCATGGAGCTTTTAAAAGTAGAGAATGGGAGAATTTTGGAGAGTGTAAAGGTAAACCGGGCCTGCCTGGAATATGATGTGGTAATCAATATTCCTGTATTAAAAACTCATTTTATCACAGAGGTAAGTCTGGGGATGAAAAATTTAAAGGGGTGTATTCCTCCTGTTGAAAAAAGAAGGTTTCATGATATCGGGGTGAATCAGGCAGTGGCGGATTTAAACCGGGTATTTCAGACTTCTTTGACTGTAGTTGACGGAATTATCGGATCAGAGGGACTGGGACCAAAGGAGGGAAAGCCTGTGGGAATGGGGGTGATTCTGGCAGGGGAAAATGTTCTGGCTGTGGATATGGCGGCAGCGTCAATAATGGGATTTGAACCAGAAAAAATCGAACATATCAGAATGGCCATGGAGGACGGAATCGGGCCTTCCGGTATAGGGGAAGTGGAGATTCTGGGAGATTCCATTGAGAAAGTAAGCCGAAGCTTTCAGAGGGCGGTTCCTTCCATACCGGATAAAGGACAGGCCAAAATCCATAATTTTGGAGCCTGCAGCGGCTGCATCGGGTGTGCGGCCATTACCATCAGCAGGCTGGAGGATATGGGATTTTTTGCGGAGGATCCAGAGAGAAGGGTGGAGATTGTCATTGGAACAAGGATTCCGAAGGACGGCTCCTGGAGGAATGGGTTTTTTATGGGAAATTGTGCCCAGGCCAGGGCAGAAGGAAGGCGTTTTATCCGAGGATGTGCGCCGTCAGCGCTGGATGCGGCCAATGAGATCCTAAGGTGTTTTCAAATCGAGGAATCGCCGGATGTATAGAGAAGATATAGGATTATAAGGAGCAGGGATCCATGATAGAGAACGAGAGTACAAATTCAGAAATTTCATTTTTGCGGCATTTGGTTGGGATTCCCAGTGTGACAGGAAATGAAAAAAGGATTGCAGAGTTTCTGGAAGACGAGATGAGAAAAATGGGGATGGAGGTGGTTTTGGGGACAGCAGGGGAGAATCAGCCGGTTGTTCTTGGGATTCTGCGAGGAGAGGAAAAGGGGCCGGTTTTGGTTTTAAACGGACATATGGATACTCATCCTGTGGAGAATTACCAGGGGAATCCTTACTTGGCGGAAATAGCGGACGGAAAGCTGTTTGGCAGAGGATCCGTAGACATGAAGGGCGGAGTGGCGGCTATGGTCTGCAGTGTGAGGCGGATTATATCTCGAGGAGGGATCCGGAAGGGGGTTTTGGTTTTGGCGGCTGTGCCAGATGAAGAACTTTTAAGCCGCGGCACCTCCGGCATGGTTCAGATTTTGGAGGAAATGGGAATCCAGGCAGACGGAGGCATTGTAGGGGAGCCTACCAAGCTTAAGATCGGAAGCTCCATGCGGGGCGTTACCCATATTGACCTTACTGTCACAGGATATCCCAAGCATACTTCGGGAGAGAATCACAAGGGAAATGCAATCGTGCAGATGGGGCGCGTATTGGAAGCTTTAGAGGGAGAGCTTACAGACCGGTATCGGAAAAGGGAGCATCCAGTATTGGGAACGCCTATTTTTAATGTGGGACTGATTCAGGGCGGGGAAAAACCCAATGTGGCTGCAAAGCATTGCTGTGTGACCCTGCTGCGGCGCGACATGCCGGGAGAAGATTTAGAACAGGTGATGGAAGAAATAGAAGACGTGGCAAAGACAGTAATTGATGAGACGTGTCAGGTCAAGGCATCGGAAAGCAGGATTCAGAAGCGTCCTGGAAAAAGGCGGCTTCCTATGGAGGTGGGATCCGAGGCAAAGATTGTCAGGGCGCTTTCGGATGCAGCAAAGTCTGTAACCGGTGAAGATCCGGATGTGGGGATGGTCCCCTTTTGGTGTGATGCGTCGATTATGACCAATGAAGGCAGGATTCCCACAGTGGTATTCGGTCCCGGTGATATTGCCTGTGCCCATTCACCAAAAGAATGGATTGATTTGGAACAGTACAAAAAAGCGATTGCAATTTACGAACAAACAGCGTGGAGGTTCCTTCACGAAATTTAGGAGACACAATGAAACAGATATTTGCACAGCACAAGGTTTGCGCCATTTTACGAAATATTTCCCCTGAACATCTGACTGAATATGCTGAAGCTCTCTACAACGGCGGAATCCGGGTATTTGAGGTGGCGTTTAATACGCAGAATGCAGGGGATCAGATCCGGCTTCTGGTTCATAAATTCGGCGGAAATGCTCTTATAGGGGCAGGCACTGTGACAACAAAGGAGCGCTGCCTGGCTGCCAAGGAAGCAGGGGCACAGTTTTTTCTGACGCCCTCTGTATGCAGAATCACAATGGATTTTTGCAGGAAAAATCAGATTCCGCTGCTTCCGGGAGTTCTGACTCCTTCGGATGTATTAACCTGTCTGGAATATGATTATAAGATGATGAAGCTGTTTCCGGCAGGTGCATTTCCGGAAAACTATATTAAGAGTTTGAAGGGTCCCTTTGAGGAAACCGAGTATGTGGCAGTAGGAGGGGTTTCAGCACAGAATGCAGGAAGCTATCTAAAGGCAGGGTATATTGGTGTGGGAATCGGTAGCAGCCTGGTTCCGGCAGAGTACATACAAAAAGAACAGTGGGGAAAGATAGAAGGGCATGTAAGGAAATTGACGGATGGTCTGAGAGCAGAATCCGTCGGTTAAAGGAGTCAGAAAATTTCTTTTTGATTAGATGGGGGCAGAGAGTTTTTGCATACAGAAAAACCCGGAAAACGGATAATGGTTTTCCGGGTTTTATGTGGTCTTTGGCAGTGCAGAGAAAGGGGCTGACGCAGATCCGGTAATGTGGTAATGGAATGTGGATGCTTGAAGGACATGGTTTGAATACATAAATCAGCAATCCCCATTTCCAAAATGTGTGTCAACCACAAGGAAAATCAATGCAGAACGATAAGGTGTGCAAGACTGTTCGACAGTATAATAGAGAGCCGATTCCCCCAGAGGATATGGCCAAATTACAGGAGATTGCGGATGATTACAGCAGAGTGAAGAATTATGTCTATGACCGTTTTGGAGGGATTGGGAGCCTTTCCAAGCTATACCCAGGCTATACGGTTCAAAATGAGATGACAGCTGCGAACCTGAGGAAAGCATTGAGATTGCCCAGTGTCTACTTTTATCTGGCGATTTTTGATGCCTTGGGGGATATTAAGGGTCAGTGGATTCAGACCAAATCAAAGGTTCGGCAGCTTATAGGCGCTAATGATAATTTCACACCAGAGGAAAAACATTATCTCCGATTTGTTTTGAAGGTTAATAATGCATTTACAGCCATATTAAACCAACAGGATTTAAAGCTTCCCAGGGATATATGGGGAGAATAGAGTAAGCGGAAGCGGTGAGGACAGCATAAAAAGCCTCCTGTGATACAATGAGTAAGGTGTCGCAAGCCAAACTCAAAGAACAGGAGGCGTCCACATGGACAAGAAAAGTTTATCACATACTACATGGAAATGCCAGTACCATATTGTTTTCATCCCCAAATATAGAAAAAAGAGTTACTATTCACGGGATAGTTGTACACAGAGAATATTTATCCTGTCCTGCCCAACCCATTAAAACTGTTTT